>CAVSCV010000020.1:0-306335 GCA_963726545.1 uncultured Acidimicrobiaceae bacterium | reverse complement strand
GCTCTCGGCGGTGACGCCGGCCAGAGCCGTGAGGATCAGCGGGATGCCGAGGAACAGGAACCAGATTCCGAAGACGAGGCCGAGCACCGTGGTGAAGGCGCCCATTCCCATGACGAAGGGCCAGATGGAGGAGCTCGGGGAAGGAGTCGATCTCACCGGCTCCCTCGGCGATCTCGGCATCGCGGTCCTCGAGCCGGTTCCCCATGCGCCGATGCCAGAAGTAGTAGTAGCTCCCGGGCAGGAAGCCGAGGAGCGTGGCGCCCAGCAACATCACGCCGCCGCCGTCCTCGTAGCTCCAGAACCAGTAGACGAGGCCGACCAAGCCGAAGAAGGCGCCGAGGAACAGCAGGAACAGCGCTTCGATCCTCATACCGACGCCTCCACCTTCTTTCCGCTGCCGTCGTGCCGTTGGAGTGGGCTCCCCGACCGTGCGGCACGTTGAGGTGGTCAGGGTGGTTGTAGTCCCAGGTGGGCCGCTCCGAGCGGATCGGCGGCAGGTGGGTGTAGTTGTGGTGCGGCGGCGGCGAGGTGGTGAACCACTCCAGCGTCTGGGCGTCCCACGGGTTGTTGCCGGCCGGGATGGGCTTGCGCCACGAGATCCAGAAGTTCACCAGGAGGAAGGCGAACGAGATCCCGATGATGAAGGCGCCCACCGTCGAGACGATGTTGTAGCTCTGCCAGCCGAGGTTGGACGGGTAGCTCGCCACCCGGCGGGGCATGCCGAGCAGGCCGACGACGTACTGGGGCATGAAGGTGACCCAGAAGCCGATGAACATCAGCCAGAAGTGCCACTTGCCCAGGTTGTCGCGCAACATGCGGCCGAACATCTTCGGGTACCAGTAGTAGAGGCCGGCGAAACCGGCGAAGACCGCGGTGCCGAAGAGGACCTGGTGGAAGTGGGCCACCACGAAATAGGTGTCGTGGGTGGCGAAGTCGATCGGCGGCGAGGCCAACATGATGCCGGTCACGCCACCCATCAGGAACGCGAACAGGAAGCCGATGCTGAACAGCATCGGCGTGTTGAACGTGAGCTGGCCGTGCCACATGGTGCCGATCCAGTTGAAGAATTTGATCCCGGTCGGGACGGCGATGAGCAGGCTCAGGAACGAGAAGAACGGCAGGAGCACTGCGCCGGTGGTGAACATGTGGTGGGCCCACACCCCGGTCGAGAGGGCGGCGATCGCCATGGTGGCGAAGACCATGCCCTTGTAGCCGAAGACCGGCTTGCGGCTGAAGACGGGCAGGATCTCGGTCACGATCCCGAAGAACGGGAGCGCGAGGATGTAGACCTCGGGATGGCCGAAGAACCAGAAGAGGTTTTGCCATAACAACGGGGAGCCGCACGAGGCCATGGGCGCGCCGTTGACCAGGTGGCAGCCCACGGCGGTGAAGATGTGCGTCCCGAAGTGGCGGTCGCAGAAGAGCATGACCAGCGCGGCGGTGAGCACCGGGAAGGCGATGAGGATCAGGATCCCGGTCACCAACATGTTCCAGGTGAAGATGGGCATGCGGAACATGGTCATGCCCGGGGCGCGCAGGTAGAAGATCGTCCCGCAGAGGTTGACGCCGGTGAAGATGGCCGAGAACCCGGTGAGCACCAGGGCCATGATCCAGACGTCGGGTCCCGCGCCGGGCGAACTGGTGGCGCTCGAGAGCGGCGCGTAGGCCACCCAGCCGAACTGCGCCGCACCGCCGGCCACGAAGAAGCCGAGCAGCATGGTGAGGGAGCCGGTCAGGTAGAGCCAGTAGCTCAAGGCATTGAGGCGAGGGAACGCCATGTCGGGCGCGCCGATCTGCAGTGGCACGATGTAGTTGGCCAGGCCACCGAACGCGAAGGGGCCGGCGAACAGGTACAGCATCAGGCTGCCGTGCATGGTGAACAGCGCGTTGAATTGGGCGAAGCTCAACAGCGAAGAGTGCGGCGAGGCGAGCTGCAGCCGCATGAAGAGCGCCATGATCCCCGAGATGTAGAAGATGGCGATCGCGGTGATCATGTAGCTGAGGCCGATGACCTTGTGGTCGGTCGACGTCATCCACTTGAGGATCCCGGTCGGCCCGTGGTCCTCGTGGCCGGCGACGGCGTCGTGCCCGTGGGCATCGTGGCCGTCGGCGACTCCCGGCTGGTCCGGCGTCTCGAGAGGGGGAGCGATGACGTCAGTCACCGTAGAACGCACCTCCTGTGTTTCCGGTGTTGCCACCGCCGGTGTTGCCCGAATTGCCAGAGTAGCCCGCGGTGCCGTTGATGTTGGCGTGCACGCTCGAGGGGAGCTGGCCGATGGAGTTCGGGTGCCGGCGTTGGAACGCCGCCGTGGTGTGGAGCCAGGCCTGGTAGGCCGTCGGCGAGACGGAACGGACGTTGAAGAACATCAACGAGTGGTAGAGGCCGCACAGCTGGGTGCATTGGCCCCGGTACACGCCATTGTGAATGACGTTGAACTGGAAGTCCGTCCAGTACCCGGGGCTGGCGTAGCGGCTGAAATTGAACTGGGGCACGTAGAAGCCGTGCAGCACGTCGTAGGAGCGCAGGTAGATGTGGACGGATTGCCCGGTCGGCACGACCATGGTGGGGGCGTCCGTGGTCTGGCCGATGATCTGCACGCCGTTGGGGTACTTGAACTCCCAACCCCACTGGAAGGCGTAGACGTGGATGGTGGCGTCGGGGTCGGGGGAGACGGCATCGACCTTGTTCTCGACGATCACCGTGGCGATGAACAGCCCGATCACAATCAGGATGGGCACCACGGTGTAGAGGACCTCGACGAGCGTGTGGTACTGGCTCTGGCGGGGGATGTCGTCGGACCGACGCCGGTACCGGAAGATGGCCCACAGAATCAGCAAGAGGACGAAGCCGCCCACGATCAGGCCGGCCACGAAGAAACCCTGCCAGAGGTGGGTGGTGGATTGGGCCTGGGTGGTGGCCCCCTTGTAGAACCCGAACGTAGGCAGCTGGCACCCCGTCAGCGCGATGGCCCCGGTCCCGACCAAGGCCGCCGCTCCCAGTCGCCGGCGACGCCTCGGAGCAGGGCTTTCGGACGTTTCAAGAGGGGGGCTGGTCGGCGACGAGTCCACGAGCGGTGACACTATCGAACCGCGCGAAAAAACTGGAATTGAGCGCACGTCGGCGGTGCGCCGCCCTGCGCCGTCAGTGGGCGTGTGGGTGGGGCGAGGGCTCACTCCCGGCGGCCTCGTTGGAGGCCCAGGTGAAGACGCCCCGGGCCATGGTCGAGGTGGCCTGGGCCGCGCGCGCCGCGAACACCTCCTGGCGGGCCCGCTGGACGCCCGGATCGGCCGGCGCGGCCAGCCAGGCGTGCTCGGCCAGGTGGCCGGCCAGGCGCAGTGCCCGGTCGGCCTCGGCCGCACCTCCGGTGCCCGCCTCCTGGGCCAGGGTCAGCAAGTGCAGGGCGCGGTCGGCCAGGACACCCGCCCCGCCGGCCAGTTCCGCCAGCTCCGTCGCCAGGGCGCGCTCGGACGCCGGCTTGAGGGTCGCCGGGTTGCCGTCCCACCAACCGCCGTACTGGCGCCAGACCGTGTGGACGATGAACTCGGGTTCGTCGTAGACCGGCTGGAGGAAGGGGCGGCCGGCCAGAGCCTCGGGCACGGCGACCGCATGAATGGCGTCGTCGAGCCGCCCGCCGGCGTTCATCACGGCCAAGGTCTGGTCCACCAGCGAGTCGAGGAGGTCCGCGGTGTCCGAGAGGGCGACGCGCACCCGGTCGGCGCCGACGACCGGGAACCCGTGGCCGGGCAGGAGGAATTCGGCGTCCAGGGCCAGCATGCGGCGGAGCGCGTCCGCCCACTCGCGGGGGTAGCGCTGCACCTTTTGCGGGTTGCCCGCGTTCGGGGAGGCCCAGATGAAGAGGTCACCGCAGCAGAGCACCTTCGTGTCCGCCTGCCAGGTCACGGTGTGGTCGTCGGTCTCGCCCTTCTCGTGGCGCAGGGCGAAGTCGACGCCGCCGACTGAGATGTCCAGGCTCTCGTGGTAGGTGCGGTCCGGGTAGCGGTATTCGGTCGGCCACTGCAGGTCGGCGAAGCCGAACTGGCGGCGGTTGATGATGGTGTTGTAGCCGTTCGTGAAGATGTAGCGGTCGAAGCGGGCCGGCAAGGCGTGGTGGGCGATCACCTCCGGCGCGGCCCAGCCCTGTTCGAGCGCCTCGGCCTCCCAGACCGGCACGCCGAAGACGTGGTCGATGTGGCCGTGCGAGTAGACCGCGGTGTGCAGGCGGTCCGGGCTCCAGGTGCGGATGTCGTCGTGCACGATCTGGGCCAGCGGCGCGCTGCCCGTATCGACGAGCACGAGTCCGTCGCCGGTGCGAAACGACGAGACGTTGGCGAACGAGGGGCAGAAGCCGACGCCGTCGGTGATCTCGACGAACCCGCCGACATGTTCGACCGGGTGGAAGGTGGACGTGGAGAGCTCACCGTTCCAGAGGCGATCGGCAACGGACAGGACGTCAGAGGCCATGCTCTTCCCCTTGGGCGTGCGGTCTGGAAAACGCCCCGTCGAGGAGGCGTCACGGGTGACGGGCTGCGCGGCCCGTCGGTTCAGCTGCCGGCGGCCTTGTCCTCGGCGGGAGCGTCAGCGGCGGCGGACACGTCTTTGGCTGCCGCGCCCTTCTTGCCCTCGTCGATCCCCTTCTCGAACTCGGTCTTGGCGGAGCCAAGGTTGCGAGCCAGCTTGGGGATGGCCGCGCCTCCGAAGAGGAGCACGACGAGAACGATGGCCACGATCAGCAGGTCGGGACCGAAAATGTCAGCAAGCATCAGGTTCTCCTTCGCCTTGGTCCACGTGGCGGAACACGTCCCAGGTTAGACCCGATCTGGGAACGAGGTACCCGCAGGCCTCTTGTGCCCGGTATTCGGAGTCAACCGGCCAACAGGATGCCCATGACCAGTGCCGCGATGCTCGCGGTCCCCGCAACCGAGCCCCAAAGGGCCAGCTGGGCCTTCGAGGTGGCCCTTTGGTGCAGGGCGGCTCCCAGCCCGGCCAGGGCCACCACCACGATCTTCGCCATCAGCACCGTCTTCCACGCCGTGGTCTGGTCCGACCAGGTGAAGGTCGAGAGGTTCCAGAAGCCGGTCAGCACCAGGACGGCATAGGCGGGCCAGGCCATCCGGGCAAAGGCGCGGGCCAGCTCTTTGGGAGCTTCGACGCCCAGGCGCCGGGAGGGCCCCACCAGCCCGGCCATCACGATCTGGCCACCCACCCAGACGGTCGCCGCCAGGACGTGGAGGGCGAGGCGGAGCGTGTCGAGGCCCGAGGCCAGCACGGCGGTCCTCTACTTGCCCTGCCAGTTGGGCGCGCGCTTCTCGGCGAAGGCGACCGGTCCCTCCATGGCGTCGGCCGAGGAGAACACGACGCCGACGGCATGGAGGTTGATCTTCCAGCCCTCCTCCTCGGGCACCTCCGCCGCCTGGCGCATCACGGTCTTCGAGTAGCGCACGGCCAGCGGCGCATTGGCGGCGATGCGATCGGCCAGAGCGATGGCCTCGGCGAGCACCTGGTCGCCCGGTACCACGGTGTTGACCAGTCCGAGCGCGGCCGCCCGCGTCGCGTCAATCGGGTCGCCCGTCATGGCCAGTTCGAGCGCAATCGCCATGGGGAGTCGCTTGGGCAGGCGGATCAGTCCTCCGGCCCCGGCGATGAGGCCACGCTTGGCCTCGGGAATGCCGAACATGGCATGGTCGGCCGCCACCACCAGGTCGCACGAGAGCATGATCTCGAGCCCACCGGCCAGTGCGGAGCCGTTCACCGCGGCGATGATCGGCTTGGGAAAGTCGCGTTGGGTGATCCCCCCGAAGCCGCCCTTGCCCCCCATGATCGTGGCCCCTTCGCCACTGCTGAACGCCTTGAGGTCCATGCCGGCGCTGAAGGCCTTGTCGCCACTGCCGGTGATCACGACCACCGAGCAGTCGTTGTCCTCGACCAGGTCGTCGAGGGCCGTCGACACCCCAAGGGTCACCGCGCCGTTGATGGCGTTGCGAGCCTCGGGCCGATTGATGGTGAGGATCTCCACGTGGCCTCGCCGCTCGCGGAGTACTTCGTCAGCCATGGTGTCCAGCTCCCTTCGTCGATGTCCGGCAGCTCCGCCGGCATCGGTGCGTCGCCGAGGCTAACCCCGGGCCTCGGGAGGAGGAAGCTGGGGGTCGGACCCTTCGTCGGCGGTGGGTGTCGGCGTCGGTGGCGCGGCCGGACGGGGTTCGGTCGCCGGGAGCACGGTGTCGAACTCTGAACGCCGCACGAACACGACGGTGAAGGCAAAGAGGCTGCCGAAGACCGAGGCGGTGATGAAGGGCGACACGGCCAGGAACGTCCCGGTGGGCAACAGGTCGGCCAACGTCAGGCGCGACGCGGCCTCGACGATGAGGCCGATGCCCCACACGACCGACAGGACACGGAAGGTGTGGCGACCCATCGGCGCCTCGTGCAGCTCGTTGTACGCGGCCAGCTTGGTGGGGTCCTGCCCGGCCGAGAGGTAGCGCCCCACGTAGAAGAGGGCCGGCCGACGGTGGGTGAAGACCGTGACGATGCAGACGGCGCCGAAGATGGCGGTGAAGAAGGCATCGCGCACCTTGAGCATGTACGAGTTGCCGCCGAGCAGCTCCGCGCTGGCCACGCCGACGGCGAAGCCCGACAGGACGATCACGCCCACCAGGTCGACCCGCCGCTGGCGGACGAACTGGAAGACGACCCAGGCCACGGAGAATGCGCCCGCGATGATCAGCGCCTGCGTGTCCGTGTGCACGTGGCTGCGGGCCAGGAAATAGACCGCCAAGGGGAGGGCGGCCCCCCAGACGACGCTGGGCACGTGCTCGCGCACCGAGGGGATCACCGGATGCCCGCCCTGGAGCATGGCCATCCGCCCTGGCCGGTCGCTTCCGTCCCCTCCGGCCGGACCGCGCTCCATCTGTCCAGGCTACTGCCCGGTTTTCTCCATAAATCTGCGCCTACAATTCGTTCCTATGACGTTCTTGGAACACCTGCTGGAGTTCCTGCTCGTCGTGACCCTCTTCGGTGCGGCCGTGCTGGCCGTCGCCTTCTTCGTCGCCCGTCGCTACATCCGCCGCTACTGGCGTGTGCTGGGCGGCCACGTCATCACCCGGGGGTTGGTGTCCGGTCTGTCCTTTCTCGCCGCCGGCCGCGAGCGCTGGTCGGCCCGGGCCACGCCCGAGCAGCTGAGCCGGGGTACGGCCGCCCGCGTGCGCCGTCGCATGTGGACCACCGTCGAGGACGCGGAGATCGCCGTGGCCCACGCGGCCGCGCACGATGCGCCGGTGGCCGAGCTGCCCGCGGTCTGCCGCTCGCTGCGCGGGGCGGCGTCCGAGCTCGATGCGCTGTTGCGCCACGAGCGCCGCCTCCCGGCCGAGGCCCGTCCCGAGGTGGTGCGCCAGCAGGTGGCCGACGTCATCGCGGCCGCGCGCGACGTGCAGTCGGCCGCGCTCGGCGCCGGTGGCGATGCCGCGGCGCCCCGGGTGCGCTCGCTGGTGCGGCAGGCCGGCGACGAGGTGGAGATCGTCGCCGCCGCGGTGTCACGGCTGCGCTCTCTCCAGTCCCGCTGACGCCCCGCCGCTGGGCCGGGTCGGCGGCGGCGAGACTGGGCCTGCCAAGCTGAGCGGATGTCCGACGTTCCCGACCGCCCGACGGCCAACCTGCTCGGTGAGGGCTTCCTCGCCGGTGTGGCCACCTCGGGCTATCAGATCGAGGGCGGCTTCAACGGTGACGGCGAGCCGCACAACAACTGGTGGGGCTGGGAGGCCTCGGGCCGGGCGGAGCGGTCGGGCCTGGCCGGCGACTTCTGGCGCCACCCCACCGAAGCGCTCGACCGCGCTGCCGCGCTGGGCGCCAACGCCTTTCGCCTCTCGGTCGAGTGGGCCCGTCTCGAGCCCCGGCGCGGTGAGTTCGACGAGGGAGCGCTGGAACGCTACGCCGAGATCCTGTCCCTGTGCACCGAGCGCGGGCTCGCCCCCATGGTCACACTGCTCCACTTCAGCCACCCGTGGTGGCTCGGTGAGGAGTTCTGGCTCCGCCCGGGCTCGCCCGACATCTTCGTGCGTCACGTCGAGCGCGTCATTCCCGCGCTCGCGCCGTACTGCCGCCACTGGGTGACGATCAACGAGCCCAACATCATGACGCTGATGGGCTGGATCCAGGGCGACTGCCCACCCGGGCGGCGCATGGCGGTGGCCGACGCCTTCTGCGTCCTCGACAACCTGCTCACCGGGCACGTCCTCGCGGCCGACGCCGTCCGCGCTGCGCAACCCGAGGCGGCGGTGACCATGAACACCAGTTCGTCGTCCGTCTACGAGCACGACCGCATGCTGACCGATCTTCTGTCTTTGCGCGCGGTGGGCATCGAGGCCGGTGAGGTCGATCGCTACATCGACGAGCGCCGCGCGCTGCACGACGCCGCGTTCCCACCGCGCCACGCCGGGGAGGCGGGCATCCGTCGGTTCTTCGCCGCCGTCTGTCCCTACGGGGCAGAGGATGAGCCGGGCCGGGGCCGCGTCTGGCCCCGTGTGCGCCGTCTCGCCCGCCCGACCACCCCCCGGAGGGTCGTCGAGGCCGTGCACGCCTCGTCGCGCCCGCATACCCTCGACGCAGTCTCCTTCGACTGGTACGACCCGGTGGCCAGCCACGCCCTGCGCCGTCCGCCGCGGCGTACTGCGTCGGGCTCGCTCGACTGGTCCTTTGGCCGCGCCATCTGGGACGTCGAGTCCAACCCGGCCGGCTTGCGCGCCTGGTGCGCCACCGAGTCGGGACTGCGGCCGGGGCTGCCGCTCTGGGTAGTCGAGAACGGGATGGCCACCGAGGTGCGCGACGGCACGGCGATGCCGCGCGACGACGGGATGGACCGGCCGCGCTACGTGCGTGAGCACTTCGGGGCGGTGGCCGACGCCATCGCCTCCGGCGTGCCCGTGCAGGCCTACCTCCACTGGTCGCTGGTGGACAACTACGAGTGGGGCACCTACGCGCCGCGCTTCGGACTCTTCGGCCTGGACCGGAGCGACCCGGCTGCGCCGAGGTGGCTCGACACCGACACCCAGGGCGACGATGCGGCAGGGGAGTATGCCCGCGTGCTGGCGGGTTTGCGCGCCGGCGACCGTTCGGTCCTCGACCGTCCCGGCTGAGCGCTCAGTCCGTCGTTTCCTCGGCGCCGGCGTTCGTCGGTTCCGAGGGCCCCTCGAGTTCGCGCCGACTTTTGCGGAGATGCCGGATGACGAGGACGACGATGACCAGGAGGATCAAGCCGAGCAGTATGTCCGAGGCAATCCCGGTGGCCTTCTCGACGCGCTGGCCGACGAAGTAGCCCAGCAAGACGTAGAGGACGCCCCAGCACACCCCGCCGGCCGCATTGGCCGGGAGGAAGATGCGGTACGGCATGCGGGAGAGGCCGGCCAGGCCGGGTATGACGGCGCGCAGAAAGGCGGTGAAGCGCCCGAGGAAGACGGCCGTTGCCCCGCGCCGGCGCAACTGTTCCAACGCCATGTCGATGCCGCGCTGGCGTTTGCGCAACGGCGCCAGGTTCAAGACCAGGCGACCCCACTTGTCGCCGACGAGGTAACCCACCGAGTCGCCGACGATGGCGCAGACGATCACCGTGGCGAGAATCCCCGGAAGCGTCACCCCGCCCTTGGAGGCCAGCACCCCGCCGAGGATGGCGGCCGTCTCGCCGGGAAAGACGAAGCCGAGCATGACGGCCGCTTCGGCGAACACGAGGAGACCGACCAGCACATAGGCCTCCCATCCGCTCAGCGTCAGCAGCGGTTGAAGGATCTTGTCGATCACGGTGCTGCGACGACCCGGTCTGCGTCTCCCGCGGCACCGTCTCGGGCCCGGGCAATCGGCCGCACGGCGCCGACTAGTTGACGGCGCGTAGCGGGACCTCGCGTGGGGTGAGCTGGCGCCACCGGTCCACCACCAGGTCGAGGTATTCCTGGCCCCGGGCCAGGTGGAGGAGGATGTCGGCCTGGCCCTGCGGTCGGGCCAGCATCCAGCTGTGACCTCCGGGCACCCAGAGCACCGGGGACCGAGCGATGGCGGCGAACTCGAGCGCCGTGTGCCCGGGCGTGATCCGGTCGAAGCATCCCCACTCGTTGAGGATGGGGATCTGTTGGGCCACCAACGTCCGGACCTGGCTGCGTTGGTCCAGCGACATGAGCATGCTGCCCACCGGCATGGTCTGGCCCAGGGTGCGGATGTTCTGGCGCATGTCGGGCAGGACCGCCCGGACGGTGGAGTAGAGGCGCCCGATGGCCAGGTCGGGGAGGTCGAAGAAGACCGCGCTGATCATGTCGACCATGGGTGCGACGTCGGGCAGGACCGGGGAGAGCAGGGTCGGGATGATGCCGCTGCGGTCCTTCCAGGCTGGAGTACTCACCCCGTCGCGGTAGATCAGCCCCAGGGTGCGCCGCGGGTGGTCGTGGGCGAACTGGACCGCGACGGCCCCGCCCATGGAGTGGCCCATGAGGATCACGGGGCCCGCGTCGACCTTGTGCACGATGGCCATGACTTGGTTGGCCAGGTTCTCGATGGAGACGTCCTGCCACTCGAGCGGATCGCTGCCCCCGAAACCGGGCAGGCTCGGGTTGATGACCCGCCAGCCGAGCTGCTCGGCCAGGCGGGCGCTCTCCCGCCAGTACATGCCACCCCCGGCGAAGAAACCGTGGATGTTGACGGCCCAGATCGGTGGCGTCCCCGGACCGTCGGGACCGTGGGCCGCGACATTGTCGGACACGGCGAAACGCAACCGGTGACCGTCGACCATGATGGAACTCGGGACCATGCGGATGGTCGGGTTCTTGCGGATCTTCCTGGTGAATTGGTCGCGCACGACGCCGAGGCCGTGCGGCGCGTGGCCGGCGTCGACCAGGGCCACCGGGGATGGCCCGTCAGAGGGCCCGATGATGGCGCCGGAGATCTGCAGCTCATCGTCGGACGGAGGCTCCGCCTTCGACTTGAACCACCGAACCGCCATCACGCCACTCCACTCCCGCGCCGGATTGGCGCGTTGTTCTCCCGCCCGGCAGACAGATCCGGGCCCAAAGCCACCGTACCTGACCCAACCCGGCGATCGGCAACCGCGCGTGCACGATGCCGCCCAGGCTGCGACGATGGTGCCATGAGCGCCGACATCGTTATTCGTGGGGGAACCGTCATCGACGGAACAGGCTCGGCCGGCCGGCCGACCGACGTGGCCATCACCGGCGGGCGCATCAGCGCCGTGGGCGACGGCCTCGAGGGCGCGCGCGTGCTGGACGCCGGCGGTCAGGTGGTGAGTCCCGGGTTCATCGACATCCACACCCACTACGACGCGCAGGTGTTCTGGGACCCCGACCTGACCCCTTCGTCCTTCCACGGGGTCACCACGGTGATCGCCGGCAATTGCGGGTTCTCCATCGCCCCCATTCGCCCCGACGGCGTGGCACTCCTTGCCCGCACCCTCCAGCACGTGGAGGACATGAGCTTCGACACGCTCTCGGTGGGCGTGCCCTGGGACGAGTTCGAGACCTTCCCGCAGTACCTCGACGCGGTCACCAAGCGGGGCCCCGCCCTCAACTACGGCTGCTACGTCGGGCACACCGCAGTGCGCCTCTACGTGATGGGGGAAGAGGCGTACGAGCGGCCGGCCACCGACGCCGAGATCAGCCGCATGCAGGCCGTGGTGGCCGAGGCCATGGCCGGCGGTGCCGCCGGCTTCGCCTCGAGCGCGTCGCCCACGCACAACGGCGACAGCGGCCGGCCGGTGCCCTCCCGCGTGGCCGACCTGGCCGAGCTGCGGGCGCTGCTCCAACCGGTCAAGGAGTCCGGGCGCGGCGTCGTCGCGTTGCTTCCCGGTGGCGTGTTCTCCAACCAGGAGGTGTTCGCTCTCCAGCGTGAGATCGGTCGCCCGTTCACCTGGACGGCGCTGCTCACGGTCAAGGGCTACCCCTACCACGAGAAGGTGGTGGCCGAGCACGACGCGGCGTGGTCCGACGGGGTGCAGGTGTGGCCCCAGGTGTCGTGCCGGCCGCTTGTCTTCCAGATGAACCTCTCCGAGCCGTTCACCTTGAACATGCGGCCGACCTTCGCTGCCCTCATGGGCAAGACCAAGGACGAGCGGCTGGCCGCGTACCGTGACCCGTCCTGGCGCGCCACGGCGTGGGAGGACGTCAGCGGCAAGGCGGGCGGCTTTCCCCTCAACTGGGCCAACATTTCGGTGGCCGAGTCGCGCAGCCACCCGGACTTGACCGACCGCCCCGTGCAGGTCCTGGCCGACGAGCGCGGCTGCACGCCGCTCGACGTCATGCTCGACGTCTCGCTCGACGACGACCTCGAGGCCCGCTTCTGGTCGGTGCTGGCCAACGACGACCCCGAGGGCATCGCCTGGCTGCTTCCCCGCGACAACGTGCTGCTGGGTCTGGCCGATTCGGGCGCCCACGTGTCGCAGCTCTGCGATGCCTGTTTCTCCACCGACCTGCTGGGCAACTGGGTGCGCGAGAAGAGCGTGATGCCGCTGGAGCGGGCCATCCACAAGCTGACGGGCGAGCCCGCCGGGGTCTACGGGCTTTCCGACCGGGGAACGATCGCGGAGGGTCAGGCCGCCGACATCTGCGTCTTCGACCCCGAGACCGTGGCCCCCGGCCCCCTGCGCCGCATCCATGACTTCCCGGCCGATGGCGAACGCCTCACCGCCGACGCGCCGATCGGCATGACCCACACACTGGTGAACGGCGTGCCCATCCGGGTGGACGGTGCGTCCTCGGAGGAGGGTCTGGCCCGGCGCCCCGGGACGGTGCTGCGCGGCTGATCAGGTGACGTCGCGACGGAACGTCGTGAAGTAGCCGATGGTCAGGGGCACCAGGCCCCAGAGCAGCATCACGAGCCCGCCCTGCCACCACGTGAGCAAGCGCGACGTGGCGTCCTGTGCATTCCCGAAGCCACGGGCGATGTCACCGGCCAGTGCGCCGCCGGCGCCGTTGGGCAGCCAATTCAGGTTGTAGTGGAAAATGGCCCGGGCCAGGGCAACCAGGATCTGTTCGAGGATGAACGTGCTCCCGATGGTGATGAGGATGCCGGCGACCTGGTTCTTGACCAGGGTGCCGAAGCCGAGGCCGAAGAGGCCGAGGAGCACGGTCGCCACCAGGAGGCCGGGGAGCACCGCTCCGACCTGATCGAAGATTTGCGACGCCGAACCGCCCAGCGCGGCGTTCCAGGGCAACCCGACCGCGGCCACGGTGGCCAAGGAGAGGGCGACCATGAAGACGGACCACAGCGCGACCACGACGACCTTGGCGGCGATGACCCTGGTTCGGATCGGCACCAGGATCAGCGACGTGGTGATGGTCTTGTTCCGGTACTCGGTCGTGATGCACAGGACACCGATGATCGGCGCCAGAACCTGCATGGTGCCGTAACCCGCGCCGAGCAGCATCCGCCGCTGGTGCAGGGTCTGGGGGAAGTTCAAGGCATGGCCCGGAGCTCCGTTGGCCGCCAGGGCGAAGACGCCGAGGCAACCCAACACCGTCAGGGGGACGGTGATGGCCCAGGTCACCCAGACACCGGGCATGGAGCGCATTTTGAGCAGCTCGGCGCGTAGGGCGTGCGTCACAGCTGGTCCGCCACCTCTCCGAACCCGAGCCCGGTGGTCAACGAGAGGAACACCGACTCGAGGTCGCCACCCTCTTGGGCGAGCTCGTAGAGGATGATCTGGTTGGAGGCCAGGAGTGGGCCCACCTGTTCGGGCCGCACACCGTCCATGGCCACCTCTTCGGCCGTCAGCCGGCGAAAGGCCACGTTGGCCTGCGTGAGCACGGCGCAGAGCCGGTCGGCCTCGGGTGTGCGGGCACGCATGACCACGCCCGTCATGTTCGAGGTGATCTGTTCGAGCGTCCCCTGCGCCCGGAGCTCGCCGAAAGAGACGATGATGGCGTCGTCGATGGTCTGGGCCATCTCGGAGAGCAGGTGCGAGGACACGAGCACGGTGCGGCCTTCGCCGGCCAGGTAGCGCATGAAGTCGCGCAGCCAGGCGATGCCTTGGGGATCGAGTCCGTTCGACGGCTCGTCGAGAATGAGCACCGCCGGGTCGCCGATGAGGGCGGTGGCGAGCTCGAGCCGTTGGCGCATCCCCATGGAGAAGCCACCGACCTTGCGCTTGGCGTCTCCGGTCAGGCCGACCAGTTCCAACACCTCGTCGGCCCGCTTGTCGTCGTGCCCACCGGCCCGGGCGGCCATGCGGAGATGCGTGCGGGCGCGGCGAGCCGGGTGGAAGCTGGTGGCCTCCAGGACGGCGCCGACCGTGGAGGTCGGGTTCTCCAGCTCGGCGTAGTTGCGGCCGCCGATGGTCGCCGTTCCGGCGGTGGGATGGACCAGTCCGAGCAGCATGCGCAGGGTGGTCGTTTTTCCCGAGCCATTCGGGCCGAGGAACCCCGTGACCCGGCCCGGGCTGCACCGTGAAGGTGAGGTGGTCGACGGCCTGGACCGGCCCGAAATGCTTGGTGATGCCGTCGAATTCGATCGGTAGGCCAGCGCGGGAGCGGGCACCGACCGTCATCGGGCTGCGACGCTAGCGCTTGCCCTCGCCGGTGTCGCGGCGGCCGTCAGGAGGCGGGCTCGCGCCGCTCGACCAGTTCCTCGGGCAGGAGGAGTCGTACCGAGACGGCCAGCTCGTCGTAGACCCGGACCATGGTCGACCAGCCGTTGATCCACCCCACGAGGGCCGAGTACCACACGTGGCCGATCATGCGGGCCCGGTCGGCCATGTCGGGGATGTCGAACTCGCCCATGGCCCGGGCGATGATGCCTTCCATGAGCAGGGTGATCTGCTGCTGGCAGCCCACCGCGGCAGGGTCGGGGGAAGAGAGCGAGGTGAACACCGCGGCCACGAGCCTGGGTTGGCGACCCATGGCGCGCAACGCCCGGTCCAGCACGTCGAGGACTCGGTCCGCCGGGTGCAACCCTCGGGGCGGATGCTGGCCGATCCGGGAGTCGAGCAGCTCGACCCAGTTGACGAGGGTGGCCGCGAGGAGGTGGTCCTTGCTGGTGAAGTAGCGGTAGACGGTGCCCATGGCGACGTCGGCGCGGGCGGCCACGTCGCGCATCTGCACCGCCTCGTACCCGCCTTCGAGCCCCAACGCCATCGCGGCGTCGATCACCCGTTGCCGGCGGGCCTGTTGGGCGCGAGTGAGCGGGCGGGCCAGCGTCTGCTCCATTCCGTCATGGTATCCGGCCCCCACCTGGGCCTTCGAGAGGCCGGCCGCTACGCTGGCGCCTCATGTCAGCGGAGCTGCGAGGCGCGGATGCCGCCATCGTCAACCTGAACTTCGAGCCGGTGGCAACGACCGATGGCCGGCTGGCCGGCGAACGAGGCCGCCAGACCAGGCAACGCCTGCTCGATGCCACCGTCGAGCTGCTCTCGACCACGTCGTGGCGCTCCGTGAAAGTCACCGACATCGCGCGGCAGGCCCAGACCTCTCCTGCCACCTTTTACCAGTACTTCGCCAACGTCGAGGAGGCCATCCGGGTCCTGGCCGAGGGCATGGTCGACGAGGCCGCGCAGTTGGCCGAACTGGTAGGTGGTGACTGGTCCGAGGAGACGAGCTGGGACACCGCGCGCGCCGTCACGGAGGGTTTCCTCGCCTACTGGGAAGACAACCGGGCCGTGTTCCGGGTGGTCGACTTGGCCACCGAGGAGGGCGACCGTGAGCTGCGCGGCATTCGGGTCCGGGCGCTCAACGCGGTCACCGTGGCGCTGTCCCAGGTCATCGTCTCGGCGTGCCCCTCGACTGGGGAGACCGCCGTTCCCTCGACGGCCTCGCCGGCGGGCAGCGACCCGATGGCCGTCGCCGGGACGATCGTGGCCATGTTCGCCAGCGTCTCGGCCCACCGCTACGGCTTCGAGTACTGGGGCATCCGCACCCCCCACCTCATCGACACCCAGGCGCGCCTGCTGCACTGGGCCGTGACCGGGCGTGAAGCACACGCCGCCCTCCTGCCCGCACTCGATGCCCAGCGGTCCTCGCCGGTGATGGGTGGCGCCGCGCCGCGCCGCCGGCGGGCTACCTGAGCGCGACGGGGTTGAGGGGCGACCCGAGCCCTTCGGTCAACGGCATCGGGGTGGCGTCGAGCAGGAAGCTGTAGCGGCCATCTGCCGCGCAGGCCTCGGCCAGCGGATCGAGCACCCAGTTCTGGCCCTGCGTCAGGCCCATCTCGACCAGGTGGAGCAGATGGACGGGGAGATAGAGGTCCTCGTGCGGCGACGGGAAGACCTCGAACACGAGGGTGTCGGTCGCCACGGCCGCGACGTCGTGTGCTCGGAACCACTCTGCCGTTTCGATGGTCAGGCCGGGTGAGGGCCAGGTGTAGGCGACCAGATCGCGCCGGTCCGGCGCCAGGTGCCGCATCTGGCCGGTCCGGACGAGGACGATGTCGCCGGGCGCCACGTCCAGGTGGCCCAGAGCGCTGGCCGCGTCGAGGTCCTCGGGCATGATCGGGTAGCCCGGCTCGAGGATGTCGAGGCCCTTGGCCCGGGCCACGTCGAGCAGCACGCCGCGACCGACCACGGCGCCCAGCCGGTGGATGCCGCAGCGAGCCGCGCCGTCCTCCGAGATGCTCGAGGCCGGGTAGCCGTTGTAGATGATGCCCTCGTAGCTGACGTGTGCCAGCGCGTCCCAGTGGGTGGCGCACTGGGTGGCCAGGGTCAGGACGTCTTCGCTGGCGCAGATCCAGTCGGGATCGGGGCTCAACGGAAGATTCACCTGGATCATGGCGCGGCTCGGATTGATCCGGCCCTCGATGAACCCCGCTTGGATGCCCTCGGCGGCCGAGAGGGGCAGCCCCAGGGCGAAGGCCTCACCGGTCGAGACCGATGCCGCCGCCCGTCGCCGCGCCGCGTCGTCGATCAGGTTCAGGGTGCCCAGTTCGTCGTCGGCGCCCCAGCGGCCCCAGTTGCGGACCCGGGCTGCGACCTCGGAGAACGTGGCGGGAACGGGCACGCGCGCAGACTACCGCCGGTCGGGTCCGCGCCGGTTGTCCCCGGCCGTGCGGGCGACGATACTGAGGGCGCGAGCAGATCTCGCGGGAAGCCTCAGGGAGGGATTCACAGATGACGACCACGCGTGCCGCCGTATGCACCGGGCTCAACGAGCCCTGGAAGACGGAAGAGATCACGATCGATCCCCCGGGCAATCGTGAGGTCCGGGTGAAGATGGTCTGGGCCGGCATGTGCCACTCCGACGAGCATCTGCGCACCGGCGACATCAGCCAGACACCCGAGGTGCTCGAGCTGATGGGCGTGAAGTCCATGTTCCCGGTCGTCGGTGGCCACGAGGGATCCGGCATCGTCACCGAGGTGGGGACCAACGTGACCCAGGTGGCGGAGGGCGACCACGTCGCGGTCTCCTTCATCCCCTCCTGCGGGACCTGCCACTGGTGTGCCTCAGGCCGCCAGAATCTCTGCGACCTCGGGATGATGACGCTGGCCGGCGGCATGATCAGCGACGGGACCTACCGCTACCACCTGGGTGCCGAGAACCTGAACCGCATGGCGCAGCTGGGCACCTTCGCCGACGAGATGGTCGTCCACGAGAACTCGCTGGTGAAGCTGAACCCATGGGACAACATGAAGGCGGCCGCGCTGATCAGCTGCGGCATCTCCACGGGCTTTGGTTCGGCGGTGGACCGGGCCAAGGTGCGGCCGGGTGAGACCGTCGTGGTCGTCGGCATCGGCGGCGTCGGTTCGGGTGCCGTGCAGGGCGCGCGCATCGCCGGAGCGCGCCACATCATCGCGGTGGACCCGGTGCCCTTCAAGCTCGAGAAGGCACTGGAAGTCGGGCGCCACGCACACGGCGGCGACGCTGCTCGACGCGCAGATGATGCTGCCGGAGCTGACCATGGGCCGCAACGCGGACGTGGTCATCCTGACGCCGAGCGTGCTCAAGGGCGACCTGATCGCCGACGCCTGCGCCCTCGGTTCCAAGGACGCCCGCATCGTGGTCACGGCCATCGCGCCGTTCGACCAGATCGACGTCAAGCTGAACCTGTTCAACCTGGCCATGTTCAACCAGGCCTTGCTGGGCACCGTCTTCGGCTCGCAGAGCCCACGGGTGCAGGTACCCAATCTGCTCAACCTCTTCGAGGCCGGTGAGCTCAAGATCGACGAGATCATCACGCAGGAGTACTCGCTCGACCAGGTCCAGCAGGGCTACGAGGACCAGGCGGCCGGCACCATCGTCCGGGGCGTGGTCAAGTTCGAGGGCTGACCCTCGGGCTCCTCGGGCTCAGGCGCCGAGGACGCGGGTGAAGCCTTCGGGGATGACGAGGTCCGACGGGCGCAGGTCCTGCGCTGATGTGTGCCCGAGGCCCAGCATCGCTGATTCGAATCCGCTGCGCATGAGGTCGAGCACGTTCTCCACCCCGGCTTGGCCGTTGGCGGCGAGACCCCAGAGGTAGGCGCGCCCGATCATGACGGCGCGGGCGCCGAGGGCGACCGCCTTCACGGCGTCGCCGCCCCGTCGCACACCGCCGTCGAGCACCACCTCGATCTGGTCGCCCACCGCGGCGGCGATGGCGGGCAACAAGCGGATGGTGGCCGGCGTCCCGTCGAGGTTGTTGCCGCCGTGGTTGGAGACGGAAATGGCGCTCACGCCCGCGTCCACGGCACGTTTGGCGTCGTCGAGCCGGGACACGCCCTTGAGCATGAAGGCGCCTCCCCACTGCTTCGCGGAGCCAGGCCACGTCGTCCCAACTCGGGGGTGGTGTCTGCATCCAATCGCCGTACGCCCCGAAGAACGTCGGCGCCTGCTCACCCTTGGCCACCATGTTGGGCGTGGTCAGGTCCGGCGCCTTCCCGGTCTTGGCGAACGACCAGAACCAGCGCGGGTGCGAAAGGGCCTCGGGCGCGAAGTGCAGCATCGTGCGCAGATCCACCGTCTCGGGAATGGTCGGGCTGCCCCAGTCGTGCCCGTGGGAGAACGACCAGTCGAGGGTGGCGATGAGCCCGACGGCCCCGGCCGCCCGGGCTCGCTCGACGCGGGCTTGGATCTGCTCGCGCGAGCCGATCCAGTAGATCTGGAAGAAGGTCTGCGGGTTGGCCGCGACGACCTCCTCGATCGGCATGCTGGCGAACGAGCTGAGCCCCATGGCGGTGCCCCGAGCCGCCGAGGCGCGGGCGACGGCCACCTCGCCTTCCGGGTGGACGGCCTGGACGCCGGTGGGCGACACCATCACGGGAAAGGAGATCTCCTGGCCCATCACCTTGGTGGTCAGGTCCCGGTTGGCCGGCTGTCCGGCCACGTGGGGCGCGAAGCCGAGCTCGCCGAAGGCAGCGACGTTGTCCTCGAGGGTCGTGCCACGCTCGGAGCCGGCGATCAATGCGCCGTACACCGACTTCGGCAGCCGCTTGCGGGCCCGGCGTTGCGCCTCTGCCACTGTCTCGAACCACTTGTTTGCCATGGTGACCTCTCTGCCGCCCCGGTGGAACACCGCGACCGGGAGACTTTACGCGCCCGGGGCGCTCGCCCAGCTCGGCCGGTATGGTCGCCCCATGACCAGCTCGGACGCTGTTCCTCCGTCATTGACGCCCGCGGCCAAGGCGGCCCGGGCCTCGAGCTTCGGCGATGCCGCCACGCACTACGAGCGTTTCCGGCCGGGGCCGCCGGCCGCCGCCGTGGACTGGGTCCTGCCCGGGCACGTCCGCCGCATCGTCGACCTCGGTGCCGGCACGGGCGGGCTCACCCGCCGGCTGGTGGGCCGGGCCGACGAGGTGGTGGCGGTGGAGCCCGACGACCGCATGCGTGGGGTGTTGGAGCAGGCGGTGCCCGACGCCCGGGCCCTGGCCGGTCGGGGCGAATCCATCCCGCTCGAGGACGGGAGCGCCGACGCCGTGTTCGCCTCGTCCTCCTGGCACTGGATGGAGCTCGTCCCCACCCTGCTCGAGGTCGGCCGGGTGCTCGTACCGGGCGGCGTGCTCGGGGTCATGTGGAGTGGACCGGATCCGGATGCCGCGTTCATTCAGCAGGCGCAGGCGCTCCTGGCGGGCGACGGTCCCTCGCCGGTGGGCGAGCTCGAGGCGGACCTGGCCGCGGCGGTCAACGATCCCTACGGCGCAGAACCAGGTGCTCGAAATCCCGCCCGGGGTTCCTTTCGACGCAGCCCGAGATGCACTCTGTCACCTGGGACGAAGCTCTCACCGCCGACGACCTGGTCGGGCTCCTCGGCACGTTCAGCTGGGTCATCCTGATGGAAGAGGACGCGCGCCAGCGGCTCTTCGACACAGCTCGGCGTCTCCTGCGCGAGGCGCTCGGAGTCGAGGGTGAGGTGACCGTCGACGTGGGCTACCGCTGCGAGGTGTGGCGAGCCCGCCGCCACGGCTGAAGGGTCAGCTCGGGACCTTGGTCGCCCGGGACGGTGGACGCGACCTCCGGCCCGTCGGCCCGGCCGAGGTCTTCGCGGAGGCCCGCCGATGACCAGGTCCGCGAACGCCAGGCCACCCGGGGCAGCAGCGGCACGGCGGTGCGCGCCCGGAGGCAGCCGACCCAGACCCCGGCCCCGTAGGCCACATCGTCCGCGACGTGGAGCGCGACGTAGCGGGCGGCATCGAGGCTGCCGGGTCCTCACTGCGGTCGCGCAGGGCAGGCACGAGCAGGGCCAGGGCGGCCAGGCGCCGCGTGCGGCGGAACAGCAGTCCCAGCACGAGAAGGGGGGACCAGACCCGGGCTATCCCGGCCAGCGCAGGCACCGCGGCGCGGGCCGTGCCGCCGCCTGCGATCTTCGTCGCCACCGCGACCGGATCCCGCACCAGGCCACGGAGTCGGTGCGCCAGCACGATGATGGAGGCGGCCTGCGCCGCCATGGCCGACCCGGGCCGCCGCAGCAGGCTCAGGAGCCAGACGGCGACCGACCAGCCCGAGGTCTGCACCGGTGCCATGGCTTCGCCGTGGCGGAGGGCGAGCGGTCCGGCCGAGGTGCCGTAGACGTAGCGCCGGCCGAGGAACGCACCGACCGTGCCGGCGCCGTCGTGTGCCACCACGCTCTCCGGTTCGTACCGGACGTCCCAGCCGGCCTCGGCCAGGCGCCACTCCAGGTCGACGTCCTCTCCCTGCCGCAGCGCAGGATCGAACAACCGGTGCCCGTCGACCAGCCTCGGTCCGGACGCACGATGACGGCGCTCGGCACGAAGGGCACGTTCGAGCCGGGCCGCACCAGACCGGGTCGAGGGCCACGGTTCAGCGACGAACGCACGGCCTCGTAGCGGGCCACCAGCGTGGACTCGTCGCGCGCGGCCGGCACGATGCGCGGCGCCACGGCGGCCACGAGGGGATCTTCGAAGTGGGCCAGCAGCGGTTCCAGCCAGCCTTCGGGAGGGAGACAGTCCGAGTCGACGAAGGCCACCACCGGCGTCTCGGTCAACGCCAGCCCGGCATTGCGCGCCCCGCCCGGACCGACATTCGCCGTGAGGCCGACGAAGCGTGCCTCGTGACGCTGACAGATGGCGCGTGGTGGCCGAGGCATCGCGCGACGCGTCATCGACGACGACGCAACGCAGCCCGCCCAGGCGCGTGAGAAGGCGGTCGAGCTGCGCCGGCCGATCGCGCACGGGAATGACCACGGTGACGTCGGCGGCCGCATAGGAGGAGCCGCCGGGCACGGGCGTGAATGCTCCGGTCGAAACCATGCGCCGGGCCAGGAGCCCGGCGGCGCCGCCCGGTGCCCACGCGCGCACCGGCTCCGCCAGCGCGCCAACACCCCGCGGGCCCGCTCCGAGACCCGGAACAGGCGGAGCGGGCTTCCGCCGAGCAGGACGGCTCCGTCGTCGAGGACGATGGTCGACGGGTCCTCGGCCAGCCGGAACGAGGCCGGCACCGGCGTCGACGAGCGGGGTGGTGCAGGCCGGAGCGGGGCAGGCCCGGCGGCGTCGCCAGGTGGGTGCACCAGCCAATCTTGGCAGCCCGGGACCGGCGATAGGCTGGGTCTTTGCCCAGAGGAGGTCGGGATGCTGGCTGATGACCAAGACACGGGAGACGTCGAGGAGCTGTCCGAAGAGGACGTCGACGACCTCCTGGTGGAAGAGGTCTCGATCGACGGGATGTGCGGGGTCTATTGAGCGTCACCCAGGCGCGGCCTCCCGCCGCGCCCGCCCTGGACCAGCCGTGGCGGTTGCATCCTCAGGTGGCGCTGCGCGACGAGTCCTTCGGCGCGCTGGCCTACCACTACGGCAACCGCCGCCTCGTCTTCCTCAAGTCGCGCCTCCTGGTGGAGCTGGTCTCCGCGCTCGATGAGTACGACTCGGCCGCCGAGGCCATTGCGGCGATCGTTCCCGAGGAGCAGCGGAGCGCGTACGCGCGCGCCCTGCGCCGCCTGGCCGAATCGGAGGTGATCGGTGCCCGTTGACTCGGCTCCACTGCCCCTGAAGGACCAATTCAGCCGAGGCCTCGACGCACCCATCTGCTTGACGTGGGAGCTGACCTACGCCTGCAATCTGGCCTGCGTGCACTGCCTGAGCTCGTCAGGCCGGCGGGACCCGGGCGAGCTGACGCCCGCCGAAGCGCGCCACGTGGTCGACGAGATGGTCGACCTCAAGGTCTTCTACGTGAACATCGGCGGGGGCGAGCCCATGCTTCGGCCGGATTTCATGGACCTCGTCGGCTACGCGGTCGACCGCAAGGTCGGTGTCAAGTTCTCCACCAACGGCACGCGCCTCAGCGCCGAGCGCGCCCGCCAGCTGACCGCCCTCGACTATCTCGACGTGCAGATCTCCATCGACGGTGCCGACCGCGCGCACGAACGACGCCGTCCGCGGCGATGGTTCCTTCGCCGCCGCGCGCCAGGCCATGGACAACCTGGCCGCAGCCGGCTTCGGGCAGTTCAAGATCAGCGTCGTCGTGACACGCCAGAACGTGACCGAGCTCGACGCCCTGGCGAGCATCGCCGACTCCTACGGCGCGCAGCTGCGGCTGACCCGCCTGCGCCCGTCGGGCCGGGCCGTCGACAGCTGGGACGCCCTACACCCCACGGCCGAGCAACAGCGTGCGCTGTACCACTGGCTGCTCGAGCGCCCGGGAGTCCTGACCGGCGACTCGTTCTTCCATCTCTCTGCTCTGGGCGAGCCGCTGGACGGGCTCAACCTCTGCGGCGCCGGCCGGGTGGTGTGCCTGATCGATCCCGTCGGTGACGTCTACGCCTGCCCGTTCGTCATCGACCGCCAGTTCCTGGCCGGCAACGTCCGCGATCCGGGCGGATTCCCCGCGGTCTGGCGGGACTCCGAACTGTTCCGTTCCCTGCGTGAGCCTCAGAGTGCCGGGGCCTGCGCGTCGTGCGGGTCGTTCGACGCCTGCCGCGGCGGGTGCATGGCGGCGAAATTCTTCACCGGCCTGCCGCTCGACGGCCCCGATCCCGAGTGCGTGTACGGCCACGGGGAGGCGGCACTGTCCGCGCTCGAGGCGCGGCCCAGCTCGACGCTCGGGCACTCCAAGGTGGATCGCCAGGGCGTGCCCATCCCGGTGCCCACGCCCGTGCGTTTCCGGTCACCGGCGCGGGCCTGACCGTCGTGGACCTCGGTCGCGCCACCTGGGGCCAGGTGGAGGCGAGCGAGCGCAGTCCCGTGTCTGGCGCTCCCTCTGGGCTCGCTCGAGCAGCACGGTCCCCATCTGCCCTTGGACACGGACACCCGGATCGCCTGTGCCGTCGCGGCCGGATTGGCCGAGCGCCTCGAGCACGTCGCGGTGGCCCCGGCGCTGGCCTACGGAGCGAGCGGCGAGCACGCCGGGTTCCCCGGGACCCTGCTCGTCGGCCATCGGGTCCTGGCCGAGCTGGTCAGCGAGCTGGTGCGCTCGGCCCGGGGCGCGTTCGCGGGGGTCGTCGTGGTCAGTGCGCACGGCGGCAACGGCGAAGCGCTGCAGCTGGTGAGTGCCCGCAGTCACGACGAGGGGGACGACGTGCTCGTGTGGTCGGCCACGGTGCCCGGGGGCGACGCCCATGCCGGACGCACCGAGACCTCGCTGCATGTTGGCCATCGACCCTGGCGCCGTCCGTCTCGAATTGGCCGAGGCCGGCTGCACCGAGCCGATCGGCGACCTCATGCCCCGTCTGCGCGCCGAGGGGGTGCGGCCGGTATCGTCCAACGGCGTGCTGGGCGACCCCGCTGGTGCGAACGCCGACGAGGGCCGGGCCCTGCTCGACGAACTCGTGACGAACCTGGTGGGCCAGGTGTCGTCGCGCTGGCCCGCACCGTGAGCCCTGTCGCCGTCGTCACCGGTGCGGCCCGGGGCATGGGCGCGGCCACCGTCGACGCCCTGGTCGAGTCCGGTTGGCAGGTCGTGGCGGTCGATCGGGCGTCGGACGACCCCGCCCTCGACTACCCCCTGGCGTCGAAGGCCGAGCTCGAAGCGCTGGGCGAGCGCCACGGCGACGCCGTGGTCCCCATGGTGGGGGACGTGCGCCATCGACACGACATGCAGGCCGCGGTGGACGAGGCGGTGCGGCGCTTCGGTGGCCTGCACGCGGCGGTCGCCGCGGCCGGCGTCATCAGCGGTGGCGCCCCGCTCTGGGAGACCACCGACGCCCAGTGGGACGTGCTCTTCGACGTCAACGTGAACGGGGTGCGCCAGCTGGCGACGGCCGCCGTGCCCGCCTTGTTGCGCGAGCCGCCACCGCGGCAGCGGCCGGGTGGTGGCGATTGCCTCGGCGGCCGGGTTCTTGGGCCTGCGCCGGCTGAGCGCCTACAGCGCCTCCAAGGCGGCGGTCGTCGGGCTGGTGCGTTCCCTGGCCGCCGACCTGGCCGGAACCGGCATCACCGCCAACGCGGTGTGCCCCGGGTCGACCCGGGGACCCATGCTCGACGCGTCGGCCGCCGTCTACGGACTCGAGTCACCCGAAGAGTTCGCCAGCCAGCAACTGATCGAACGGCTCCTGACGCCCGAGGAGCCGGCCGCGCTCATCGCCTGGTTGTGCGGGCCGGACTCGGGTGGCGTCACGGGCGCCGCCCTCCCGGTCGACGGCGGCTTGACGACGTCATAGAGGAGGAAGCGACATGGCCGACGAGTGCACGCATCTGGACCAGATCGACGAGGTGGACCCGCAGACCCCGCAGGGGTGCGGGGAGTGCATGAAGACGGGCGGGACCTGGCTGCACCTCCGGCTCTGCCTCACCTGCGGCGAGGTGAACTGCTGCGACTCCTCGCCCAACAAGCACGCCACGAAGCACTTCCACTCGTCGGGCCATCCGCTGATCCAGTCGTTCCAGCCGGGCGAGGACTGGATCTGGTGCTACGTCGACGAGGTGGCGATGGAGCCCGGCTGATCGACCGACCTCGTTCAGGGAGCGACCGTTTCCGCGGCACTGGCAATCACCGACTGCAATGCGGCCACGTGTCCCTCGAACGCCTGTCTGCCGACCTCGGTGAGGCGCACACGGACCCGCCGCCGGCGATTGGTCACCAACCGATCGATCGTGACGTAGCCGGCGTCTTCCAGGATCGAGAACTGCTTGGACAGGGCCGAATCGGACAGGCCCAGGCGATCTCGCACGAACGAGAAGTCCGCCCAATCGGTCGAGGCCAAGAGCGCCACGATCGACAGCCGGGTACTGGGGTGGATGATCTCGTCGAATTGAGGGGAGTCACGCGGCGTCGAGGTTCCGCTCGGCGCGGTCGACGCACCATCGCCATCAACTCGGTCCTCCGGCGAGAACGAGTGCGGCCACCACGACGCTGGCCAGGAGGGCGGCGTGCCGGGCGCCATCGGCATTGGCGATCAGGGCCAACGCCACGGTGAGCAATCGTCATGGCGATCAAGAAGCCGATGACGAGGACCGGGATGCGGCGACTGACGAGGTCACCGTGCACGCTCAGGTGGGGCGAGCCGTGCCGCCCGGAAAGGACCTGCGGAGCGATCGCGGCGTGCACCGCTCCGAACAGGACCGTTCCCACGAGGGTCGCCCAGCCCGGCCCGAACTCCGCCAGCACACCGAGCGCAACCCATCCTCCGGCCATGCCGACCCAGTACCACCACGGCACGTCGATTTCGGCGATCACCTGCTGACGCCGCCGGTCGATCGAACTCAAGGCGAGTCGGGCCTCGGCCTCTGTGACCTCGTGTTTCATTTCAGGACTCCTTTACTTTCCTTGTTGGAAACTCTATTACTTTCCAACTAGGAAAGTCAACCGCCTTCGACCCCCATGCGCCGAGCCGGTCGTTCGAGCGCGGCGACGTCGGGCGGCGCGTCGCGTTCACGAGGTCTGGCCGTAGGTGGTGTCGCGCTGCGGTCGTGCGCGTCCCGCCGACCTCTTTCACCGCTCGCCGGAGGTCGGCGACCAGCAGGTCCACGGTGCCCGCGCTCCCGGCGTGCACGGTGGCGTGGAGCGAATCGGGGTGGTTCTGCCGGTCCAGGTACCAGCCGTCGGCGTGGAGGCGCTCGCCGACGGCGAAGATGTCGAGCGCGTCCGGGTCGCGGGCGCCGAAGGCCATCACGGTGGCCCGCGGATCGCCCCGCACCTCGAGCCCGTCCACCGACTCGATGCCGGCGCGCAGCGTGGTGGCCGCATCGTGCGCGATTCGGGTCAGCTCGAGGTAGCCGGCGCGGCCGAGGTGCATCATGGCCGCCCAGGCCGCGGCGATCGGCCCGGCCGGACGCGTGCCGGCCATGGCGGTCGAGGCGTAGAAGCCGCCCAGCCAGTCCGTCGTCACGAACAGCTGCTTGCGGGCCAGCTCGTGCGAACGGTAGAGCACCACCGACACGCCCTTCGACGCGTAGCCGTACTTGTGGACGTCGGCCGACATCGAGGTGACGCCGGGCACCCGGAAGTCGAAGGGCTGGGCGAAGCGTCCGAGCTCGGCGAGGAAGGGGAGGAGGAATCCGCCCATGCAGGCATCGACGTGACAGAGGATGCCCCGGCGCTGGGCCAGCGCCGGCAATATCGGCAATCGGGTCGACCACGCCCTGGGGGTAGGTCGGCGCCGAGCCCACCACCATGATGGTGTCGTCGGTGCACGCCGCCTCCAGGACGGCGGCGCTCGTCGTGTAGTCGGGCTCGACCGGGACCCGCACCAGGTCGACGTCGAAGTAGTCGGCCGCCTTGGTGAAGGCGGCATGCGCGCTCTGGCCCGCCACCACCTGCGGCCGGGCGATCCCGCGCTCGCGCCCGACGTCGCGGGCGGTCTTGACCGCCTGGAGGAGGCTTTCGGTGCCACCCGAGGTGAGGTAGCCCTCGACCTCCCCGCCGGCCGCCGGATCGTCGGCCCCGAGCAGGCTGGCCGTGTTGGAGACGATGTCGTGCTGCATCACACCGATGCTCGGGAAGGCGAGGACGTTGAGCCCGTTCTCCGCGCTGTAGAGGGACAGGGCGTCGGAGAGCAGCTCGTGCAGGTCGTCGCCGGCCGAGTACACCAGGCTGAAGACGCGACCGCCCCGCCAGTCCTGGTCGTCCTGCTTCATGGAGATGAGGTGCTGCATCACCTCGGCGCGGGGCAGGCCCCGCTCGGGCATGGGTGTGTGGGGGAAGACGGCGGCCATGGCCGCGTTCTTAGCCCACCAGGTTGTAGAGCGTGGAGTCCCCCTGCAGCGAGACGCTGGGCCGCCCGTCCAGCCCGGCGACGGACGAGCCCTGGGTCGTGACCCGCTGCATCCGCCGATGGGCGTTGCCGTAGTCCGAGATGGCGTAGTGCTGGGTGGCCCGGTTGTCCCAGATGGCCACGTCGCCCACCGCCCAGTGCCAGCGCACGATGTTCTCGGGCCGGGTCACGTAGGACTGGAAGATGCGGATGAGGTCGACCGATTCGGCCGACCCGTGCCCGACCAGTCGATGGGCGAACCCGCCGAGGAGGAGGGCGCGCTCGCCGGTCTCGGGGTGCTCGCGGACGACCGGGTGTTCGGTCTCGAAGACCTGCGACACGAACGCGCTCAGATGGGCCAGCCGCTCCTCGCCGATCTGTTCGCGCAACTTCAGGAGGTCGACCCGGCCGTAGTCGTGACCGTTCGAGTGCACCGCGCGCAGCCCGTCGGCCAGGGTGCGCAAGTCGTCGGGCAGGTCGGCGTACGCGGCGACGGTGTTCGCCCACAGGGTGTCGCCCCCGACTTCGGGGAGGACCAGGGCCCGCAGGATGGAGAAGGCGGGTGGCCGGTCGACGAAGGTGACGTCGGTGTGCCAGTGGTTGGCCGAGCTCCCGGCCAGCGAGTCGAGGTCGAGGATGAGCTCCTCTCCGTCGACCACGGGCAGCGTGGGGTGGCCCTGGGTCAGCGGGCCCAGACGGCGGGCGAAATCGATCTGCTCGCCGGCGCTGAGGTCCTGCCCGCGCACGAAGACGACCCGGTGGGCCAGCACGGCGGCCCGCAGCTCGTGAATCTGGTCATCGTCGGCGGTGCGCAGGTCGATGCCGGTCAGCTCGGCACCGATGCGACCGGTCAGGCGGCGGGCGGCGATGGTGGTCGGGCGCACGTCGAGGGCCATGGCTCCTCCAGGTTCTCGGGGATTCCTTACGAACACTATCGGATTTAGAGTATATTGAGGGCGGCCGGCCGTCGCCAGGTGACGGTTAGCTTGGCCGCGGTGCCGGGGGAGCCGACGTGAAATTCGCCGTGACCCTCGGGCGCATGCACCCCCGCATCTGGGCCGACGCAGCCGAGGCGGCCGACCGGTTGGGTTTCGACTCGGTCTGGTTGCCCGAGCACCTGGTCCTGCCCGTGGCCATGGCGGGCTCGCCCTTCGCCGAGGCCGAGCACCCGCCGATTCCGCCCACGACGCAGCTCTTCGACGCCGCGTCGATGCTGTCGTTCCTGGCGGCGCGGACCACGCGGGTCCGGCTGGGCACCTACGTGTACCTGCTCGGCCTGCGCCATCCCATCATCACCGCTCGGGCCTTCGCCACCCTGGACTGGCTGTCGGGCGGGCGCGCCGTGATCGGTGCGGGTGCGGGCTGGCTCGAGTCCGAGTGGCGGGCGCTCGGGGTGGACCCGGGCGAACGGGGGGCCCGCTTCGACGAGGCCATCGCCGTGTGCCGGCGCCTGTGGTCGGAGGAGACCATCGCCCACGACGGGCCGCACTTCGCGTTCGCCGAGGTGGCTTTCGAGCCCAAGCCGCCCCAGGGCCGATCCCGATTCTCGTGGGCGGGGAGTCGGCCCGGGCGCTGCGCCGGGCCGGCACGCTCGGCGACGGGTGGATCGGCATGGGGCACACGCCCGAGTCCGCCGCGGCCGATGGTGGCGACCCTGCAGGAGCACCGGGCGGGGGCGGGCCGGCTCGACGAGCCCTTCGAAGTCGGTGGTCGGAGGTGCGTGCAGCAGCGAGGACGACGTGGTGGCGTGGGAGCAGGCCGGGGTCGACTGTCTGATCGTCACGCCCTGGACCCGCACGGCCGAGGTATTCGACACCATGGCATCGTTCGGCCAACGTTTCCTCGAGCCCGCCCGTTGACTCAGGCTCGGGCAAACCGGCCGGGTGATTCGGCCGCGCCTCGGAACGGGCCGGAGCGGCGCTGAGAAGCGCTACGAGCTCCAGATGATCGACTGGGGTTCGGTGTAGGCCAGCAGGCCGTAGTCGCCGCCGTCGCGCCCGATGCCCGACATCTTGAACCCGCCGAAGGGCGCCTCGTGGTGGCGCTGTGCGGTGTTGACGCCGACGTGTCCGGCCTGGAGCAGCTTGGCCACGCGGAGGGCCCGGCCCCCGTCCTTGGAGAAGACGTAGTCGTAGAGCCCGAACTCCGAGTCGTTGGCGATGGCGATGCCCTCCTCCTCGTCGTCGAAGGGGATCATGGTGATGACGGGCCCGAAGATCTCCTCGCGGGCGACGCGCATGTCGTTGTTGCCGGTGATGAGGGTGGGGGCCACGTAGAAGCCGACCGGGAGGTCAGCCGGGCGCTGCGCCGCCGAGCACGACTTCGCCGCCGTCCTCCCGGGCCGTCTCGATGTGCGCCTCGATGCGCCCGCGCTGGGCGCCCGAGATGACCGGCCCGATGATGGTCGCCTTGTCGGTCGGGTCGCCCACCTTGAGGAAGCCCGCCATCTGCACCAGCCCTTCGGCCACCTGGTCGAAGACGCTGCGGTGCACGATGGCCCGGGTCGGGGCGGTGCAGATCTGGCCCGAGTGGAACGACCAGGTCGAGCCGATGCACCCGACGGCCCCCTTCACGTCGGCGTCGTCGAACACGATGCAGGCCCCTTTGCCCCCGAGCTCGAGCAGCGTGCGCTTCATGGTCCGGGCCGCCTTCTCGGCGATGGTCACGCCGACCTGGGTCGAGCCGGTGAAGCTCACGCAGTCGACGTCGTCGGAGTCGACCAACGCGGCGGAGGACGCGGGCGTGTTGCCGTTGACCAGATTGACCACGCCCGGCGGGAAGCCGACGTCGTTGAGGATGCGGACGAGCTCGACGATGGCCAGCGGGTCCTGCGGTGCCGGCTTGACCACCACGGTGTTGCCGGCGGCCAGCGCGGGCGCCACCTTCCCGGCCATGTTGACCATGGGGAAGTTGTAGGAGGTGACGCAGGCCACCACGCCCATGGGCTGGCGGTTGACCATGGCGCTGATGATCCCGCCCGGGGCCAGCGGCGTGGCCACCGCCGTCTGGGGGACGAACGGGGTCTGGAGGACGGCGCGCGGGTCGCGGGCGTAGCGCTCGAAGCGGTCGGCGGCCACCGGGACCTGCATGCGCGAGCCGACGGTGGCCGTGGCCCCGGTCTCGGCGATGACGAGCGGGAGCAGCTCGCCCGACTTGGCCCGGATGGCGGCCGCCGCCTCGCGCATGAGCGCGCTGCGGTCGTCCTGGGACCAGGCGGCCCAGGCCGGCTGTGCCTCCTTGGCCGCCGCGGCCGCGGCCAGGGCGTCGTCGGCGCTGGCGTTGGGGGCCAGGCCGACCACCTCTTCGGTGGCCGGGTTGACGATCTCGTAGGTGCCGTCCGAGGCGTCGACCCACTTGCCCCCGATGAGGAGCTGGTGCTCGTTGCGCTGGGGGGTCTCGGCCATGGGTGCTCCTCGAGGGTGTCGCGGTCGGGTGGGCGGCGGCGGATCTGACGCCGCGTCACATTGTCGCCCGCGCCGTGCCGGGTCGCCAAAAGCGCCAGTTGGGTGCGGCGGTTCGAGGCGACACCCCGGGGCGGTCAGGTCCCGGACCGACGGGGCGGGTAGCCCCAGGAGCAGGCGCCGGCTGGGCGAAAGCTGGACCCCAGCCCAACAGGGCACCAATTCGCCTCAAGGGTGTGACTTAGGGCACTTCGCAAGGGCATGGACCAGGCGCGATTCTCTAAATTGTCAAGCGTCCGTGGGGGATGAACGGAGTCTGGTCATGAGTCGGCCTGCCGAGCACGTCCCTGCCGCATCGCGTCCCCTTGCCGGATCGGGCCGGGCATCCGAGGCGATGACCAGCATCGTCGGCAACACCATCCTCGGGAGCGCCGATGTCTCGCGGACCCGGGAGCGCCGCCGCATCACCCGGCTGCGCCGGTTGGTGGCCGGGCTCAGCCTCGTCCTCGGCTGGGTGGTCATCCGCTCGGCGACCGGGCACAGCGTGCTGCCCTCGTTCCCCGTGCCGCACTGGTTGGGGGCGATGCTGCCCGTCGTCTTCATCGTCCTGATGCTCGGGGCCGTGATGGCCCTGCCCCTGCTCGGAGCCGGCCGCTCGCCCCACACGCTGATCCGCCCCGGCGAGACCGCGGTCGGGCTCGAGGACCTGGTCGGGATCGACGGGATCAAGGCCGAGGTCGTGCGCTCCATCAATCTCTTCCTGGCCCACCAGACCTTCCGCGAGACCATGGGTGGCTCGTCGCGACGGGGCATCCTCTTCGAGGGCCCACCGGGCACCGGCAAGACGTTCGTGGCCAAGGCCATGGCCAAGGAGGCCAACGTCCCCTTCCTCTTCGTGTCGGCCTCGGCCTTCCAGTCGATGTACTACGGGCAGACCAACCGCAAGGTGCGGTCCTTCTTCAAGCAGCTGCGCAAGCACGCGCACCGCGAGGGTGGGGCCATCGGGTTCATCGAGGAGATCGACGCCATCGGCGCGAGCCGGCGCGGCATGGGCAGCGGCGGCGGCACCGAGGGCGTGTCCGGTGTGGTCAACGAGCTGCTGGTGCAGCTGCAATCGTTCGACCAGCCGACCCGGGGGCAACGCTTCGCCTCGGCCTGGATCGACGTCGTCAACCGCTACCTGCCCGACGGGGCCAAGCTGCACAAGCCGGCCGTCGTGCCGGCCAACGTGCTCGTGGTCGGGGCCACCAACCGCAAGGACGACCTCGACCCGGCGCTCATCCGCCCCGGCCGCTTCGACCGCTCGATCTACTTCGGCCTGCCCGGCCGGCGGGCCCGGGCCGACATCATCGCCTACTACCTGGGCAAGAAGGCGCACGCGGCCGACCTCGACGAGCACGGCGCCGTCGACATCGTCGCCGGCATGACCTTCGGGTACTCGCCGGCGGCGCTGGAGCGGCTGATGGACGAGTCGCTCGTGATCGCGCTGACCCACGGCCGCTCGGCCATGTCGATGTCCGACGTGGCCGAGGCCAAGATGCTGGTCGAGCTGGGCGTGACCGACGAGACCATCTACACGCCCGACGAGCGCGACCGGGTGGCCACGCACGAGGCCGGCCACGCCACGGTGGCCTACTTCGTGGGCCAGACCCGCCAGCTCGACGTGCTCTCCATCGTCAAGCGGCGCGACTCGCTCGGACTGCTCCAGCACTCCGAGACCGAGGAGCGCTTCACCAAGAGCACCGAGGAGTTGCACGCGCTGCTCCAGATCGCCATGGGCGGCATGGTGGCCGAGGAGCGCTGGTTCGACGAGGTGTCGACCGGTCCCGCCTCCGACCTGGCCGCGGCCACGGCCATCGGCGCGCAGATGATCGGTGCCTGCGGTATGGGCAACTCGCTGATCTCGGTGGCGGCGGCGGGCAATGGGTACGCCGACGGCAACCTGGTCGACAAGGTGCTGGGCGACCGCGCGGCGCGGGCCGAGCTCGACGCGCTGCTGATGGGATCGTGCGACTCGGCCAAGGCGATTGTGGACGCGCACCCCGAGGTGGTCGAGGCGTTGCGTGATGCGCTGCTCGACCGAGACGAGCTGGTCGGTGCGGAGATCACCGAGGTGATCGAGGCGGCGCTCGAGGAGCCCGAGATCGCCGTCATCGCCGAGCTGCGCCGACCCGGCGGCCCGCTCTCCGTGCGGATCGGACAGGCCTGAGGCCGGCGGCTCACCTGGGCGCCGGCGGTCCCGACTTCGGCCGTCCGCCCAGCAGGCGCAGCACGAATCTGCCGAGCGGTCCCGGCGGGCGGGCGCGCCGGGCCGCCTCGGCCTCCTTCTCGTGGGCCTTGGTGAGCGGACCGCCCAGGCGCCAGTAGCGCCGCCCGCCGCCGGTGTACGTCACGTACTTGGGCACCGGCGGGAGCGGGCGCTTGGGCTTGCGGCGCCGCGCCTTACCCACCGCACCACGTCACGACGGCTGACCACACGTGCGCCATCATGCACCCGCGGCCCCGCCACGCCATGGAGGTCGCGGCCGAGGACGGCTCAGTCGTAGAGGTTGTACGTCACCGTCCACGAGCTGAGATTGGCGCCCTTCTGCGTGAAGACGGAGCTCTGCACGGTGTGCTTGCCGGCGCTGACCGTCTGCTGATCGGTCCAGGTGCCCCCGGACAGGAGCCCGTCGGTCAGCGTCTCGCCGATGAACGGACCCTGCTCGCCCGCGAAGTTGCCGTCCACCTTCCACGGCATGGCGTACAAATTGCTGGCGTCCTTGTTGTGGTCGACGAGCTGGACGCTGATCGTGCTCGTGATGGTGCACGTCTGACCCGCAGGGCAGGTCAGCTTGCCGAGCGGGTCGAGTGTCACGAAGCCCTCTGCGGGAACGACGACACCGGCGCCGTTGCCCGACTCGACCAGCGTGTCGATCAGCGTCAGCTTCTTCGCCGCGGTCGCCGTCGCCTGCGCGCCCGGGACCGCGGTCTGGCCCGGTGCCGCGGCCGACGTGGGAGCGGACGGCGCGTTCGCCGCGAAGACATCGCTTGCCATACCGGTGGCTGCGAACGTCGCGCCGGCCGTCACCGCGACAGTCGCGGCGCCGATCAACGACATGAAGCGCCAATTCTTCGTGTTCATGGAATGCACACCTTTCACCGCCCGTGCAGCCGCTTCTCGACTGCATCGATGCGAACGGTAACGATCCGTGGGGCGACCATCAACTGGTGTGTGCGGGCCGCCGGGCCCGACCTGTGAGTCAGGTGGATGTCACCGCGGCTGGACCTGAGAATGGAGGCAACCGAGAGGACGCCCGCCGCGCGCGACGGCGCGCGGCGGGCGTACGCCTCAGTCGCTCAGGTGCGCGATGTCGTTGTAGCCGCGCAGCACCCAGCGCTCGTCGGACACGACCAACTTGGAGATGGACGCGTTGTCCGCCCCGACGAAGGCGAAGGGTGCCGAGCTGGTGGCCTGGGCGAGGAGCTCGCCGATGGCCGCCCCGTGACTGAACACGACGACCAGGCCGCCCGGGTGGGCCGCCACGATGCGCTCGACGGCGCGGCGAAGGCGCCCGCCGAAGACCTCCCGTGACTCGGCCCCGGGCACCACGTCCCAGCGCTGCTCGCGCATCACCTCGCGCATCGTCGGATCGTCGTCGGCCGCCTTCTGGCGGAGGAGCCCGCCCTCCCACTCGCCCAGGAAGACCTCACGCAGATCCGCGTCGACCACGGGCACGTGGCCGGTGCGGGCCACGAGGGGAGCCGCCGTCTGCGCGGTGCGGCACAGGGTGCTCACGTACACCGCGTCGAAGGGCACCGAAGCCAGCCGGAGCGCCACCTGCTCGGCCTGGTGCTGGCCGATCTCGGAGAGCGGTGGGTCGCCCTGGCCCTCGACCAGCTCGAAACTCTCGCCCTCGAGGGCGTCGGCCGACGCGCCGTGGCGCACCAGGAGCAACTCGGTGGAGCCGGGCGGCCCGACGTAGGGGCGCTGGCTGAACGATCGCGGCGGCGTGGTCACGGACGCCGAGTGTACGGACGCTCAGCGGGCGCGGGGCAGCTCGGGCGGGTCGTCGGAGTCCTCGACCACTTCGGCGTCGATCACGTTCGGGTCGTCGTAGTCGACGGGGCCGCCGTGGTGTCCGGGGTCGCCCCAGCCGGCCGGCCCCGCCGGGCCACCGGGACCGGTGCGGAACGTGGCGAAGAAGGCTCCGGGCCCTTGGCTGAAGTTCATCTGGAACGGGTTGCCGGCCGGCGGGCCGAGCTGGGCCCACAGTGGTTCGGCGCGCCGGTGCACCACCGCCGCCTGCACGCCGAGGGTGAGCCCCAGGTAGAGCAGGAAGCTCGAGGCGACGAGGCCCGACCCGTCGTGGGCATGGGCGCCGAAGGCGTCACCGGCGAAGTGCACGGCCAAGGAGAGCAACCACAGCACCATCGTCACGGCCGTGCCCTGACGCAGCACCCAGTTGCCCGCGGTCCAGATGCGCACGGTCAGGCCGCGCACGATGCCCAGGCCCACCGCGCCGATCAGCAGCGTGCCGAGCACCCAGGCCCAGGCCGATCCGGCGATGTGGTGATGGCCGTTGGCGTAGCCGATCAGTTCGAAGAGGCCGATGACCCCGATGAACACGGGCAGCGTCACGCGGAGGACCCGCGGGACCGGACGCACGGCCACCTGGCGCAGCAGCACCAGGACCAGCAGGACGGCCCCGATGAAAACGGAGAAAGCAGACATTGCCATTCCACCCTACGGCCGAGGGCACCTCAGTGGTTCAGCAGGGGCCCCACCTCGGCCCCGAAGCGGGCCGTCTGGTCGCAGAACTCCTGGGCCGAGCGGGCCATGAAACGCACCTGGAGGTGGTTCACGCCCATGCCCACCAGCTCGCGCAGCGAGGAGGCCACCTCCTCGGCCCCGCCGCTGATCACCCAGCCCGGCAGGTCCCAGCCCGATCCGCCCGAGGTCAGGTAGATGGGCTCGACGATGGTGCCGATGTCGAGCGGGGCCCCGCCCCGCAGCTCGTGGCGCAGCTCTTTGAGCCGGGCGATCTGCTCGGGCAGGTCGCGCCGGCGCGTGCCCTGGGGCAGCCAGCCGTCACCGAAGGCGGCGGTACGGCGGATGGCGGCCGGCGAGGAACCGCCGATCCAGATGGGCGGCCGCGGCGTGCGGGCCGGGCGCGGGGCCAGGCCCATGTCCTGGGCCACGAAGCGCGGCCCGGGCAGCACCGGGAACTCGTCGGTGAAGCAGCGGGCCAGCGCGGACACGGCCTCGTCGGTGTGGCGGCCCCGCTGGTCGAAGTCGCCGGTGAAGAGCTCGTACTCCTCGGGCACGTGGCCGGCGCCCACCCCGACGATGAGGCGGCCACCCGAGAGCAGGTCGATGGTCGAGAGCTCCTTGGCGGCACGCAGCGGGTGGCGCTGGGCCAGGATCAGCACGTGCGAGAGCAGGTGGGTGCGCGTCGTCTGCGCGGCCAACCAGGCCAGCGTCGCCGTGGTGTCGTACCAGATGGTGCCCATGGCGTCGGCCAGCCGGCGGGGGATGGCGGTGTGGTCGCACACGCCGATGTAGAAGAAGCCTGCGTCGTCGGCGGCGCGGGCGATGCGGGCCAGCTCGTCGGGCCCCGAGTCCTTCTCCCAGTCGGCCACGTAGAGCGTGGACTGCGACTGAATGGGCAGCTGCATGCCGTAGGCGACGGTGCCCTCGGGCACGGCACCCACCACGTCGTCGGGGATCAGGGAGAGATCGGTCATGAGAAGGCCTCCGTTCGACTGCTGCGACCCATGCTGGCTCAGGCGTACGCGGCGAGGGCGGCCGCCCGCTCGGCCGGCGCGCCGAACGTCGTGGCGAGCACACGCGCGCGCTTGAGGTGCAGATGGAGCGGCACCTCCCAGGTGAAGCCCATCCCGCCGTGCACCTGAATGGCGGCCCGGGCGTTGGTGATGGCGGCCTCGTCGGCCAGCACCTTGGCCCCCGAGACGCTGCGCTCGAGCAGCTGGCCCCGGGTGCAGCCGGCCACGGCGGCCTCCGTGGCGGCGACGTCGGGCGCGTCGGCCAGGCAGGCCGCGGCGTGCACCGCGGCCCGGGCCACCTCGGCGCGCACGAGCATGTCGGCGCACATGTGCTTGATGGCCTGGAAGCTGCCGATCGGCTGGCCGAACTGCTGGCGTTCCTTGGCGTAGGCCACGGCCAGGTCGAGGACCGCCGCCGCGTGCCCGACCTGGAGCGCCGCCGTGAGCACGGTGCCGGTGCGCCAGAGGCCGCCACCGTCGTCGGCCAAGGTGCCGCCGAAGGGGAGCGCATCGAGCCGCCACATCGGGGTGAGCGGGTCCAGGGCATGGGCCAGGTGGCGCGCCCCACCGGTCGGCGCCGGGGCCAGCAGCTGGGGCGGGCCGTCGGCGGCGAGGACGAGCAGGGCGTCGAGGGAGCCCAGGTGCTCGACCAGGACCGGGCCGGGCCGCCCGGCGCAGAGCGTGCCGACCTGGACCGCGCCCTCGGCCGCGCCCTCGACCGCGCCGGCCACGGCGGCCAGGAAGGTCCCGACGAGCGGGCCGGGGACCAGGGCCCGCCCCAACTCTTCGAAGACCACGGTGGCCTCCGCCAGGCCCAGGCCCGTGCCGTCGGGTTCGGGCAGGGTGAGCGAGAAGACCCCGGTCTCGCCGAGGGCCTGCCAGTCGGTCGCCTCGGCCACGCGCTCGGCCCCTTCGCGGGTCCGCACGCGTTCGAGCGGGAGCCGCCCGGCGACCATGGCGCGGATGCCCTCGGCCAGCTCGCGCTGCTCGTCACCGACGCGGAAGTCCATCAGCGCGCCTTGGGCAGGCCGAGGATGCGCTCGGCCACGATGTTGCGCTGCACCTGCGAGGTGCCCGCCGCGATGGTGAGCGAGATCGACTTGAACCAGTTGTGCACGTGCTCGGCGTTGTCGAGCGGGTGGCCGTCGAGCCCGACGAGCGGGTCGGCGCTCAGCGCGGCGCGGTCGAGCACCTCCATGCCGAGGTCGCCCAGGGCTTGCGCGTGTTCGGAAAAGGACAGCTTGAACACCGAGCCGCCGATGCCCGGAATGCCGGTCTGGGCCGCCTCGGAGACGTTGCGCTTGGTCAGGGCCCACAGCGCGTCGAACGCGGCCACCAGGTGCCCGAAGCGTCGGGCCACCCCTTCGTCGCCCAGCAGCCCGAGCCGGTCGGCCACGCCGCGCAGCTGGCCGAGCAGGCGCATGCACTCGAGCAGCTCGCCCACGAAGGCCGTGCCCCGCTCGAAGGACAGCGTGACCATGGTGACCCGCCACCCGTCGTTCTCGTCGCCCACCCGGTTGGCCACCGGGATGCGCACCTCGTTGAGGAAGAGCTCGGCGAACTCGGTCGTCCCTTCCATGGTGCGCAGCGGCCGGATGTCGATGCCAGGCGAGTCCATGGGCATGATGAGCCAGGTGATGCCGCGGTTGCGCTCGTCGGCCGTGCGCACCAGCAGCTCGCAGAAGTCGGCCACCTCGGCGTGCGAGGTCCAGATCTTCGACCCCGTCACCACGTAGTCGTCGCCGTCGCGTACGGCCCGGGTGCGCAGCGAGGCCAGGTCGCTGCCGGCGTCGGGCTCGCTGAAGCCCTGGCACCACACCTCCTCGCCCTTGAGGATGGTGGGCAGGTAGCGCGCCTTCTGCTCGGGCGAGCCCTCGGCGATCACGGTCGGGCCGGCGTGCAGCAGGCCCACGAAGTTCACCCCGACGTAGGGCGCGCCGGCGCGCTCGCACTCCTCCTTGAAGATGAGCTGCTCCACCGGCGACGCGCCACGGCCGCCGCCCTCGGCCGGCCAGTCCACCCCGGCGTAGCCGGCGTCGAAGAGGAGCCGTTGCCAGGCCAGGTCGTAGGCCCGCCGGGCCGACCAGTCGTCCTGCGGCGGTGGCGCGGCCACCCCGGGCAGGGTGCGGGCGAGCCAGGCCCGCAGCTCGTCGCGGAAGGCCTGCTCGGACGCGGTGTAGCGAAGGTCCATGCGTCAGTGATCCGGCCGCGAGCGCCGAGGATCAGGCGACGAAGTCGAGGCTGAAGAGCTTGATGGCGTTGCCCCGCACGATCTTGCGCCGCTGCTCGTCGGTCAGGTCGGCCATCTGCTTCTCGGCGATCTGGCGGGTGTGGGGCCAGGTCGAGTCGGAGTGCGGATAGTCGGACTCGTAGGTGATGTTGTCCACGCCGATCTCGTCGACCGACTTGAGCCCGTGGGCGTCGTCGAAGAAGCAGCCCCAGACGTGGTCCTTGAAGTAGCTCGAGGGCTTCTCCGGCACGATGTCGGCGACGCCGCCCCAGCCGCGGTTGTCCTCCCATACCCGGTCGGCCCGCTCCAAGATGTAGGGGATCCAGCCGATCTGTCCCTCCGAGTAGGCCACCTTGAGCTCGGGGATGCGCACGAAGACGCCGCTGAAGAGGAAGTCCACCAGCGAGAAGGTGGCGTTGGTGTGGGTCAGCGTCGAGCCCACCGCCGGCGGCGCGTCGGCCGACGTCGACGGCATCTTCGACGAGGATCCGATGTGCATGTTGACGATCGTCTGCGTCTCGGCACAGGCCCGGAAGAAGGGATCCCAGTAATGGTCGGGGTCGTGCACGCTGGGCAGCCCGAGGAAGGGCGGGATCTCGCTGAAGCACACGGCGCGCACGCCGCGCTCGGCGTTGCGCCGCACCTCGGCCGCCGCCAGCTCGGCGTCCCAGAGCGGGATGAGGGTGAGCGGGATCAGGCGGCCGCCCGAGTCACCGCACCACTCCTCGACCATCCAGTCGTTGTAGGCCTTGACGCAGAGCAGCCCGAGCTCCTTGTCCTTGGCCTCGGTGAAGGTCTGCCCGCAGAAACGGGGGAAGGTCGGGAAGCACAGAGCCGCCTCGATGTGGTTGGCGTCCATGTCCTCGAGCCGGGGCTTCACCTCGTAGGAGCCGGGCCGCATGTCCTCGTAGGTGACGCCCTTCATGGTCACCTCGTCGCGGGGCACCCCGACGGCGGAGTCGACCCGGAGCAGCGGGCGCTTGAGCTCCTCGTAGTACCACCAGTCCACGGGGACGTTGCCCCCGCCGGGCTTGACCTTGAGCGAACCGCCGCGGAACTCGACCTCGGGCATGGGCGCCCGGACCACGCGTGGACCGACCTCGAGGTACTTGGCGGGGAGGCGGTCCTGCCACACGTTCGGCGGCTCGACCACGTGGTCGTCGACCGAGATGATCATCGGCAGGGGCTCGGGCATGAGAATTGAGCGTAGCTCGGACCTGACGGAGCGTCAGAAAGGCCCCCGTGGACGTCGGTTCAGGCCAAGACCTCGTCGAACAGGTCGAGCATGGCCTGCCAGGAGCGCCGGTGCGTGGGCTCGTGGTAGCGGATCCCCGGCATGCCCACGGCCTCGGAGCCGGGCCGGGTGAACGAGTGCTCGGCCCCGCCGTAGACGTTGAGCATCCAGTCCACGGCGCCCGCCGTCATCTCCTCCTCGAAGGCCTTGCGCTGCTCGTTCGGCACGATCGGGTCGTCCGCCCCGATGAGGGCGAGCACCGTCCCCTTGATGTTGGCGGCATCCTGGGGCCGCGCCGTGCCGAGGCCGGCGTGGAAGCCCACCGCCGCCTTGAGGTCGGCCCCGCTCCGGGCCAGTTCGAAGGACATGGTGCCGCCGAAGCAGAAGCCGATGGCGGCCAGGCGCGCGGTGTCGGTGCGCGGCTCGGCGCAGAGGATGTCCAGGCCGGCCTGGGCCACGGCCCGCGTGCGCAGCGGATCGGCGTGGAACGCGCCGATCCGGCCCATCATCTCGTCCCGGTCGGTCAGCGGCTTTCCGCCACCGTGGTAGTCGAGCGCGAAGGCGACGTAGCCCAGCTCGGCCAGCCGGGTCGCCATGGTGCGCCCATGGTCGTCGAGGCCCGGCCCCTCGTGGCAGACCAGGACGCCGGGACGCCGGTCGGAGCCCTCCGGGAGGACCAGGGTGCCGATCATCGTCCGCTCGTCGGCTTCGTAGGAAATGTCTCGGGAGGTCACCATGGCCCGAACGGTAGTCGTGCCGTGCGCACGCCATACTGGGCGTGATGCGCAGGAGACGAGTCCGTCGCCTGCAACTGGCCGGCACGGCGGCCGTGCTCGCGGTGCTGCTGGCGTCGTGCAGCTCGAGCCCGTCGTCACCCAGTGCGGGGTCGAAGGGATCGGGACGGACGACGACCACCGTCGTCTCCTCGGCCACCACCGCGCCGGCCACGCCCTCGACCCTGGCTCCGGTGGCCACCTCGGGCCCGCTGACGCCGGGCGCGCCGATCGAGCTGCCCTTCACCGCCGGCGCCGTGACCGGGGCGGAGAGCCCCGACGGGGCCGTGTTCGTCTCGCCCCAGGACCCGACCAGTCCCGAACCGACGGTGACGTGGGTCATCGACGGGAACGGCCCGGCCGAAATCGCCGAGCACGTCTCGGCCGGCGTGGCCGCCCTGGCCGCCGACGGCGCCAACTTCTACGTGGCCACCTACAACAACGTGTTCTCCTACGGCCGGGCCAGCGGGAACCAGAACGGGCAGTGGAACCTGCCGCCGATCAAGACGAGCAATGCCTCCGACGAGGATCTGGTCTCCATGACGGCCGCCGGCGGCAACGTGCTGGTCTCCATCACGCAGGGGAACACGATGCGCGTCTTCCGCATTGAGCCGGCCTCGTCGGCCGCGCCCCACCTGATCCTCACCGCGCTGAGCGCGGCGATCGGGAGCGACGGCACCATCTACTACGAGAGTGGCGATCACCACCTCGACGCACTGCGCACGGACGGCACGACCACGCAGGGTCCCGCGCTGGTCGACAAGCCCAACGGGCTGGGCGGGGGCGTACAGGACATCGACACGGTCGCCGGCGGCTACGTCTGGGTCTCCGAGCCGGCGGGCCAGGGGCTCGATGCGGCGTACACCACCTACGCCGACACCTCGCTGGCCGAGGCGGGCACCTTCAACGGCTCGGTCACCAGCACCGTGGCCGACACCGCCGCGGGGCCCCTCGTGCTCGAGCAGGGCGAGACGGCGGGGGCGACCTGCCCGCAGGGGGCGTCGCCGACGGCCTGTGTCTTCCGCATCGACCCGCACGGCGCCACCACCGACCCCGTTCCGGTCGGGGCCGCCGTCACGCTGCTCGGTCCCGGTCCGGCCGTCGTCGCCTCGGACACGACGACCGACCAGTTCGAACTCGTCCGCCTCTCGTAGCGCTTCGTCGCAGCGCCGCGCGCTACCGCAGCGCGAGGTCGCTCAATAGTGCATGGAGGCGCCACCGTTGGGGCTGATCATCTGCCCGGTGACGTAGCTGCTGGCGTCCGAGGCGAGGTACAGCACGCAGTAGGCGATGTCCTCGGTCAACCCGACCCGGCGCAGGGGCACATGGCGCGCCATCGGCGCGAGCACCGCCTCCTTCGTCGCCTCGTCGACCGTCCCGTCCTCGTTCGTGTAGTAGCGCGCCGTCATGTTGGTCGGCACGAAGCCCGGCGCCACGGAGTTCACCCGCACGCCCCGCTTGCCCACCTCGATGGCCATCGACTGCGTCAGCTGCGCCACGCCGGCCTTGCAGATGGCGTAGGGCCCGATGCCGGGGGAGGGGGCCAGGACCGCCGTCGAGGACATGTTGATGATGGAGCCGCCGCCCTGGGCCACCATCACCTTTCCGGCGGCCTGACATCCGTAGAGGACGCCCTTGAGGTTCACCCCGAGGATGCGATCGAACTCGTCGGGATCGACGTCGATGATGGAGCTGTCGATCATGATCCCGGCGATGTTGCACATCACGTGCAGCCCGCCGTGGCGCGCCGTGACGTGGCCCACCAAGGTGTCGGCCGCGCCGCGCTGGGACACGTCGATCTGCGCGCTCTCGGCCTTGCCGTGCTCGGCCACGATCGCCCGCGCCGTCTCGGCGGCGCGTTCGGCGTCGATGTCGGCGCACACCACCGTCGCGCCGGCCGCGGCCAGCACTTCGGCACTGGTGCGGCCGATGCCGCTCCCGGCCCCGGTGACCAGGGCCACTCGGCCGGTCAGATCGAACGCGTGCTGCACACTCCCGGTGGTTTCCACCGGCGCACCTTAGGCAGAGCACCGGCGCGAGGGCACGTTGCCGGCGCTCTCAGGCCGTCACGCCCTCGACGGCGAGCAACGCCCGCTTCATGGGCAGCCCGCCGCCGTAGCCGCCGATGCCGTTGCTGGCCAGCACCCGGTGGCAGGGCACGATGATCGGGATCGGGTTGCGGCCATTGGCCTGGCCTACGGCGCGCGGCCCCTTCGGGCGGCCGACCCGGCGGGCCAGCTCGCCGTAGCTGATGGTCTCCCCGTAGGGAATGCGGGAGAGCTCGGCCCAGACCTGGCGCTGGAACTCGGTCCCGTCGAGCTCCATCGGCACGTCGAAGTCGGTGCGCTCGCCGGCGAAGTACTCCTCGAGCTGGTTGGCCGTCTCCTTGAGCACGGGCGCGACATCATCGGCGCGATGGCGCCCGGGCCGGGTCTCGGTGGGCAACCAGATCCCGATGAGGACGTCGCCGTCGCACTCGAGGACGAGGCGGCCGATGGGCGAGTCGAAGGGAAGGGTGGCGGTGGTGGTCGTGGTGGTCATGCGGCACGTCCTTTCAGGCGTCGGGTGGAGAGTCGAGGGGTGCTGGCGGCGGGCAGGGCCCACAGGTGGGCCATGGCGTAGCTGCGCCAGGGGCGCCAGGCTTCGGCGCGGGCGAGGAGGCCGCCGGGATCCTCGGGCAGGCCGCGGGCGGCGGCACCCCGGCGGATGCCGAGGTCGGTCGGCATGAAGGCGTCGGGGTCGCGCAGGGCGCGCATGGCCACGTACTCGGCGGTCCAGGGCCCGATGCCGGGCAACGCGACGAGCGAGCGTCGCAACTCGTCGGGGTCGGCGCCCGCGTCGAGCACGACCACACCGTCTTGGACCGCGTGGGCCAGCGCGCCGAGGGCACGGCGCCGCCCGGCCGGCATGGCGAAGGCACTGGGTGCGTCCTCGGCCAGCCGGGCCAGCGCGGTCGGGGTCGGGAAGAGATGGGTCACGAGGCCGTCGGATTCGGGCAGCGTCTCGCCCGCGGCCAGGACCAGGCGTCCGGCCACGGTGCGCGCGCCGGCCACCGACACCTGTTGGCCGATGACGGCGCGCACCGCCAGCTCGAACCCGTCCACGGCGCCGGGCACCCGGCGGCCCGGGTTGGCCTCGACCAAGGGGCCGATCGCGGCGTCCGCCTGCAAGGCCTCCAGGACGGCGATGGGATCGGCGTCGAGGTCGAGCAGCTGGCGGCACCGGGACACCGCGGTCGTCAGGTCGCGCAGGTCGGACAGCATCAGCGCACCCTCGACGTAGGCCGGGCCGGCCTCGTCCTTCGTCTCCGGGGTCGACAGCGTGACGACGGCGTGCCCGTGGGGGAGCCGGAGGCTGCGCCGGTACGAACCGTCGACACACGTCTCGACCGCGGGCAGCGTGCGGGCCGCGAGAAAGTCGAGCACCGAGGCCGGGTCGAAGGGCCGCCGGCACGGGAGCCGAAGCGCGATGGTCTGGCCCGACGCGCCGGCGCGGGCGGCCCGCCGTCCGAGGGCCGTCCGGGCAGCGCGCGAGCGCAGGCCACTCGGGCTGTCGGCGAAGATCTCGCGCACCGTCTCGTTGCACTGGCGCACGCTGGCGAAGCCGGCCGCGAACGCGATCTGTGTGACCGGCAGCTCTGTCGTCTCGAGCAAGATGCGGGCGGTCTGGCTGCGCTGGGCGCGGGCCAGGGCCAAGGGCCCGGTGCCCACCTCTGCGGTGACGAGGCGGTTGAGCTGGCGGGTGCTGTAGCCGAGGCGACGGGCCAGGCCCTCCACGCCCTCGCGGTCGACGATGCCGTCGCGGATGAGTCGCATGGCCCGCGCCGCCACGTCGGCCCGCACGTTCCACTCCGGCGAGCCGGGCGTGGCGTCGGGCCGGCAGCGCAGGCAGGCCCGGAAACCGGCCTGCTGGGCCGCGGCCGCCGTGGGGTAGAAGCGCATGTTCTCGCGCTTGGGGGTGCGCGCCGGGCAACTGGGTCGGCAGTAGATCCCGGTGGACGTGACGGCGCAGAAGAACCACCCGTCGAAGCGGGCATCCTTGCTCTGCGCGGCCTGGTAGCAGCGTTCCGGGTCCTCGATCACGACCCCCAGCGTGGCACGGCGCAGTGACATTTACTGGCGGAAATCGGACATCACCGTTCGTCCCCTTTTTGGGGCTCCCGAGTCGGGCCGGTCAGTGCGCCAGAGCGGCGGCGAGCACCAGGCGTCGGTGTGTGGCCGCGTCACCCCAGGCCCGTGAGAGCGCCCAGGTCGACTTCATGAAGAAGTGGAGATCGCACTCCCACGTGTAGCCGATCGCCCCGTGCACCTGGAGGGCGACGCGGGCGGCCAGCTCGGCGGCGTCCGAGGCCATGGCCTTCGCCATGGACGCGTCGTGCGAGAGCGTCGGTTGCGCACTGTCGAGCGACCAGGCGGCGCGGTAGGTGGCGGGCCGGGCGAACTCGAGGGCCACCCGCGCGTCGGCCAGGTGGTGCTTGACGGCCTGGAAGCTGCCGATGGCCTTGCCGAACTGGTGGCGTTCCTTGGCGTAGGCGGCGGCCATCGCCACCATGCGATCGGCCAGCCCGACGAGCAGCGCCGCGGTGCCCGCGGCGGCGCGATCGGCCAGCAGCGCCACCGCCGCCTCGGCCGCCACGCCGTAGGCCAGCAGCGTGTCCGAGGCGAGGGGCCAGTGCACCGTGGCCAGGTCCCGGCTCGAGCTGAGGGCCGGCGTCGATTCGGCCGTGCAGGTGGCCGCAGGGACGGCGTGGAGCTGCCAGCCCGAGTCGTCGTCGCGGCAGGCGAGCAGGAACAGGTCGGCGTCGCGCGCGCCGACGACGCGAGGGGTGCGGAGCATGCCGTCGGCCGAGACCACGCTGGGCGAGCGGACGCCGTTCGCCGTGACGTCGATCCCTCCGACCGCGAACACGGCGTCATCCTGGACCAGGGCGGCCAGCGCCGCCGCGGCGGCCGGCTCAGGGGCCAGGGCGGCCAGGGTCGGCGCGGCCAGCGCGGCGGTTTCGAGGAGCGGCTCGGGCAGGGCGGCGCGGCCCGCCTCCTCGAGCACCCCGACCAGGTCGACGTCGCCGAGCCCCAACCCGCCGAAGGGCTCGGGGACCACGAGCGCGGGCGCACCGAGTTCGGCCAGGACGGCCCAGCGGTTGGTCGACTGCTCGGTTCGTCCGATCGGGTCCGCCAGCTCGAAGGCGCGCAGCGCGTCGACGTTGCACTCGGCGTCGAGCACGGTGCGCACGCCCTGGCGGAGCTCGTCCTGCTCCTCGGAGAAGCCGAAATCCATCGGTCGCCCGCTCAGCGGGGCAGGCCGAGCAAGCGCTCGCCCACCACGTTGCGTTGGATCTCGTTGGTGCCGGCGTAGATCGGGCCGGCCAAGGAGAAGAGGTAGCCGTCGAGCCACGCGCCGGGAGCGCCGGCGCGCAGCAGCTCGGCCTCGGGGCCGAGCAGGTCGAGCGCGGCGGTGTGGATGGCCACGTCGGTCTCGGACCAGAAGATCTTGTTGGCGCTGGCTTCGGGCCCGACGGCCTGCCCGCGGGCGACCCTGGTCGCCGTCCAGTAGGTGTGGAGCTTGTAGGCCTCGGCCTGCATGTGGGCCTGGGCCACGGCGTCGGCCGACGCGGCCGGGCCGCCGCGCGCCGCGTAGAGCTGCACGAGGCGGTCGGCTGCCTCGGTGTAGCGCGCCGGGCTGCGCAGCGAGAGTCCGCGCTCGGACCCCGCCGTGGCCATGGCGACCGACCAGCCGGCGCCCACCTCGCCGAGCACCTGGTCCTCGGGCACCTCGACGTTGTCGAAGAAGATCTCGGCGAAGCCGGTCTCGCCGTCGATCTGGGGGATCGGGCGCACAGTGACGCCGGGCGTGTCCATGGCGACGAGGAAGTAGGTCAGGCCGCGATGGCGCTCCGCGTCGGGGTCGGTGCGGAAGATGCCGAAGCACCACTCGGCGAAGGCGCCCCGGCTGGCCCAGGTCTTCTGCCCGTTGAGCACCCAGCTCTGGCCGTCCGCCGTGCGCGCGGCGCGCGAGCGGATGCCGGCGAGGTCGCTGCCGGCATCGGGCTCGGACCAGCCCTGGCACCAGATCTCGTCCCCGGCCGCCATCGGGGGCAGGAAGCGGGCCTTCTGGGCCTCGGTCCCGTACTCGAGCATGGTCGGGGCGAGCAGGAAGATGCCGTTCTGGCTGACCCGCGTGGGGGCCCGGGCCCGGTAGTACTCCTCCTCGAAGACGAGCCACTCGAAGAGGCCGAGGTCGCGGCCGCCGTATTCGACCGGCCAGCTGACCACCGACCAGCGGTCCTCGAACATGGTGTGCTCCCAGGCCCGGTGGGCCTCGAAGCCCTCGGCCGTATCGAGCGAGGGGAGGGGGTCGGCGGGGACGTGCGCGTCGAGCCAGGCGCGGGCCTCGGCGCGGAAGGCCTCGAGCTCGGGCGAGAAGGTCAGGTCCACGGCGGGGGAATCTGACACAGCGGCCGCCGGATTGCCAGGGGGCGGGTCCCGGCGGCCGGTTCGGGCGGTCAGCTCGAGGTGGAGCTGCCGGCGAGGCCGGAGGTGGAGTGGAAGACGAGCGTCTTCAAGAAGTACTTGACGATCAGGTTGGTGACCTGGGTCTCGCTCAGCGAGGCGTTGGGGTCGTCGAAGCTGTGGCCCCCGCCGCGCACCATGACCAGCCGGTGGGGCACGCCGTTGGCCGCCAGGTCCCAGGCCAGCTCCTGGGCCTGTTGGGGGTAGACGACGGTGTCGTTGGTCGACTGCAGGATGAGGAAGGGCGGGTCGCCCGCCTTCACGTAGGTGACCGGGCTGTCGGCCTCGAGTCGGGCGTCGAGGTCTGGGGCGGCCACGGCCCCGAGCAGGCGCCGGAACTCCTGGGCCACGAGCACGGCGTCGCCCTGGTCGCCCATGGTGAGGAGGTCGCTCGGGCCGGCCAGGTCGACCACCGACTCCACCTTGCTGGAGATGCCGGGGTAGGGCCCGACGTCCCACCCGGCCGAGGGGCCGGCCGACCCCAACAGCGACACCAGGTGGCCGCCCGCGCTCTCGCCCCAGGCGCCGATCTCGGAGGGGTAGATGTTGAGGCGCGGCGCGTTGGCCCGCAGGTAGCGGACCGCGCACTTCACGTCCTCGATCTGGTCGGGCCACGGCGCGTCCGGCCCCAGGCGGTAGTTCAGGCTGACCACCACGAAGCCACGCGCAGCCAGGGAGGGGCCGATGGCGCTGATGAGGAAACCGCCCGAGTCGAAGTTGCCCGAGACCCAGCCACCACCGTGGACGTAGACGACCGCCGGCGTCGGACCGTGCAGGACCGGGGGCTCGGTGATCTGGGCCTGCTGGTGGTTGCAGTAGGTGACGGTGGCGTGCTGGCCGGCGACCAGGCGGGGCGCCGGGGGGTCACCGGCCTCGACGGCCTGGCGCCCCGAGGCCTGGGCGGGCGAGCTGGCGCCGGCCGTGGGGCCGGCGCCCGGGCCCGCATGGCAGGCGGCCAGGAGGAGGCAGAGCGCGAGGCCCAGGGCGCCGAAGAACCCCCCAGATTTCGATCTCCGCATAGCCCCCTCAATGTTGCTCCATGGCGGGCCAGAGCCGTTGGCCGTCCCGCCGTGTGGCACCAAATCTGATTCGGCGTCAGAATTACCCCTCTTATGCCCACAGCCGTGATCATTGATGCAGTCCGTACTCCGGTCGGCCGCCGCGGCGGCCGCCTCTCGGGTTGGCACGCCACCGACCTGGCGGCCCAGCCGCTGGCCGCCCTGCTCGCCCGCAACGACCTCGACCCGTCCCTGGTCGAGGACGTGATCATGGGGTGCACCATGACCGTGGGTGAGCAGGCCATGAACATCGCCCGCAACGCCGCCCTGGCCGCCGGCTTCCCCGAGTCGGTGCCCGGGACGACCGTGGACCGCCAGTGCGGTTCGGCCCAGCAGGCCATCCACTTCGCCGCGCAGGCCGTCATGTCGGGGGCCATGGACGTGGCGATCGGCGCCGGGGTGGAGTCGATGAGCCGGGTGCCGATCGGCTCGACCACCGAGCACGGGCCGGGCGAGGCGTACGGCCCGCTCTACACGGCGCGCTTCGAGCTCATCCACCAGGGTGAGTGCGCCGAGGAGATCGCCCGGCGCTGGAAGGTCAGCCGCGAGGAGATGGACGAGCTCGGCCTGCGCTCGCACCAGCGGGCGGCCCGGGCCACCGACGAGGGCCGCTTCGCCAACGAGATCGTGGCGCTCGAGGCCCGGGTCCATCCCGATGTGCCCGGCGCGGCCGAGGTCAGCGGGCAGCTCGAGTCAGACGAGGGCATCCGGCGCGACACGTCGCTCGAGAAGCTGGCCGGGCTGAAGCCCGCCTTCTCCGAGACGGGGACCGTCACGGCGGGCACGTCCTCGCAGATCTCCGACGGTGCCGCCGCGGTGCTGATCATGAGTGAGGAACGGGCGACGTCGCTCGGGCTGACACCCCGGGCCCGCTTCCACACCTTCGCGGTGGCGGCCAACGATCCGCAGATCATGCTGACCGCACCCATTCCGGCGACCGAGCTCGTGCTGGCCAAGTCAAAGCTGGCGCTCGACGAGATCGACCTGGTCGAGATCAACGAGGCCTTCGCCTCGGTCGTCCTGGCCTGGGAGCGTGAGTTCCACCCGGACATGGACAAGGTGAACGTCAACGGTGGGGCCATCGCCATCGGCCATCCCACGGGGTGCTCGGGCGCCCGTCTCATGGCCACGCTGCTCAACGAGCTCGAGCGCACGGGTGGGCGGTACGGGCTCCAGACCATGTGCGAGGGCGGCGGGCAGGCGAACGCCACCATCATCGAGCGGCTGGGCTGATGGCCGCGCCGACACGGGTCCCCGCGATCGAGGGCTGGTTCACGACGGGAGAGGACGGCGGCGCGCCGGCGCTGCTCGGGTCGCGATGCTGCGCCTGCGGCACCTTCGCCTTCCCGGCCGAGACGCAGTACTGCCGCAATCCTGACTGCACGTCGAGCGAGTTCGAGACGGTCGAGCTGTCTCGGCGCGGGAGGATCTGGTCCTACACCGACGCCCGCTACCAGCCGCCGGTGCCCTACGTGGCCGCCGACCCCTACGTGCCCTTCTGCCTGGCCGCGGTGGAGCTGGCCGCCGAGAAGCTGGTCGTGATGGGCCAAGTCACCGCCGGCGTGACCGTCGGGGACCTGTCGGTGGGCGACGAGGTCGAGCTGGTCATCGAGACCCTCTACTCCGAAGACGGCACCGACTACCTGGTCTGGAAGTGGCAGCCGCTGGGCGCGGCCGCCGGAGAGGGGTGAGCGTGCGCGACGACAGGAAGGTGGCGGTCCTCGGTGCGGGCATGCACGAGTGGGGCAAGTGGGGCCGCCCGTTCGTGGAGTACGGGCTGGCGGCGGCCCGCGACGCCATGTCCGACGCCGGCTTGGGCTGGCGCGACATGCAGTTCGTCTCGGGCGCCGACACCATCCGCAACGGCTACCCGGGCTTCGTCTCGGGCGCGACGTTCGCCCAGGCGCTGGGGTGGACGGGCGCCCGGGTGTCGAGCGTCTACGCGGCGTGTGCCTCGGGCGCGGTGGCCATCGCCAACGCGCGGGCGCAGATTTTGGCCGGGCTGTGCGACGTGGCGCTCGTGGTGGGGGCCGACACCACGCCCAAGGGCTTCTTCGCCCCGGTCGGCGGCGAGCGCAGGGACGACCCGGACTGGTTGCGTTTCCACCTGCTCGGCGCGACCAACCCCACGTATTTCGCGCTGTACGCCCGGCGCCGCATGGACCGCTTCGGGGCGACCGAAGAGGACTTCGCACAGGTGAAGGTGAAGAACGCCCGCCACGGGCTGGCCAACCCCAACGCGCGCTACCGCAAGGAGGTGACGGTCGACGAGGTGCTGGGCTCGCCGATGGTGGCCGACCCGCTACGCCTGCTCGAGATCTGCGCCACGTCGGACGGGGGGGCCGCCCTGGTCCTCTCGAGCATGGAGTTCGCCCGGGCCCACGCCGGGGGCTCCACGCCCCTCGTCACCATCGACGCCATTTCGACGGTGACGCCGACCTTCCCCAACACGGTCATTGAGATGCCGAACTTCGCCACGGACTCGGCCGTCGCCGTGTCCGGTGCCGCGGCAGCCGCCGGGGCCGAAGGCTTCCGGCCCTCGATCGCCGCCGCGGCCTACGCCGAGGCCGGCATCGGGCCCGAGGACGTCGACCTGGCCGAGGTCTACGACCTGTCCTCGGCCCTGGAGCTGGACTGGTACGAGGACATCGGGCTCTGCGGCGAGGGTGAGGCCGAGAAGCTGCTCCGCGACGGGGCGACCAGCCTGGGCGGCCGGGTGCCGGTGAATCCCTCCGGTGGTCTGTCCTGTTTCGGCGAGGCCATCCCGGCCCAGGCCATTGCCCAGGTCTGCGAATGCGTGTGGCAGCTGAGAGAGACCGCTGGGGGTCGCCAGGTCGAAGGGGCTCGGGTGGCCGTGACCGCTAACCAGGGACTCTTCGGCCACGGGTCCTCCGTGGTGCTCTCTCGCTGAGTCCTCCCTGAGCAGCGTCGCAGGTCAGGGGGCGCGTTTGTGCATTGGGGGTGTGAGGGCGGTCCCATGGGGGTATGGACCTAGGTGACACATACTGCGGAGCCCACGTCTTAGGCTGGGGTTCTCGCAGTTGTTGTCTATTCGGGTGTCGGCGGAAGAGACGACCCTGCGAGGAGGGTATATAGGAATGTTGGCCACGGATGTCAGAGAGCTGCAAGGCGGAGAGCGGCAAAGAGGAGACAAGGACTTGATGCCCGACCAGAGCGACGACCGGAGTTCGAGCCGGTCCGACGACGAGGTACTCAAGGCCCTCGACGAGCTGGAATCGGCCCTGCGTGAGAACGCAGAGAACGAACGTCTCCTCTCCAAGCGCATCGCCGATGTGCGGGCGGCCCGTGAGAACGGGCAGGAGTGGAAGGCCATCCTCGGTGACGAGGGCGAGCCCGGAACCGTCCAGCTGGTGAGCGCGATCCTGCGCCGCCAGTCCGAGGCGAGCGGCTACCTGCGCCGTTCGTTGGTCGTGGCGTTGCGTGCCGAGGGGCAGAGCATCCCGAGCATCGCCCACCTCTTCGGTGTGACCCACCAGCGGGTGTCGAACCTGCTGCGCCGGGTGGCCCAGGGCAACCTGGCCAACGGCGAGTCTTAATCAGGCGGGCAACACGAGCACGAACTAGGGGCCGGAGGAATCCGAGGGGGCCCCGGTTCTGCTCACGTCCGGGCCCAGGCCCGGAGGACTCCGTTGGCTTGGGCCATGACGGCGCCGACGATGTCGGCCACCGGTGGCAACTCGTCGAGCACGCCGACGACCTGACCGGTCGGCAGGACGCCGACGTCCGTGCGCCCGTCGACCAGCGCCGCCTTCGTCATGACCGGAGCGTTGGCGGCCATGACGACCTGTGACCAGGTGAGGTCGTTGCCCTGCTTCATGGCGCGCCCTTCGCGGAGCAACGCGCGCAGGCTCGTCCCCGTCTCCTGGCGGAAGGTGAACGCGCTGCGCATGGCGCGGGGCAGCGAGCGCAGCCACGATTGGCTTTCGAGGTGCGCCACGAGGTCGGTGCGCACGACGCGCTGCGGCGCGCCGTCCACCTTGGTCGTGACGACGGTCCCGGTGACCGGCGTCTCGAGGTAGAGGCGTTTGACCGCGTCGGGGACCCGGCTCTCGGCTGAGAGCAAGAAGCGCGTGCCCATGGCCACCCCGGCGGCGCCGTAGGACAGGGCGGCCACCAGGCCCCGGCCGTCGTAGAAGCCTCCCGCGCCGAGCACGAGCACGCGGTCGCCCACGGCCTCGACCACCTGGGGCAAGAGCAACGTGGTGGGCACCGTCCCGGTGTGGCCCCCGCCCTCGGCCCCCTGGGCGATCACGGCGTCGACGCCCCACTCGGCCACCTTCTCGGCGTGGCGGCGGGCGCCCACGGTGGGCATGACGAAGAGCCCGGCTTCCTTGCAGCGGGCGACCAACTTGGGGTTGGGGGCCTGGGCGAAGCTGGCCACCCGGGCCCCGGCCTCGATCATGAGGTCGATGCGCGCCTCGACGTCGGCCACGTCGGTGCGCAGGTTGACGCCGAAGGGCGCCTGGGTGCGCCGGCGCACCTCGGCCATGGCCCCGCGCAGCTCCTCGAGCGACATGGTGGCGGAGGCCAGGATGCCCAACGCGCCCGCCTCGCAGGTAGCGGCGACCAGGCGGGGACCGGCCACCCAGCCCATGCCGGTCTGCACCAGCGGGTAGCGCACGCCGACGCGCTCGCAGAACGCAGTGTGGAGGGCCGGGTGGAACGTCTCCGGCGTGACCGGCGCGCTCAGCTCCGCACCTCGCGGTCGCGCAGCGACGAGGGGTCCAGCACCGAGCGGATGAGGTCGAGCTCCTCGGGCGTCGGCAGCCGGGTCTCGGCCACCTCGTCGGGGATGGTGAGCGCGAAGCCGGTGGCGGCCACGATGTCGTCGACGCTCACGCCAGGGTGATGCGAGCGCAAGCGCATGGTGCGCTCGGGCGTCTCGAAGTCGAACACGCCGAGGTTCGAGACCACGCGGGGGATGTCGTGAAAGCGTGTGGCCCCCGCACCCGCCGCATCGGCCCGGGCATAGCCCACGCCGCAGACCACGTCGACCTGGTCCACGAAGGTACGCACGGTGTGGTCGGGCACCCAGTAGCTGGTGGGATGGTTGACCGAGTTGCCCGGCGCGCCCCGCACGCCGACGAGCTGGACCTTGGGCTTGTCGTGCGGCCCGATGGCCGAGATGTTCTGGTTGCCCGTGCGGTCGATCTGACTCGCCATCATCATCATGTTGCGCCGGCCCGACCACACGACGTCGAAGACGGTGCGGTAGGGCATGGCCGCCTCGCGGATCAGCTCGGCGGGCCGGGTGTTCAGGGGCGGCGCGCCGACCATGAGTGCTGCCTCACCGTCGGTCAGCACGATGTCGGGTGCAAAGGTGAGCTTGGCCAGCCGGGCGCCCAGCGCGGGGATGGTGCCGAACGGGCTGACCATCACTTCACCCGCCCCGCGCCACACCTCGGCGCAGGCGATGACGCAGGACTCGGCGCGCGTCACGCCCGGGTCGCTCATGGTTGGCGCTCCGCCAGGTGGGCCCGGTACTCGTCGTCGTCGACAAAGACGTAGCGCTGGGCGAAGGCATCCCATTCCGCCGGGTCGGTCGCCGCGGCGGCGTACTCCTTCTGGAACTTCTCGTCGCGCCCGTAGTCGGGGGGGTTGGCGGTGAAGTGCGCGCCACCCGGGGTCTCGGCCACGCCGTCGACCAGGATGCGATGGATCGGTACCGAGGAGAGCGGGTGCCCCTCGCCGGGCAGCTCCCCGTTCTCGACGATGCGCTCGGAGGTGAGGAAGCGCCGTTCGGCCGCGCCGAGGAACAACGTGTCGAAGAAGGGGTCGGGGCTGAGAATCTGCCCGTTCCCGGCGGTGTCGGCCCGGTTGACGTGGACGATGGCGGCATCGAGCCGGAGGGCGGGCATGGCCACCAGCTCGACGTCGGCGTCGGCCGGATCCGCCAGGTACGGGCTGTCCGCCCCGTACGGGGAGCGGACCAGCCGCAGGTCGGGGTTGATGCCGAGGACGTCGGAGCCCAGGCCGGCACGGGTGGGCAGGAAGGGCAGCCGCCACGACGCCGCCTGGAGGCCGAGGAAGAACATCCCCTCGTCCACCTCCATCGCCTCGACTTTTCCGTGCTGGCGGGCGGCCCGCCAATGGGGGTCGAGGGCGATGGAGTCGAGCGTGACGAAGCCGCACACCACCTTGCGCACCTTCCCGGTGGCGCAGAGCAGCCCGACGTCGGGGCCCCCGTAGGCGACCACGGTCAGATCGGTCAGGTCCGACCGGCAGATGGCGCGGACCACAGCCATCGGCTTGCGTCGCGAGCCCCAGCCCCCGATGCCGAGGGTCATGCCGGAGCGGAGCTCGCCGACGATGGCGTCGACCGTGGTGCGCTTGTCGGACATCAGGCCCTCACGTCGAGGTGTCGGCGTCGCGCTTCTCGACGAAGGCGGCCCGCTGCTCGTCGGCCACGCCGCGCACGTGGAGCTCGTAGGTGAAGCCCTGCTCGTAGCGATAGCTGCGCTTGACGTCGACGGGGTCGATGCCGTTGAGCGACTCCTTGGCCCGCCGGATGATGGTCGGGCTCTTGGTGGCGATCTCGCCCGCCAGCTCGAGGGCGGCCGCACGGAGGCGGTCCGGCGGCACCACCGCGGCGACCGAGCCGTAGGCGGCGAGCTCGGCGGCCGTGATCGGCTTGGCCGTGTAGACCATCTTGCGCATGGCGTGCTGGGGCACGAGCCGGGCCAGGTGCGTGGCCGCACCCAGGGCACCACGGTCCACCTCGGGGAGGCCGAAGGTGGCGTCGTCGGAGGCCACGACCATGTCGGCGTTGCCGGCCAACCCGATGCCCCCGCCGAGGCAGAAACCCTGCACGGCGGCGATCACCGGCACTTCGCAGTCGTACACGGCGGCGAAGGCGGCGAAGCAGCCGCGGTTCACGCCGACCAGCGCCTCGTCGCCCTTGGCGTTGATCTCCTTGATGTCGACCCCGGCGCAGAAGCCCCGCCCGGTAGCGCGGAGCACCACCACCCGGTTGGTCGGGACCCGGCCGGCGTCGAGCAAGGCGTCGGCCAGGGCGAACCAGCCCGCCACGTCGAGCGCGTTGACCGGCGGGTGGTCGATGACCACTTCGGCGATCCCGTCGTGTTCCTGGAGCACCTCGATCGGCATGGAGTGCCCGGCTCTCCCTCTTCCGTTCTGGATTCCTGACGCGACGTCAGAAACGGCTGGAACTTAGGCCAGGGCGGTCGCAGGGGCCAACGCGGGGCACGGGCCGGACCTCGGCGAGAGCCCGGCGGTAGCGTGCGGGCATGGTGGCCCGGGAACACATTGCCGGCGCGCTGGCCGAGCGTTACCTGCTGGCCGTGGCGGCCCAGGACTGGGCGGTGGTCGAGGCCTGCGTGGCCCCCGGAGTGCTGCGCCAGGGTCCCTACGGGGACGACTACGAGGGCCGCGGCCCCTACCTCGCTTTCCTGCAACGGACCATGCCGGCCTTGCCGGGCTACCGCCTCGACATCGAGCGGGTGACCGAGGTCGGCGAGGGCCGGGTCTTGGTGGAGCTGCGCGAGACGGTGGAGGTGGACGGGGCGCCGTTGCGCACCCACGAGTGTCTGGTCTTCGACGTGGTGGCGGACCAGATCGCGACGGTGGCGATCTACATCCGGCAGGACACGAAGGGACCCTGAGCCGGCGCGCGAGGCGTGCCGTAGGGTTGGCTCCCATGGTCCAGCCCGCCACCTTCGACTTCGACGATCAAGTCGTGGTGGTCACCGGCGGTTCGCGTGGGGTGGGCGCGGGGATCGTCACCGCGTTCCTCGACGCCGGGGCCAACGTGGTCACCTGTGGACGCCACGAGGCGGAGGTGGACGGTGCGGTCTTCGTGGCGGCGGACATCCGCAAGCCGGCCGAGGCGGAGCGGGTCATCGCAAAGGCGGTGGAGCAGTGGGGCCGCCTCGACGTGCTGGTGAACAACGCCGGCGGTTCACCGTCGGTCCCGGCGGCGGAGGCGACGCCTCGGTTCACCCAAGCCATCGTGGACCTCAACCTGTTGGCGCCGCTGTGGTGCGCGCAGTCCGCGCACAAGGTGATGGTGCTCCAGGACGAGGGCGGGACCATCGTGAACGTGACGAGCGTGTCGGGGTTGCGCCCATCGCCCGGCGCGTCCGTCTACGGCGCAGCCAAGGCCGGGCTGATCAACCTGACCCAGACGCTGGCGATGGAGTGGGCGCCGAGCGTGCGGGTCAACTGCGTGAGTGCCGGTTTGCTCGACACCGGCGCGGGCGACGACTTCTACGGGGGCCCTGGCGGCGTGGCCAAGGTGGCGGCCACGGTCCCGCTCGGCCGCATGGGGACGCCTGAGGACGTGGCGCAGGCCTGCCTGTTCCTGGCCTCGCCCGCGGCGGCGTTCGTCTCGGGGGCCAACCTCGTGCTCGACGGGGGCGGCGAGGTGCCCCCCTTCCTCACGGCGATCGGCCAGTAGGCACGGGCGGGCTCCGCTGCGCCCACCGCCCGGGTCGGGGGCCAACCCAGGTGTGGTGCGACGGGCGGGACCGGGGCGAGGCGATCGGCGGGCGCTGACCTGGGCGATGAGGGGGAGCGCAGGCCCCAGCTGCTAGACAGTGCGACCGTGTTATTGGCGGTCCCCACCGAGACCCGTCCCGGAGAGCGCCGCGTGGCCCTCGTCCCTGACGTGGTCAAGAAGCTGGTCGGCGCGGGCTGGATGGTCCGCATCCAATCGGGGGCCGGCCATGAAGCGGCCTTCAACGACTCGGCCTACACCGAAGCTGGTGGCGCCACGGCCCCCGACGGCCCGAGCAGCGTGGCCGGAGCCGGGCTGGTCGTCCTGGTCAACCCGCCGAGCGTCGAACAGGTGGCGACCCTGCCCCAGGGCGTAGCCACGCTCAGCTTCTTCGGCGTGGCCCAGTCGGAGGACGCGCTGCGTGCGCTGGCCGCCAAGAAGGCGACGGTGTTCAGCTTCGACCTGCTGCCTCGGATCAGCCGGGCCCAGGGCATGGACGCCTTGAGCTCGCAGGCCACCGTGTCGGGCTACCGGGCCGGCCTCGCGGCGGCGGAGCAGCTGGCCAAGTTCTTCCCCATGTTCATGACGGCGGCCGGGACGGTGCCGCCGGCCAAGGTGCTCGTGATGGGGGTCGGGGTGGCCGGCTTGCAGGCCATCGCCACGGCGCGGCGCCTCGGTGCGGTGGTCAAGGCCTACGACGTCCGGGCTGCGGCCAAGGAGGAAGCGGAGAGCCTGGGCGCGACGTTCCTCGACCTCGGCGTGTCGGCCGAGGGCACGGGCGGCTACGCCCGCGAGCTCACGCCCGAAGAACTGGACCGCCAGCGCTCAGCCCTGGCCGAGGAGGTCGGGCGCTCCGACGTCGTCATCACCACGGCGGCCGTGCCGGGCCGCAAGGCGCCGGTGCTCGTGTCCACCTCGATGGTGGAGGGCATGGCCGAAGGGGCGGTGGTGGTCGACATGGCGGCGGACCAGGGTGGCAACTGCGAGCTGACCAAGGCCGGCGAGGTGCTGCAGCACCACGGCGTGTCGGTGGTCGGGATGGCCAACCCGCCGTCGGGCATGCCCACCCATGCCAGCTTCCTCTACGCCCGCAACGTGGCCAACGTGCTGGCGCTGATGGGCCCCGAAGGGTCGCTGACCCCCGACTGGGACGACGAGATCGTGCGCGGCATGTGCGTGCTGCGCGAGGGCCAGCCGATGGCACCGGCCGCCGTCGAGTTGCTGGGCGGCGGGACGGGAGGAGCGGCGTCGTGATCTCCCAGCTGGTGCACCTGAGCTCGATCCATCTGGGTATCGCCGTCGACGGGGTGCCCACCGGCATCGTGGCCTACCTGACCGTCTTCGTGCTCGCCGCCTTCGTGGGCATCGAAGTGGTGTCCAAGGTCCCGAGCATTCTGCATACCCCGCTCATGTCGGGCTCGAACGCCATCCACGGCATCGTGCTCGTGGGTGCGCTCACCGTGATGGGCGAGGCCCACGGGGCGGCGCAGCTGGTCCTCGGGTTCCTCGCCGTGTTCTTGGCCACGCTGAACATCGTCGGCGGTTTCGTTGTGACCGACCGCATGCTCGAGATGTTCAAGTCCAAGCCGAGTGAGCGCGCTGGAGCGGGGAAGGCAGCCAAGGCCCAGGCGAGCCCTGCCTCATCGACCCAAGCGGCCCAGGGCGTCGAGACCGGCGACACCGCGGGTCCGGCCGATGACGGGGGTGCCGCCTGATGCTGGCGGCCTCCTTCACCCTGAGCGACGCGCGCGACCTCGCCTACCTGATCGCCATCGTCGGCTTCATCCTGGCGCTCAAGTTCTTGAGCTCGCCCAAATATGCCCGCCAGGGCAACCTGATCGGCGCCGCCTCGGCCATCTTGGCCGTGGGCTTCACCTTCACCGAGCCGACCCTGCGTCACTCGGGCAAGAACCTGGTGTTGGCCATCGTGGCCATGGTCATCGGCGCGGTCATCGCGGTGCCGGTGGCCCGCTTCGTGAAGATGACCGCCATGCCACAGCTCGTGGCCATCTTCAACGGTGTCGGCGGCGGCGCAGCGGCCCTGATCTCCATCGTCGAGCTGCTCCATCTGCACCTGCTCGGGCTCCAACCGGCGGTCTACGTCACGGCCGAGGTGCTGCTCGGCGTGATCATCGGGTCGGTGTCCTTCTCGGGGAGCGCCATCGCGTTCATCAAGCTGCAGGAGCTCATCACCGGGCGGCCGATCACCTACCCGGGCCAGCAGGTCATCAACGCGGTCGTCGGGGTGGCCATCGGGGTCTGCATCATTCTCGCCCTGGTCACGGGCAGCATCGCCTACGTCTGGATCATCCTGGTGCTCGCCCTGGTGCTCGGGGTGATCTTCGTGTTGCCCATCGGCGGCGCCGACGTGCCCGTGCTCATCTCGCTGCTCAACTCGTTCACCGGACTGGCCGTGGCCGCCTCGGGGTTCGTGCTCGACAACGCACTGCTGATCGTGGCCGGCACCCTGGTCGGGGCCTCGGGCATCATCCTCACCCGGCTCATGAGCTCGGCCATGGGGCGCTCGCTACCGAACATTCTCTTCAGTGCCTTCGGCTCGGTCATCACCGCCACCGGTGGCGAGGAGGGGGACGCGTCCCGACCGGTGCGGACGGGAACGCCCGACGACGTCGGCGTGCTGCTGGCCTATGCCCGCAAGGTGGTGATCATCCCCGGCTACGGCCTGGCGGTGGCCCAGGCCCAGCACACCGTGCGCGAGCTGGCCGACGCGCTCAGCGCGCGGGGTCGAGACCTTCTTTGCCATCCACCCGGTGGCCGGGCGCATGCCGGGCCACATGAACGTGCTCCTGGCCGAGGCCAACGTGCCCTACGACGAGCTCAAGGAGATGGACGAGGCCAACCCCGAGATGTCGACGGCCGACGTCGCCCTCGTGGTGGGGGCGAACGACACGGTGAACCCTGCCGCCAAGTCGACGCCGGGCAGCCCGATCTACGGCATGCCCATCATCCACGCGGACGAGGCCGAGAACATCATCTTCTTGAAGCGGTCCATGCGCCCGGGTTTCGCCGGCATCGACAACGACCTGCTCTACGACCCGAAGACGACCATGCTCTTCGGCGACGCCAAGGACACGTTGGGCAAGCTGGTGTCCGCGGTCAACGACGCCTGACCCTGCTTCGGGCCCCGGGCTCGACGGGGGCGAGCCAGCGGTCGTCGGCTTCGTGGAGTTCTGCCTCCCCCTCGGGCGCCGCGTGGGCGGGCAGACCAGGGCCTGCCGGCGCGCCGTCCTCGTCGAAGGGCCGCACGACGTTGCCGTAGCGGTGCAGGGTGCGCGACACCACCTGTTCGCGGAGGTAGCGCAGCAGCTCGACTCGGCCCAGGAGCACGGGCGGTCGCGTGTCGACGTACACCGCCGGCGCGAGCGTGGCCAACTCGGGCTCGGTGCCCAGAAGGCGGACCCGCCCCAGGGCCGGCGGCGCCAAGCGGGTCAGGAGGTCTGCGGTCGATTCGACGACCACGGTGGCGCTGGGCATGAGGTCGAGGGCGAGACGCGGGTCGAGCGCGGTCTCCGGATGGAGACTGACGCAAGGGGCGGCTCCGGTGACGGCCGCAGCGAGGAGCACGCGGGCGAGGTGGCGCGCCGACGCCTCGGGACTCACCCGTACGGTGAGGCCGGGCAGCGGGCGGTAACGGAGCGCGTTGGACTCGCAGAACAGGGCGGCCGGGTCGTGGTCGAGGGCGAACTCGGTCGACCACCACTGGGCGTCGCTGCGGGCGGCGGCTTCGAGCTCGTCGCGCTCGGACCCGCTCAGGGGTAGGGCGGTGCACAGCGCGTCGAGCAGGTCACGCACGTGGCGCGTCGGATCGGTGCCGTCGGGTAGGCCGTCGCTGTCCTCGAACCGGCTGAGTTGCAGCACGTAGTTCGGCCCGCCGGCCTTGGCCCCTGGTCCGACCACCGAACGCTTCCAGCCGCCAAAGGGTTGGCGGTTGACGATGGCCCCGGTGATGTGGCGATTGACGTAGGCATTGCCCACCTCGACCCGGTCCACCCAGCGCACGCAGTCGGCCGGGTCGAGTGACCAGATACCCCCGGTCAATCCGAAGGGGAGTGCGTTCTGCACCGACAGCGCCTCGTCGAGATCACGCACGGCCAGCAACCCGAGCACCGGCCCGAAGCACTCGGTCCGGGTGAACCAGTCATCCGGGCGCACTCCGTCGAGGATGCCCGGCGACCACAGATTCGGCGTGCCCGGGACGGGGCGAGGTTCGAGCAGCCAGTGCTGGTGCGCGTCCGCCGTGGTCAAGGCCCGGCGCAGCTTTTCGGGTGGCGGTTCGACCAGCGGACCCATGGTGGTGCCAGCGTCCGTGGCCGGGCCCAGGTGGAGGGAGCGCACGGCGTCGACCAGCTGGTCCTTGAAGCGCTCGGAGGTGGCGACGTCGCCGACCAGGATGGCCAGCGAGGCGGCCGAGCACTTTTGCCCGGCGTAGCCGAAGGCGGAGCGGGCCAGGTCGGAGGCGGCAAGGTCGAGATCGGCCTCGGGCATGACCACGAGCGCATTCTTCCCCGACGTCTCGGCCATGAGCGGCGTACCCGGGGCGAGTCGGGCGAAGAGTTCGGCGGTCTCGAAGGATCCCGTGAGCACGATGCCCCGCAGGCCGGGATGGCGAACCAGCGAGGTGCCGACCGGCCCGTCGGGACAGCGCACGCAGAGCAGCGCGTCGGGCGGAATGCCGGCCGCGTGACAGGCCGCGGCGGCCGAGAAGGCGACGGCCGGGGTCTGAGGTGCCGGCTTGAGGATGACGGCGTTGCCGGCGGCCAGGGCGGCCAGTGCACCACCGATCGGGATGGCCAGCGGGAAGTTCCACGGCCCCATCACGGCCACCGTTCCCAGTGGCCGCGCCGTGGTCCCGTCGAGCCGCGCCAGCTGGCGCGCGCCCCTGGCGTAGTAGCGGGCGAAGTCGACCGCCTCGGAGACCTCGGTATCGGCCTCAGCCACCGTTTTGCCGGCCTCGCGAGCCATCAGTGAGACGAGAGCGGGACGCCGGGCAGCCAGCTCCTCCGCGCAACGCTCGAGCAAGGCCGCCCGTTCCTGGGGTGGCACAGCTCCCCATTGCGCCGCGCCGGTGGCGGCGGTGCGCATGGCCAGGTCGACGCCCGCCTCGTCGAGTTCATCGGGCAGGGGGGAGCGCGGCTCCGCGCCGAGGGCTCCGGTCAGCCTGCGACGGGCGACGGGATCGGTTGGATCCGTGTCGGGCTCGTTGACGAAGCGCCGCGGCTCCGGCCGCGGTGACTGGTCGGCCAGCTCGTGTCGCCCGCCTGCCGCCCGTACCTCGTGGCGGCGCGCCACCGCCGTGGCGAAGCGCGCCCGCTCACGTTCGAACACTCCCTCCTCGTACCCGTCTCCCAGTGCGCCGATGAAGTTCTCGCCTCCGGCGTTCTCTTCGAGGCGGCGGAAGAGGTAGGCCAGCGCACGATCAAAGTCGTGCGGCGCCACCACGGGTGTGTAGAGCAGGACGCGCCCCGTGGCGCCACGGACCACCCGGGCCAACGCCGACGCCATCCCCTGCAGCATCTCGAAGGTGACCGTCGACCCCACGCGGCGGGAGTCGGCCAGCAAGTGGGCCCAGGCGAGGTCGAAGAGATTATGGCCGGCCACGCCGACGGCCAGCGCGCCGGCGTGCTCAGGCCGCAGGGCGTACTCGAGCATCGCCTTGTGGTTGGCATCCGTGCCGGCCTTGGTCCCGAAGGGCGCCAGCGGCCACTCGTGCATGGCGGCGTCGACGCGCTCCGCGGCCAGGTTGGCCCCCTTGACGATGCGGACCTTGGTCGGGGCGCCGCCCCGGTCGTGCCGTTCGCGGGCCCAGCCACTCAGGCGCACCAACGCGTCGAGGGAGTCGGGGAGGTAAGCCTGGAGCACGACGCCGGCCTCGAAGGTGAGGAACTCGGGCTCGTCGAGCAACTCGGTGAAGGCGTCGAGCGTCAGCGACAGGTCCGTGTACTCCTCCATGTCGAGGTTGACAAAGGTGGGCGGAGAGGTCGACGCAGCGGCGCGCACCATGCCACGCAGTGCGTCCTTCGTGCGGGCAAGCGTCTCGGGGTACGACCACAGATTGAGCTGCGCGGCAATGGACGAGACCTTTACCGAGACATAGTCGACGTCGACGCGCGCCATCAGCTCCACGATGGCGTCGCGCCGGTGGGCCGCCTCCTCGTCGCCGAGGACGGCCTCGCCCAGCAGGTTGACGTTGACGCCGAAGCCGTCGGCCCGCAACCTGGCCAGGTGGCGACCGAGAGCGGGATCGTCCGCGTCGGCCACCAGATCGCCCACCAGGGCGCGCAGACGTCGGCGGGCCAGTGGCACCACGACGCCGGGGAAGGCAGAGCAGAGACGGCCGCTCACGCGCAGGAAGGCACGGTCAACCGGCGAGAGGAACTCCGGTCGGGCCCCCCGGGCCAGCCGGCGCAACTGGCGGGCCGCCACGCGCGACGACTCGGGCCGCAACACCCGGTCGCAGAACGCCATGGCGAAGGAGACCGACGCAGGGTCCGAGGTGAGCGCGTGCAGACGCCGGGATTGCCTGCGTTCGGAACGGGTCGGGGCAGCTGACTCGAGCCAGTGCCTCGCCAGATCGGCCGCGGGCCCGACCAACGAATCCGCCAGCCGGTCCGGTTCTTCGGCCGGGTCCATCTGCCGTGCATCGGATGTGCTCGTACACGCAGTCAACCAGTCGGACCTCTCGCTGTGACGCAATTCCCGTGCGAAATTCGTTCGAAGCCCGCTGGACACGCCCGTGACCGTGAGGACGGGCAGGCCGGGCCGTTCCCTTGATATGGCGCTGGCTGCGAGGCTGGCCCACCTGATCGGGGGGGTGATCCGATGGGTGGGGAGACGGGCGCGGAGCGCGTCCGCCGAGAGGGCGTGGTTGGCGCCCCGATTCATCGTGCCCGCGTGCGTGCTCCTCATGCTCAGCCTGGGCTTCGCGATCGGCCTGGGCGGCACCGCTGCCCCCCTGGGTCATGGCACGTCGTCGCAGGATGGCGCGCACGCCGACGGGCAGCACGCGGGTAGGCGGGCTGGCTCGGCCCGACTCGCCGACGACTCGGGCAACGCCACGCTGGCGCAGCTCGGCGCGACGGGTACCGCCGTGCTGCCCGTGGCCACGGGCACGCCCCCGCCAGCCTCGAGCGCGGTGGCGGACGAGCCGCCGCTGGCCGCTCGAGAGAACTTCGCCTTCGCGCCCTACTGGACCCTCGGACAGGCGCCGACCTTCGACATCACCGGGCTGTCCACCATCGACTACTTCGCCATCGGCGTGAACCCCGACGGCACCCTGGCCGAGAGCGGAGCCGGGTGGTCCGGCTTCGAGAGCCAAGACCTGGTCGATCTCATCTCACGAGCCCACGCGGCGGGTGAGCGGGTCGTGCTGACGGTGAACGACTTCGGCCAGAGCTCGCTCGACAAGCTGACGTCGTCGGGCACTGCGGCAGGCACCTTGTCGGCCGCCCTCGTCCCGATCCTGCAGGCCAAGTCGCTCGACGGGGTCAACTTCGATTTCGAGGGCGACGGCAGCGGGGACCAGACGGGCTTGACCAACTTGATCGCCGCGGTCTCGACCGCGCTGCGTGCCGCAGATCCGCACTGGCAGATCACGATGGACACGTACGCGTCGTCGGCCGGGGACCCGGGCGGCTTCTACGACGTTCCCGCGCTGGCCCACTCCGTGGACGCCTTCTTGGTCATGGACTACGAGCTCAATCTGGCCGGCTCGCCGTCGGCGAGCTCGCCCCTCACGAGCGGCGCGTTCAGCAGCCTCACCACCCTGGCGCAGTACGCCAAGGCGGTGCCGGCGTCGAAGGTCATCCTCGGGCTGCCCTTCTTCGGGATCGATTGGCCGACTACCAACGGGACCATGGCCGCCAACGCGGCCGGCCCGGCCGCGGACATCGCGGACTCGGAGGCTCAGGGGAACGGTCCGCAGTACTGGGATCCGGTCACCGCGACGTCCTGGACGAGCTACCTCGTGGGGAGCCAGTGGCACGAGTCGTACTACGAGGGCGAGTACGGGCTCTACCAGGCGGGCCAGGCCGCGACGCGGGCGGGGGCGCGGGGCGTGGGCATCTGGGCGCTCGGCATGGAGAGCGACGGCGCCCAGATGATCGCCTCCATGGACGGCATCGACCCCGGCCCGCCGGCGAGCACCGGGCCGCCCTCCACGTCGGCCAGCCCGTCACCCGGGCCGGCCACCCCGACGCCGACGGCCGGTGGCGCGAGCGGAACGGGCGCCGGGGCCGGCTCGTCCGGCTCGTCCAGTCCGACCACCTCGTCTGCCCCGATCCCGCCCCAGACAACGACGCCGCCCCCCAGCACGACGACGACCACCGTGCCACCCTTCGCGTCGGGGACGTTCAACGGTGCCACCGTGCAATTGACCCCGGTTGCAGCCAACCAGGTGACCCCCTTCACCGGGGACGGGTCGCTCACCGCCTTCTCGACGAACGAGCCGGCTTACGCCTGCCTCAACGGGGCGACCATCGCGGTGTACTGGAACGGCCTTCTCAGCAGCCAGCTGGTGGCGGTGGCCGTGACGCCGACGAACTGTATGAGCCAGGACTTCCTCCTGCCCAGTTCAGCGTAGACACTGGCCGAACAACGCACCGTCGGGGCGACCCGATGGCCCGGGCGCGGCCCGGTACCCTGAACCCAGGGCCATGGACCAGGACACGAGCTCGGGCAGGGGCACCAGCAGGCACGCGGCGGAGCCCGCCCGCCGGTTCTCCCTCGCCGTCCCGTCCCAGCGGGTGCTGCAGATTGTGCTGGGTTTCTTCTGGGTCCTCGACTCCGCGCTGCAGTTCCAGCCATTCATGTTCGGGCGAGGCTTCGTGGAGGCCAACATCCTGGCCAACGCCCAAGGCCAGCCCTTCGTCATCGGCGACCTCATCACCCACATCGGGAACTTCGTCGCGCCCGACATCGCGGTGTGGAACACCTTCTTCGCGCTGATCCAGCTCTTCATCGGCGTCGGGCTGCTCTACCGGCCCACGGTCAAGCCGGCGCTGGCCCTGTCCTTCGCCTGGGTGCTCGGCGTGTGGGTCTTCGGCGAGGGGTTGGGGATGATCCTCACGGGAACAGCCTCCGCACTGACCGGCGCGCCAGGCGGCGTGCTGATATACGGGCTCATCGGCCTCATGTGCTGGCCCAGGGCGCCGCGCCGCCAGGGCGCCGACGACGCGCCGCCGGTGGGCATCGCCTCGTCCGCCGCCGCCCAGGGCATCGGGCGCTCGATCACGCCGATGGTGGTCTGGAGCGGCTACTGGTGCCTGGCCGCCGTCCTCTTCCTCTTCCCCGCCAACCGCACACCCAGCTCGGTGCAGAGTGCCATCGTCGGCATGGCCGACGGCGAACCCGGCTGGTTCAGCCGCTTCCTCACCAGCCTGGGGAACCAGTTCGCCCACTCCGGAACGCAGACGGCATGGGTGCTGGCCCTGCTGTCTCTCGTGGTCGGGTTCGGACCACTGCTGGTGCGCCGACCCGGCTGGTTTCTCGCCGCAGGGGCTCTCTTCAGCGCGGCCATGTGGGTCGCCGCCCAGGGGCTGGTGGGCGACGTGTTCAGCGGCTCCAGCACCGACCCCAACACGGGACCCCTCGTGATCCTGCTGGCCGTCGGCCATGGTGCCGCTGGTGGCCGCCACCCGGGAGTCCTGGGACCCGCCCGCGCTCGTGGTGCTGCGCCGAGCGCCGGCCGCGGCGATGCTCGGCGTCGTGGCCCTTGCGGCCGGGCTGGCGCTGAGCGCGACCTATCCCGCGGCCTCGGAAGAGTCGAGTTCGGCCGCCATGTCGGGCATGAGCATGAACGGCAACGGCGCCATGGCCACCGGATCGGCCTCGGTGGCGTCCGAGACCTGCCACGTGCACCAGAACGGTCTCAAGATCCAGGGCCTCGACCTCAACAACACGCCGTACATGATCATGAGCGGGTCGGCCGGCATGGACATGAACGGCGCCGACGCCAGCGCGGCCGCCGGTTTCAACGTGACCAAGCCCAACTGGAATTACACCGGTCCCGCCCTGCCCCAGGCCGAGGCGACGCAATTGCTGGCGGACGGCAACAACGGGCCGCGGGACATCCAGATGGCGGAGGACGGCTGTGCGCCCAAGCTGACCGCGACCCAGGAGCTCGGAGCCCAGCAATACGTGCAGGCGACCACGCAGGCGGCGGCGCGCTACCCCACGCCGGCGGCGGCTGTGGCCGCGGGCTACGTAGCGGCGTCGCCCACCGACTACCCCGTCGTCTCCTATGTGAACCCGACGGTCGTGGCGGCCAACGCGGCGGCAAAGCGCACGCTCGACCCCGCACACCTCGACGGGTTGGTGTATGCGCAGACACCGTCGGGCACGGACGTGCTGGCGGCCGCCTTCTACATCCTGCCCGCCACGGTGACGAACCCACCCATGCCCTACGGCGCGCTGGTCCAGTGGCACCGCCGCCTGGCGGTCTGCGGGAACGGCACGAGCTCACCCACCATGCCGCTCGCCATCACCGGCTCGCCGCCGTGCCCGAGCGGCTCGACGGTGACGCCGACGCCCTACATGTCCACGGTGTGGCAGGTGCCGGTGGCGGGCGGACCGCTGGCCATTCAGCCGCCCGACATCCAGATCGTCGAGGCGGCGGTCATGCAGACACTCGGTTCCTGACCAGGCGCGGCGGCGCTCGGTGGTGTCCGGGACGCCCCCTTCAGCGGGGCGAGATCGCGTCCACAGCGGTCAGGACCTCCGCGCTGGGACGCCAGGCACCGGCGGCAGCGTTCGCGTCGATCTGCTCCGGCTTCGTCGCCCCCGCGATGACCGAGGCGACATCGGAGCGGGAGAGCAGCCAACCGAAGGCCAGGTCGAGCACGCTGTGACCCTCGCCGCCGGCCAGGTCGTCGAGCGCCTGCACCTTGGCCAGCCGCTCCTCGGACAGCTGCGTGGCGGCGGCGTCGCCCATGCTGGCCAGGCGGGTGCCCTCGGGCAACGGTTGGCCCGATCGGAACTTCCCGCTCAGCAAGCCCATGGCGAGCGGGAAGTAGGGAAGGAAGGCCATGCGGGTGCGGTCGCACTCGGCCAGGACCCCGTCCTCGGGCTCGCGGGAGAGAATGTTGTACTGGTTCTGCACACTGACGAACCCGGGGTCGCCGTCGCCCACCGCGGCCGCCGCCTCCTCGAGGAGGGCGACGCTGAAGTTGGAACAGCCGATCTCGCGCACTTTGCCCTCGGCCACCAGTTCGGCCAGGACACCCAGTGTTTCCGCGATCGGCGTCTTCTGGTCGGGCACATGCAGTTGGTAGAGGTCGATGCGGTCGGTGCCCAGCCGGGTCAGGCTGTCCTCCACGGCGATGCGCACGTAGGCGGCGGACGCGCCCCCATCGTGGCCCTCGTAGGGCGCGCCGAATTTGGTGGCCAGCACGATCTCGTCGCGTCGGCGGCCGAGCGCGGCACCGAGGTAGCTCTCACTCTTTGACCCGCCGTAGATGTCGGCGGTGTCGAAGAAGGTGATGCCGGCATTCAGCGCGGCGCCGACCACGGTGTCGGTCTCTGCCGCCCCGAGCCGACCGCCGAAGTTGTTGCAGCCCAAGCCGACCACGCTGACCGTGAGCGATCCGATCGTGCGCGTCTCCACCCGACACCTCCGTCCCGGTCCCCGGCCCGTGCGGGCTGACCGCCTCGGCAGTACTGTACCGGCGGCATCGGGCTCCGGGCCCGTCCCACCGGTGCACGAGGAGGCAGCCATGGCAGCAGGTGTAGTGGACGTGAAGATCGAGGCGGCGCCCGACGTCGTCTGGCAGAAGGTGGGTGACTTCGGCCACCTGGACGACTTCTTCCCCGGCATCGAGTCGTTCCGGCTCGAGGGCGACGACCGCATCATCGGCATGTTCGGCATGGAAATCCGCGAGCGACTCCTGGGCAAGGACGACGCGGCGCGCACGATCACCTACTCGGTGGTCGACGGGGTGCCGATCGACAGCCACACCGCCACCATCTCGGTGGAGGAAGAGGACGGCGGCTCCCGGGTGATCTGGGCCTACAACGTGAGCCCCGACGAAATGGCCCCCATCTTCGGCGACACCTACAAGGCGGCGTTGGTCGCGCTGGAGAACGCCTTCGGCTGACACGGGGGTGGGCGGCGGTGGTCTGATCGGGCCCCGGCTGCGCCTACCCTGACGCCGTGACCAACGGCCCGGCCGACGCGACGGCACAGCGCCCGGCTCCGGTGCCGCGCCCCCTCACCGAGGACGTCCCTCGGATCTACCCGCGCCCCCTCCCGGCCCCGGGTCGACGCGAGCTCCTCCGGCGCAGCCGCACCATCGCCAAGGTGGTCGGGTTCCATTTCGCCCCGACGGCAGTACGCCAGCTGCTCCACATCCGCCAGGGCGTGCTGCCGGCGGCCCAACTGGCCCGGCCGCTGCGCCGTAGCTTCCAGGACCTCGGCGGCACCTTCATGAAGTTCGGCCAGATCATCGCCTCGTCGCCGGGCATGTTCGGCGACGACGTGGCCGACGAGTTCCGGGCCTGCCTCGATACGGGACCGCCGGTGCCCTTCCCCGACGTCCGGCAACGGGTGGAGGAGGATCTGGGCCTGAACCTGCGCGACGCCTTCGCCGAGTTCGACCCCCGGCCGATCGGGACGGCATCCATCGCGGTGGTGCACAAGGCGCGCCTGCTCGACGGGCGCACGGTGGCGGTGAAGGTGCTGCGCCCCGAGATCGAGCACGTGGTGGCGACCGACCTGGACCTCATGCAGCCACTGCTCGAGATCCTGGTGCGCCAGACGGGCGACCAGATGGCGGGCTCGACGCTGCAGATGCTCGACGGCTTCCGGGTGCAGATCGGTGAGGAGATGGACCTGCGCAACGAGGCGCGCTCGCTCGTGCACTTCCGCCGGCTCCAGAACGAATTCGACCTTCGCCTGATGGCAGTGCCCGAGCCGCACCTCGACCTGTCGGGGCGCAACGTCCTCACCATGGAATTCTTCGACGGCGTTCCCATCGACGACCTGGCCAAGGTGGCCGAGCTCGGGTTCGACCCGTCGCCGCTCGTGCAAGAGGTGATGCGGGCCTTCTTCCTGACCACGGTGCGCTGGGGCGCCTTCCACGGAGACGTGCACGCCGGCAACATGATGCTGCTGCGCGACGGCCGTATCGGCGTGATCGACTGGGGCATTGTGGGGCGGCTCGACCCGTCGACGCACCGCTTCTTCATTTCGCTGCTGGCCGCGGCGATGGGCGACGAGTCGGCCTGGCCGGTGGTGACCAAGCACATCACCGGCGTCTACGGCCCGGCCATCGGCGTGGCCGTGGGCCTGTCCGGCGACGACCTCACCGCGTTCTTCCGGTCCGTGCTCGAGCCCGCACTGACCCGCCCCTTCGGCGAGGTCTCGCTGGCCGGGATTCTGCAGACGATTCAGCTCCAGATGGCCAAGGCCCAGGGGATCGAGGCCCACCAGCGCAGCGTGCGCTCGATCCTGCGCCGGTTGCGCAGCCAGCGAGCGGTGCGCCGCATGGCCGACGAGTCGGGTGGCCTGATGTCCGAGTTCGACCGGGGCACGTTCCTGTTGGCCAAGCAGCTGATGTACTTCGAGCGTTATGGGCGCATGTTCGTCTCGGAGATCCCCATCCTCAATGACCGGGTCTTCATTGAGCAGCTCCTGGCCGGGGTGGACATGTCGAGCCTGGCCGACTGAGCTGAACTTTTGGCGCAGAACTGGAATGTGTTCTAGTTTTCGTCGGCAGCCCGAGTCCGGGCCGAACGGGGAGGTGTGATGGCAGACGAGGCGGTGATCTACACGTCCGACCACGTGCTGGAGTACCCGTTCGTGCGCTCGGTGGGGCCCACGATCGGTGCCTTCCTGACGGCGTTGCGAGACGGCAAGATCGTGGGTACCAAAGGAACCGGGGGCCGGGTGATCGTGCCGCCCACCGAGTACGACCCTGAGACGGGGGAGGAGACCTCCGGCGTGGTCGAGGTCGGGCCGGAAGGCACGGTCACGTCGTGGTCGTGGGTGCCGCGCCCGCACGAGAAGCACCCACTGCAGACGCCCTTCGCCTGGGTGCTCGTGCGCTTCGACGGCGCGGACACATCCTTTCTCCACGTCCTGCCGGCGGCGTCGCCGGGCGAGGTGTCGACCGGCATGCGGGTACGCCCCGAGTTCGCGCCCGAGGACGACCGGGTCGGGCACGTGAAGGACATCAGCCACTTCGTGGCGACGGGAGGTGCGTCGTGAGTGAGCGCGAGCCGGTGACCATGATGGAGGCGACCACCCGCCTCGACTACGTGTTCACGGCTGGGGTGGCCCAGAGCAAGAACCTGCTGGGACTCGAGCAGGGCAAGTTCATCGGCCAGCGCTGCCCCAAGTGCAAGAAGGTCTACATGCCGTCGCGAGGCTCGTGCCCGACCGACGGCGTGCCAACCGACGAGATCGTCGAGCTGCCCAATACCGGCACGGTGACCACGTACTGCATCGTGAACGTGCCCTTTGCCGGGCAGTCGATCGAGATCCCTTACATCTGCGGGCAAATCCTCCTCGACGGAGCCAACCTTTCGTTCATGGGGCTGCTGCAGGAGATCGCGGTCGACGAGGTGCGTATGGGCTTGCGGGTCGAGGCGGTTTGGGTCCCGCCCGAGGAGCTCGGCCCCACGATGGCCTCGGTGAAGTATTTCCGCCCGACGGGTGAGCCCGACGCCGAGTACGAGACCTATAAGGAGTATCTGTGAGCGGCTTTCCCGACCTGGTCTCGGGCACGCGGCCGGTGGCCGTCGTGTCCTTCGCCCAGTACGACAACGTGCGTCGCGAGGACGATCGTAACGAGGTCGAGATGCTCATGCCGGTGGTGGCCGAGGTCTTCGGCAATGTGGGCATCACCAAGGACGACGTCGGTTTCATCTGCTCAGGTTCGACCGACTACCTCATCGGCGGGCCATTTTCCTTCGTGGCCGCGCTCGACGCCGTTGGCGTGTGGCCGCCCCGGGCCGAGTCCCACGTCGAGATGGATGGCGCCTGGGCCCTCTACGAAGCGTGGGTGCTCCTGCAGGAGGGGCAGATCGACGCCGCGCTGGTGTACTCATTCGGGCGCTCGTCGATGGGCGTGCTCAGCGAGATCATGGCCGTGCAGCTCGACCCGTACTACATGGCTCCGCTGTGGCCGGACCCGACGTCGTTGGCCGCGCTCCAGGCCCAGTCCCTGATCGACGCGGGCAAGGCGACCGAGGCGGACTTCGCGGCGGTGGCCAGCCGCTCACGCCGGTCCGCCATGAACAACCCAAAGGCGCAAGTGGCCTACGACCGCACGCCCGAGCAGCTGTTGGCCGAGGACTACGAGGTGGCGCCACTGCGGCGGCACGCATTGCCACCGCTGACCGACGGTTGTGCCGCCGTCGTGCTGGCAGCGGGTGACAGGGCCTACGAGTTGTGCGAGCGCCCGGCGTTCATCACCGGCATCGACCACCGGATTGAGACGCACGCCCTGGGGGCCCGCGACCTGTCGGAATCGCCGTCGACGAGGTTGGCCGGGCAGAAGGCCGGCGTCGGGTCCAAGAAGGTCGACCTAGCCGAGCTGCACGCCCCCTTCGCCCACCAGGAGCTGATCCTGGCCGAGGCCCTCGGGCTGGGCGACGACGTGTCGATGAACCCGTCGGGGGGCGCGTTGGCCGCCAACCCCATGATGTCGGCCGGGCTCATCCGCATCGGTGAGTCGGCCCGGGCCATCTGGTCGGGCCAGGCCAACCGGGCCGTGGCCCACGCCACCTCGGGCCCGTGCCTGCAACAAAACCTGGTCTGCGTCCTGGAGGGTGTGTGATGGCCGAGCGCTGCGCAGTCATCGGAGTGGGCCAGACCGTGGCCAAGTCGAAGCGGGAGGACGTCTCGATCGCGGGCCTCGTGCGCGAGGCGGCGCTGGCCGCCCTGGAAGACGCCGGATTGGGTTTCGCCGACATCGACGCCGTCGTCGTGGGCAAGGCGCCCGACATGTTCGAGGGCGTCATGATGCCTGAGCTCTACCTGGCCGGGGCGCTAGGTGCGGTGGGCAAGCCCATGTTCCGGGTGCACACGGCCGGCTCGGTCGGTGGCTCGACCGCCATCGTGGCGGCCCACCTCGTCGCCTCGGGCATCCACCAGCGCGTCCTCACCGTGGCCTTCGAGAAGCAGAGTGACTCGGACGCCATGTGGGCCCTCTCGGTGCCTCAACCCTTCTCGGCCCCGCTGCTGGCCGGCGCGGGCGGCTATTTCGCGCCGATCATCCGGGCCTACATGTACCGGTCCGGTGCGCCCGACTACATCGGCATGAAGGTGGCGGTCAAGGATCGCCTGCACGCGCTGAAGAACCCGTACGCGCACCTGCACCTCCCCGACATCTCCCTCGAGAAGGTCGAGGAGTCGATCATGCTGTGGGACCCGCTGCACTACCTCGAGTCGTGCCCGTCGTCGGACGGGGCTGCAGCCATGGTCATCGGGTCGGAGAAGGCCGCCGAGGAGTCGACGGCGAGCACGGGGCGGCCGCCGGCCTGGATCCACGGCATGGCCATGCGGTCGGAACCGACCATGTTCGCGGGGCGCGACCAGGTGAACCCGCAGGCGGGCCGGGACTGCGCGGCCGACCTGTACCGCCAGGCCGGGATCACCAACCCGCGGTCCGACTTCGACATGGCCGAGGTCTACGTGCCCTTCAGCTGGTACGAGCCGATGTGGCTGGAGAACCTCGGGTTCTGCGACGAGGGAGACGGTTGGAAGCTGACCGACGCCGGCGCCACCTCAATGATCGAGGACGGCGACATTCCCTGGAACGCGTCGGGCGGGGTGCTCTCCTCCAACCCGATCGGGGCTTCGGGGATGCTGCGCTTCCTCGAGACGGCGCTCCAGGTGCGGGGGCTGGCGGGCGAACACCAGGTGGCTGACGCCCGCCGGGCGCTCGGCCAGGCCTACGGTGGTGGCTCGCAGTTCTTCGCCATGTGGGTGGTCAGCGCCGACAAACCCTGAGGTGAAGGGCGCGGCCGATATGCTCGGCCGTGCCAACTAGCCCTGACCAGGAGGTCTCCGTGAAGGTCGTCGTGGACTTCGACGAGTGTGCCAGCAACGCCGTGTGCATGGGCATCTTGCCCGAGGTCTTCGAAGTGCGCGACGACGGGTACCTCTACGTGCTCAACGAGAATCCCCCCGAGGAATTGCGCGACCGCCTGCGCGAGGCTGTCAACGGTTGCCCGACCGGCGCTATCTCCATAGAGGAAGACTGACGCCCGACAGCCCAGGCAGCATCCCGTCTGAGCCGGATTGTTCGGCCGCACCGTATGACTGACACGACCGTCCGTCCCCGCGCCCGCTTCGCGCCGTCGCCGACCGGTTACTTCCACGTCGGGAGCGCGCGGGCCGCGCTGTTCAACTGGCTCTTCGTGCGCCAGCACGGCGGCACCTTCGTGCTGCGCATTGAGGACACCGACGAGCTCCGCAACCGTCCGGAATGGACCGACGGGATCATCGCCGCCCTGGACTGGCTGGGCATGGCACCCGACGAGGGGCCGTACTTCCAGTCGCAGCAGGACGCCTCGCACAACGCGGCGATCGAGGCCCTGTGGGACAGCGGCGCGCTGTACGCGTGCGGCTGCACGCGCCAGGAGATCGACGACCGGACCAAAGCCCGCGCCGAGCGCGGGGATCCGACGCCCGGTTACGACGGGTACTGCCGCGACCTCGGACTGCCCCGGGGCGAGGGGAGGGCACTGCGCTTCCGCACGCCGGACGAAGGCGTGGTCGAGGTGCATGACCTGGTGCGGGGCGACGTGGAGTTCCCCCAGCGGGCCCTGGAGGACTTCATCTGTGTGAAGGGCAACGGCAAGGCGCTCTTCGTCCTGGCCAACGCGGTCGACGATCGGACCATGGTCATCTCCCACGTGATCCGCGGCGAGGACCAACTGCCCACGACGCCGCGCCAGATCATGCTGTGGGGCGCGCTGAACGCGGCCGAGGGAGTCGACCTGGCGCTTCCCGCCTACGCCCACCTGCCCCTGCTGGTCAACGAGCAGGGTAAGAAGCTGTCCAAGCGCCGTGACCCGGTGGCCGTCGAGATGTACCGGGAACAGGGATACCTGCCCGATGCCTTCCGCAACTACCTGGCACTCTTGGGCTGGAGCCCGGGCGACGAGGAGATCGTGCCGATCGAGACGATCCTCGAGCGGTTCTCCCTCGAGCACGTCCAGCGCTCGCCGGCTTTCTTCGACGTGAAGAAGCTGACCCACATCAACGGGGTCTACATCCGCGAACTCTCGACCGAGGGTTTCATTCAGGCGGCCCGGCCCTGGGTCGATCCCGTGTCGGGAGAGTGGTCGCCGGGTGGGTGGCTCGATCCCGACACGGGGGCACCGGCCACCGCGCCGCCGACCTGGGAACCGGGCCGCTTCGACGGCGCCACGTTCGCCCGCCTGGCTCCGGCCATTCAGGAGCGGGTGGCCGTCCTCGGTGAGGTCCCCGAGTTGGTCGACTTCCTGTTCCTCGACGGCGCGCCCGACGATCCGGTGAGCTGGCAGAAGGCCGTGGAGGGCGACGACGAGGCCGGCCGCATCCTGACCGAGGCCCGGACGGCCTACGTGACCTGCGCATGGAACGTCGACGCGCTGCACGCGGCCACGCTGGCCATCGCCGAGGGCATGGGGCGCAAACTGGGCAAGGCCCAGGCGCCGATCCGCGTCGCCGTGATGGGGCGGACGCGGGGGCTGCCTCTCTTCGACTCGCTGTTCGTGCTCGGCCGGGACGAGACGCTGCGCCGGTTGGCCGTCGCGCTCGGCCGGCTGGCCGCCCTCCCCTGATGCTCTTCGCTCCGATCCGCTGGGCCCTGCGTATCACCGCGCTCGTGCTCGCCGCGATCGTCCTGTACTTCGGGGTGACGTTGGTGCAGGTGTGGCTGACGTCGCGCCAGTACGACCCGCACACGGCCGGAGCCATTCTGGTGATGGGGGCGGCGCAGTACGACGGTGTGCCGTCCCCGGACCTGGCCTCGCGGCTCAACGAGGCGCTGCTGCTCTACCACCAGGGGTACTCGCACCTGATAATGGTGACCGGCAACAAAGAACCGGGAGACGTCTACACCGAGGCGGAGTCCGGCGAGATGTACCTGGTGCGCAAGGGCGTGCCCCGGGCCGACATCCTCGAGGCCGGAGGCGACGACAGTTACGAGAACGTGGCCGAGGCCGCACCGGCCCTCAAGAAGCGGAACGCCACCGTGGTGCTGGTGACGACAGACCCGTTCCACGAAGACCGCTCCATGGCCATCGCCTCGGACCAGGGACTGGCGCCGTCGCCCACACCGACGCAGACGTCGCCGATCACGGGGTGGGCCACGGTGCCGTACTTCTTGAAGGAGGCGGTCGGTGTCGGCCTGGGCCGGATCATCGGGTACAACCATCTGGAGTGGCTGCACGACGCCTAGGCCTTCACCTCATGGTGGGGGTGGAGGCAGCCGTCGTGGAGGTCGTGGTGGACGTCGAGGTCGACGGGGGCTCCGTCGAGGTGGAGGCGACCGTCGTCGAGGTCGGGGTGGGCGCCGGGGCGGCAGGCTCACGGAAGGTGATGTGCACGACCGTCCCCTGACCGCGGGCGTTGCCGATGCTGATGACGCAGGTGTCGTGGCCGTTCGAGCCGCAGTAGCCGTCGCCCACGATGCCCGTCTCGACGTGGAAGCGGGTGGAGAAGGTGCCGTGGCGGCTCAGCCGGATGGCTTTGGCCTCGGTGACATCGCAGTGCGGGGTGTCGTTGGAGGGATTCATGCGGCCCTGGACGCTGGCGGTGCATTCGGCCAAAAACCAGGTCAGGGGCTTGCCGGCGTAGGTCCGGCCGAGGCCCCGGCCCGAGACGGTCACGGACTGACCGTCGGTGAGGCCGCGGGAGGGCGTGACGTGGACCGAGAGCCCCGAGGCGCCGGCCGGGGAGGAGGAAAGGAGGACCAGGACGGCACTGGGCAGACCCAAGCAGGCGACGCCGACCGCGGCTGCCCTCCACCGGTGCATCCGACCTCCGTGTCCAGTCCGATCCCGGGTCTTCCGGGGAGAAGGAATCTTCCCATAGGGGAGAAGCGGGTTGCGCGCGCCCCTCCTGGTCAGAGCAGAGATCCGTTCTGCTGGGCGGCTCGGCTAATCTGAATGTCCACCCATTCGGGGGTGGTGTAATCGGCAACACGACTGGTTCTGGTCCAGTTATTGAGGGTTCGAGTCCTTCCCCCCGAGCACGGCGACACCTTCGGCACTTGTGCCGTACGTCTCCGCTCGGCCCCATCGTCTAGAGGCCTAGGACACCACCCTCTCAAGGTGGCGACACGGGTTCGAATCCCGTTGGGGCTGCAAAGTGGCCTGTACCCCGTTCGGCGGACAGGCTTTATGAGAGTTTGGTCGTGAGCTACCAGGAGGTAGTCATGCCCAAGCGATACCCACCGGAGTTCCGCAGGGCTGTCGGTGCCCGACTCGTCGCCGGCGAGAAGGTGACCTCGCTCTCAAAAGAGCTCGGCGTTTCAGAAGCCACACTCCACTTCTGGAATGGCCAGGCCCTGATCGACGCCGCCCGAGCTGAGGGCGTCAAGAGCTTCGAGGCTGACGAACTGGCCCAGGCGCACAAGACCATTGCTGAGCTCGAAGCCGAGCTCGAGATCACCAGGGCTGCGGTGGCCCTTTTCAACGGTGAGGAGCCTGTTCCCCCAAAAGGCGGTGCCAGGTCGCCAAAGGCCTGAGCGACCTGGGTTTCAAAGAGAACATGGCGTGCCAGGTCGTCGGCGTCAGCCGCTCGTGTTACTACGAGTTCAAGTACCACGTGCCCTCTGACCGCCAGATCCGCAGATTGCTCTTGAGTGGTCTCGCCGCGGACATCCACAAGCGCTCGAGAGGCACCTATGGGATGTTGCGCATCCGAGCCTCCCTCCTGCGCGAGCAGAACATGGAGGTGAACAAGAAGCTGATCCTCTCCATCATGCGAGAGCTAGGCATCAAGGGCCTGCCCGGGCACAAACAGCGAAAGAAGAACCTCGTCAATGCGGCCACAGAAGAGGACCTGGTCCAGCGCAACTTCACCGTCGATGCCCCCAACGTGCTCTGGCTGACCGACATCACTGAACACCCCACCCGCGAGGGCAAGGTGTACTGCTGCGCTGTCCTCGACGCATTCAGCCGCCGCATCGTCGGCTGGGCCATCGACTGGCGCTGCGAGACTGCCTTAGTCAACGACGCCGTGCTCATGGCGAGCGAATCACGGCCGATCGGTCCCGGTTCGATCATCCACTCAGACCACGGCTAGTCAGTTCACCTCCTGGGCCTTCAGCGAGCTGATCCGCGCCAAGGGTCTGGTCGGATCGATGGGGACCGTCGGCGACTGCTACGACAACGCCACCATGGAGTCGTTCTGGGGAACCATGGAGATCGAGTTGCTCAATCGAAAGAAGTGGCGGACCAAGATCGAGCTGTCGATCGCCATCGCCGAATGGATCGAGCACTGGTACAACCCTGAACGTCTCCATACCTGTCTCGGCTACCTCCCCCCGGTCGAATTCGAAGCCCTACACTCGGTGTGAATCCAGGCCTAACTCTAGAAACCCTGGTCCGGAAAACGGGGTACAGGTCAGTTGCCCTCTACGCCCGCGAGAATCGCGAGCGACTTGAGATGATGCTCCGAGCGGACCCGATACTGCCGGCGCTGCGCCGGATGCTCGTCGAACCGTCAGCTCTGACCGGTGCCTCTGAGGAGGGACAGGGTTGGCGAGGCTGTCTCGTCGGCAACACGGTCGCCGAACTCGTCCCCGGTGACCACGCAGCTCAAGCGTTGACCGCCGCTGCCTACGACGGCGTGATCGAGGTCCTGACCGCGGCGCTCACTCGTGGACAGGCGACCGGTGAAATCACCACCACCGCCACGCCCGAAGCACAAGCCCAGTTACTCCTCCTCCTCTTCCAAGGCTCGGCATTGGTCTCTCGCGGCAAGCCTGAGTCTGAGCGGTTCACCGCTGGGATCGACGCCGCGCTAAATGCCCTCCGCGCGCGTTGAAATTCCTCGTGCTCTCCGTCATCGACACCCATCCGGGCCATCTCAGCCAGCAGGCCATCGCGGACCGCCTCGGGCTCACCAAGGGCACGGTCAGTCGACAGATCGAACGCCGCCGTCTCTGCAGGGATGATGACCGTCCAGGTCGCACCCCATGCCCGCCGCGAGAATGTCGTCGCCTTGACCAAAGCCGGCACAGCACTGGTCTGCAAGGGTGCTCATCACTTTGCCGCTCGCACGACCACGCGTGAGCCGTGCATGTGCAGATCGCTCCGTTGCTCAAGCGAGCGCGGTCCAGTGTCCGCGAGAAGTTCCTTCAGTACGGAGAGATCGTCGGTTGATAGGTGTGGGGCCGCTGCCGAACTGACGCGTTCAAGCCACAGGCGTGCATATCGGGCCAGACGGCCGGGGTCAGTGCTATCTCCTTCAAGTTCGAATACGCGCTCTTCGATCGCCGAGAATCCGGCTCTTTCCAAGCGTCGACCCCACTCCAGCCCGAAGTTGGGTAGTGATCGAGACCGCTCCCCCTTGAATGCCTCGATACAGCGGCCTTCTAGGCCTGGTTCGCCGAAGCCAAGATCATCGGGCAGGAAGCGCAGTGGGTCGGTGAACTCTGCGATCACAATCAGACCGGCGTCGCGGGTGGCGGCGTGGATACGTTGGAGCACGCCGTCGACATCGGTGAGGTGATGCATGAACATTGATGCCCAGGTGAGATCCACTAGACCGGTTTCTGGCCAGTCGGTGTCGAGGTCTGCCTGGACTGTTCTGATTCGCTCTGTAAGTCCGCAGTCCAGTGCCTTTTCGCGAATTCGTTCCAGCATCTCATCTGACGCGTCAACGGCGACGACCTCGGCATGGTCGAATCTCCTGGACAGCGCGAACGTTCCAGCGCCTGTCCCTGCACCCAAGTCGACGATGCGGCGAACGTTTGTGGGAATGGCTTGCTCTATCCATCTCATGACTTCGTCCCAGTAGGACCGTGTGATCTCCGCGTCGAGGTCCAACATCTCAGCGAGGGATCCAAGGCCCTCCGACGAACCTCTTGAGCCATTACCGGTATGACCAGCGTGCGCATGTTCCATATACGTATCGTAAGCGGCTGATGCTGTTGAGGCATGTAGTCTTGCCAAAGACGCAAGACGAGTCCTGTCGCATTCCTCCGAGACTTGAGGTAGCCCACGTGCGGAAGGCCTGAGGTTCGCCCACCCTCCTTGGCCACCCTGAAACGGACTCAGGTTGTGGAGGGACGCAGATGAGCTTTCTCACCGTCATGGTCGAAGATGCAGAGGACCTCGACCGGACCGCCGTGGGCGCTGAAGGCGTGAGGGGTCATGGTCGAAAATTCCGCCGCTTGACCCGCCTTCACGAGGATGGTCCGCTCGCCCAGTTGCAAACTGGCGGTCCCCGAAAGCACGGTGAACCACTCTCTGCCGGGATGCACGCGGAGCACCTTCTCCTCGGTTCGAGCCGCTGGCTTGGCGCGAATCTTGGCAACGGTCACCCCGTGGGGACCTCGTTCGCGGGGCGTCAACAGCCAGGTGGTCATCCCTCGCGCGACGTCGCGCTGGGGCCGGATGACGACGTCGTCGTCATCCACTGATTCCAACAGTTGATCGAGCGTGGTCCCTAACGCCCGCGCGATTGGGAGGAGTTGATCGAGAGCAATTCTTCTGTGGCCCGTCTCGATACGGCTCAAGTTTGAGGGGCTCAGGTGGCAGTGACGAGCGAGGTCGTCGAGGGACCACCCTCGAGCCACTCGTAGCCCCCTGATCCGGCTGCGCACCACGTCTTCTAGGTCTACGTCTTGCGTCATTAGCAAGAGTGTATGCGGTAGAGGCATCTCCCTCTGAATGGTCGCTCTCAACATTCGGGTCCAGAATCCGACGGTCTCAAAGGGGGGGAGTTTCTCGGGACTTAAGTCTCGGGAGAGCAGATAATTGAGCAGGCGGCGTGCCATATGCAGTGCATATGCACGGTGCGCTGACCGGCCACTTCATCGGGTCTGTAACCCGAAGGGTGCGTCATGGTCCTGAACCCCCGCAACCACATAGCGGTAGCTGGGCGTGGACGAGTTCCCGGCCAGTCGCAGCTTGTTTTCGTATCTAAGGACGAGCGCCTGCTGCTGGTAGATGCGCCCCGCTCGGCTCGGTCGGCTGTCTGAAGCAGTCATGCCGGCCCGGATCGTGGGGATGAGGCGGTCGAGTTCGGTGTGCAGTCCGGAATCGGTCGGTCACAGGTTGAGCACACTGGTCGGCAGGGGCGGTCGAACACCCGAATCCAGCTGTTCACAGACGCAACCCGTAAGCTTGTCGCTGATGGAGAGCCGGATACAAAGTGTCTCTGGGACGTCTCGGCGATGCCAACTCGACCGCCGAAGGCGTGGGCGTCGATCAAGTCCATCGTGAACCGTCCCGGCCTGCTCCCGGCCATGCTCACAGTCAGCACGGACCACTCGAGTGTCGCGAAGTCCTCCGCCAAGGCCACCGCTGACGCCAGCACACGCAGCCAAGACGGTCCTCGGTCGAGAACGTGAGCGCGTCGACGCATCCCACTACGTCGGCAGACCCCGGACGAACCAACGAGGGGGCGGCCTGGGCTCCGACGGGATCTATCGACCTGCTGTCCGAACACCTCTACGACGAGGTCGCGGCAGAGGCGTATGCCTGGATGCGCCGAGAGTCGCCCGTCCACCACGACGAGGTCAACGACCTCTGGGCCATCGCCACCTGGGACGGCGTGTCCTCAGCGTCCCGTGACAGCGCCACGTTCTCGAGCGCCGGCGGGTCGCGTCCGAGGATCCCGCCGATTCCGTGGATGCTCGACATGGACGGAACCGACCACACTCGTCGACGCAGGGTCATAAGCAAGGCGTTCACGCCAGGGCGCGTGAACGCCATGTTCCCAGTCATTGCCGTCTTGTGCGACGAACTGGTTGACGTGGTCGCCGACCGCGACGAGTTTGACATCGTTGCCGACCTCGCTGCGCCGCTACCCATGATCGTCATCGGCGACATGCTCGGCATCGAGCGCAACGACCACGACATGCTGCTGCGGTGGTCGGACGACCTCATCGGCTCCATCGCCGGCACCGCCGATCGCATGGAAGCGGCTGCGGCCGCATTCGTCGAGTTCGACGCGTACGCTCGGCGCACGATCGAGGACCGCCGGTCCCGGCCTCGCGACGACCTGATCAGCGTCCTGGTCGGCGCCGAAGTCGATGGTGAGCGCCTGACCGAAGACGAGCTGGTCATGGAATCGCTCCTGATCCTGCTCGGCGGCGACGAGACAACCCGCAATGTGATCAGCGGTGGCGTCGAACTGCTGCTCTGCAACCCCGGCGAACACGCTCGCCTCCTCGCCGACCGCTCGCTGCTCGACGGCGCGGTCGAGGAGGTGCTCCGCTCCGTGTCCCCCATAAAGAACATGGCACGCACGGTGACCAGCGCCGTCGAGATCAGCGGCACGACGTTGCTGCCAGGGTACGAAGCCGTACTGCTCTACGAGTCAGCGAACCAGGACGAAGCGCACTTCACGGATCCGTTCCGCTTCGACATCACCCGGACCCCGAACGACCACCTCGCTTTCGGCATCGGGGCCCACCGCTGCCTCGGCGCGGCTCTGGCCCGGGTCGAGATCAAGGCGATGTTGAGCTGCATACTCGACCGGCTCCCTGACCTCGAGCTCATCGGCGACGCGGCGCCTGAGCGCTTCCTCGGATCGCTTCGCGCCTTGCCCGTGCGCGGCACGAAGACGAGGAGCCATGCCTGATGCCACTATCGCTGAGGACTCGCGTACGAGGTCATCCCGCTGCTTTGGCCGACAGCGTCTATCCCATCGAATTGCCCAACTATCGCCTCACATTCGCTCCGTCCCCACGGACGGGCTGGACCACGCCGACCTCCTGAACTGGAAGAACGTGACTGGGAAGCACGCTACAGACGAGCCTGTTCGCTCTCTCAAGGTGGCAACACGGGTTGGAGCCCGTTGGGGCTGCAAAGTAAGACCAGTTCAGAGGCACAAACATGGCGTCTGCCGCTCTCTCGGGCGTTGAGAATCAGTGGCGATAGCCTTGCTAGAACGCTTGAAAGCTCGGATCGCCTCCATTTCCGCCGAGGTTGCTGGTGACAAGTAGCCAGTGGCGGCCAGCTGCGACTTCGGGCAGGGCCACACGTCGAGTCCCATCTCGCGCTCCGCCAGACCTGATCCAAATGGCAGTGGCGGAATTGACTGCCGCGACCAACAGGCCGTGCTTCCCACCGACTTACTGTGAACTGGCGATCCCAACGACAGGTGCGTTGAGTCGGACGCCTCCCATGGATCCAGCGAACGCCGCGTCACCAAAAGCGAAGATCCCGCCGTCAGATGCCACCAGCCTGTATCCGGCGCCGCTTGGTGTTGCGGCCAAGCCTTTGATTGGCTGATTCAACACCTGACCTCCTACGGACCCTAAAGCCGATGCGTCGCCTTGAGCAAAGACGCCGCCGTCGGATGCCACCTGCCAGTAGCCCCCACCGCTGCTGAGCGACGTCATCCCGACGATCGGTGCAGCCAGGTGCAGGCTGCCCGCAGAGCCCAGGAACGGAGCACCAAAGGCGAAGACCCCCCCGTTGCTTGACTCTTCCCAATAGCCGCCGGTCAATGAATCAGAGGCAATGTTCACGATCGGCTGGTTGAGGTGAGCATCGCCCATCGACCCGTAGAAGTGGGCGTCGCCAAAGGCGAACACCCCGCCGTCCTTGGCAACGAGCCAATAGCCGCCGCCATTGAGTGTGGAGGCCATCGCAACGATGGGCGCGTTCAGGGGTCTTCCCCCCATCGACCCGTAGAAGTGGGCGTCGCCAAAGGCGAACACGCCGCCGTCGTTCGCCACCTCCCAGTATCCGGCGCCGTCTTGGGTCGAGGCGATCCCGACAATCGGCGCGTTCAGGTGTGTTCCGCCCATCGATCCGTAGAAGTGCGCCGTTCCAAACGAAAAGATGCCGCCATCCGAAGCCACCTCCCAGTACCCCTGCGTGGCGCCGTTGACGACCAGACTTCGGGCGGAAGACACGGAACTCAAGTAGTTCCCGTCACCGGCGTAGTTGGCGGTCAGCGCGTATTTGTCCGGGGCCAGTTGGGTGTCACCCAAGGCCGGACAGGATCCTGATGCTGAGTCTGAAGTCGCTGGTTGGAGGGCGATTGTGCATATGGCATCGCCGCCGTTTTGCACGACGACCGAACCCGTTGGTGAGCCGTTTGTCCCAGACGTCACCGTGGCCGAGACAACGACCGAGCCCTCGTTGCCGTAGGAGGTGGAGGCGGCAGAGACGTTGAGGACAACCGAACTCGTGGCCGCAAAGATCGAGAGCTGGGCGGTGGTCGACGCCGGAAGGAAGTTAGCGTCACCGGGATAACTCGCGGTCACGATGTAGGGCGTGGGGGAGGCGGGAAGAGCAGCGGCGGAGTCGATGAAGCAGGGGTTCCCGCCCCCGTTTCCGGCTGAACATGTTCCGGGCGCGACGAGGTTCACACCGTTGGCGGTGATCGAGACCGAACCGGTGGCGTTGCCGTTGTTGGTATTTCCGCCCACGCCCACAATGAAGAAGTTGCCGTTCTCCGCGCCATAGAGGGCATAGCCCGGAACGGGAAATGCTTCCATCTGGCTAGTCACCTGATTGACCGTGAGTTCTTGAGGTGCCGAAGAAGACCCGGTGTAGTTGTTGTCGCCTCCGTACACCGCGCTGAGCACGTAGGGACCCGCAATCAGCGTGGTGTCGTTGATGAAGCAGTTTCCAGTCGAGGGGTTACCTCCACCCCCATTGACGAAGGCCGTGCAGAGGTAGGTGCCAGGCCCCGGCGGCCCGTCATAGACATTCACCTGACCGGAGGGTGATTGATTGGCGCCACCGGGCACACCCGTGACAGTCACATTGAAAGAAAGCTGCGACTCGTTGCCGTAGGTGATCGACGTTCCAGGTGTCGGGGAGGTGATTGTCGTGGTGGTGTCGCCCTGCTCGACCGTCTGGGTGGGCAAGAATCCGCTATCAGGAAAATACGTCGAGTCGCCGTTGAATATCGCCGTGACCGCGTGGTCTCCGACCGAGAGGGAGCTTGTCGCCTCGTCACAGCTCGCCGTGTAGGTGCCCGGCGCCGTCGCAACCAGGAGCTGGAAGTTGCAGCTGACGATGTCGTTCCCGTTGTCTTGGAACTCCATTCCATCGGCTGGGTCAAGGTTGCCCGAGTCCGAGGTCGTTAGGGTCGCTGTATAGGTCACGTCCTGGCCAAACAGAGACGGATTAACCGATGAGTCCACTGAGATTGACACCGGCAAGGTTGACGCCGACGCGGGAGAAGACCAGCTCATTGTCGCCAAAGGGAGACAGAGGCCCGCTACAAGAGGGACTAATCGCCTTAAGCGTTGCTTCGATCGACCAGACATCGTTTCACTCCCCGCCGAGACACGACCACCCGCATGGCGGCTGGCGATCTCAAAGATTTTCTGGAGTGGTCTCGATTCGCCGAACAAAAACACTCTGAGTCAGATGTCATGCTTGACTGAGCACGACTTGGCCTTAGCTGTGTCGGCCCTATCGCCTGAATAGTTGAGCAAAAGGTGCTCAGATGTTGTGGCAGCGATGGGATTTCGAGATCGTCAGTGCCTGGATGGCCGACATTCCATTCTGGGCCCTCCGGGGAGCATGAGTCCCAAATCGGTTCAGTGAGCGACGCACCGGAGGGACAGGCACGGGGCACGGTGGTGCTTGCCCTGGCCGTTCGGTCTCGTCGACATCTCAGACAATCAACTCTGCGTTCGGTCGTTCGGATGGACCTGGTGGGTGAAGGATCGTTGTGCAAGTAGGGAGACTGTCGAGTCGGTCAGTGTGCGGAAAGCCCTGGGTGCCGCAACCAGAAGCGCTGAGGCCAGCATCGGTCCCGATTCGCCACCCCAACCCACGTCCAGGATGCGAGGCCCAACGACCTTCGAATTGTGGCGTCACGAGTTCGCCAACAGACCAATGTGAGCTCGGCACGTCAACGAGCGTCTTAACAGACGTCAATTTCCGCCTGCTGCCGACGCGAGCTCGGACACCGCACACTCCTCCTTGGGTTGGACTTCCATGGATTGCGATGTGCGTGCCCGGCGGATACCAATCGCCACAAGTGCCCCGAGGAACGAAGCGCCAGCAGAGACCGACAGCGCGGGCCGAAATCCACTGGTGACCGCAGCCGGGCTGGCAAAGCTGCCGTGTGAGTTGAACACGGCCGTGACGATGGCAACGCCGAAGACCGCGCCGAACTGCTGCATGGTATTCAGCGTGCCTGCCGCCTTTCCCAGCAGATCGGCTGGTACGGCGTTGAGTCCTCCCGCCGTGACGCACGGCAGCGCCATGGAGATGCCGACGCCGGCGACGATGAAGGGCACCACAAAGCTTCCGTAGTCGGCGTGGACCGTGGCGAGGTGGACGATCCAGGCGAACCCGAGGCCCTGCATCAGGAGTCCAGGCACAATCAGCACCCGCGGGCCGAGCCGGTCGGATAGGGCGCCCGCGATCGGAGCGATGACGAGCGGCGTCGCCGTCCATGGCAGGAAGCGCAATCCGGCCCCGAGCGGTGAGTCGCCCAGCGAGAACTGGAAGAACTGGCTCACGAGGAACGCGGCCGAGAAGATCGCCGCGGCCATGAAGAACTGTGTGGTCACGGCGCTAGTGAACGAGATCCTTCTGAACAGGCCCAACGGGATCATGGGCTCCGGTGCCCGGGCCTCCCACCACACGAAGCCGCCAAGCAGCGCAAGGCCAGCGAGCAGCCCGACGAGGTTCTGGCCGGTACCCCAACCATCCTGCCCGCCCTTGACCAGGCCCCAGATGAGAACGCCCACACCCGAGGAGACGAGGACCAGCGCAGGCACGTCGAGCCGCGCTCGGGGCCCGTAGCTCTCTTGCAAGAATAAAGCTGCGCCGATCGCTGCCGCGATGCCGATCGGGACATTGATCCAGAAGATCCAGTGCCAGCTGAGGACCTGGGTAATGCCGCCACCGATCAGTGGTCCGCTGGCGACCGCGAGGCCGGCGATGCCTCCCCAGATCCCGACGACGGCTCCCCGCTTCTCGGCCGGGAAGGCGGACGTCAGGATGGTGAGGCTGAGCGGCATCACGATCGCAGCACCGACGCCCTGGATGGCCCGGAACGCGATGAGGATGTTCGCATTGGGCGCCAATGCGCACGCGGCCGAGGCGACGGTGAAGAGCGCCAGGCCGACCACGTATACCCGGCGTCGTCCGAGCCGGTCTCCGAGTGCGGCAGCGGTGAGGATTCCGGCGCCGAAGGTGATCGTGTACGCGCTGATCGTCCACTGGAGCGACGCAATGTCCCCGCCGAACGTTCTTTGGATCGACGGAAGCGCGGTCACGACGACCAGCGCGTCGAGTGTCACCATGAAGTAGGCGACGGCAGTCAACAGCACCGTCATGCCTCGGCCCGAGCGAGAGCCAGTCTCCGCGTCCTGATACACCGTGTTCGTGGTCATGCCGTCCTCTTCCTCTCAACTGTGTCTGAACACCGGTCGAATGGGTCCGCCCGACTTGCGATCGGCCGGGCGGACCCACCACGCCGGCGTGTTACATGAGCTCGGTGATCTCACCGATGACGACGCCGCCCCCCGTGGTCATCGTCGGCGACCCCTTCGCCAGCGCCACAGCTGACTCGAGATCGTCCGCCGTCACGAAGGAGTAACCCCCGAGCCGTGTGCTCGAGTCCTCACAGTTGCCCAGGCTCGACGACTCGAAGACCGGGTTCCCGAAATCGACGACCTGATCACCCAAGAGGTCACGGAATTCACTCCAGGCGGCCACGGCGTCTGATTCGCCCGGCACATAGTCATTGGACGCCCGGTAGACGAATACGTACTTCGGCATCGTGTTGCTCCTTTCCGTCGACCGGCTCGTGCCGGTCGTAGGTATCGACACCGGGTCGATCCGAAATTGGGCGCCCAGCGCCCAGTTTTCAGCTGCAGCGGTGTCAGTACCGATGCAGACGAAGAGAAGCGGAGGATGGAGATGAAAGGATGGAACCGTGTCCGACCTGATCACGAGGGCTCATGCTGGTGATGACCTCGCCTTTGCGCAGCTCGTCGACCCGTACCGGCACGAACTGCAGGTGCACTGCTACCGAATGCTCGGCTCGTTCCAAGATGCAGAGGATGCCTTGCAGGAGACGATGCTTGCAGCCTGGCAAGCGTTCGGTGACTTCGAGGGTCGAGCGTCGGTGCGCACGTGGCTGTACAAGATCGCCACGAATCGCTGTCTCAACGCACTTCGATCATCGAGCCGTCGTCCTCAGGTGAGCTCTCCGACGCGACCAGACGTGGTAGTCCCCGAGCCGACGCGGCTCGGGGAGATCCTCTGGCTGCAGCCGTATCCGGATGTCTTGCTCGATGGCATCGTCGACGCGACACCGGGCCCGGAGGCGCGGATCGAGGCGCGTGAGGCCATCTCGCTCGGGTTTGTCACGGCGCTGCAAGTCCTCCCGCCGTTGCAGCGAATGGTGCTCGTGTTGCGTGACGTGCTGGGGTTCCACGCAGCTGAAGTAGCCAAGATGCTCGACACAACTGAGGAGTCCGTGTCAAGCGCACTCAAACGTGCACGAGCGGCGCTGCAGGCGAGGCAGGCCGCCGACGAACCGGTCGAACCACCTCTGACGCCAGGCTCGGAGGCCGAGCGCGCCTTGATCAACCGGCTCACTGTCGCCTGGGAGACCGGCGATCTCGAAGCCATCTTGGAGTCGCTGACCGACGACGTGTGGCTGTCGATGCCACCCATGCCCCTTGAGTACCAGGGTCGCGAGCTGGCGGCACGGTTCTTCGAGGCCGTTGTCTTCCGTCCGGGCCATCACCCATTCAAGATCGTGCCGACCCGTGCCAACGGCCAGCCAGCTCTTGTGTTCTACTTCATCGACCTGGTGACTGGGGCGGCGCGGGCCGGCGGGATCCTGGTGCTTACTCTGGCCGGAGAGCGCGTCAGCGCGATCACGCGGTTCGACACCGCTCTCTTGGACCGGTTCGGCTTGCCCCGCACGCTCCCCGGCTGACGCCCTGGCTTTCGCACCCGGTTCTCGTGATCAGTGCTATCCCGATCTGAACGCTGTAGAACATCTATTGGAAGGATCGATACGACGTGGCGGGCTCGTTGGATGAGCCGATCGCTCCCACGAAATCCCACCGATTCGAGTTGTCGTGTCGCGAGTTGCCTTGCAGGTCAGTCGGCTGATCCGCCTATCGTCCCGGCTGATGCGGCAATTCGGTGGTACGCAGCTGATCAGCGAATTGCCTGGTGTGCACGGCCGAAGTAGGTCTCATAACCCGACCTCGAGTGTCTGGAGACTTGGATTGGGTCCGACGACCGGACCCATTGAGGATCCATCTGCACCGACAATTGACGAGTTTGGTCTGGGTGAGTTCGGCGAATGGATCATCGCGGCTCCGCCGCACCCGCGACGGTTGTCCGCACGGCGACTCGCGATCGTCGGTCAAGAACCTGGTCAAGGTGATCGACGCTGGAACCGGACTGGCGGAACTCAGAGGACTTCTCCCTCATTCCGACCGAGCGGGCCTTTCGCAATATCTGGGTCCTTTGCGGCGGCATAGTCGCGTATCTCCTGGCTGATGCGCATCGAGCAGAATTTTGGCCCACACATCGAGCAGAAGTGTGCCGTCTTCGCTGCAGGGGCTGGAAGAGTCTCGTCGTGAAGGGCGCGGGCCGTGGCGGGGTCCATGGCCAAGTTGAACTGGTCCTCCCAACGAAACTCGTAGCGGGCCTTCGACAAGGCGTTGTCCCACGTTTGCGCGCCGGGATGCCCTTTGGCCAGGTCCGCTGCGTGAGCGGCGATCTTGTAGGCAATCATGCCTTCCTTCACATCGTCTCGGTCGGGAAGACCCAAGTGCTCTTTGGGGGTGACGTAGCAAAGCATTGCCGTGCCGTGCATACCGATGACTGCCGCACCGATTGCTGACGTGATGTGGTCATAGCCTGGCGCCACATCAGTGGTGAGCGGCCCAAGGGTGTAAAACGGGGCTTCGTGGCAGACCTCCTGTTGGAGAGTGACGTTTTCGGCGATCTTGTGCAGCGGCACGTGGCCCGGTCCTTCGATCATGACCTGCACGTCGTGGGACCAGGCCACTTGGGTCAACTGGCCCAGGGTGCGGAGTTCGGCGAACTGGGCTTGGTCGTTCGCGTCCGCGATCGAGCCGGGACGCAGCCCATCGCCAAGTGAGAAGCACACGTCATAGCGGGCCATGAGCTCGCACATCTCCTCGAAGTGGGTGTAGAGGAAGTTCTCCTGGTGATGGGCGACGCACCAGGCCGCCATGATCGATCCGCCCCGGCTGACAATGCCGGTCATTCGGCTTACCGTGAGCGGGATGTAGCGAAGGAGCACCCCGGCATGAACGGTGAAGTAGTCGACACCCTGCTCGGCTTGTTCGATGAGGGTGTCACGGTAGAGGTCCCAGGTCAGCTCCTCGGGGCGACCGTCGACCTTCTCGAGGGCCTGGTAGATGGGGACGGTCCCGATCGGGACGGGCGAGTTCCTGATGATCCATTCCCGAGTGTTGTGGATATGGGGACCGGTTGAGAGGTCCATGACCGTGTCCGCTCCCCACCTGGTAGCCCAGGCGAGTTTGTCGACCTCCTCGGCGATCGATGACGTCACCGCCGAGTTGCCGATGTTGGCGTTGACCTTCACCAAGAACCTCTTGCCGATCACCATTGGCTCGGACTCGGGATGGTTGACGTTGGCGGGCAGGATGGCCCGACCGGTTGCCAGCTCACGGCGGACCACCTCAGGATCGACTCCCTCGCGCAACGCGGCAAACCGCATCTCCTCGGTAACCTGGCCCCGTCGGGCGTAGTGCCGCTGCGTGACAATGCCTGAGCCAGCGTTGTGGCTCGCTCGCAATGGCAGTGAGCTCTCTTTGCGCGAGTGCACAGGTGCAACGTCTGCCGGGTCGAATCCCGTTGTTGTGGTTGCCCTGAAGCCCGGTCGGCCGTCATCGCGGTTCAGTGGTTGCCGGCGCTCATACACCGCTACATCGCCTCGACGAAGAACCCAATCTCGCCGCAGCGGCTGCAGGCCGTCCTCGGGCTCGCTGCCAGGGCCCGAGGTGTCATAGAGACGGATCGACGGATTGATCGCTGAGTCAGATCCTCCTGGAGTCAGCGTCACCTCTGTGAACGGAACCCGGATGTCGACCCGATCGCCTTCCAGGTAGATCTTCCGGTGTCCGGGTCGGACAAACGGCATTTGCACGTCGTCAGTCATGGTGCCTCCTCCCTTCGCCGGCATTACCCGGATCAGGTTCAACGGTCGGCGCCAACAGGCGCCCTCTCAGCCCGGTCCGTCCGAGCTCCCGTGTTTCGCAAGTCTCGCGCATCCGCTTGGGACGCGTAGAGCTATCTGTCGCTAGTCTTCCTTGACGACGTGCAGCAGCGTGACAGCGAGCCACGGACCGCCGTACCAGTACCCCGGTCCGAGCTGGCGCACGGTGCCCCGGCCAAGATGCGCGCCATATTTTCGAATCATGGGCCAGGGGTCGGCGATAAGAAGCTGTCCTCCTGGTCGCAGGACTCGCATCGCCTCGTCGAGCGAGCGGTACCTGTCTTCGGGTGAATGGATGTTGTGAATGGCGAGCGCGCTCGTCACGACGTCGAAAGTGCCGTCGGCGAACGGTAGGTCCGTCATGTCGGCCGTGTGCACTTCGACCCTGTCGGAGACTTCGGCGGCCGCGGCGTTTGCGAGCGTGGCCTCGGGCCTGTTGCCGCTCTGATCCCTGGTCCACAGGTCGGCGCCGACAGCGCGTCCGGCCGGCAGTCGCCTGGCTGCTGCAATCAACACCGCGCCGCGACCACAGCCAAGGTCGAGCAGCTGCTCGTCACCGGCGAGGCCGATGCGGTCCAATTCCCGCTCCCAAATCCGGAACTTGCCACGCAACGTGGTGTGCAGGAAAAAGGCCGCGTTGGCTAGGAGGGCCACTCCAGTGGCCGCCATTGCGATCCGGCCCCTCTGCCATCGCGCGGCGGCCAGGCAGCAGGCCAATCCCGCGCTCCCGACAACTGCCGGCAACGCGGGAGCGTCAGCTCCGTACCGCGGCCCAGGGTGCGTTCGGAGATGCCGGGAAACGAGGGGGGTGGAGAGATCGATCTGAGGATCAGTCATGGAGAGGTCCTTCATGCGATTGGCCGTTCCTCAAACCTGGGCACTCGTATTTTGACACGGTGTAAGGGTTATCTATCTCTGACAGGTTGTCAAGGCTAGGTGCGAGAGGGTATTTTCTGGTGATGGAGGACACGCTCGATGGCACCCAACGTGCCCGCCGTGCTGACGCACAACGCAACTTCGACGCCATCGTCTCCGGCGCCCGCACCCTCCTTGGCCAGCGGCCTGACGCCAGCATGGAGGAGATCGCCGCTGCCGCCGGCGTCACCCGCCAGACCGTGTACGCCCACTTTCCCTCACGCGATGTCTTGATCGCCGCCGTTATAAACGCGGAGAGGGCCGAAGGCTTGGCCGCTGTCGATGCCGCTCGGTTCGATACTGTTCCCCCGATCGAGGCGTTGCGTCGGTTTCTCGACATCAGCTGGCAGATCGTTGAGCGCTGCCCCCTCGTGCTCGATCCCGTTCTGGCTCGGACCCCAGGTGCTGACGGCGGCGATCCGCACAGTCCAGTGACCGTCTTGCTCGAACGGATTTTCCGGCGCGGTCAACGTTCGGGTGACTTCGACCGAGTCTTCCCCGCCGGCTGGCTCGCCGCCGCCACCTTGGCACTCGGTCACGCAGCCGCCGAAGAGGTCGGCGCCGGAACGATGAGCGTCGCCAAGGCAACGGTCGTGCTCGAAAAGAGCGTCCTGCGACTTTCTGGCGCAGAGTCGTGATTGACGCGAAGAGTCAGCCACTCACGGGTGACTCCGCATCCGTACCAGCTGAATGGAACTGATCGATTCATCGTCCCTGGTTGCAAAGGTTCCAGACATCAGGTTTGCCCAATAGTCCCTTGTCTGAACTCGAGAAGATCCACCAGGTCGAATGTTGGAGGTTGTGTAAACAACTCAGCGTGCTTGCGCGATGACCTTGGGCCTCCCGTTGAAAGCAGCCTTGCCCGGTCCTCCTCGCATGCGAAGACGGCAAATGCTCCGTATGTCGTCGGACTGATACGAAATGCAAACCAACTGGTAGAGGAAGGCTCTTCGTTGACGACAGCAAGGCCATCTTCGAAAAACCGCATGACTTCCGCTTCCAAGTCAGGCTTCACCTCAAACCGAGCAAGTACGCCCACCACAAGCATCACCTTGTCTTCCCTCTAGCGTCTTCCAATGTTCGACAACGGGACAGCGACCACATCTGCGTGAACCTAGTCAAAGTGGGAGGACGGCCATCCCCTTGATCTCCGACTTGCATTACATGGGTGCGGCCGACGGCGACTATTTGGCTATCTCCCAGATGTAACCATCGGGGTCGATGAAGCTGGCCGTTCGAATACCCCAAGGCCGATCGATCGGACCGTTGAGTAGGTCAACCCCCTTGTCGGTCAGCTCAAGGCAAGCCGCGTCGACGTCGTCAACCATGATGGTGAGCACGACGCGCGATCCCGCCTCGCGGAGCGCAAGCACGGCAGGCGAGATCAATTCGGGAACCGCTGGCTCGATGAGAAGATTGAGAAGGGTGTCGCCAAACTTGAAAACGACGGAATGCGGGTCCTCAAAATGTATCGGAAGCTTAAAGGCCGCTTCATAGAACGTCCTCGCAGCATCGAGATCCTCGACGAACAAGGTGATGGCGGAGATGCCCGGCCAATCAGTCACTTGGTCTCCTCGGGATCCTCATTGCGTGCAGTTCGTGGCGAAGAGCGAAGCGCTCCTGCGCATTTCTTTAGGACTGAAGTACGAGGGTTCCACCACTCACGACAGATTTCTGTGTCTAAGAAAGGCTGTCTGAACGCCCGGCCGCAAGACGTGACCATTGCGAACTCGGTCGGCCATCAGTGCGGAACTGCTCGCCGTTGGCCTCGAAAGGTTGAGGCCAGCCTTCTGGCGAATCCTCCCAGGTCTCCTGCCTTCCATAGATTGTCTGGTCCAAGAGTCCATACGTCGGCGTCATTACTTCTGCGGCTCGGCCGGACGTCCAATAAGTCTCATACACTCGATCGCCGTCGCGCAGATAGCAGACCTGCATGCCAAACCAACGACCCGCGAGAAGAGTCGCATCCGAGTCTCGGGCCGAGTACCAGGGCACATCCCATCCCATGAAGTCGCGATAGCGGAGACTCTCCTCGTAAGGACCTTCACAGAAGGTTGCGTACGTGACATCGCGTGAGTGCAGGTATGCCAGCTCACGGACTTGTCCATTGAAGAACGTGCACCCCTCACACTGTTGATCTGCAGGCGATCCGGCGTGCCACATGTGGAAGTACACGTAGAGCTGGGAACGACCCTCGAAGACGTCGATTAGCGCGGTCGGGCCATCTGAACCGATGACCGTGACGGTGGAATCCACTTCGACCATCGGGAGGCACCGCCGTAGGGCGGCGATGGCGTCGCCCTCTCGAGTGTGCGCCTTTTCACGGACTAAGAGTTGGTCAAGTTGTGCCTGCCAACTTGAGCGGTCTGCGACGGCCGGGAATCCGGGTCTCGGGTGTGTCCGGCCCTCCTGCTGAAGTGAGGTCATATCAGTCACCTTAAGACCTGGGTTAGTCGGTTTTCAAGAGTTATAAGTATGATAAACATACTTTGTGCCCATTCGTCGAAGTTACTCCGACTACGGCGACGCGTGCGCGGCAGCGCATGGCTTTGACCTCGTAGGGGACCGCTGGGCCGTCATCGTGATCCGTGAGTTGATGCTCGGACCGAAGCGCTTCGGCGAGCTCCTTGCGGATGCCCATGGAGCAACACCTTCTGTGCTGGCGTTGAGGCTCCGTGAATTGGAACAGACGGGAATTGTCATGCAGTCCGAGCTGCCGCCGCCGGCGCGAGTCAGTGTGTACGAATTGACGGAGTGGGGTCGCGAGTTTGAACCGATCCTGCAGGCCCTTGGCCGGTGGGCTCAGAGTTCTCCATCACGCCCAGGTGACGGAACGCTGACGCCGGATGCAGTCATATTGGCATTGCGAACGATGGCGACCGGACCGCCGCCGAGCTCGGCATTGATCTTCGATCTGGGCTTGCATGATGGTCGGGCGTTGAGGCCAGTCCAGACCTGGTACCACGTCTCATGGGGACCCAATCCGCTGGTGGCAGAGAAGCGACTTCATCACTTCGAGACCACCGATTCAATCGCATGCGATGCTGCCGTTTGGTCCGATTTGCTCTTCGGTGATGTTGGCTCACTCAAGTTGCTCGAATCAGACGCCGTGAGCTCACAAGGTCATGGGCGTCGTCTCGCGAAGAGGTTCTTGGTGCGATTCCGCGAGCGCGGTAACTAGTGAGCTGAGTCGCGGACCGACACGACAACCGAACACCAACTCCCCACCAGGGCAATCCTGGTCATCTGCTGCATCGCCCAGTTGGAATTCCAAAATTTCTTATCCGAGTGTTGCGTGTTGACGCGGCCCTGGCGGTCAGTCTCCATGCTGCGGTTGATCGAGAGTGCTCCATCGCATTCGCAGAACCAGTTGTAGAGTTCGATCTCTTCATGAGTATGCATCTCGAAGGACTTGTGGCAGGCCTACTTGCACCATTGTCACCGACGGCGGTTGCGAAAACGGGATCTCGACACTCCTCGTCAGCACTTCGGGCGATGCAGCTTTGACTTGGGCAGGTGTGAAACCGTCGACCTAATCGCAAGGATTCGATTGGCTATTCGTCGCCAGGTCAGCAGTTGGATCAGGACGGGATCGAGGACCGCTGGCACCAGGCGCAGCAGCTCAGGCGACAGCACCGCAATACTGGCCAGGCGGGTTTCGGTCCCGGTCCTCGCCGGCAACCGGCGTGGGTCACGGATCCGCGCCACAATGTGCGGCTTCTGGCGACGATGCGATCCGAGGTGCTGTCCATGAGCTTCACGCCGTACGACCGGCCGGTGCGCGCCGCCTTCATCGGCCTGGGCCGTATCTATGACCTGAACGTCCTGGGCTATCTCGACAATCCAGAGGTCGAAGTCGTGGCCTTGGTCGACCAGCTCCCGGAGCGCCGGGACGAGCGGGCGGCCGACTGGCCGGAGGCCAAGACGTTCGCCTCTGCGGCCGAGCTGGCGGCCAGCGGGCTTGAGGTGGACGCCGTGGAGGTTCTGCTCCCCACCCCGTTTCATGACGAGGCGGTGGCCGAGCTCCTCGGGTATGGCTGGCACGTCAATCTGCAGAAGCCGATGTGCAACGATCTCGACGGCGCCCGGCTCATGCTCGACGCGGCCAGGGCCAATAACCGGTTGCTACGGGTAATGGAGAACTACGTGTTCTACGAGCCGCTGATCAGGCTGAAGGAGGTCGTCGAGTCGGACGAGATCGGCACGGTCAGCGGATACCACATGAAGATGGTGGCCAGCGGACGAGGCGGGTGGGACGTCCCCGCCAACAGCTTCGAATGGCAGTTTCGGCAGATGCGGGCGGGGCGGGGGATCCTGGTCTTCGACGACGGTTGGCACAAAATGGCGACCGCCCACTGGCTCTTCGGGCCGGTCAAGGAGGTTCGGGCCTGGCTGGGCGGCACCGAGGTCGTGCCAGGCATCACGCTCGACGCGCCGGCCACCATCGTGTGGGAGCACGAGAACGGCGTGCGTGGCGTGTGGGACATCACGTTGGCTACCGATATGTACCTGCGATCCGACTACTACACGAACGACGAGCGCTGGGAGGTCACCGGCAGCAAAGGGTACGCCCGGGTCAACCGGTGCACGGGGCGCGGCATTCAGCAGCCGAGCCTCGAGGTCTACCTGGACGGCATCATGCGCGAGTACCACGCGCTCGACGACGACTGGGCCAGCAGCTTCCGCGACTCGGGTCTGCACTGGCTGCGCTATCTCCGCACCGGGGAGGGCCCCATGCTCTGGAGCGCGGGGGAGGCGGCCGATATCCTCCGGTTCGCCCTGGCCGCCTACGCCAGCAGTGAGGCAGGAGGGATCGGGGTCAGCCCCGCGTCCCTCGGTTAGTTCAACTCGGCCGGAATGTCCTTCGAGCGACTGGACCCGCAGGCCGGTACTTTCTTCTCGCGGTCGGTCAACAATCGTCTGCTTATGATCGAATGTGAAGGCTGGGCTGTGAGATCGCTTTGCGCGCTATGAGCGCATCCATCCCCACCCAACGCCAAGACCAACGAACCGGTCCATGCGCTTCGGGGGTCAAGGGGCCATGGTCCGGCAGGTGGAGGCTGCCTCGTCGTTTGAGGCCGGTGGCGGAGGACGGCCTTATGGCCCACATCGCTTGGTCCACGGAACGAAGGCCGGGACGACATGCCTGAGAGAGGACTTGTCCAACCATTTGTCCATCCTTTCGGCTCAATTGGGATCGCCAACCTCCGACCCGCTGGAGTCATGAACCCGGTTTACCTGCAACAGCGTCATCCGTAAGGACGGTTATGGAAGAGCCTGGCCACCCACTCAAGGAACGCAGCCGGACGCGAATTGATGGTTTCAACTTGGCCTGGTCGAGAGTCCGGAGGTTCCTGTTGCTGAGCCGTTAGCTGGCTGCTGATCTGACGATTGCCGCAAAATGCGTCGGATCGTCCAGCATCAAGTTGTGATGCGCGTTGGGAAAGACAGTAAGTGTGCTGTGCGGAATTTCTTGATGCAGTGCGTCAGCAACGCTGAGATTCAGGTTGGCGTCGCGAGCACCCCAGACGATGTGGACAGGAACGTCGAGTGACGTGAGGCTAGGCACACGGGCCGCATCGTCCGTCACTGCGGCGAAGAGATTGCCAGCAAAGGAGCGCAGCGGCCCCAGAGTGCTGGGTTTGGCGAGGAACTGCTGGGTGAAGAGGGGAATGAACTTCCGAGCAGTTGAGCGGCTACCAATGAAGGTCGACTCCTGCCAAGTGAGCAAATCGTCGAGGAGACGAGGATCGTGTGACAGTCCGTTCATCAGACTGTTGAATCCGTAAGCCGTGCCGGGGGGAAGCGGTCCGAGCGAAGCCGTGATCGGCCACTGACCCAGCGCGAAGATGCCGGCAAGAGTCGGTGGTCCGGATCCGGCAACGGGGGCGTAAAAGCCGTTGGAGAGGATTATCGAAGCAACGTGGCCAGGGTGGTCTAGAGACCAGTTGAGCACCGCCGGCACGCTGGCGTCGTGTGCCACGAGAACGACGCGGCCGAGGTGGAGGCCTTGGATCACCGCATTGAGGTCCTGTTCCTGGCCAGCGAAGGTGTAGGCGTAGTGGGCCGGTTTGCTCGACCTGCCCCACCCGAGGAAATCAAACGTCACGACCTCGCGCCCCCTGAGCAGGGGCACGACGCTGTCATACAGGTGGTGGTTGTCCGGGAATCCATGGCTGAGCACGATCGCGGGACCGCGGCCAGGATGAACGTATGCAGCGATCCGGTGGCCGGCGCGTGGGATCCAAACCAGCTTCGTCGAGGCCTGCGCTGAAGATGGCGGTGCCTCAGAAGAAGCCAGTGCTGAAGATGCCGGTGCTGCGATCGCGAACGTTGCCGCGACTGCGGCGGTGACGCATATTAATGTCATCGCCGCCGTGGACCGAAGCCGTCCGGGGCCGCGACCTCGGCGCCGTTGAGTGCCGGAGAGGTGTGACGTTTCGTCTCGAGCAGAGGTGAACGTCACGGTATTGGTGTCCTTTCGGAGTGCGCGGATAGGTGGAGGTCCGTACCGGTCGGTGGTCATTCGGGCTCTCCTTGTGCTGTCACGAGAGGGATGGTGAACGGCTGGCCAGACTCGGCTTCAGCTTGTTCCTGGGGGTAAGGGACCATTGCAAGCTCCACATCCGAAGACAAAGCTGCCTGCCTCGAGGTTTCGCTGTCTGGCCGGGCTGGCAGGAAGAGTGCTGCCACCAGCGCTCCCATCACAGCCACTCCAGCTGCCACGACGCAGCCGACTGCGAGGCTGTGCAAGAACGCTCCGCTTGCGCTACTCGCCAGTGCGGTTCCTGCATGGGGAAGGCCAGCTCTCGTCAAACTGCGTGACGCGATGAGCGCACCACCAACGGACTCCTTCGCAAGGGAGATGGCTCGGACCGGAAGATTTGCTGGAGCGGTCGAGGCGAGTCGGCTCGAGTAGAGGGAGGCGGCGATGCTACCGATCACTGCCACACCGAGGGTTCCTCCGAACAGGCGAGTCGCATCGTTGACCGCCGACCCCACGCCGGCCTTGGCCTCGGGAACCGCACCCATGATCGCCTCGGTTGCCGGAGCGCTTGTCAGTCCCATGCCCGTGCCGAGCAAGAGCATCTGGAAGACGATCGTGGTGTAGGAGGTCGACGCCGATACCGTGGCCGTCCACAAAAGCCCGGCTGCGAAGAACAGCAGACCAGCGGCCACGATCACCTTGTTGCCGATTCGAACTGCCAGCTTGGTGCCAACGACAGATGTCACTGCGACGGCACTCGCGACCGGCAGGAGGCGGACTCCCGTGCCGAGAGGGCTAAAGGTCCTGATGAACTGAAAGTACTGAGTAACCAAGAAGATGAAGCCCTGGAGGACAAAGAACGAGATCGCTACTGATCCGCTCGCCGCAGTAAACCGGGCATTGCGGAATAACGACACGTCAAGCATCGGGTGATCGGTATGGCGTTCGAACAGGACGAACAGGGCTAGAAGCATCACGCCTGCCGTAATGGTCGAGATGGCAGCTGTCGAACCCCATCCCCAGTCCGGAGCCTCGATGACGCCGACGATCAGGATCACCATGGCAACCGACGAAAGCCCAAAGCCTCTCCAGTCGATTGGTGGAGTCAGTGGATCCCGCGAGCTGGGAACTGCCCAGGCGACGAGGAGTCCAATGGCGAGGGCGACTCCAGCCATGAACCCGAAGATGCTTCCCCACCAGAAGTGCTCCAACAGCCAGCCACCCACGATCGGACCCATAGCGATGCCCACTCCCGTAGAGGCACCCCAGAGCCCGATTGCCTTCGCACGCTCTTCGCGCTCGGTGAAGACATTCACCAGGAGCGAGAGGGTGGACGGGAACATGAGGGCGGCGCCAAGACCCATCACGGCGCGAGCTGCAATGAGCTCGTTCGTCGTGTCGACCAGCGCCCCCGCCAGACTGCCAGATGCGAAGACGACCAGGCCTACGAGCAGGGTGCCTTTCCGTCCCTGCCGGTCACTCAGGCTGCCCGCCGCGAGAACAAACGTCGCGAACACGAGGCTGTACGCGTCGACCACCCACTGAAGCTGGGTGGTGGTAGCACCTAGCGTGCGCACCAAGGTGGGGAGAGCGACGTTCACGATCGTGACGTCGAGGCTGATGATGAATGCCGCCAAGCTCAGGGCGAGGAGGACCGCGAGTCGGTTGCGCCCTCGCTGTTCCTCAGTCGACGTGGTCATGATGCGGTCCTTTCCAGGGTTCATGTCGGATCAGGACGCTCGCTGGCGCCGAGACAGGGGTACCTATCGATGTGGGTTCGAGTGCCGTCGCCACGTCGGGGAGGTTTCTCACCACCGAGAATGGATTGATGGATCGGCGGAATGCAGAGACCCGATGCCGACCTGTAGGCGCGGGCGCTTGGACCTTCAGCGATCTCGCGCCCCTCGATCTGTGCTGGTTGACTTCCTCCTCCCACAGATCGCGACAGCGCTGAACGGCCACTGCTCGCATCACGTCTGGACGCATCAGCCACCTCCTAAGGGCGTTGGTTTGACAGTGACTTTATTTTATAAAGTAATGACTCGATAGAAAGTCAAGGGTTGTCAGTAGATTATTTAAAGTGTAAGATCTGGGCATGCGTTCCTACGACCAGTACTGCGCCCTCGCCAAAGCTCTCGACGTGGTCGGAGACCGGTGGACGCTCCTCATCGTGCGCGAGCTGCTGGTTCGCCCGTCGCGCTACAGCGAGCTCCAAGACGGCCTGACTGGTATCGCCACCAACCTCCTCGCCGAGCGGTTGCGACAGCTCGAGAGCGCGGGGGTCATCGGTCGTGATGGAGAGAGTCGCTACGAGCTCACCGATTGGGGTCGAAAGCTCGGAACGGCCGTGCACGAGCTGGTCCGCTGGGGCGCGCCGTTGATGCTCGCAGGACAAGGCACCGACGCGTTTCGAGCTCGGTGGCTCGAGCTTCCGTTGGATTTGATGTTCGGTGGGATCGACCGAGAGCGGCCCAACATCGAGATCGAACTCCGGCCGGGAGACGAGGTGCTCACCCTGAAGTCAACCGCCGGCCGCGTGGAGGTGCGCACAGGGCCTGCTTCGTCGCCCGACGTCGTCGTCACAGGCTCGCCCGAGCTCATTGTCGGACTGATGTCGGGTGCTCTCGGCAAGGACGTTGCGTTGAGTCAAGGCGTGAGCATCCTCGGCGATTTCGCCGATGTTGAGCGATTGCGTCGAGACGACTGGCTCACCCCACCCACTGAGGACCTGCCTCGCGACGGCGCGAAGACCTCAGCCACGGGCGACGGGCGTTCGGCCCGGCAGTGAGATTCCGCTACGAATGGTGAAGGGACCTACTCCCAATGTCTGAATCCACGCCGAGCCCCTTTGAACGCTTCGTCGGGACGCCGAACGACCCTCTCTTCGTTGGGGTGATCACCGATGACGATCCGCAATGCCAATGACGAGCCTCGAACGACAGTACGAAACGGGCCTCTCCAGGCGCCACATACAGGACGCCCTCGTGGCCGCAGGCTTGGACCTCAACGACCTGCGGCGGGGCGATCTCGCTGCCCTCGAGGATTTCCACACCATGGGTCGAATTGCGACCAGTCAGCTGGCCGAGCTTGCTGAGATCGAGCGCAGCGACGAGGTGCTCGACGCCGGCAGCGGGGTCGGCGGCACGGCGCGCTATCTCGCCGACCAGTTCGGCTGTCAGGTCGCGGCCATCGACCTGACCGAGGAATACTGCGATACGTCCCGTTGGCTCAACCAGCTGGTCGGGTTGGACGGCTGCATCTCGGTGCTTCACGGAGATGTGACGAATCTTCCGTTTCCTGCAGCCAGTTTCACAGTTGTGATGAGCCAACACGTGCAGATGAACGTGGCTGACAAGACCCGTCTGTACGACGAGGTCCGTCGCGTGATTCGACCGGAAGGGCGGCTTGCTATCTGGGACATCGTCGCTGGTGTGCCCGACCGGCTCGACTTCCCGCTTCCGTGGGCTGATCGGCCAGCTCTGAGCCACCTCACCTCAGGTGAACAGTTGCGGTCGACGATCGAATCTGCAGGCTTCACACTCACCCACTGGAGTGACAGGACTGACGAATCAGTGACCCTCATGGAGATGTTCCTGGGAGTTCGTCCCGGTCCGCTCGGGTTGCACGTATTCGTCGACAACTTCTTCGAGAAAGCGAACAATCTCGTTCGCGGTTTGTCCAACGGTCGGCTCCGGGCCGTCCAAGCCATCGCCGAAGCCCAATCGTGAAATCGCCGGCACACCAATCAGGGTCGGCCAAAAGGGCGATCCTTCCTAACCGGTACGGGACAGTAAAGGGCCGGAAAATGACTGGGAGTGCCCGCAAGCGTATTGATCTTTCGGTGGCTACCTTCGACAGCCGATCAGACTTCGAATCGACGAGGGCTCGATTCGACGAGCAAGTCCCGCTGCTCGATCCGAGCGTCACGGCCAACCTAGTAATCTCCCAGCTTGCTTGGTCAGAAGTGGAAGCCGCGATCACCCGGACGCTGGGCTCGTCAGGTTTTCTGGCCGTCTCCCGGCTCGACCAAGGGTCGCTCATGAGCCTGCGCGGTACCGAATTGCGCGCCACGCAATACCTCGTTGGAAACCCCCTGATTGCAACAGAGGTGATCGGCAGCGCGCGCGAAGGCTGTCTGTTTGCCCCGTTCCAAGCGGCCATCTACGAGGACCAAAGTGGTGTGCACGTCACTTACATGCTTCCTTCAAGTCTCTTCACCTCCTTGGATGATCGCGGGGTAGCTGCCATCGGTGTCCGACTGGACGCCAAGATGGAAGACACAGTCGCCGAGGTATGCGAACTGGCGTGACCGCTTGCCTGGGGCCCGGTGTCAGAAGCTCGTCCCATGGGCAGAAGCAGGAAAGACTCTGTTTGTTCTGGTAATGCCCTGAATCAGCTTGACTGCGTCTCACTTCCTAAACACCAAAGAGGATCGCCATAGGTCTCATAAGCCGCTCTGAGGCGTCCACTTGTTCGCTTTCATTCCAGAGACGGCCCGGCACGGTATGAGCGGCGAAGGGGCGGCAACTTCTACTCGTTGTCGATCCACCACGCGTGCCCACGTAGCCGAAGAGAGACCTCGGGTCATCGTCGATTGGACTCGATGCCTACCAGGATCGAGTCATGGGCGGGTACTCGGGATTCGTGTCTCGGCCTTGACGAGTGGGTGGCGCAACCGATTTCGTGAGGTTGTCCCCCGATCTTGCGTGCTTTTCCCGAGTCTGTAGGAATGAGGTCATGATCCGCCTCAGCACCTGCCAATAGAGGTTGGTGTCGTGTATCCGACAGAAGACGACCGTAGGGTGGGAAGCACCACTGATGTCGACAAAGAAGTCACCTGCAATGCTGATTGTCGCGCAGAGTCTCAAGGCGATCCGGCTGGCCGAGCTGTCGTTCAGGTCAATAGGTTCTGTGAATTCGCCTAGCCCGCACGGACCGAGAGATCCTGCCTCCGAGCGCACAGCGAGCTCGGTCATGGGGAATGTGGGCATACGAGAGAGGATGAGTAGTGCGCAGAGCAGCGGTGTGCACGCTGTCGGTCGACCGACTGATCGCCGGACCCAACCACGGGCTGGACAACCGTAGAGGATGCTGACCAGCAAACTAGAAGAGGAGCAGCGGTGATGTCGCTTTCCCGAGTTCATAACTTCTCCATCTCGCTCGACGGCTTCGGCACCGGCGAGGGCCTGTCGCTGGACGAACCGTTCGGCCACGCCGGCCATCGGCTCCACGAGTGGATGTTCGCGACCAGATGGGGCCGCGGAGAGCTTCTCGGCCAGCCCGGCGGCGGGGCCGGCATCGACGATGCGGTTGCTCGGCAGAACTCGGTCGGTATCGGCGCAGAGATCATGGGCGCCGGGAAGTTCGGCCCGCCCGGCTGGCACGACGACCCGGACTGGAAGGGATGGTGGGGGCCGAACCCGCCGTTTCACACTCCGACCTTCGTCCTCACCCATCACGCCCGCCCCTCGATCGAGATGGAGGGCGGAACGACGTTCCATTTCTTCGAACTGCCCCTTGACGCGGCGCTCAAGACCGCCCGGGAGGCGGCCGGAGGGCAAGACGTGCGCATCGGCGGAGGCCCATCGGTCGTGCGCGCCTTCCTCGCCGCAGGGCTAATCGATCACTTACACGTCGTGGTCGTTCCGATCTTGCTCGGCCGTGGCGTGAACCTCTGGAAGGGACTCGACGGCCTCGAGAAAGACTTCGACCTGGAGGTTGTGTCCTCGCCGAGCGGCGTGACGCACCTGACGTTCACCCGCGCGGAGATTTGACGCTCGCCCGGCCGCCCGGGTCCCCTCCCAACTGAGCGGGCTCGCTCCGCTGGCCACGTTCCAGAGGACGCAGAACAACAACGCGTCTGACTATCCGCAACCGCTGGATCCGTAGCCCCGAGTCGGCGACCGGCGACGGCGGACTCACGCCGAAAGAGCACATAGCGGCTCACGGCACGTTGGTGCGCGGGTAGCCCTCGCTAAAGACAACGTCCGATTGCCCGTCTAATTACCCATCCATTTGGTCGAAATCGGGTCCGTCAAAATAGACGTCTTGGACGGGTGCAACCTCCTGAACTGCCCAGCACCTCCATTCCCGCCCAGGGCGCCGATAGCATCTGGGGCGGCCGATGCGAACGGACGCCCAGGGCAGCCGTCGACACAGGGGGAAAACCAATGCAGGCACCGGGAGCAGCTTCGGCATCGCTCGAAGCGTGGCGACTCGTTCGCCAGATGCTCGACGACCTGACCGCGACCGTCGTAGAAGATGCCGAGTCCGAGCTAGAGCTGCTCGACGGCCTCAGGGTGCTCGGACGCGCCGCCGCCTTGTGTTCGGAGCTCTCGTTGGACATCGATGTCGCAGCACCGTGGTTCTTTTCCATGAACACCCAGACCCGGATGATCGGTGGTCCGGCTCCAGACGGCGAGTACTACCTGGCCATGGTCGACGGCCGACGTCGTTACCGCGTCCGCGGCTACCGGGGTACCACGGCCTACCTCGGCTTCCAGGTCCTGGCCGGTATCGGCTTGACGCCTCGACGGATGGGGGTCTACTTGTCAGACACCGACCTGGACATTGGCCCTGACGGCAGCTTCTCCTTCGTCTTGGCGGCTGAGGAGCCGAGTGTCGACGAGCTAGCTGGGGACCGATGGGTCCCTTGGCCCGAGGACTCCTCGAGCATCGTCGTCCGGGAGTACATCGCGGACCGGACGATCGAGCAGGCGGCCCACCTGGGGATCGAACCGCTCGATCCACCCGAACTGCCTCCACTCCCAACGGATGCCACGTTGGCGGAGCAATTCACTTCCATGGCATGGACCATTGCAAAGCTGACGACGCTGCATCGCACCGTCCGCCCCGAGCTGCTGACCTCGCACAACATGCTGCTCACTGCGGAGGCGGCTGCCCTTGGCTCGGCGGACACTACCCCCGACAACCTCTACATGATCGGCGTCTTCGCCCTCGAAGAAGACGAAGGGCTGGTGTTGGACATCGAGCCTCCCTCCTCTCGCTACTGGAGCATCACTCTCGAAAACATCTGGCACGAGTGCATCGACCCCAGGCGTCGACGCAGCCATCTGACGAACGCCACGGTGATCGATACCGGAGGCTCGCTGCGGGTGGTGGCGGCCAGTCGTAACCCCGGAGTGGCCAACTGGCTTGATACCGGCGGGCGACGCCGGGGCTTCATCACCTTGCGTTGGCTCGACAACCCCGACGCGCCCCCTGTCACGACGAGGGTGTGCAAGTTGGCCGAGCTCACTTCGTGATGGATCCGACTCGTTTCGAGGCTGATCGCCTCATCGAAGAGGCCTGCAGCCAGACTGGACAGGACGACTTTGGTGAGCCTGGGTGGCGGCGAGGGGCTCGACATCCTGCTGGGCTCGCTGATCGAAGAGGCACGTCTTAACGACGTGGGCGTGGAGGTAGCGGCATCTGACCTGCGGTCCTACCTCGAGACCCGCTTGACGCTCACAGGTTGGCGCCGGGATCACCGTGAGGTCGCTGACGGCACGGTCGACCGGCCCATCGTGATCGTCGGGCAGCCTCGCACCGGCACGACCATCCTCTATGACCTCCTGGCCCAGGACCCAGCGCTGCGTGCCCCACTCACCTGGGAGGTCGACCGACCGGTCCCCCCACCCGAGCGCGCCACCCAGTCGCGCGATCCGAGGGTTGCTGAGGTGCAGGGCACTATCGACCTTGTCGAGGCGGTCATGCCTGGATTCCTCGCCTTTCACCCGATGGGAGCGCTGCTCGGCCAGGAATGTGTCCGCATGACCGGATCGGCGTTTCGGAGCATGATCTTCAACACCCAGTTCCGCTTGCCGACCTATAACCGTTGGCTGCTCTTCGAGGCGGACCTTGCACCCGCCTACCAGTGGCATCGGCTCTTCCTTGAGCATCTCGAATCGAAGCTGCCGACCGAACAATGGCTGCTCAAGTCCCCAGCCCACCTCTGGCACCTCGACGCGTTGGCCGCCGAGTACCCAGACGCTGTTCTCATCCAGACACACAGAGATCCACTCAAGGTCGTCGCGTCCGTCAGTGCCCTGGTCGCCCACCTGCGGGCGATGTCGAGCGACGAGGTGGACATCGCCGAGGTAGCGGCCGCATATGCCGACGACATCTTCGTCGGCCTCGACCGAGGCGCCGATGCGAGAGACCGCCAGGTCTTTCCCGACTCCCAAGTCGTCGATGTCCACTTTGCCGGCTTCATGGCTGATCCGCTGGTGACCGTAACCGACATTTATCGCGCCACTGGACGCGAGTTGACCCCAGAGACGGAACGATCCATGCGAGCATTCTTGGCCGCGAATCCCGGAGATGGCGGCGGGGGAGGCGAGCGCTATCGATTCTCGGACACGGGGTTGAACGAAAACGAACTGCGGGACCGGGCCGTCGGCTACCAGGAGCGCTTCGCGGTCGCATCCGAGCCCGTCGTCTAGTTCGGTTGACCTGGGCGATCTTCGCTGAACCGTTCGCTTGTCGTCGGGCCTGCTTGGCGAAGCGGCTCACCGGGCTGTGGACGCCGCCGCCTGACGAAACCCATAAAGACCGCTCGATGAAGGTTCAGTTGCCGAATGGGGCGAGGTCCCACCAGGCGCAAGCTGGTAGAGGTAAACGCCGCTCACCGCCTCACTCGAGAACGATTCGACGATTGTCCAACGGTCCGTGAGATCGCACGAAACCAGAAATCGCTGTCAAGAGCTTGTTCTACTGCCCAGCGTGGGCGGTGCCCGTCAACCCGCTAGACGAATAGGTCGGTCAGATTCGCTCAGTCCACTCAGGCCGTTGGACGGAATCGATTGGTCTCATAACAATGACAATGGCCTAGTCCGGTAGGTCCCACCCCGAAACCGTGCTCGCCACGCTCAAAGGTGAAACTCGATGGAAGCTCCGGTGCTTCGCCAGGCGCCGGTTACTGCAAACTTCCGCCGACACCCAAAGGATCATCGGCGGCAGCCATCACGAAGAAAGGCGGCGAATGCGGGTCGCTGTGGCAGTGATCTACCGATGGGAGGTAGCACAAGGCTGCCGCCTCAGGGCGCAATTCCGAGTCACTCTGGCATTTTAACCTGAGGTGAGCGTGAAGGTTGTGCTCGCCTCGGCAAGTGAGTTCTTCCCTGTGGCCTTAATCTCGTGACTCCCGACGGCACCGGCGCTCGCTCCGGTTGGGATGCCTCCCGAGCAGCTCATCGTGCCGTCAGTGGCCGCAGTAGCCGTGCACAAGGGCACCGAAGAGGGGCTCGTCACCCCGGTCTGGTACTTGACCGCTACCTTCTCGCCGGGCTGGTATCCCTCGCCGGTCATGGTCACTTCTGCACCCGGTCCAGCCGATGACGGCGACGGAGTCAGCTCGGGCACGGCTGTAATCCTCCCGATCGAGTTGCTACCTGGATTGGTGAACCACAAGGCGCCATCAGCTCCAGTCGTGATCCCCACTGGACCTTTTGTATTTATTCCGGCGCCGCCAAAGATACTTACACCACCATTCGTGGTGATGCGCCCGATGGTCTTCTTCTTGGAGTTGGTGAACCACAGCGCGCCGTCTGGGCCAACTGCGATCCCGCGGGGCCCGTCGATGCCGGCATCGGTGTAGTTGGTCACGACCCCCGAGGTGGTGATGCGCCCGATCGAGTTGTTGTAGAAGTTCGTGAACCAGAGCGCACCGTCAGGGGCTGATGTGATGTCGAAGGGTTGATCGATGCCAGTGCCGCTGTACTCGGACACCACGCCCGAGGTGGTGATGCGCCCGATGGCAGCGTTCAATGTGTTGGTGAACCAGAGCGAGCCGTCAGGGCCTGACGTGATCGATTGCGGACTGCTGATAGCGACGCTGCCAATGCCCGTGGTGTAGTTGGTCACGACCCCTGATGTGGTGATGCGCCCAATTGAATCGTTGTCGAGGTTGGTGAACCAGAGCGCCCCGTCTGGCCCCGACGTGATCCCCTCCGGTCCGTCGATGCCGGTGCCGGTGTAGTTGGTCACGACCCCTGATGTGGTTATGCGCCCAATCGAGTGGTTCCCGAAGTTGGTGAACCAGAGTGCGCCGTCTGGCCCGACCGTGATGTCTTGCGGTTCGTCGATGCCGTTGCCGGCGTACTCGGTCAGGGATCCAGAGGTGTCGATGCGTCCGATCGAGTTACCGTTCGTAAACCAGAGCGCCCCGTCCGGCCCCGATGTGATCCCCCCGGGTCCGTCAATGCCCGTACCGGTGTAGTTGGCCACCACCCCCGTAGTGGTGATGCTTCCGATCGAAGTGCCGAAGTAGTTGGTGAACCACAGCGCGCCGTCGGGTCCGGCCGCGATGCCCTGGGGCGAGTACATGGTGGGATCAGTGAAGTTGGTGACCACCCCCGAGGTGCTGATGCGCCCGATCGTGTTATTCCCGGCGTTGGTAAACCAGAGCGCCCCGTCCGGTCCTGCCGTGATGGCTTCGGGGTCGTCGATGCTGGGATCGTAGTAGTACTGAGTCGGGTGCCCCGAGGTCGTGATTCGGCTGATCGAGTTGAAGCCAGGCCCGGTGTTGGTGAACCACAGTGCTCCGTCTGGGCCGGACGTGATGCCCACCGGGTCGTCGTCATCGACACCCTTGTGCTCGGTTACGGCCCCAGAGACGGTGATGCGACCGATCGAACAGTCCCGGCATCCGTTGGAGATTGTTCCGTAGTTGGTAAACCACAGCGCTCCGTCCGCCCCAACGGTTATGTCGTCCGGCCGAACGATGCTCGAGGAACGGTATGAGGAGACGACCCCCGAAGTGGTGATGCGCCCGATGGTGTTGTTGCCGTAGTTGGTAAACCACAGCGCCCCGTCTGGACCGGTCGTGATGCCCCTTGGTTCGTCAATGCCGGAACGCTGGTAATCGGTTACGAGCCCCGAGGTGGTGATGCGCCCAATCGAGTTGTTGCCGTCATTGGTGAACCAGAGCGCCCCGTCTGGCCCCGACGTGATCCCATAGGGTTTGTCGACGGCAGTGGCGGTGTAGTTGGTCACGACCCCAGAGGTGGTGATGCGCCCAATCGAGCTGTTCGAGTAGTTGGTGAACCAAAGCGCGCCATCGGGCCCGGCCGCGATGCCTTGGGGATGATCGATGCCGAGTCCGAAGTTGGTGATGACACCGCCGTGATTCGCAGCAGCAGCGCTGGCCGCCGACTGTTGTGAAGCCAGAGCGACGAGCGGCACGACGAGAAGAACGGGAACAACGAGTCTGGCCAACGACGTGGAGCGGCGCATTTGGTCCCCCTTTTGGCAGCGTCTCGTGCCAAGCACCATGGTAGTGACCTCGCTCCGCCCATTCGACTGAGAGCGGACCCCCGCAGACCAGGACCGCGGCCGGCACTGACAACTGGTCTCAACCGTTCATGCATCTCCAATTCGCTGCCTCGACGAGCTGCCCGAGTCCTACTCGCGAAGGGTTCCTTGAGGTTGAGGGACCGCTTCAGGACTACACAAGGCGAAGCTCGTCAGCAAGCGTGAGGGCGCGGCGGGCGCGGCGGGCGTTATCGAGGAGGGCGAGGCCGCGTTCGCGGTACAAGAAGTTCGGGTCGATGGCTTCTGTGCCGCCGTAGCGGACGTGGTTGACGGTGCTGGCGGACGCCAGCATGGCCGGGGTGAGCCAGTCGTATTTGACGGCGGAGGCGCACATGCCGAGCTCGACGAGACGGGGATCTTTGCGAATATCGGCCTCAGCGAGGCCGTCAAGGTAGGCCTCGATAACCGCCATCTCGAGGTCTGCGAGTGACTCCGCGGCGATGAAGTGGTCGAAGGCCGCGTCTGGTACCAGATTGCCGATGTCTTCACCCATGGCGCCGTCGCCGACGAACGCCCAGTCCAGGAGAACGAGTCGGCCGTCGGATCGCTTGATCAGGTTCTTGGTCCAGAAGTCGAGGTGGCACACAACCCGTGGCAACCCCTCAGCGATCGCGTACAGACGGTCACTGGTTGTATGAAGCCAGGTTGCGGCCTCGCGCAACCCTGGTGGGAAGTTGCGGCGCACGAGAGGCTGGTCCCAGGCGTCGCTGTCGTCGAGCAGCGCCCAGTTGACCGGCTTGCTTCCGCTGTAGTCGCGAAGGAAGTTTTGGCTGAGCCATGCGTGCTCTGGAAGAGGCGCGCCCGAAAGTTGATGGCCGTGGGCACGGCCCAGGGCTCTCGCCGCCACGGCGTAGTCGGCGATGTCCCATTGCTCGCCCGGTCGACCGTCGACGAATTCGAGCAGGAGGATGATCTCGTTGTCGGCAAAGTGACAGTCGAGGAGTGCTGGCGCGGCGATTCCGCCGACTTCGAAGATCTCGACTACACGGTGGCGGTAGGCGAGAGCCTCACGAGCCCAGTAATTCCACCGTCGCGGGTCCTCGAGGCCGGTCGTCCAGTGCGCGTCCGCGGCCGAGGTGGGAACGGGTCGGTCCGACGAGAGGCACTTGAGGATCATCGATCGCCCCCCGACCATGACCCGCCAGATCCCAGGAGTGAGTCGACGGTTGTGTGCGAGTTCCTCGACCGAGGCCGTTGATGGGTCGATCCCGAGACGGGCGAGCGCGTCGCGCCACTCGGTCACGTCGCGGGCACCGCGATGTTGGCTGGGTCGAAATCCTCGGCACTCCAGGCCAAGGATCCTGACCGAAAGTCATGTAGCCCGCCGTCAAGCGAAGCGATCTCCGTGACAGCCGGCACACGCAGATGCACATCCCGGAGCAGCGACACCCTCGGTAAGTTCGCCCCCTCACACACGTTCACGACCCACTCCCTCGTCTACTGGGAGATCTTGCGGGGGTGGGTGGCCACGGCGAGGGTGCGGGCGACGATGAGGATGCCGAAGCACCAGGCGAGGGTGGTCCAGATGTCGCAGCTGACTGGATGCTGGGTGAACAGGTCGCCAGATCGTGTTGACGACGGACGTCACCGGCTGGTGGCCGGCCGGCCGGCTCAGGGATCGGGACCTCGAGAAGACGCAGGGCCTCCGACGGTTCGCCTGTCCGTTTGACTCGCCATGCTCGCACGAGGCCTCCACTTCTTGTCCGATCATCTCCCCGAGCCCGAATGTTATGAGAACCAGAGTGTCCCGAGACGAGCTTCGCTCTGGCGTCTCCGGCGAGGACGTCAAAGTGCCTCGGAGGGAGATCCGGCTCCAGCCGATGCTTCGCGATCCGGTGCTTATGGGCTACCGAACTCGTAGTGGGTGCGCTCAAGGTGGCGGGTCCATTCCCAGTATTGGTCGAGCGGCCAAGGAGAAAGCGTGAAGACCTTGCCGTTGTCGTTCTTGTAGTGACTGTGGGATATCGAAGGATGCGACCAGACCAATCCGCCGATCTCCTTCTGATAGCGATCGGCGTAGTCGTCGTGCGCCTCGGGCGTCACCTCGGCCCACAGTGCGCCCGATTGGAGGGTCTCGTGGATGGCCTCAAGGGCATAGTGCACTTGGAATTCGGCGTGGTAGAAGATGCTGGCGCCAAAGGCCAGGTTCGTGCCCGGACCATAAATACAGAACAGGTTGGGAAAGTTCGGCATCGTGATACCGAGGTAGGCCGTGGGCTCGTCCCCCCACTGCTCTTTCAGCAAAGCGCCTTGCCGACCCACCACGTTCATCGACACAGAAATTCGTTGTGCCGGAAACCGGTCGCGTAACAGATGACGTCAGCCGGGTAGTGACGCCCGTCTTCTGTAACGACTCCGTCGGGAACTACCTTCTCGATGCCGGTTCGGACGAGCTCCACGTTGGGCATCAGTAGGCAGCGCAACCAGGTGCCGTCGTCCTGGAGGATGCGCTTCCCCGTGGCGGGGTAGTCGGGCACGACTTTGTCGAGCAGATCGTCGTCGTCGCCAAGGATGTCCCGCATCCAGTTCAGCAACGCCGTGGCGCGTCTCGCGTTGATCGCATTGACCGACTGATGAGTCGGATCGGAGTAGTCCGGGTCGATCCGATACATGTCCATTCCCGCCGAGATACCGGCGAACGTCATGACGAACCGATACCACCGTCCATAGAAGGGCAGGTGACGCAGTGCCCAGGCGTCGCCCTGTGGCACCGGCGTGTGATAGAGCCGGTTGGGCAAGATCCATTGGGCCGTGCGCTGAAAGATGTCGAGTTCGGCGACTTCTGACGCGATGCTCGGGCCGATCTGGAAACCGCTGGCCCCGGCGCCGATCAGCGCGAACCGACTGCCTCGAATGTCGAGGTCTTCGGGCCAGCGCGTCGAGTGGAACGATGGCCCATCGAAGGTGTCCATACCTTGAAGTTCGGGCAGCCGGGGAAGGTTGAGCGAGCCGACGGCACTGATCACGAAGCGTGCCTCGCGTACGGTCTCCTCTCCACTGGGCCCGCGCGCCGTGACGTGCCACACAGCCTTGTCCTCATCCCACACCAGCTCAGTGATCGTCGTATCGAATTGGCAATGGGGCCTGAGGTCGTACTTGTCAACCACTGTCTCGAAGTACGCGTGGAGCTCTGGCTGCTGGCAGTAGTACTCGCTCCACATCTCCGCCGGTTCGAACGAATAGCAGTACTGATGGCTCCCCACGTCCACACGCGCGCCGGGGTAACGGTTCTCCCACCACGTGCCGCCAGGACCCGAGTTCTTGTCGAGGATGACGAAGGGTAGGCCTGCCTGCTTGAGGCGGATCCCGGCCAGGATCCCTCCCATGCCGCAACCCATCACGACGACCGGCGTCGCGACCTTCTGAGACAGTGAGATCTCGTCACCCCACGAGATCTGCCCACTGTCTGCACCTTCGAACTGCAGGTCGTCGAAGAGCAAGCCGGCCAGGCGGCCCTCCACCGGGCGTCGTCCCAGAAAGCACATCATCTCCTGCAGCGTGGTCCTCGACAGCTGCGCCGGGACACACCCGCCATCGCGATAGGCGGCGATCACAGGAATGGCGCGTCGGCGCACTTCCTCCATGTCGCCTTCTGACATCGCCCCCTGAATGTCCAACGACATGCCCACGTTCGGTTGGATGTCCCCACGAACCCAAGAGAGATCGCCGCTCATGTGTACCAACGAGCACATCAGTGCCGGAATGCTCACGTCTTCGAGAGCGTGGGCAATGGCCTTGTCGTCTTCTTCGAACGGCTCTCCGGCGAAGCGGTTTCTTGTCACAGAGGACATCCTCGCCTTCCGGAGAAGGTCAGGGCAATCGTCGTCTATCGAGGTATGGCGACCCATTCGGGACATCTATTGGTGTCCAGCGAATCCCAGGCGCTTCGCCGAAGTCGGGGTTCTGTACAAGGGGGTCCGGACTCGTGGTGTCGGAAGTCCGAGTCAGAGGTTTCTTCGGCTCAGGGAATGGAGCGTCATCTGCACAGGATGCGACCGCCGACACCGCAGCACAGGACTGGCCAATGGCCTTGGCGAGCGGTCCGACCAAGAGGAAAAGCCCTGTTCAGAGAGATGGGCAGTCTCTACGCGCTCAGACGCTTCTTCGTACGCGAGAACTCCCTCAGTTTGGTCGCCCGGCGCCATTCTGGGTAGTCGTCACCGAATTTCTGTTGGGGCTTGCCGGAGCCCGGCTTCCACAGCACCGCGTACCCACCCTTGTCGATCGTGAACGGCGACGCGAAGCACCGCCAAGTGGTCGAACTGTGCTCTTGGCCGGCGCGAGGTCGTCAAAGAACGCGGGAGTCACAAAATTGCTCACAGTGACAGAGCCGATCACGTAGGTCGAGGACTCGACCGGATCACATGTTTCCTGGGCCCAGAGCTGATTGTCGGCACCAAGGACCCAGACGTCGCAGGCGACGTCAGCGGCCGCTTCACAACACTCGTGGCTCAGGCATTGTCCAACGCTGACCAGTGGATCGGCGCCCAGATATTTGAGGCAGGGGTCAACCAGAATGCTGCCGAACTTGACTCCGTTGTTGTCTTCGCTGTGGTACCCAAGGGCGCCGGGCTCGGTCTTGTCCTGGTCCATCAGTGTGATGACGAGATCCCCCGGTTTGGCCTTTCCGCCTTGAGGGAGCACCTTCCACGTCAAAGGCGTCATGTTGTAGGTCGGGCAGAAGTCCTTACTCATCTGCTCGTTGATGGCAGTCGTCATCTCTTTGAGTTGACTGACGCTGACCTTGTTGGTGCCGAGCTGGGTATAGAACATCTGCCTCCTCCTCCGCTGAATCCTGGTGTTGTCGTGTCGGAGTTGCGCTGTGCCGGAGTTACCGGATGATCAGCAAGCTGAGAGTGGCCGCAAGCTCCTCAGAGCGCGGCGACGATCGCCCAACAAACAATCGCACTGCAGATCGAGCTCCACAGTCCGTACCCCATGTAGATGCTGCCGGCCAGGCCTGTTTGTTGCTCGAGGGTCAGCCCCTTTGAGTCGATCTGGGGATCTGAGACGTTGCGAACGATGACATAGTTGGGCGCGTCGGTACCGCGTTCTTTGCACACCATTCCGAGCACAGCATCGCCCATTTCGGAAAGGTCACCCTTCCCCTCGAGACCATACGTATCGGCAGTGTTGTCGAATCCGAAGAAGTCAGTCGTCAAGATTCCAGTGGCCGCAGAACGAGCGGAAACGATCCTTGGTGCGCGGGTGTTGACCTTGGGAAGCATGGCGGCGTTGGTGGCGAAGAGCGACTGCGCGGTCCGGAACTTCTCATCTGGCGTCTTGCTGCTGCACGAGAACGATTCGCCATTCAACTTCTTGAACTCCCTCTTACAGTCGAATGTCACAAATCGGCTGACGATGACGTCGCCGACCTCGAACGTAGGACCGATCCCCCCACCCGTACCGGTCGTGATGACCCACGACGGCTTGCAGTCGTCGATGATCTGCTTCCAGACCACCGCGTTGGCCAGGGCGGGCCCGTCCTGGGACATGTGGGAATCCGATTTGAAGAGGGTGACTTTTGTGGTTCCGATTCGATTCGTCCAATACGTACCGAGCCGATTGGCTTCTCGGGCGGGACAGCCGGGCGACATCGTCTTTGCGATGCGATCGAAATTCTTGACGTAGGGCTTCCACCCCGACTTGCTGTCAACGCCCGGCGTCATCACCTGGCTCAAGGCGTGGCCCTCGTCCATGGTCCAGGTGACGATCAAGACATCTGACTTCGGCAGTGACTCACCGGCTGGTTCGGCGCCGACCTTTGGTTCGAGGTTCTTCGGCCATGGAATGGGCACGTAGTGCGTCAATCCCAGGGCGGCCAAGGGTGCCCGGCTTGCGAAAGAAGCGCCGCTTGCACCCTCTGAGTCGAAGTCGATCAACTGCCTGCGAATTGACCCGTCCTCGGGTGCGACTGGCGTTTCATCCGCGAGCGGCGTGCGTTGCTCACTAGGCAGACCCAGATTTCGCTGAACCCATTCTGCGGTGACGGTCATCGACACGCTCGCGTTCCCCAGGCAGCTCGTTCAAGTTGCCACGTGCAGTCTTTGCCCGGTAGGGAGTTTTGTCAATGAGCACTGCGTTGGCCTGACCACGTTGTCGTTGACAAAAGTCGTCGTGGCCAGAGTCGATTGCAGTGCTCGTCGGCACATCCTTGCGCGCTCCGCAAACAAAGGAGGAGCGCATCGAGCCGTGTCGTCGAGGCTCGCGCATTCTGTTTCGGGAACGCCCAGGGCCTACTGCGTGTCCCGGGCGCGTGACTGCGTTCGCCATAGAGGTCGGCCGACTCATGTCGACCTGGGCTGATGGCCCGGTCTGGCAGGGCGCTGAGACGTGTTCGGAGCTTGATGGATTCTGGGAACCGTGTGGACACCCGGGACTGGGTTTTCTCTGGGAAAGAACCCGTCGTCCGTCATATCATCGGCGGCAAACCCGTCCGAGCTACGTTCGAGACACAGCCAGTGGAGGTACCAAATGACCGAGCTGCCACCGCCCCCAGAGGGAATTGTGCTGGCCCACTTCATCGTCTCGAACGATGTCGAGCGCTCCCGGCGCTTCTACACAGAAGTGCTCGGCGGCCGGGTGGCCTTCTCGGGCGACGTGACCTATGTCGCCTTGGCCAACAGCTACATCATCATCAACGTCGGCGGAGGCCCGACCGACGACAAGCCTGCGGTCACCCTGGAGACGCCACCCGACCCCGACCGGGTCAGCAGCTTCCTCAATATCCGGGTGAGAGACATCGCGGCCGTGTACGCCGAATGGAGCGCCCGGGGTGCCGATTTCCTGACGCCACCCAAACAACACCAGTACGAAATCCGTTGCTACATCCGCGACCCCGATGGTCATCTCATCGAGGTCGGCCAAACCACGGACCCGGAGGGGGATTGGTCGCCCGCGCACTGGCCATCGAGTAAATCCGGCGGGGATTCCGAGTGACGCGCTGTTCCAGGCCGCAGGTTGCTGCCGCAACACGGAGAAGAGCTCGATCATGAGCACCGCGCTCATCGGCACGGGAGGGCTCGGGTCCGTCATCGCCGGCCGGCTCGCCGCAGGCGGCGAGACCCTGCGCCTCTCGAGTGCCGACCATGAGTCGGCCCGAAAGCTGGCCGAAAAGCTGGGTGGCTCCGCCATGGTCGCGACCGACAACCACGACGTGTTGGAGGGCACCGATGCCGTGATCCTCGCGCTGCGCTTCGTCGTGTTGAAGAGCGTCATAGACGAAATCGCTGATTCGCTCACCGACATGGTCGTGATCGTTCCGAGCAATCCGGTCGGCCTCGACGCACAGGGCGAGGTGATCCATCTCCTGCCGAAGGGGGAATCGACCGGCGAGCTCGTCGCCGGGTGGCTGCCGGCGGGGGGCCGCCTGGCCATGGCGTTTGGATCCATGTCGGGCGATCTCTTCGAATCCTCCAGTAAGCGGTCACCGGAGCCGGCGGTCCTCTTCTACGCCGCCAACGATGAGCGTGCCGGTGAGGAAGTCGAGCGGTTGATCCGAAGAGCCGGCTTCGAGCCGGTGAAGGTCGGTGACGTCGAGCAGTCGGGTCGACTCGAGGTGGGCGGTGACCTCCACGATGTCGTCGTCGGCCCCGCGGAGGCGCGGTCATTGGTCGGCGGGGCCCGATCGATTCGCCAGCCTGGCCGGTGACACCCTCGCCCAGCCCCTCAAGACCGTCGTGAAATCTGGAGGCGGAACTCGACTCCGGGGGCTCTCGCTTCGAAGAGGGCCCTGTGCGTCGAGCTCTGAGGTCTAGGCGACGCCGGCCGCTTTGAGCATGCGCCGCAAGTCGACGACCTGCTGCTCACTGATGTCGTGGTGTCCGGGGGCATCGAACGTCTCGGTCTCGGATCCCACGGTCACGGCATATCGACCGTCATGCTTCTCCGTCACCGTTCCGACCTCTTTGAGGAGCGACAGGACGTCATGCCATTGGATGTTGTGGCTGACGGGGTGAGCCAGGATCTTCTCCAGCGTCGCTTGGTGATGCGAGTCCAGTTGACGACCTTCCGCCATTTCACTCTCCCGATTGTTCGATCAGCCGCTCGGCCGTGGGGAAACGTTACTCGTCCAGGTCGAATTCCGACGTGGTCTCGGCCGCCAGGGGGGCATCGAGACCCCAGCCGTCTTCAGCGTCCGTTCGTCCACGGCCCCGGGTCGTCGGCGACCCCACGCCATCGGGATCGTCCATTCCGCCCTCCAGGCTGACCATCCGCTCTGGGTCGTCGAATTCGGCGCCCGCCTCTTCGAGTTCACGATCGTCCACCAGCAGCGTCGGGTTGATCGACGGGTCCTGTTCGATGTCTTCGACCAGGAGTGGATCGATCCTCGAGGCGTCGTCGGTGGCTTCGTCACCTTGTTCGAACGCCTCCGTACCCAATGGCTCGTCGGGCGACCATTCGTCGTTCGGTGTCATGAGCTCGACTCCATCTTGTCGGCGGTCACGGATCGATCGTAGGCCGTATCTGCCTCGGTCGATCCGCTGCGGGATCCCACCCGGACGATCGACGGGAGGCCAGGCCGCAGGGGTTGTGGCCTCGTGGGCCGAGGCGAGGAAGGGCCCGGCCTAGGTAGTTGGGAGCCCACATCTAAGGAGAACTCCCGATGTGCGGCGACACCTCAAAGCTCATCGTGGGAACAGGACCGACGAACTGCTGGTCCGGAACGATCTGGCCGGATCAGCCGGCACGGACGAACGAAAAGGAACGGGACCCCAATGACCACCTCTGCGCTGCCAAGCCACCTCGACCAGGCCCCCTCGCGGCCACATGCCCTGCGAATGCTCCTCGTGGGACTCGCCGTCGTCATCCTGATGGCTGTCGCCTTCACGGTCGGCCACCTGACCGCAAGCTCCCCCCAGGGGTCAATCTCTGGTCCGGCCCAAGTCCAGGCCCACGCGGGCGTGGTGGATGACGCCGGGTCGTACTGCGAGGCCCTTCGGGGACCGTGCTGAGGAACTCGGACTCGCCCAGCGGTCGCCTTCCTGAGGGGAGAGTCAGCGACCATGGCAGCCCAGATGACCAGGGCGGCTCGCTATGGGAACATCATTCGGTGGGAAGCCGGACGCCCCCTTCGGAGCTCGTTGGACGCACGAAGGAGTTGGACGTGCTCGAAGAAGCGCTTCGATCAGTCACCGATGGCGACTCCCAGGTCGTGGCCGTGCTGCTCGGAGGAGACGCCGGAATCGGAAAATCGCGTCTTGTCGACGAGTTCCGGGTGCGCGCCCGTTCGGCTGGAGTGCTTGTGGCGACGGGTGCGTGCACCCCGACCAATGGTGGAGGCCTTCCCTACGGACCCTTCGTCGGCATCCTGAGAGACCTCGTTCGGCAAGTCGACGACGAAACCGCTGCACTCGTCCTCGAGCCTGCGATGAACGGCCTTGGTCTCGACCTTCCAGGATTCGACCGCTCGAGCTCCCTGGTTGACGGGTCAGAGCCGCCTGCTTCCAACCATGCGCTGGGCAAGACGAGACTCTTTTCGGCGTTGCTCGCCAGCTTTGCGAACCTGTCCGAGAAGTCGCCCGTCGTGCTCGTGCTCGAGGATCTTCACTGGGCGGATTCGGCGACGGCCGAGTTGCTCGACTTTCTGACCCGCAACCTCCATCAGACCTCAATCCTCCTGGTCGGCACCTACCGCAGCGACGAATTGGGAGGACGCCACCCGCTGAGCGGACCTCTGATCGAGCTCAGCCGTCACATGCACGTCGTCGAGATCCGACTCCGTGGTCTCGACCTCCGCGATACAGCGGCACTTCTCACGGCCATTCTCGGCGCTCCGCCGGAAGACGCACTGGTCCGTGACGTGCATGCTCGCTCGGAGGGGAATCCGTTCTTCGTCGAGGAGCTCATGGCCGCGCTGCCGTCGACCAACCTCTCCGAGGAGCTGAGGCGGATGATTCTTCTGCGGGTGGATCGCATGAGCGGGACCGCCCAGCAGCTGGTCGGGATTGCGGCCGCCATCGGTGTTCAGCTCAATCAGCATTTGCTCGAAGCGGTCAGCGAGTCCGGAGCAGAGCAATTCGATCTCGCGCTCGCCGAGGTCTTGGACCACCAGATCCTCGTGGCCGATCTCGAGGCCGGCGTCCTTCGCTTCCGGCACACCCTTCTCTTCGAAGCCGCGTTCGGCATGATGTTGCGCACCGAGCGGGTCCGTCTCCACCGCAGAATCGCTTCCACCTTGCTGGAGCATCCAGAATTCGTTGACACAGGACCCGGCCATGCCGCGGCCGAGCAGGCCCGCCACTGGTGGGCTGCCGGGGCATGGGTCGAAGCACTGAGCTCAAGTCTGGAAGCGGCAGAAGCCGCGTCGGCCGTCTTCGCCTTCGCGGAGGCACTTGAGCAGTTCGAGCGCGCGCTGGCGGCGTGGGACCTGGACCCCGACGCCGCGATGCAGTTGAGACTCGATCGTGGCCTCATTCTCGAGGCCGCCGCGGACGCCGCCTACTTCAGCGGTCGTGGCCAACGGGCGTTCGAGCTCTGCCTTGCCGCCGTGGAGGCGATCGATGAAGCCGTCGATCCCGTCCGGAAGTCGGTGAGTCTCACACGGTTGGGCCGTAATGCGTGGGCCATCGGAGACTCCGAGGCCTCGCTCGGTGCGCTTGCGGAAGCGATGAAGGTGCTCCCCACCGACACGCCGTCGGTCGAGCTGGCCCGCATCCTCGCCGAGCAGGCCCGCGGCCTGCTGCTCTTGTCACGATTCAGTGAATCCAAACAGTGTTGCGAACGGGCGATCGCGTCGGCACGCGCCGTCGGCGCCCGCGCGGAAGAAGGCCATGCGCTGAACACGTTGGGCGTCCTGCGGGCTGAGGACGGGAATCATGCCGAGGGCATTGCCCTCATGCGCGCCGCGCTCGAGATCGCAGAGGAGGTCGGTGATCCGGATGACCTGAATCGGGCTTACTCCAACCTCTGTCACGTGTGGTTCCTCTCGGGTCGCCTCGAGGAATCTGCTGCCGTCACGCTCGACAGTATGGCCATGGGTGAAGCCCTCGGGGGAGTGCGCTTGAACGCCGCTGTGCTCAACAGCGCAGGTTCTCTTTTATTGCTGGGGCGGTGGAGCGAGGCCGAAGCACTCGTTCGTGACGTCGAACTGGTGTCGGGTAACTGCGGACTGCATCGGGAAATGTTTCTGGCCGAGATGGCTTTGCACAGAGGGCAGTTCGAAGCGGCCAAGGATTACCTGGCCATCGTCGACGAGCGGAGCAAGGGGTTGGAGGATGTCCAGTTCCGGGGCGACTACTTCCTGTTGCGGGCGGCGTTGGCGCTCGAGGAAGAGAGAGCGGTCGACGCGTGTGAGGACGTCGAACACGCGCTCGCTCTTTCTGCCGCCACCGAGGACACGTTCTACGCACCCCAGATGTGCATGTTGGGTGTGCAGGCCTTGGCTGATCGGCTCGAGAAGGATCGGGCCTTGGCCGAGGGCTCCGTCGACGCGGACACGCTCAGAGAATCAGCGGCCGTGTTGGCGGCAAAGGCTGATGCAGCCGCTCTCCCCAGGGAGCTTGGACGGACCGGCCTGCCGCAGCCCATGGCACAGGCACTCACATGCCGGGCCGAAGAGAGTCGCCTCCACGAATCGGATCCCTCCCTGTGGCAAGTGGCGGCCCGGGCTTGGGAAGACCTGTCGCAGCCGTATGAAGTCGCCTACTGCCTCTGGCGGGAAGCCGAAGCGCAACTCAAGGGACGTGGGAAGCGCAGCGCAGCCAGCGAGAGCCTTTCCACGGCCTGGAGGATCGCCGCGGAGCTCGGGGCGGAATCCCTCCGCCGGCGCATCGAGAAGCTCGCGCTCCGAGCGCGGATCACGCTCGACACGACCGAGCCGGAGCGGCGCCCATCTTCGCCGGCCAGCGACCTGGGTCTGACGTCGCGAGAGGTCGAGGTGCTGGGCTACCTCGCGGCCGGACGAAGCGATCGGCAGATCGCCGAGGAGCTGTTCATCAGCAAGAAGACGGCGAGCGTCCATGTCTCCAACATTCTTCGCAAATTGGATGCACCGAACCGGATCGAAGCCGGTGAGATCGGCCAACGCGTCGGGCTCCGCTGAGGGTCGGAAGGTCACGAAGGCTCGCTTCTCTGTCCTGTTCGAGGGACAAGTCGGTATGCGGCGAAAGGTCAGTAGGGTCGTCCAACAAGAGAGTTGGACCGTGTGGAGGACGCCGGCATGCCCGAAGACCCCAGTACGCCATACGAGATCGCACTGGCGTATTTCATCGTTGCGGACGACGTGGAGCGGTCCTGCCGCTTCTATACCGAGGTGCTTGGCGGCAGCCTCATCCGCTCGGGTGAACCGTCCTACGTCTCGCTAGCCAACAGTTGGATCATCATCAACGTGGGTGGAGGGCCGACCGACGACAAGCCCTCGGTCAGGCTTGAGACTCCACCAGACCCGGATCGCGCCAGCAGCTTTTTGAACATCCGGGTTTCGGATATTCAGGCCGTCTACGCCGACTGGACTGCCCGCGGGGCCGAGTTCCTGACCCCACCAAAGCAGCACCGCACAGAGATCCGCTGCTACGTGCGCGACCCCGATGGCTACATCATCGAAGTCGGCCAGACCACGCTGCCGGGCGGCTGGAGGCAGTTCCTGGTCCAGTCGTGAGAGCGCCGCCCGAGTGTCCGTGACCGCCTCTGGGCTTGCCTAGCCTGCAATCCAGCCTCGTCACGTTAGAGGTCGGGTCGATTAGACGCCTCCGACTCGACGGATCCGCACCTGGTCTTTGTCGGGTCGGGCATCGAAGATGGGTCTCGGGGCGAAGTCGACCACCTCGCCCGGTTCGGCGTCGGGCACCTCAGACGCCACCACCCCGGTCGTTTCGGATGCCCGGGCGCCCCAGTACCGGAGGGCGAGCGGGACGCAGGCGGCCAGCGTGGCCACCCCGCCGACCATCAAGGAGATCCGGGGATTGGTGACGTCGGCGATCCAACCCATCAGCGGAGCTCCGATGGGTGTGCTCCCGAGAAAGGCGATGGCGAAGAGGGCCATCACGCGGCCGCGCATGGCCGGGTCCGCCTGCATCTGAATCGTGGCGTTGGCCGTGGAGATGAACGAAATGCTGCAGAGCCCCATGAAGACCATGGCCACCAACGCCACGGCCTCGGTGGGGGACACGGCCACCACCAGGAGCATGAGGCCGAAGGCCAGGCCGATCGCACTGAGCATGGCGATGCTGGGCCTGCTGCGGTGCGCGACCATCAGGCCGCCAATAACCGCTCCGGCGCCCATGGCCGCCATGAGCGCGCTGTAGGTGCCGGCACCGCCGTGGAAGGTGCGGGTGGCCAGAAGGGGGAGCGTGGTCGTGAAGTTGAAGGCAAAGATGCCTACGACCGCCATGGCCAGCAGAGGGTCGCGCAGCTGGCGCGCCGACCACACGTACCGGAGGCCCTCGCGGACCTGTCCCTTCGCCCGGACCACGACCGGGCGCTGGTGGAGCTCGGCGGGCCGCATCATGAACAGGGCCACCAGGACGGCCACGTACGACGCCGCGTTGACCAGGAAACAGGCCGCCAGGCCCACGGCGAAGATGAGGATCCCTCCGACGGCCGGCCCGATCACCCGGGCGGAGTTCATGACCACACTGTTGAGGCTGATCGCGTTGGGCATGAGATCGCGGCCGACCATCTCCGAGACGAAGGTCTGACGAGCCGGGTTGTCGAAGAGGTTGACCACGCCGAACAGCGTGGAGATCAGGTAGACCTCCCACATGGTCACCGTCCCGAGCGCCACCAGGAGCCCGAGGGCGAGGGCGAGCAGGCCCGACGCGCTTTGGGTGACGTAGAGGAGTCGTCGCTTGTCGACCCGGTCCACGATCAGCCCGCCCCAGCTACCCAGCAGCAGCATCGGCACGAACTGGAGGGCCGTGACGATGCCGACGTTGAACCCGTTCCCGTGGAGCTGGTCCGAGAGGACCAGCAGGCCCAGGGCGAGGGCATGCATCCAGGTGCCCGAGGCGGAGATCACCTGACCGATGAAGTAGAGGCGGTAGTTGCGGACCCTCAGGGCCATGAACGTCTGTCGGGCCGCCCGGGTGATCGGACTCATCCGTCGGCCACCAGGTGTTCGAGCAGGCGCGTCAGGTCCTCGGCCTGGGCCTTCTCAACGGGGTCCAGCGCAGCGAGTCGGCGGGTCAGAAAGGCGTTCTTGAGCGACCGGATGCGCTGGAGGTTGCGGCGACCCTCGGCCGTGATTCTCACCCGAACGACCCGTCGGTCGGCACCATCGGTTTCCCTGGCCACGAGTCCCGCGCTCTCCAACGTGGTCACCAATCGGGTCACGGTCGGCGGCTGCACCTGCTCAGTGGCGGCCAGTTCGCCCAACGTGGGGCTGCCCAGCCTGTTCACTGTGCCGAGCGCCGAGGCCTGAGCCGGCGACAGCCCGGCCAGGGCCTGCTGACGGAGTTTGCGGTTGAGGCGGGTCACCGCCACGCGGAGCCGGGTGGCCAGCTCCTCTTCGCCCTCAGGTCCACCAGCGGTCGCCGGCGGGTCGACCAGGGCCGAGGGACGGGATGCGCTCATGGGTCCAGTTTACTTACTTGTGCTAACTAATAGCGCGCCGCTGTGACACCCGGGTTGGCCTTTCCGATTCGATGCTCGGTGACAGCCGGCGGGGCGATGTGCCGCTCGAGCCGTGCACGCGCCTCAAGGTCTCCTCGCCGGTAGCCGATACCGCGGGCGATTGGATGGGCCATGTCGCGGGAGCTCCCACTGAAACGATTGACGCACACAGGAGCAGCAGGCGTGACCAGAGTGCTCGCGGTGCTCGCCGTGGCAGGGTTCGCGCTTCTCGTGGGGAGCCCGAGTTTCTCGGCCAGCCCTCCGCAGAACCTGCACGCCGCCGAACTCGTCGCCACCCGCTTCATCGGCGGCTTCGAGAGCTTCTCCTACCGGACTCCTCTGGGCAACCGAGACCTCGCCGGACTGGCCACCCCCGCGCTCGCCGCACGTTTGCGCACCGCCCCGCAGGCGGCCCCTGGCCCGGAACTCACCGCCGAGCGCTTTGTCGCCTCGGCCCGGGTCTCCGGTTTCGCCGTGGAGAACTCCACGGCATCAGGTGTCCGGCTGCTGGCCCGCACGACCGAGCACATCTCGACCACCCACGGGTCGACGACGACGGCCCGGCTGGTACCCGTCTCGCTCACCAGCACTGCGGCGGGCTGGCGGGTCGCCGACATCAGCGGGATCCAAGGCGTGACCCCCCGGACGACGAAACCCCCAAGGACGCCGGCGCCGGCGGCGCCGTCAGTCAGCACCCCGACCACTCCTGCTGAGACGGTCACCGTCTCGGCGGTGCAGCACATCGGCGGTATCCCGGCGGACTACCTGGCCTGGATGCAAGGTGCGGTCGCCGCGGAATGTCCCGGGCTGCCCTGGGAAGTCCTGGCCGGCATCGCCAAGGTCGAATCTGACTTCGGGACGTCCACGCTGCCCGGGGTGGCGTCGGGTTCGAACCCGGAGGGAGCACAGGGGCCGATGCAGTTCGAACCGGCCACGTTCCGCGCCTACGCCACCGTTGGTCCGGGGGGAGCCGATCCCGCCTCACCATATGACGCAGACGATGCGGTGTACTCGGCCGCTCGACTGCTGTGTGCCGACGGCGGCGCAACGCCAGGACTCCTGGACTCGGCGATCTTCGCCTACAACCACTCCGATGCCTACGTGGCCATGGTGCTGGCCTATGCCAGCGCCTACGAGCAGGGCGGCGGTACCACCGTGCAGCTGACCAGCACGTCGGGAGCGAATCAGGGGGTCGCGCTCGGTTCGGTGGTGGTCGCCGACGCCGAGGCCTATCTGGGCACGCCGTACGTCTGGGGCGGCGAGCGGCCGGGAGTCGGTTTCGACTGCTCAGGCCTGGTCCAGTGGGTCTATGCCGAAGCCGGCATCAGCCTGCCCAGGGTCGCCCAGGACCAGTACGACGCCGGTCCTCACCTGCCGGCCGGAGCCCCGCTCTACCCCGGCGATCTGGTGTTCTTCGGATCCGGTCCGGGCGCGGTCGAGCACGTGGGCATCTACGTGGGCAATGGCGAGATGATCGACGCCCCGTACACCGGGGTCGATGTCCGGTTCGACCGCATCGCCAGCGTGTCCCTCGGCTACGTCGGTGCCACGCGGCCCGAGATTCCAGACCTCTCCACCGGCGCCGGCGTGCCGGTGATCACCTCGATCACGGCCGATCTTCTCTCGGACACGTCTTCGAGCTCGTCCCGATCGTCGCGGTCCCAGGCTCCCGCAGGCGGAGCGGTCCACACCGTCGGCGGGTCGACCGGTCCGCACCGCGCCCATCCGAAGAAAGACACCTCGACTCCGGGGAGCACGGTGCCTTCGTCTCCGCGGCCGGGCCGGCACCGCAAGACGCCGACCTCGACGCCCACCACCAGCGTCACCACGACCACCAGGGCCCCGACTACAACCACCACCAGACCAGCGCGGAAGGGTCCGCCGACCACCACGACGCTGCCGTTGCCGACCACGACCACGACGCTGCCCCCACCCGTCAGGACGCCGCCGTCGACCGTCCCTCCGGCGACCACGACCACGACCACGACAAGCCCTCCGGCGACCACCATCGCCACCCTCCCGCCGACTGAAACGACGCCGTCGTCGCCCCACCGCCACCACCACGGCTGACGGAGCCCGAGCTCGCCTTCGCAACCAACGCGACATAGGCGCACCGACCTTTCCTTGGCGGTGTCCGCCGCCTCGGTGCGCCAGAACGTCTCCGGCGGAGAAACGACGGAGACCACCTAGGACGACGGCGAGGTTCAGCCCAGGAGGGCGTGCGGGTGTGCCGTCCCGCGATCCGCAGATCCGCTCGCCGCGAGACGGAGCGCCCCGACGGCGAGCATCACCGCGACGAGGTCTTCGGCCAGGGCGGCTGCCAAAGGCGGCAGTCGCCTGGCCAGAGCTCCCCGGGCCGCCATACCGGCGAACGCCGCGCCCGCCGCGGTTCCGGCGCCCACCGCGACGGCCACCGGTACTGGCGCTCCGACGCTGCGGGCCAACAACCCGGCCGAGAGACCGCCAAGACCGATGCGGGGCACGAGGCCTCGAGCCTCGGTGCGCGGTGGAGTGGAAGGAAGTTTGTCCGCGACGAGCTCCCCGAGAGCTGCCGTCACCGCGACCGGGCGGACGGCGCGGTGACCGAGGAGAGTCGGGAGTTGCGCGGGGGGAGTGCCACTGAGCACCACGGCCATCCCCATCTGTGAACGCAGTCCCGTCGCGCTACCGATCAGGGCGGCGCAGACGACAGCAGTCTTCCTCGAGGCAGAGACGGAACCTTCCATGGATTGGCCTCCGGATCGAAGCCGAGCGGTCACGTTGGGTGCGAATGGCCCGACCTCGTAGTTGCTCTTTCTGACAAGAGCGACCTACGAGAGGTTGGGAGACTGCAGGTGTTCGGATTCGACTTTCGACCCCGAAGAGAGCGAGTGCCTCAACCCGCCTTGATCTTGAAAGGTACCGCCGCCGCCGTCGACAGCGGGAAGCCGAAGACGGTCAAGGTCTGTCGCACCGTGACCTTGGCTCCCTGGGACGGCACGGTGAAGGTGCCTGAGAGGGCGGGCGGGGTGAAGACCGAGTTGGTGTACACCGCCGGCGACACGGTCGCAGTGGAAACCACGGGTGTCTTGCCAACGGTCACGGTCACTGCCGGTGCGGCGGCACTTCCGCCGAGCAATGCCTCGAGCGCAGAGAGGGTGGATATCCACCAGAAGGTGGTGTGGCCCGGCGCATCACCGACGTTGATCGTCTGCCCTACCTTGCCCTTGGTCGCCGAGAGCGCCAAGGTCGGGCCGAGCGGGAGGAAGCTCTCACCGGTCCACTGCATCACCGCGCTCCCCGCTCCGACGGGCTTGAAGGTCGTGAGGTCGAGCATCGCCAGCGCGCAGCCGATCAGACCCGAATTGAACTCCTGGGTCGATGGGGGGCAACTGGCATTGGGATCCAGCGGCTGAGAGCTGGGGACGGTCCAGGTCGTGTTGAGGTTTCCATTGATGTCGGAGAACGGAAATGCCAAGGCGTTCATATTGATTTCTTTCAGCGCCGCCAACGCGCCCAGCAGCCCGTTGATCGAGGTGACGCCGCCGGACAAGGCGGCCTTTGCCTGCGGGTCGATACCCGCAAGGAGGCTGGTCTCGGCCAGAAGGTAAGGGTGGAGCGGCGACAGACCCGTGCAGCTGATGGTGATCACCTTCCCCGTGCTCACGCCGGTGATGATCGGGAGGGCGCCCTTGTTGAACGTGCACGCCGGTGTGGCGGTCGCCGCCCCAGCCGTGGTCGATCCGGCGGTCGAGATCAGGGTCATCGTAGAAGCAAACAACATGATGACACCAAGGGTGGAAGCAATCCGGTGGCGCAACATCGGAGACTCCTTCGCTGTTAGTGCGGTCTCCGGTGGCAGGCCGTCCCCCTCCGTCTCCCGCAAAGCTGACATCGCAACGATGGTCGGACAAGCAGACCGTCGTTGCGCTTTTACCCGAGTTTCACGGCACGAAACCGATCCCTCGACTCTTCCCGTCCTGACTCTACGCGCGAAAGACATGCGTTCTGCTCAAGTCCGTGCGTCCTCCGTGATGACCAGCAATTTGCGGGGTAACACCAGTGCGTCGATGCAGGTCTGAGGGGAGGCAACATGGCGACGATCAGCACGGAAGCGCCGGGACGGGCGAATGTGGACCGCCCAGGCGAAGGAACAATCCGGAGTCTCATTCCGGCCCGGCTCGACCGCCTGGGTTGGTCGAAGTTCCACACCCGAATGGTGGTGGCGCTCGGTGTGGCCTGGGTGTTGGACGGCCTCGAGATCACCATCGCCAGCAATGCCGAAGGTCTCATCAGCCAAAAGCAGGCTCTGAACCTCTCCTCCTCCGAGGTGGCCTTCGCCGTGGGCACCGTCTACCTCTTGGGCGAGGTCGCGGGGGCCCTCTTCTTCGGTCGGATGTCGGACAAATTCGGCCGGCGCAACCTGTTCATGATCACCCTGGGCGTGTACCTGTTCGGTGGCCTGCTCACGGCGCTGACCTTGGGGCACTCCCCGGTGTGGACCTATTGGCTCTGGGCCTCCCGGTTCATCGCCGGCATGGGCATCGGTGGTGAGTACGCGGCGATCAACTCGGCCATCGACGAACTCATCCCGGCCAAGTACCGAGGCCGGGTGGACATCGCCGTGAACGGTACGTACTGGGGCGGGGCTCTCATCGCCACGGTCCTGACCATCCTCGTGGTGAACCACCTTCCCGCCAGCTACTCGTGGCGGGTGGCCTTCCTGTTCGGCCCGGTGCTGGGCTTCGTCATCCTCTTCGTGCGCAAGAACCTGCCCGAGAGCCCCCGCTGGCTCCTCATGCACGGACGAGAAGAAGAGGCCGAGCGCGCCGTCGCCCAAATCGAAGAACTCGCCGAACAGAGCGGCGGCACGCTCGGTGAGATCGATGAGTCCAAGGCCATCGAGATCACCCCGGCCAACAACATCGGGTTCGTGGCCCTGGCTCGGACGCTCTTCGTCCACTACCCGAAGCGGTCCATCCTTGGGGCCACCCTCATGATCACCCAATCGTTCCTCTACAACGCGATCTTCTTCACCTATGCGTTGGTGCTCACCAAGATCTACGACGTCCCCGCGACCGACACCGCGTACTACTTCATCTTCTTCGCCTTGGGGAACCTCATCGGTCCGCTCACCATTGGGCACTTCTTCGACACCATTGGGCGTCGAAAGATGATCGCCGGCACGTACATCCTGTCCGGCACGCTTCTCGCCTTGAGCGCCCTCTTGTTCAACGCCGGCCTTCTCAACGCGGTAACCCAGACGGCATGCTGGTGCGTCATCTTCTTCTTCGCCTCGGCCGGCGCGTCATCGGCGTACCTGACCGTGAGCGAGATCTTCCCGGTCGAGGTGCGGGCCAAGGCCATCGCCGTCTTCTTTGCCATCGCCCAGAGCTTCGGTGCCTTCGGTCCGTGGCTCTACGGGGAACTCATCGGCAATGGACAGGACCACTTCCGCCTGTTCATCGGCTACCTCATCGGGGCTGGTGTGATGCTGATCGGCGGAGTCGTCGCGGCGTTCCTGGGCATCGACGCCGAGCGGAAGTCGCTCGAGGATATTGCGCAGCCACTGTCGGCGGCTCGTCCGTCGCCCCACCTCTCGGCGGTCACCGGTGCGCCCCGGCCTCCGGCGGCGCGGAGCTCGGCTTTCTGACCTCCGCCGAGGTGGGAGCGGTCCTCGGGGTGCCGCGGTGAAACGATAGGGACATGGTGATCCCGCTCATGCTGGCCACGTTGACCGACCGTCGTGATTTCGGCAACGACTGGCTGTTGGAGCGTAAGTTCGATGGTGAGCGCTGCCTGGCCCGCAAGGTGGGCAACCAGGTGCGACTCGAGTCGCGTTCGGGCAAGGATCTCAGCACCACGTACCCCGAAGTCCGCGACGCCGTCGCGGCGCAAGACGCCCGAGAGCTGCTGCTCGATGGCGAGGTGGTGGCCTATGACGGCGACCAGACCTCGTTCACCCGACTCCAACAGCGTCTCGGGGCGGTCGCTCCATCGACGGAGCAGGTGGCCAAGTTCCCGGTCGTCTACTGCATCTTCGATCTCCTCGAGGTCGACGGCGAAGATCTCACCGGCCGCCCTCTCGTCGAGCGTCGCGCCCGGCTGACGAGCATGATTCGTTCCGGCTCCGCCTTGCAGCTGTCCGAGGCTTGGCACGACGACTCGCTGCGCCGGTTTGCCGAGGCCTGTCGGTCGGGCTGGGAGGGTCTGATCGCCAAACGGGCCGATGCGCCCTACGTCGCCGGACGTTCGAAGAACTGGTTGAAGTTGAAGTGTGTCTGGGAGCAGGAGTTCGTCGTCGGCGGCTTCACCGATCCGAGCGGCAGCCGCACCGACTTCGGCGCCCTGCTCGTCGGCTACTACGACCAGAGCTCCCTCCGGTACGCCGGGAAGGTCGGCACCGGCTACACCAAGGCGATTCTCCACGACCTCGGTGCCAAGTTGCGAAAGCTGGAAACGGCTGAGCCGGCGTTTGCCGACGCACGTCCGATCCCACGGGGCACGCACTGGACCCGACCGACGCTCGTCGCACAAATCGGATTTGCCGAATGGACCAACGACGGGCGTCTGCGCCAACCGCGCTTTCTCGGGCTCCGCGACGACAAGAACCCGTCTGACGTCGTCAGAGAGCGGGCCCAGTAAGCGTGGCCGGCGGTGGCCAGAGATGCCCGGCTCCGAAGGAGCTGAATCCTTCCCTACGAGGAGCTTGAGGGCTCGCCGTTCAGGATCACCGTCTTGGTCTCGAGGAAGGGCAGCAGACCCTCGATCCCGCCCTCTCGTCCGATGCCTGACTGCTTGAAGCCGCCGAAAGCCATGCCGAAGTCGGTTCGGAAGGCGTTGTGGCCCACCGTGCCCGCACGCAGTTGGCCGGCCACTTGGCGCGCCCGGTCGACATCGTTGGTGAAGACGGAGGAGTTGAGGCCGTAGATCGTGTCGTTGGCGAGGGCCACGGCGTGATCCTCGTTGTCGGCCGGGATCACGCTGAGCACCGGCCCGAAGATCTCCTCGCGGGCGATGGTGGCCTGGTTGTCGACGTTGCCGAAGACGGTCGGTTCGATGTAGTAGCCGTGCTCGAGATCCTTCGGGCGCCCGCCGCCCGTGGCCAGCGTCGCCCCCTCCGCGATGCCCTTGGCAATGAAGCCTTCGACGCGGTCGCGCTGGCGGTCCATGGCCAGCGGCCCCATCTGGGTCTCCGGGTCGAAGGGGTCGCCCACCTTGACCTGCGAGAAGGTGCCGGCCAGAGCCTCGACGAGTTCGTCGTGGCGCGAGCGGCTGACGATGATGCGGGTCAGGGACGAGCAGACCTGCCCGGAGAGGAAGCATTCCGCCCCCGAGATGGCGCTGGCCGCATCCTGGACGTCGATGTCGTCGAGGATGACTGCAGCCGACTTCCCGCCGAGCTCGAGCGTGCAGCGCGCGATCCGCTCACCGCAGAGGGAGGCGATGCGCCGGCCCGCGGCCGTGGAGCCGGTGAACGTGATCTTGTCGATGCCGGGGTTGCGCACGAGGAGTTCGGACACCTCGCGGTCGGCCGTCACGACGTTGAGCACGCCCGGGGGCAGCCCGATGTCCTCGGCGATCTCGGCGAACAGGTAGGCGTCGCCCGGCGCCTCGGGGGAAGACTTGAGGACGACGGTGCAGCCGGCGATCAACGCCGGCGCGATCTTGTAGGTGATCAGGCTGAGTGGTGCGTTCCACGGGATGATGGCGCCGACCACCCCCACCGGCTCACGGACGAGGAGGCCGTATTCACCTCCCATGGTTGGCTTGGCCTGCTCCTCGAACGGGTAGGTCGAGGCCAGGCCCGAGTAGTAGTCGAAGACCCCGGCCATGCCGCCCGCCGTGTACTGGGCGAAGAGGAACAGGGCGCCCGACTCGCGGGGCCAGAGCTGGCCGGCCACGTCGGCCTTGCCCCGCAGTCCTTCTCCCATCGCCCGCAGGTACTCAGCCCGTTCGGCGTGGGACATCCTCGGCCAGGGCCCCTGGTCAAAGGCCTGTCGCGCCGCGTCGACCGCCCGGGCCATGTCGGCCTCTCGGGCTTCGGCCACGCTGAAGTAGGGCTGCTCGGTCGACGAGTCGATGACCTCGATGACATCGGAGGACGAGGGAGCGACCCAGTCCCCCCCGATGAAGAAGCGGTCGGCGTGTTGGATCGGTACGGCGGTGGTCGTCATGGTTCGCGCTCCTCGTGGTTGTGCGTGCGCTACGTCGGAGAGACTAGGGGAGTGTTGCGGCCCCGGTGTCGCTGCTGCGCATCGGGCTGCCCCGACCGGCGGCGAGGCCGCCAGCGCCGCCTCCAGATGGCCGCCCGACGCCGCCGACTCTCTCGCAGGAGGACCACGAAGAGTCCTGATCCGGGCCCAATTTTGGAGAGGCCGCGCCGACCCCGAATCATCTCGCGGTCGGCGATGAGGTCGGAGATGACGGCCAACGGCCTTTCCCCTACCGTTGACGCAGACATCGCGGGGAGGTGCGCAGATGACGAATTCCGTCGAGCAGGACGTTCCACCGAGCGGAACCGGTTGCGTGGAGTGTCTCGAGGCTGGGGGGTGGTGGCTCCACCTCCGACGCTGCGCGCAGTGCGGTCACATCGGGTGCTGTGACCAGTCGCTCAGCAAGCATGCGACCGCGCATGCGCACGCCTCCGGCCACCCGGTCATCCGGAGTTTCGAGCCCGGAGAAGATTGGTTCTGGAATTACCAGACCAACGACTACATGAATGGGCCTCCCCTCACCCCTCCGGAGCACCACCCCGTCGACCAGCCGGTGCCCGGGCCGGCGGGTCGGGTCCCCGCCAACTGGCAAGCGCTCTTGATGGGGTCGTGACGACCCCGAACCCGGCGCCGCGCCGCGAGCGGCCCGGGCGGGGGGTCGACGCCCTAGGTGCGCAGAAGCTGCTCGAACCCGCGACTGTCGAAGAGTACGCCCGAGTCGATGGCGCGGCCGTTGAGCCACGCGGCGGGAGTTCCCTGCGGGTCCTCGGCTTGGTAGCGCGTCTCTCGCTGCTGCACCCACGCTGCGTAGCGGGCCTCTTCGATACCCGACACGAAGTCCGGGCTGTGCAGTCCGACCTGTGCCCCGAGGCGCACGAGGTCCTCGTTGGTGAAACCCCCGGTTCCTTCAGGAGGTTGGGCGGCGAACAGCACGTGGCGGAGCTCGTCGAAGCGGCCCGCCTCGGCGGCGAGAGCCAGCGCGTTGTCTGCTCGCACCGACTCCGGGCCCAGGAAGCAGCGCATGCGGTATTCGACCGCCAGCTCCCCGGACGCCAGCGCGGCCGTGATGCGCGCCCCATTGAGCTCCTCGAACTCGCGACAGTAGGGACACTGCGGATCTTCGAAGAGCACCAAGCCCTTGCTGGCGCTCGCCCCACCCAACAGGACGCCACCGTCGGCGGTGTGGCCGGAGGGCGCCGCCCTCTGATCATGTGCGCTCATCGTGGGCGCTCCAATGTCGGGCCGAGCATGGTCACGCGGGAGCCGGCTCGGCGACCGGGACGGGGTTTCCGTTGGCCGTGAGGGTCACCTCGATGTTGCCGCGGGTTGCGTTGGAGTACGGGCAGACCTCGTGGGCTGCGGCCACGATCGAAATGGCCTGCGCGGAGTCGCTGATGCCCGGCAGCGAGACGTCGAGGCCCACGGCCACCGTGAAGCCGCGGTGCTCGGTGGTGATCAGGCTGACCTCCGAATCGATGGCCACAGCGCCGAGATCGGCGTGCTCCCGGCGCCCGACGACGCCCAGTGCGCCCTCGAAGCATGCGGCGTAGCCCACGGCGAAAAGCTGTTCAGGGTTCGTGCCCCCACCGTCGCCACCCATCTCGACCGGCGTGCGGAGCTGGACGTCCAACGCTCCGTCGCTCGTGACCCCGTGCCCCTGGTCCCGGCCGCCCACCACGTGGGCCCGGGCCGTGTACAGCGATTTGGCCATGTCCGTCTCCTCTCGAGGAACCCGCTGAAGCGACGCTACCGGCTTCCCTTTCTCGACCCGCCGGTTCGGCCTTCGGCCGGGTTCGGTCCGAGGACTCCGGAGCCGGGCCGCGCCGGTTCGCCGCCGCGCCGACTAGAACCGGAACCGACTCGGGCAGCGACCTAGGAGGCTCATATGCCGGCAAAGGGCAGCGCGGAATGGAAGGGCGATGTGCCCACGGGGACCGGGACATTCACGGCCGGTGACTCCATTCACGGGGGCTACACCTACAAGTCACGCTTCGAGGACGGACCGGGTTCGAACCCCGAGCAGCTGATCGCCGCCGCCCATGCGGCCTGCTTCTCCATGGCGCTCTCCAATCTCCTGGCCCAGGCAGGCAGCCCGCCCGATTCGGTGCACACCGACGCCACCGTCACCTTGCGCCCCGTCGATGGTGCACCGACGATCACCAAGATCGACCTGGTGACCGTGGGCCGGGTGCCGGGCATCGACCAGGCCACCTTTGCCGAGCACTCGCGCGCGGCCAAGGCGGGGTGCCCGGTGAGCCGTGCGCTCGCCGGCGTCCCCGAGATCACGCTCGACGCCACGCTTGCGTCATGACGGAGGCCTTCATCCTCGGGGGCGTCCGGACCCCGGTCGGCCGCTACGGCGGGTCTCTCTCGCACCTCCGGACGGACGATCTCCTGGGCCAGACGATGGTGGCGGCGTGCGAGCGGGTGTCGGTCCCGCTGGGTCGGGTCGAGGACATCTCGGCTGGCTGCGTCAATGTGGCCCACGAGGGTATGGGGGATATCGCGCGCTGGGGTGCGCTGGCCGCCGGCTTCCCCGATTCGGTTCCTGCCGTCACCGTGAACCGCTTCTGCGCCTCGTCGCTCACCGGCGCCATCTCCATCGCCCATGCCATCCGCAGTGGCGAGCTCGGAATCGGATTGGCCGCCGGCGTCGAGTCCATGTCGCGCTCGGGCTGGGCCAACATGAAGGGCGACGCCGCGTTCAGCCCGCGGGGCCCGGTCCTCCTGCTCGACACCATGTGGGCGGGCGCCGGCGGCCCCCCGAACCCGGTCCTGCTGGCGCGGAACGCCTACGTCGAAATGATCAAGACGGCGCAGAACGTGGCCGACCGCTACCAGCTGAGCCGTGAGGAGATCGACGCCTTCGCACTGCGCTCCCACCAGCACGCCGCCGCGGCCCGCGACTCGGGTCGCTTCGCGGCCGAGATCCATCCGATCGAGATCCCCGGCACCCGAAAGGAGCCCGGTCGGACCTTCGAGCACGACGAAATGATCAGGAGCGACACCACCGCCGAGCGCTTGGCCGCGCTCCCGCCCCAGCCCAACACCACGCAGATGACGGCGGGAAACTCGTCGCCGCTCAGCGACGGGGCCTCGGCCGTCGTCCTGGGTTCCACCGAGGCGGCCCAGTCCCTTGGCGTGACGCCGCTAGCCCGGGTCGTGGCGTCGGCGACCTACGCTCTCGACCCGCAGTTCATGGGCATCGCTCCCGCCTGGGCCATCGCCAGGGCGCTCGACCGAGCGCACCTGGCCCCGACCGAGGTCGACGTGTGGGAGGTGCACGAGGCCTTCGCGGCCCAGGCCCTCGGTGTGCTGCGCGAACTGCCGAACCAGCTGGGCGGTTTCGAGGTGCCCGACGATCGCCTCAACCCCAACGGCGGCGCCGTCGCCATCGGCCACCCGTTCGGGTCGTCGGGCACCCGCTACGTGCTCACCTTGGCCACCGAGCTACAACTGCGTCAGGTGCGCTACGGCGTGCTCGGCGTCTGTGTCGGTTCGGGCCAGGGGGTCGCCCTCGTGCTGGAGAACGCCAGCGCATCCTGAGCGCTGCGGCTCCGGCTGCGGCGACGCCGAAAGCCCGACGATAGGTCGGGCCGCGTCGCCTGAAGCGAGGAATGGTTCGTTACCGCAGCGGCAACGCCGCGTCGAGCAGCGCGTCCACGGCCGCGTGGGCCGACGACGCGATCGCGGGGTCGTGGTGGTCCATCCGGCCCGCCACGCCCGCCCCGTCGTACAGGAGGTGCAGCTGGCGTCCGAGCGACGCCGGATCGGGGGCGCCCGCTTGCTCGGCCAGGTCGGTGAACATGCCTCGCATCCAGGCCCGGAACCGATCGGCCGCCTGCTCGACCAGTCCCTGCGAGGGAGCCTCGGTGGAGGCGGCGACGAATGCGCACCCGTTGAAGTCCGACCGCTGGTAGAGCTGCGCCTGGGCGTCGAAGACGGCCAGGATCTTCTCTCGCGGGTCGTCGACCTTCCCCATCGCCTTGGTGAGCCGGTCGGTCGTGCGGTCGTGGCGCGAAGCCAGATACGCCGCCACCAGCTCTTCTTTGCTCCCGAAGAGGTTGTAGAGCGAGGCCTTGGCCACCCCGGCCCGCTCGATGATGCGGTCGATGCCCACCGTCTGGACGCCCTCGGCGTAGAAGAGCTCGTTGGCCGCGGCGAGGAGCCGTTCCCGCGCCGAGGCGCGCTGCTCGGTCGGAGCGGGTGCAGTGGTCACGATGTCGCCTCCCTTCCGACCGCTCAGTCTTACCGTACGGTCGACTCGCTGGGCGTCGCATGCACCGTGACCCGGTCGGCATAGAAGGCCACGTGGTCCTTGATGCGGGCGACGGCGGGGAAGGGGTCGTCGTAGTACCAGACGGCGGCCGGCGATGCGGTCCCGCCCGTCTCGACGATGTCGAAGTAGGAGGCCTCTCCCTTGTAGGGACACCAACTGTGGTGCTCGCTCCGTGCCAAGTGGTGCTCGTCCACGTCGCCGATCGGGATGTAGAGGACGGCCGGGTAGGCGGCCTCGTGCATCTCGAGGGCCCGGTCGGTCTCGGCCAGCACGACCGAGCCGCTCTGCACGGTGACGTGACCGGGCCACCGCTCCACCGTGATGGGGTGGTCCGGTCCTGGTGTCATGCGGGTACGGGCGTCGGTCATCGGGGGACCTCCTTGGTTGACGGTGCTTGCGCACTGCGGAGATGGACAAGGTTAAGGGTGGCGAAGCCGGCCAAGGCGATCACCGCCGACGCCGTAGACGTAGCTGGTGGCCACGAGGCCGCCGCCGTGCACGACGGCCAACCCGGCCAGCACGGCGGGCAGGCCCAAGCCCAGATACGAGACGGTGAAGAGCACGGAGAGCACGCCCGCCCGTTGATCGGGGTGGGCCAGCGGAGCCACCAGGCGAATGCCGCCCTGGAGGCCGGCGCCGAAGCCGACACCCGCCACGGCCGTGCCGAAGAAGAACCCCAGGGGAGAACCGATCCAAAGGGAGAACAGGACGACGACGATGCCGGCGATCAGCGCACGCGTGCCGAGCAGCATGACGCTGACCGCCGGCGTGGCCCGGAGCGCATAGGTGGCCAGCGCGCCGACACCGGCCAGGATGCCGAGGCCGAGCCCGGCGTCGATGACCGAGGTCGAGCCGGCCAGGTGGTCGATCAGGCTCGGCCCGAGCGACGCGTAGAAGCCGCCGAGGGCCCACACGGCGAAGAGCACCGGGGCGGCGGCCATCATGGGTCGACGGGTCTGCGGGGGAACGGCGATCTGGGGGACGAGCGAAGCCCACGCTCCCGGTGCCCGCGGGCTGGTCTCGGGCAACAGCAGCACGCCGAACGCCTGCACCACGAGCACGCCGGCGAGGACGACGTACACCAGGCGAGTCGGTGCCGGGAGCCACTGCACGGCAAAGGCAGAGAGGAGTGCGCCGCTGGCCGTGCCCAGGCCAGGTGCGGTTGCGTTGGCCACCGCACCGCGCGTCTGGTCGATGTCGAGCATGCCGGCGCCCACCGCACCGATCGCCGTGCCGGCGGCCAGCCCCTGCACAATGCGCGCCGCGAAGAGCGCGGTCGTGCTGTGGGCATCGACGAAGATCGCCAAGGCCAGGACCTGACCGGCGATGCCGGCGAGCAGCATGGGCCGCCGCCCGACGTGGTCCGAGAGCCGGCCGAAGGTGAGCAGCGCGAAGAGGAAGGCGACGGCGTAGACCCCGAAGACCACGGTGGTGGTCAGGGCCGAGAACCCCCATGCCTTCTGATAGGTCGCATACAGCGGCGTGGGCGCGGCCGACGCGGCCAGGAAGGTCACGGTGATCGACGCCAGGCCGACCAATCGCAGGCGTGGCCGCCGCGTCGTCAGCTCGGTGAACGGGAAAGCGCCGGCACGCGGGCGCTCGACCAGCTCGAGCATCGGGCTCATATCGCGGTGCGCCCGCCGTCGGCGGCCAGCGTGGCTCCAGTCAGGTAGCTCGCCCTGTCCGAGGCCAGAAAGGCGATGACCTCTGCGATCTCCTCGACCTCGGCCCCGCGCCCGAGCAGCGTCGTGGCTCCCAGCCCCTCGATGCGCGGTGTCTTTTCGGGCCCGCTGAAGACCGGCCCCGCCGCCACGGCATTGACCCGCACGCCGCTCGGGCTGAACTCGGCTGCCCAGGACCGTGTCATGGAGCTGAGCGCCGCCTTCGTGGCTCCGTAGGCGGCGCCACCGGCGAGACCGATCTGACCGGCCATGCTCGCCAGGTTGACGATGCTCCCCGAACCTCGCGCCGCCATACCGGGCGCGATGCCGGCCACCAGGAAGTAGGCGGAGCGGACGTTGCCGTCGAAGAGCTCGTCGAAGGTTGCCTCGTCGAGCGAGGCCGTCGGGCCGAACCACGAGCCTCCGGCGTTGTTCACGAGCACGTCGACCACGCCGACGTCGTCCACCAGGCCGCGCACGGCGGCCAGATCGTTGAGGTCCGCCGCCACGAAGCGAGCCCGTCCCCCGTCCGCCTCGATCGCGCGGACCACCTCGGCTCCTCGACCGGCGTTACGGCCGTGCACGACGACCGCCCACCCATCGCGAGCCAGCAGCCGGGCGGTCGCCCGGCCGATCCCCGAGGTGGCGCCCGTCACGAGAGCCGTGCCCAACCCGCCGCCGGTCGTCTCGCCTGCTGCTGCGCTCATGACACCCCTCTGAATAGACCGTTCTGTCTACTAAAAAGGTAGACCGGTCTGTTCAGTAAGTCAAGCCCCGCTTCGGGCCGTGCCCGGAGCCCCCGTCAACCGGCGGGTCGCTGCCTACGATTTCTCACGCGGGAACCCGTCCTGCCTGGGTTCTTGAGCTCCATGGCCGTTGCGGACTCCTCGACGAGGGTGGCTGACCGAAACGCTCGACCCTCGATGAGACCGGGCCAGAGATGCTCGGGTCGATGACGGAGCAGGGCAGCTCGCCAGACGGAGAGGAGAAGGAAATGACCTTCGGCGACAAGAGCACGAAGACGCAGGCGCGTCGCGTTGCGGTGATCGGGACCGGCACCATGGGCACGGCGATGGCGCTCCGCCTCCTCGGCGCCGGGATGGCGGTGGACGTGTGGTCACGGCGGGCGGCATCGACGGCGCCCGCCGTCGCCGCCGGCGCCGCGGCCTACGACGAGGCCGCCGACGCGGTGCAGCAGGCGGACGTGGTCATCACCATGCTGCCGAACGCCGCGGTCACCGCCGACGTGGTGACGAGTGGGCGTGTGCTCGGTGCGATGTCCTCCGACGCCACATGGGTGCAGATGGCGACGATCGGGGCCGAGGCGACCGAGCGACTGGCCAACGAGACACGGCTGGCGCGACCCGACGTCGCCTTCGTCGACGCGCCGGTGTCCGGCTCTCGGGAGCCGGCGGAGAAGGGCCAGTTGCTCATTCTGGCGTCGGGACCGCCCCACGCCGCCGAGTTCCTCGAGCCGGTCTTCGCCGCGCTGGGTCGGGCCACTCTGTGGCTCGGTCCCGCCGGCGCCGGGAGCCGGATGAAACTCGTCTTGAACACGTGGTTGGCCTTCCAGATCGAGGGTGCGGCCGAAGTGGACTCGTTGGCCTCACACCTCGGTGTGCCGGCCCCGGGTCTGCTCGACGCCCTTCGTGGCAACCCTCTGGCCTCGCCCTATGCGCTCGCCAAGCTCACCAAGATGCTCGAGCGGGACGACCATCCTGATTTCTCGCTCGACCTGGCCCTGAAGGACCTCGATCTGGCGACGTCGGAAGCGGGGACCGACGTGGCTCCGCTGGCCGCGGCGATCGCCGAGCGATGGCGAGGCCTCGTGCGCAGCGGGTACAGCGGGCTCGACGTGAGTGCGGCACGACACCGTCTCGGGTCCGACGGCGGCGACGAAGAAAGGAGCGTGCAACCGTGAACACCTTCCTGACCGAGGTACGAGAGACCCTGGCCCCGAGCCGGTCGGCCCCTTTCGGTCCGCTCCCGCCGCTCCTCGTCGCGATGACGGTCGTCACGGGTCTCGTCGACGCGTTCAGCTATCTGGTCCTGGGCCACGTGTTCGTGGCCAATATGACGGGCAACGTCGTGTTCTTGGGCTTTGCCGTCGCGGGCGCGCACGGGTTCTCCATTCCTGCGTCCCTCGTCGCCCTGGTCTCCTTCGGCTTCGGGTCGGTCATCGGCGGTCGGATCGTGGCCCGATACGGACACCACCGCGGGCGTCACCTGGCCAGCGCAATGGTCGTCGAAGCCGTCTTCCTGTCCGCTGCGGTCGTCCTCGCGCTCTGGAGCTCCAACGCACCTCAGCACGGGTTTCGCTATGCACTCATCGTCGTCCTCAGCCTCGCCACCGGGGTCCAAAACGCGAGCATCCGCAAGCTTGCCGTACCCGACCTGACCACGACCGTCCTGACCATGACCGTCACCGGGATCGGGGCCGACAGCGCGCTCGGCGGGGGCAAGGGCTCCAAGTCAGGCCGACGCCTCCTCGCGGTCGCCGCCATGTTCATCGGGGCACTGATCGGAGCCCTGCTCGTCCTTCATGTACGGATCGTCGTGCCGCTCGCCATCGCGCTGGTGGTGATCGCGGTTGTCGCTCTGGCCAGTTACGAGGCGGGCAAGACGGATCCACCCTGGACGCGGGTCGAGGGGTAGCGGCCGGAGGTCCTCTCGGTTGGGGACGGTCTCCGTCCTCTCGCCGAAGGACCTCGGTGAACGGATGCGTCAGATGTCGAGCGAATAGAACAGACCAGCGATCTCTCGGTAGTAGTCCGCCCCGAGCGTCTTGGAGTCGTCGTAGCAGACGAACACCAGAGGCGTGTTGTCTGGATCCCGCCCATGGAGGATCTCCGACACGCCGTCAGCGATCTGCCGTCGGGACTTGAAGAAGTCATGACGCCGGAGTAGAGCCTCAACCCGGTCGAGCTCGTCGAGCGATCCGACGTTGAACGTCATGGCCCTGAGACCCAGCGATTGCTGCCCGTGCCGAGCCTGGTGAATGCCCCTGGACTGACGCAGGATCAGATTGATCGAAGACGGAGAAACCTCGCCGAGCACCGCGATCGCATCGTCGCGAGTGATCTCCTCGAAAGGACCGACTTCCCGGTAGAAGGCCACTGACCGATCGAGGTCGGATACAGCAATCAGGGTGGAGCGAAGTGCCCACGGCCGTGCGGAACGCTCAGTGTTCATAGTGGTCCTCCGTGACTGCTCCAACACGAGAAGGTCGTCGAACCTTCAGGGTATCGTTGTCCCCGAGGAACGGTTGAGGAGACCAGAAGCCCGATGCGTCGAGTGGACACGGAGGATCGCCGCGGCTCAGTTCCGATTGGACCATGCGGCGAGACTAGGTAAGGGACGCGTCGCGAATGCTGTCGATGGCGCTCTTGAGCGTGCGGTCGAACTCTGCCTTGCTCTGGTGGATCGACAACCCCTCGGTCAGCGCACGAGAGAAGCTGGCAATCACCCCGTGGTTGGCCCGCAGCCGAGCATCTGCCTCGGCCCGGCTGTAGCCGCCCGACAGCGCCACCACCCGCAAGACCCGCGGGTGGCTCACCAAGTCGGCGTACAAGTCGTCGACATCGGGCAGCGAGAACTTCAGAATGACGTGTTGCGTCGAGTCGAGCTGGGCCAGCTCGCGACCACGTTCGCCCGCAGAAGTTCCTCGGCGGCAGCCTTCTGTGGGCTCCGTATGTCGACTTCAGGCTCGATGATCGGCACCAGATCGGCGGCCATGATCACTTTGGCGATCTCGAATTGCTGGTCGACGACAGCCCGGATCCCACCTGGGTTGGCCCGCGTGATGAACGAACGCATCTTGGTGCCGAACACCCCGTTCTCTCGACCTCGAGAGAGCAGGGGAGCCAAGCGGGGGATGGGATTCATGACCTGGACGCCGTCCTGCTCGTCGGCGAGGCCTTTGTCCACCTTCAAGAACGGGACCACTCGCTTGACTTCCCACAGGTACGGCACCGACCCGCGGCCGTCGATCTCGCGATCCATAGTGTCCTCGAAAAGGATCGCACCGACGATGTCGTCGCCGCTGAAGCTGGGACTCTGAATGATCCGGCTGCGCATGGCGTGCATCAGCGCGAACATCTCGTCGTCGTCCGCATACTCGTCTTCGTCGATGCCGTAGAGCGCGAGGGCCTTGGGAGTGCTTCCACCGCTTTGGTCTAAGGCGGCGAAGAAACCTCTCCCGTGGTTCACTTTGTCGAACTGGTCGTCGTTCATCGAACGCCTCCGATCGATTCCACTCCACCGCCGTCCCGGAGACCGTAGGCCTCGAGTCGCTCAGGCGGAGGGCTCAAGCCCCGGCGGGATCCCTCAAAACGGTCCCGAGAGCTCTCCCAGCGCCTCGGTGAGCCGGAGGTTCTCCGAATAGTCGACCGGGCATGTGATCACCGACACCGTGTCGGCGGCCAACGCCTCTTCGAGCATGGGGAGCAGATCACCAGCGGAGCTGACCCGGTAGCCCCGGGCCCCGAAGCTCTCGGCGTAGGCGACGAAGTCCGGGTTGTTGAATCCGACCTCGACGTGATGTCCGAGTTCGAGGTCCATCTTCCAACCGATGAGGCCGTAGGCGTCGTCCTGCCAGATCAGTACGACCACTGGGATGTGCTCGCGCAGCGCCGTCTCGAGCTCCTGGGAGTTCATGAGAAATGCTCCGTCTCCCACCGCGGCCAGCACCTTGCGATCGGGTGCCGCCAGCTTGGCGCCGAGCGCGCCGGGCAGTGCGAAGGCCATCGTCGAGAGCCCGTTGGAGATGAGGCACGTGTTCGGCTCGAAGGTGGGGTAGAGGCGAGCCATCCACATCTTCACGGCACCCGTGTCCGCGAGAACGATGTCGGAGCGACCGAGCGCCGCTCGCGTGTCCGCCACGACCCGTTGCGGTTTGAGGGGAAAGCTGTCGTCAGCTGCGCCCTGAGCCAATTCGTCGGCCAGGAGCGTCTGGATCTTCTTTGCTCGCGTACCCTGCTCGAAACGGCGGGTGGTCGACTCGCCCAGTGCGGCCAGCGTGCTCGCGATGTCGGCCTGGATTCCGACCTCGACCACGTAGTGGGTATCCACTTCCGCCGGAACTCGGCTGAGGTGGATGATCTGTTTGTCCCCTCCGGGATTGATCCGGACGGGATCGAACTCCTGGAGTTCGTACCCGACGCTCACGATCACGTCGGCATCGTCAAAGCCGAAATTGACGTAGTCGTGACTCATGAAGCCGACCGCACCGAGGGAGTGGGGGTGGTCGTCGGGAAACACGCCCTTGCCGTGAAACGTCGTGGCCACGGGCAGGCTCAGTTGCTCTGAGAAATGCAGCAATGCGTCAGCCGCTCCTGAACGGGCAGCGCCGTGTCCGGCCAAGATGATCGGTCGCTTGCTCGCGTTGAGTATTGCGGCCGCCCGCTCGATCTGCGTGGGCGAGGGCTCGTCCGTGCGCGGTGTATTGACGTGGAGCGGCATCAGGGAATCAGGCACGAAGGCGGCTTCGACGTCCTCGGGCACGCCGAGGTAGACGGATCCGGGGCGCTCGGTTTGGGCGAGCTTGAACGCCTTGCGGACCATCTCGGGGATGGAGCCGGGCGTCAGAATGAGGTCGGACCACTTCGTGACGGGCGAGAACATGGACACCAGGTCCACGCTCTGATGCGATTCCTTGTAGATCCGGTTGAGTCCCACCTGGGCCGAGAGAGCCAGGACCGGCGTGCTGTTCGTATAGGCGTCCGCGGTGCCAAGAAGCAGGTTGATCGCGCCGGGACCCAGAGTGGCTGAACAGACACCGGCTCTTCCGGTGAGCCGGCCGTGCATCTCGGCCATGAAGGACGCAGCTTGCTCGTGCCGGACCAAGACATAGCGAATAGAGGAGGACCGGGAGAGCGCATCGGTCAGATGGATGTTCTCTTCACCGGGGATGCCGAACACACAGGTGACCCCCTCGTGCTCGAGGCACTGGACGAGGAGTTCAGCGGCCCGCCGTCGTCCCTCGGTCACAGCGGGGATCGTAGTGAGTCTGGGGAGAGTCGCAAAGTGCCACGGCTGACGGATTCAGGGGCTGTCCGGTTGGCCAGAAGCCGCGGCGAGACCACCCCTCCGTTCGGCCGGCACGCCCGAGTGGTCGTGGATGCAGCCTCGTAGAGCCAGAGCCTATGGTCGCGACATGACGACACAGGAGCTCGCCGGCAAGGTGGCAATCGTGACCGGCGGCGCAGGTGGCATCGGTCAGGCGACCGGCAAAATGCTGGCCGCCGAGGGGGCCAAGGTCGTGATCGCAGACACCGACGACGAGCGTGGACGTGAGGTGGCCGCGCAAATCGGTGAAGCCGCCGCCTTCAAACAGACCGACGTGAGCGAAGCCGATCAGATGCAGGCCCTGGTGGACTTCGCGGTCGACCACTTCGGGGGCTTGGACATCATGTTCAACAACGCCGGTATCGGGAGCCCGCTCACGCGGTTCTTGCCCGACGACCTCGAGGATTTCACCCGTATCATGAATGTGAACCTCTTCGGCGTGATCATCGGCGCGCAGCGGGCCGGCCGCTACATGAAGGACCATGGTGGAGGCTGCATCATCAACAATGCCTCCATCGCCGCCATCAACGCGGGCAGCGGGATGATCTCCTACCGGTCCGCCAAGGCCGCGGTGGCCCACGCCACCAAGTGCATGGCCATCGATCTGGCGCCCTACGGCATCCGTGTCAACTGCCTCACCCCGGCGCACATCCGCACGGGGATCACGACCTACGAGATGGGCCCCGTTCTCCGCTACATGCAGCCGCTGGAACGAGTCGCGCAGCCGGAGGACGTGGCCAACGCGGTCGTCTTCCTGGCCAGTGATCGGGCCGCACAGATCACGGGCATTGTGATGCCGATTGATGGCGGGACGACGGCAGGACCACCCTTCGCACAGACAAAGCTGATCATGTCCACCGCCATGCCGTCCGAGGGGGCTGCGAAGCCCACCTCGTGAGACTCGCTCCCGCACGGGTCAACGAGCGGCGGCGGTGACATCGAGGTAGAGGCGCTCGAGGCCTCGGAGAAAGAACGTGGGCAGATACTCGTAGTGGCGAACGCCAGGTTTTCCGTGGTGCTCCTCCGAAATCGTGATGTCTGTCGTGCGGTCGAGAAACCGGTTGATCGTCACCCTGCCTTCGGCGCGGGCAAGTGGCGCACCAGCGCAGGTGTGGATCCCAAACCCGAAGGCGATGTGCTGTCGTGCGTTGGACCGGTCGATGTCGAAGGCGGAAGGGTTGTCGAAAATCCGAGGGTCACGGTTGCAGGCACCCGGCACGAGCATGACGGTGCCGCCGGCAGGAATCTCAACCCCTCCGAGCGTCGTGCGCACCCGCGCCATTCGGAACTGAGTCCGCAGCGGACTCTCCAACCGCAGCGTCTCCTCGATGAAGTTCGGAATGCGGCCACGATCAGCCCGGACGGCTTCCTGGAGGTCGGGCCGCTCGCCGAGCATGCGGAGCGCGAAAGAGAGGAGGCGCACGGTCGTTTCCTGGCCGCCGGCGAAGAGATTGGCGGCCAGGAGGGCAGCATCCTTCACGTCCGGGGTCGACCCGTCGGGGAATGTCGCCGTGGCCAGACCGCTCAGCACATCGTTTCGCGGTTCCTGACGGCGGTCTTCGATGTATTCCGAGAAGCGCTCGTAAAGGAACTCCAGTGGCTTATGGGAAACGTCCTGGTGCGCGGTGGACAGTCGCTCTCGGAACAGGGAATGGTCAGACTCGGGGACCCCTTCCAAGTCCGCGATGACGGTGAGGGTGAACGGCTCTGCGTAGGCCCCGACCATCTCGAAGGATCCCTCATCGACGAACCGATCGATGAGGTGATCGGCGAATTGCCACATGAAGTCCTCGTTCTCCTTGAGGCGCTTGGGGGTGATGAGTCGCATGAGGAGATGGCGGTGGGCGGTGTGGTTCGGGGGGTCGAACGAAGGGAGCTGGTCGCTGAAGGGCAGCTCGTCTCTGCACTTGACGATGATGTCGCTGATGTCGTCACCCTCGAAGGGTGATGAGAACTTGACGAACCTCCCGCTCACGACGTTGCACGACGAGTACGTCCCAGACGGAGGATCATTCGGGGGGAAGGACGCCGGATCGCCATAGATGGCCATGGCTTCGGGGTGGCCCGTGATGATGTACAGGCCGTAGTTCGACTCGCGCCAGACCGGAGACTGCTCGCGCACCCAGTCGAAGTAGGGGTACGGATCGTCCTGAATGGAACGATCGGCGAAGAAGTTGGCGCTTGCGAAGTCAGTCATAGCAACCTCTGTCAGCTGGGTGCACGAATACGATCTTTCTCAAAGGCCTTGCGGTCGGTATCGACCAAGAGATGCGCGAGGTCATGTCGGCCGAGTGCGAGCACCCGATAACGGCGAGAGCGGTCCGACGAGGTAGTGCCACGCTGATCCGAGCTTTCTCTAGGAGGCTGCGGGCGCCTGCGCAGCCGCATGACGCGCGGCAACGTAACCAAAGACCATCGTGTTGGCGATGCTCGCGCCGGGCCCGAGGTAGTGGCGGCCCATGACGGTGGCGGTGCCGTTTCCCGTGGCGTAGAGACCTCCGATCGGCTGGTCATGCTGATCGACCACTTGCGCGTGCTCGTTGGTGACCAGTCCGCCGCACGTCCCGATGTCACCGGGCACGACCTGGACGGCGTAGAACGGCGCCTCGTCGATCGGGCCGAGGCACGGGTGCACTCTGGGGTTCGGGTCGCCCAGAGCTCGGTTGTAGGCCGAGTCGCCCCGCCCGTAGTCCGGATCGATGCCTCGGGCGGCGTGCTCGTTGAATCGTTCGATGGTCTCGGAGAGGCCGGTTGGATCGATGCCACAGAGTTTGGCCAAGTCGGCCAGCGTCCAAGCCTGCTTGAGCATTCCGCTCTCGAAGAGCTTCTTTGGGAATCGACCAGGGCTGGAGCGTTGGTGGGCATACCGCTTGCGGTAGCGGTCGTCGAAGACGAGCCAGCACGGCACCGCCCGGCTCGTCTTGTCGCGGGCGTACATCTCCTTGCCGACCTCCATATATGAGTTCGACTCGTTGACGAACCGCTTGCCGGCCGTATCGACGTAGATCGTTCGGGGTCGCTGGCGGGCCTGGTCGAGAGTGGACTGACCAAAGCGCCCCGTGCGCGGAGAGGGCAGCCACCACGCCTCGTCCATCAGGTCCGTCTTGGCCCCGATCCGCATCGCAGCCTGGAGCGCCTCGCCCGTGTCGCCCGCATTGGCGATCGACCACCGGGCGCTGTTGGGCTGGTCCCCCCCGTACTCCTGGCGCATCTCGGCGTTGTGGGCGAAGCCGCCCGAGGCCAGCAGGACCCCCTGCCGGGCCTGGACCAGCGTGGGGGACCCGTTGCGCATCGTGCGGACCCCGACGACCCGGCCATCTTCGACGATCAGTTCCTCCACTGGCGCTTCCGTCCAGACCGGGATCCCGCGTTGGACCGCGATGTGCAGCATTTGCCCGACGAGAGAGGCGCCGTTCGTCAGCAGCTCCTGGCGGCGCAACCGGGCGAGGTAGGTGCGAGCGACCACGCGGGCGGAGACCGTGAACGCACCGACGCTGCGGTTGTAGTTCGAGAGGGAACGCGCCTCGTTTGTCATCACCGCGAGGCCCAGGCTCTTGGCCAGCCCAGGCTGCAGCTTCTCCAGCCAGTTCCCCAGGACGTGACCGTCGAACGGGATGGGCTCAATGCCGCGTCCAAGATCGTGGCCGCCCTTGGCGCTCGAGTAGTAGTCGCTGTAGCCGCGGCAGTAGACGAACTGCACGCCACTGTCCTGAAGGAACGAAACCATCTCGGGCCCCGCCGTGAGAAAGGCATGTCGACGCTCGAACGATGAGGCTGGTCCGACGTCGCCCACGACGGACTCGAAGTGGAGCATGGCATCGTCGTAGGAGTCAGCGACCCCGACGGACTGCATCACCGGATTGTTCGGGACCCAGACGATGCCGCCGGACATCGCAGTCGAGCCGCCGATCAGGCTTTGCTTTTCGAGCACGAGAGCACTGGCACCCTGCGCGGTCGCAGCCAGCGCGCCCACCATGCCGCCCCCGCCGGATCCGACGATCACGACGTCGACGGTCAAGTCCCATGTCGTCATGTCACGACCTCTCTGACCTCCCCGAACTCCCTCAGCGTCGGATGAAGCTAGCAGGATCCGTTGACGATTGCTACGGAACCGAAGTAATCTTCGGAAGCAGCCGTCGACCAGTGAACCGGGGGGAAATGACCAGCCACGTCAGGACGCTGAGCTACCCAGCAGAGGGCCTTGGAGCCCCGAAGAATCGCCACCCGGGCCCCGTGGTCGATGTCGGACTCCCCTTCGGGACCGAGGTCTTCTCGGCCGACGACCACATCTCGCTCGCCGAGGACATCTTCTACGAGCGCTTTCCCGACAGCATGAAGGAGAAGGCCCCGCGCGTCATGAACGTCGACGGCGGCTGGGTCCTCGGGGTGGACGGAAAGTCGATTCTCGTTCGTGAGTTCATCGAGGTCCTGACCCAATACGACCCGGTTCCCGGATCGCACACCGGCGACATCGACGCCCGGTTGGCCGCCCTGGACTCGGAGGGCGTTTCGCGGGAGCTCGTATTTCCGAACTCAGTCCTCGCCCTGTTCGGATGGCCGGACCGGGAGGTCCGTGAGCTCTGCTTCCGGATCTACAACGAGCACATCGCAGAAATCCAGGAGCGCTCGAACAACCGCATTTTTGGTGTCGGTCTCATCAACTGGTGGGACGAAGAGGGGGCTCGGCGCACCCTGGCCGAGCTCAAGGGTCTCGGGCTGAAGACGTTCCTCATGCCGCTGGCTCCCGGCAAAGACCAAGAGAAGCGTCCGATCGACTACGCCAGTCGCGCCATGGACGGCGTGTGGGATGCGATCGAGGAAGCCGGACTCCCGGTCTCACATCACATCGGGGAGAATCCGCCCGCAACGCCGAACGAGTTCAACGCCGTCAGCATTGGCATGTTTCAGTCGGTCGCACCGTTTCGTGACGCGTTCGCCAAATACATCTTCGGGGGCATCCTCGATCGCCACCCGGGACTTCGCATCGGTTGGTTTGAAGGCGGCATCAACTGGGTGCCCTCGGCCCTTCAGGACGCCGAACACATTGCGGCCTCGTTCCAGCACCTCTCCAACCTCAAAATCAAGCATGAGCCGACGTACTACTGGGACACCCACATGTGTGCATCGTTCATGGTCGACCGGCTCGGACTGGCGCTTCTGGCCCGTATCGGGGTCGACCGGGTGATGTGGTCCACCGACTTCCCGCACAACGAGAGCACCTACGGCTATAGCGGCCAGTCACTGGCCGAGGTGGTCGACGCGGTAGGTCCCGAGGCTGCGGTCGCCATCGTCAGCGGGAACATCAAGCGCTACCTCGGGGTGGACGCCTGATGCCGGCGGGCCTGATGGCTGCCGCGCCGCCGACGCTGATCCCTCCGAAGCCGGACCTCGCCCGCATGCGCCGTGACCGGATGGCACGAATCCACGCCGCAATGCGCGAGCAGGGTCTGAACGCGTTGGTGCTGCTCGGCAACACCAATGTCGTGTATGCCACCGGAGCCATTTGGCCGCTGGCCGACTCGGGCCGAGCGAACTTCGAGCAGCCCGTTGCGGTGGTCCTGGCCGAGGACGAATGGCCCCATCTGTTCTCCCCGATGCGCGAGGACGAGCACACCTTGACCGATCTGCCGACCGATCATCTCCACGGTCCGGTCTACCTGGACTTCGACGAAGGAGTCGATTTCTTCGCGTCGCAGCTTGAGAGCCTTCTACCGGCCAACGCCGTAATCGCCATGGACGAATGGACCAACGCCCTCCGCCGAGAACAGACGATCCTCTTCGCTCAAGGACCCCCGGCCGACGGCGGACGTGTCATCAGCCAGGCCAAGGCCACGAAGACGTTGGATGAGCTCTCGTGTATGCGCGAATCGCTGCGGATCACCGAGTGCGCGATCGCCGACGTGCAGGCCAGCATTGTGCCCGGCGTCCGTCAGACCGACCTGACGGCGACCTTCCTGCGTACGATCTTCGACGCAGGCGCCGATGCCAACATCCTTGACCCGATCTGGCAGGTGATGCCCGAACGGATGGCCGACGGACCTTGGACCACCACCGGCGATCTCGCCTGCCCTCTGCTCTCGACCGAGCGTGAGTTGACCGAAGGCGACGTCCTCTGGGTCGATACCGGCATCAGTTACGGAGGCTTCCATTCCGACTTCGGCCGTACGTGGATCGTTGGACGCGAGCCGGACGCTCGGCAACGGGCTCAGTTCGAGCGTTGGCGGGCCATCAGGGATGCCGTACTCGACGTCACCCGGGCCGGAGCAACCGCGGCAGATCTCACCGCAGCGGCGATCGATGCCGCCGGCGGAATCAAGCCCTGGATGCCGCATTTCTACCTCGGGCACGGCCTCGGCATCGACAGCGCGGAGATGCCCTACGTCGGCAGTGACATCGGAGAGGCGTTCGACGCCTCGCTGGTCCTGGGCGCGGGCATGGTCCTGGTGATCGAGCCGATCGTCTGGGACGACGGTGCTGCGGGCTACCGCTCCGAGGAGGTGCTGCTCATCACGGAGGACGGATGGGAGCCCATGACCGACTACTCCTACGATCCTTTCTGAGCGTGCCGTGACCACTACGGAGGTTCTTCCTGATGACGTCGCTCTTCGCCGTTCGCGTCGCGCTCGCGTCCTCGCCGAGATGGAGTCGGAGGGGATCGATCTGCTCGTCCTCGGACGGGAGGGGAACGCTCGTTATGTGTCGGGAGCGCCGCGGCTCTGGACGGCCGGCTCGCGCGCGTTCGGCCCTGGATGCGTACTCGAGCGGGCCACGGGCTCGGTCTACCTGCTGAGCACCTGGGACGAGGGCATTCCCGACGACATTCCGCACGAACATCTCTACGGGATCTCGTTCAATGCCGGCAACTTCGTCAAGGCACTCCGGAAAATCGATGGCGCGGCAACGGCTCGGATTGTGGCCACCGACAGCCTGAGCGGCTCGTCGGCCAACCTGTTACCCAAGGCGTTTCCGTCGGCTGAGCTCGTCGACGGCGAGCCGATGCTCCGTCGGGTCCGCCGGGTCAAGGCTCCGGAGGAAGTGGAGGCGATCCGCTCCTCGGTGCGTATTGCAGAACGTGCGCTGTACGAAGCTCAGGCGGCGCTGACGCCTGGCATCACCGAGCGCCAGCTCACCGGCGTGTTCATGCAGGCCATGGCCTCTGAGGGTGTCACGACCCCTTCGACGCAAGATGTCGCGTGGACCACTTCGCGTCGAAGCACCTGGCAACGCGCCAGTCGGGATGTGCCTGTGGCGAAGGGTGATCTCGTGGCTTTCGACGCCGGTGTGATCGTGGGCGGGTATGCCGGAGAGCTCGGCCGGACCTACGCGGTGGGAGGCGACGGGTCCGTCGACCTCGAACTGACCGAGCGCTGGAGCGAGCTGTGGGATCGGCTACTGACTGCCTGCCACCCCGGTGCACCCCTCTCGGACCTTTTGGACGCTTACGGCGCAGCCGGCGTTCCGGTGCCGCCGATGCCCGTGGCGCGCGGGCTGGGCCTGGGGTTCGATCTTCCCCTTGTGACACACGCCCTGCCGGGCGAGGCTGCGGGGCAACAGATCGAGGCCGGCATGGTGCTGGTCCTGACCGCCTACCTCTGGAAGGAGGGCGTCGGCGCCCTCTACGGCGCCGACCCGGTGGTCGTCACCTCAGCCGGACCCGAGGCGCTCGCATCGAATCCGCTTCGCTCTGGAAGGAGCTCCTGACGTGACCGAAGACGATGTCCCATCAGCCGAGGAGATCATCCTCTACGAGAAGGATCCCAGCACACGGATCGCGACGATCACACTCAATCGTCCCGACCAGCTCAACATCCCGACGATCGCTGCTCGCCGTCGCTATGCCGACCTCTTGTTCAAGGCGAGTGTCGACGACGACGTCAAGGTCCTCGTGGTGCGAGGTGTCGGCGACCATCTGGGGACGGGCGCCGACCTCGACGAGGTGATGGCGAAGCAGGCTGACGGCACCGTGCTCTACGACGAGCTCGGTCTCGACGAGGACGACGACGTCACCCTGCCGCCCGGCCGTTCCTATCGCGCCGGCGCGTCGCTCCTGCACTGGTACGGCAACACCAGGTCGGGTTGTCGTACCCTCCAAGACTTCAAGAAGATCAGCATCCTCGAGGTGAAGGGCTACTGCTACGGGTGGCACTTCTACCAGGCCGCCGACGCCGACATCGTCATCTCCTCCGATGACACGCTCTTTGGCCACCCGGCCTTTCGTTATGTCGGCTACGCCCCCCGGATGTGGCAGTGGGCGATGATGATGGGGATGCGGAAGTTCCAGGAGATGGTCTTCACGGGTCGGCCTTTCACGGCCGACGAAATGTACGACTGCAATTTCGTCAACAGCGTCGTGCCCCGTGATGACCTCGAAGCCGAGGTGGACAAGTACGCCCGCGCCTGTGCGCGAACGCGACCCACCGACACGGTGTTCATGCAGAAGGTCTTCTTCGAGGTGATGAAGCAACACCAGGGCGAGTACATGGGCAGCATGCTCAGCGCCTGGCTCGAATCGATGGGTGGACAGCTCCGGAGCGACGATGACGGCAAACGAGCCACGCTCAGCCAGGAGACCATGGACGCCGGGTTGAATCTGGCGGTGAAGGACAACGACAGTGCCTATCCGCCAGAGTGGCGACTCAGCCGTTCGGGCCGCCGCCGCCCCGAATCCGACTGACGTGACCGTCCCGCCTCCGGACGGGTCGACCGTCACGACCTTGCCACCGCTGAGTGGGCTCCGCGTCGTCGACCTCTCGACCTGGATCGGAGGCGCGTATTGCACCAAGCTGCTGGCCGACGGCGGCGCGGAAGTTATCAAGGTCGAGTCGCCAGCGGGCGACCCGCTGCGCCGATGGTCGGCCTCAGGCGCGGAGATCCCACCCGGCCACGATGGCGCACTCTTCAATTTCCTGGCCGCGTCGAAGCGCAGTGTCGTTGCCGGTGTGCCAACGCCGGACGACTTGGAGTCGCTGCATCAGCTTCTCGCCGCGGCCGATGCCGTCGTCTGGTCCCGCGGTTCGGAGATGGCAGAGTTGGCATCGCTCGCGCCCACCGAGATCCTTCGTGCCCATCCGCACCTGATCGTCACGTCGATTACGCCTTTTGGCCTCGAGGGCCCGTGGAGTGACAACGCAGCCACCGAGTTCACGCTCCAGGCGTGGTCGGGGGCAGTCGTCGGTCTGGCCCGGGGGTTGCCGGACCGCGCGCCGGTCCATGTCGGCGGTCAGGTCGGGGAGTGGCTCTCGGGGCTCTTCGCCGCCATCGGGACCCTGGCCGCAAGGAGGCGGCGTTCTTCGAGCGGAGAGCTCGTCGATGTGTCGATGCTCGAGTCCCTGGCCATGTGCCTCACCTACTACCCGGTCACGTTCAACGACCAGCTCGGTCGGCCCATGCGCCGTCGCCGCTTCATTCCCACCCCGGGTGTCGGCGCCGCCAGCGACGGACTCGTCGGGCTGGGTTGCGGGACGGGGCAGCAGTGGTTGGACTTCTGCGTCATGGTCGGGCATCCCGAGTGGATGGAGGACCGTTCGCTCTTCCTCGACCGGACGAAGCTGGCGCCGACGATCGACGCATGGATCGCTGAGCGCTCGATGGCTGAAGTGCTCGACGAGGCCTCGGCCTTCCGGATTCCGAACGCGCCGATCGCCAACGGCTCCAACGTCTCGGCCTTCGAGCATTTCCGTGAACGGGGCACCTTCGTGGCCAACCCGCGTGACGGAGCGGCGAATCCTGGTCCGCCCTTCCGATTGAGCTCAACGAGCTTGCGATCCCCAGAGCCGGCACCCGCAGCTCGGGGAGTGGCCAATCGGTGACGCACTCTTCCATGCGAGGGGAGAGAGTCAGGCTGCCGGCAGCAGCACGAAGCTCCCCTTCGATGGTTTGCGTGTCCTCGACATGACGTCCTACTGGGCGGGTCCGCTCACCGGCCACGTGCTCGCGCTTCTCGGGGCCGAGGTCATCCACCTTGAGTCGTCAACCCGGCCCGACGGGGCCCGTCTCGTCGGCGGCGTGCCGCAGACGGAGGAGCGCTATTGGGAGCGGGGCCCGATTTTTGCCGCCCTCAACACCAACAAGAAGAGTCTCACCATCGACTTTGGCGATCAGCGCGGCATCGATCTTCTGCGCCGGTTCATCGGAACATGCGATGTGGTCATCGAGAACTACACGCCGCGAGTACTGGATCAGCTGGGTCTTGACTACGAATCCCTCCGGATCCATCGGCCGGATCTGATCATGCTCCGGATGCCCGGCTTCGGACTCGATGGTCCGTGGCGCGATCAGGCGGCCTTCGCCTTCGTGATCGAGGACGCGGCGGGGCTCACGTGGCTCACCGGGCATCCGGACCTGCTTCCGTTCGAGCCGTACTGCATCGGTGACCCCAATGCGGGACTCCATGCGCTCTTCGGGCTCCTGCTCGCCCTCGAGCACCGGGAGAAAACGGGTCAAGGCGGTCTGGTCGAGGCGGCAATGGTCGAAGCGGCGGTCAACATCGCTGCGGAGCAACCGATCGAATTTTCTGCCTACGGCGCGCTGCTCACCCGTCAGCGGGAATCGCGGGCCCTCTGCCGTGCCGCAGAATCTGTACCAAGCGGCGGGTCCAGACGAGCACGGCCGCGATGACTCCTGGGTGGCGATTGCCGTGGCGACCGACGAGCACTGGCTGGCGCTCAGCCGGGTCATGGGTGAGCCGGACTGGGCCGCCGAGCCCGCGCTGTTGACGGCCGCTGGCCGGATGGCCGACCAGGATCGGATCGACGCTCACCTGCAGGAATGGTGCCGAAGCCTTGCTGCGGACACTCTGGTCGAACGTCTCTGGGATGCCGGCGTGCCAGTCGGGAAAGTGATGCAGCCTCACTGTCAGCCCGAACTGGCCCAGCTAGAGTCTCGCCGTTTCTTCGAGGAGGTGGCGCACCCGGTGATCGGATCGTCTCGCTACAGCACGCTGCCCATGCGCTTCTCCCGCGGTCCCGAACGGCTACACGAACGGCACGCGCCTCTGCTGGGGGAGCACAACGCCGAGTTGCTCGGGGGGCTCGGACTCACGAAGGCGGAGATCGACGCGCTCGAAGCGGACGGGATCATCGGTGGGACGCTCGCCTCGGCCGGCTAAGTCCGGCGCCGCACCCTCGGGGGCGGGGTTCCTGGCCGCGCCCTTCGACGTGGTCGAGGCCTCGCGTCGCGTCTGGTTGGAGCGCTGGGAACCTGAGGCAGCGTCCGGGATGTCCGTGTTCACGGCGATCCTCCGCTCTTACCAGCTCCTCAATGATCAAGTGAACGGCGTCATGAAGCGACACGGATTTACCTTCGTGCAGTACCAAGTCCTGGCCTGGCTCGAGACGGATCCCGAGTCCTCACTCACGCTCAGCTGGATCAGCAAGACCCTGCGCATACCGCCGGCCACGGTGACCGACATCATCGACCGGCTCGAGGACGACCGCCTAGTCCGACGTGTGCCGCACCCCTCGGATGCCCGGACCACGCTCGCGGTCATTACGGCAAAGGGCCGGAGAGCCGCCAATGAGGCGACACGGGAACTGAACGAAACGGTGTACGAGGGGATCGGGCTGACCGAGGATCAACGAGGGGAGCTTGTTGCCCTTCTCGCTCTGCTGCGTGCGAACGGAAACGAATTCGACGTTGTGCACTCGAACGACGTGATCGAGGAAGTCGAGTCGCGTGGTGCGAAGTCGCGCGGAAACCCGACCCGATTCGAGGTTGTCTAAGCCTCTGGGACCAGCCTCCGGAGCATCACGCGGGTGAGGTGGATTCCGGTCGCCCGATCCTGTCCCTCAACGAGCGTTGGCCATGATCACGTGTCGTGCTCTGGCAGCACGGGACTTTCCGCCCTCCGGCGAGCTCCGAAAATGTCGAGGCCGGGAGAGACGAGCCTGCGGTGCGTCTCCAGGACGACCCAGGCGACGATCCACAGATAAATCGCCACCACGAGCACGTGCGCTGAGATCCCTTGGCCTCCGGGGGCCCCGAACACCCCCGGTGCCGCCAGGGCGAAGATCAAGTACACGGAGAACACAAAGAGAAAGAGCAGGGATATGACCGACACGAAAGCAACTGAAGACACATAACTCTGACCGACGCGGCGGGAGGGTGCAGGAGGCTGCGTGTCTTGACGAACGAGGTCGAGTCCCCGGCGTAGATGCACGACAAGAAGGACGCCGCCGATCAAGGCGCTCAGGGCACCTAGCAGGATCGCACGAGCAGCAGTATTCGATACTGCATTCGAGTGATTCCCAATTATGGCGTCCACTCCGGAGACCACCAAGGCAGAGCCGACAATCGCAACGAAGAGTGTGACGAAAGAGACGGCGAAGTAGTACACGGCCTGGGGTCGACGTCCACTCGGATCGGGATCAGCTCGGTTGGCCACGATGATGATGATGAGGACACCAATCACGGAGAGTACGACCAAGGCGAGAAACAGTTCGAGAAAGAAGCTCACGAACGTGGCGATGCTGAGTCCGGCGTTGGGTGCGGCAAACACTGAGCCTCCACTCTGAGATCCGACTCCGATGGATCCGCTGTGCAATTGAAAGGGGGTGACGCTTCCCGAGTTTCCAGAGTTCAAGAAGCTTGGGATAGTCGTGGGTACGCCGTTCAAGCCGCTCACTGGCTTCCTCCCCGTCGTCGCCGAGTCGTGAACCTAGCTCGCTCGAGCCTCGGTTTGGTTGAGGCTCTCGCCGACCGTGTCTTGGTGTGTTCTCGAAACGACGCCCGAGCGTGACGGCCCGGGGTGGCCAGACGGACCGGTGAGCCACACAGCTGCCTCGCTCCTCGGGGCCGTGTTGTTGCTTGACGGATTCGACGTACTACTGAAACTGTAGAACCATGCTCTACACAGCAGTCGTGGCCCTTGGACGACATCATGGAGGTCGGGGCGGAGACGGCCCGGCGGCTATGGGAGCGGTCCGGGATCGGACCCACCGAGGTCGATCTCCCGCAGGTGTATGACGGCTTCTCGCCCTTCGTCTACCTGTGGATGGAGTCGCTCTCGCTCTGCCCGGTGGGCGAGGCACATCAGGTTGCCCTCGACGGCGGCATCGACAGCGATCAGGCGGGCACATTGCCCGTTCTCTCGGGTGGCGGAGCGCTCGGGAATGGACGCATGCATGGCGTCCCGCAGATGCTCGAGTGCTACCTGCAGTTGTCGAGGCGCGCGGGCGAGCGGCAACGCGACGTGGCTTCAATCGGTCTGGCGTGCCATTCCTCCCCGCACTACGGGGGCGCCGTGGCCTACAGTTCGGAGTTCTACTGATGTCCGCGGCAACGATGAGTCCATCCAGACGCATGAGCGTGAAACGAACCCCGCTACGGTGGTTCCCGTGACGTGGGCCGAACGTGCCGCCGATCGGTCACCCGTCGTGCAGCGGTCGAGGGGCCGAGGGGTCGAGCAAGCGAAGTCCATTGTGGCGGCGGCGCGGCGGCTCATGGACAGCAAGGGCCCGAGCTTCACCACCCAGGAGCTCATCAAGGAAGCGGGCATCGCGCTCCAGACGTTCTACCGGTACTTTCCCGGCAAGGACTACCTCCTGCTTGCGGTAATCGAGGACGTCATCGACGAGAACTGCGCGGTGTTCCGGATGCAGGCTGCAAAGCTCTCGGATCCCATCGAAAGGCTGCGTTACTACGTCACGGCGACGGTCCATGCCTTAGACGTGCGTGTTGGCAGCCCCAGCTTCATGACCTCAGAGCATTTCCGACTTCAGACGCTCTACCCAGCAGAGGTATCCCGAGTCACGCAGCACTTCACCGATCTTCTCGTGGAGGAAATCCGTGAGGCCATGGTGGCCGGCCGCATTCACCCCGACGATCCCGAGTACTCGGCGTGGCTCATTACCCAACTGACGATGGCCGTGTTCCATCACTACGACTGCGCCGGCCTCGACGAACCAATCGAGCAAATTGCCGACAAGGTATGGGCGTTCTGCTTCACCGCTCTGAGCGCCTCCACCCCAACAAGCCTCCCGGCGAAAGCCACACGCCGCCCCGCAAAGTCCCGCCGTTCCGGCGGTTGAGCCAGAAAGAGTGTTGTGTCGTGGCAGCACCTACTCCGGCCCTATGGGCAGAATGAAGTTCTACTAAGTCGCTATGATCCGTTCTGCCTTAGGGGAGGGCTCGAGCGGGGCGCGACGGGGAGGTGGACGGCGAACTCATGGGAGATTCCGCATGGGACTTGCGGGAGATCGACATACGGGACCGTCAGAGATTCATCAGCGAGGGCTGGTGGGGTGATCTGAGCGTGGGCCAGCGCATGGCCGACGGCCTCGCTGCTCGCCAAAACCTGCCGTTCGTGATCCATTCGCAGACGCGCCCCTGGCGCGGCACATTCGGCGACGTCCTCGACATGGCCCGACGGGCCGCCTCGGGATTGGTCGCGCGGGGTGTCCGGCCGGGAGACGTCGTCACATTCCAAACCCCGAATTGGCTCGAAGGCGCGATCACCTTCTATGCCGCAGTATTCGCAGGTGCGGTGGTCGCCCCGATCGTGCACATATACGGGACCCGCGAGACCTCGTACATCCTCAATGAGTGCCGCCCGAAGGTGCACGTAACCGCCTCACGTTTCGGCCATCAGGACTTTCTCGCCAACCTGGAATCCATTCCGGATGTCCCGGGGATGCAGCTGATCGTGCTGGACGACGAAGGCCCGGCCGGAAGCATCGGATTCGGTGAGCTGCTGGACGAGGAGGCCATCGAGGCCCCAGTCCGGGTCGACCCCGGCACTCCCGCCCTCGTTGGGTGGACCTCGGGTACCACCGCGAGCCCGAAGGGGGTGGTGCATTCGCATCAGACGGTGTGTGCCGAGATCGCACAGCTCGGTGCAACCTCACCACCGACGGAACGACCAGGCCTGATGGCGAATCCCATCAGCCATGCCATCGGCATGCTGGGCGCGCTCTTGATTCCCGGTGGATCGCGGCAAGGCCGTCCACCTCTTGGACCAGTGGGACCCCGGCGAGGTGCTGGACCTGATCGATTCGGAGGACCTGGGCGCCGGCGGCGGTGCGCCGTACTTCCTGACCAGCCTCCTCGATCACCCGAGGTGCGGTGAGAACCACCTGGAGCGACTGCATTACCAAGGGATGGGTGGTGCGCCGATACCGCGGGCGGTCATGGAACGCGCCACGGCGCTCGGCCTCGTGATCTACTCCATGTACGGATCCACTGAGCAGCCTTCCATCACCGGGTGCACCTATACCGACTCGCTCGACAAGCGTCTGTCTACGGCCGGGCGACCGCTGCCAGGCAACGAGATCAAGCTGGTGGACCCAGACGGCCGCGAGGTTGCTCCCGGTGAGCCCGGTGAGATCCTTTCTCGGGGACCCGAATGCTTCCTCGGGTACACCGACGCGTCGCTCACCGCGAAGGTGTTCGACCAGGAGGGTTGGTACCACACCGGCGACGTCGGCGTGCTCGACCCAGAGGGGTATCTCTCGATCACCGACCGGATCTCCGACATCATCATTCGCGGGGGAGAGAACATCAGCGCCGCAGAGGTCGAGGAAGTCCTCATGACGCTCCCGGGCGTGGCCGAAGTGGCCGTGGTTGCGGCGCCCGACAACCGGATGGGCGAGCACGCGGCGGCCTTCCTCCGGATGATCGATGGCTCACCCGCACCGGATCTGGCCGAGCTGCGGGACCACCTCGGGGCCACCGGCGTGGCGCGTCAGAAGTGGCCCGAAGAGCTGCATTCCGTCGGCGAGTTCCCGCGCACGTCATCGGGCAAGATCCAGAAGTACGTGCTTCGTGACCGGCTCCGCCAGCCGGCACAACTGAGGGCGGGCCACACGATGCCGGTCCCGATACCAGACACGCTCGCGGAGGCGTTGGATGCGGTCTGGCTGAGTCAGGCGTTGGGTCAGCGATATCCCGGCCTCCGCGTGACCGCGGTGCAGCGAGGTCCCGTCGTCTCCCGCGTGTCCACCAACGCCCGCTTTCGCATCGAATGCGAGGGAGGCCTGCCACCTGGCATGACCGGCGGATCTGTGCATCAAGGGGTATTTCGCCGACTGTTCCGAGACGGCGTCAGCCAGCAGGAAGGCCGGAGTGCCCGAGGCGTTGTTCTACCAACACCTCGCGAGTTCCGCGGGTGTGCGGACTCTCGAGTGCTTCTATGCCGACGTGGACCCAGTGACCCTGCACGGCGTCGTGATCACGGAGGACGTTGCCGCGCACGGGGCGACCTTCCTCGACGCGTTGAGCCCGTACACCGCTGATCAGGTGGCAGAGAGCCTCGAGCAGTTCGCGATCCTGCACGGACGGACCTGGGAATCGGGCCGGACCGACGAGCCGTGGCTCGCGCCGCGACTGGGGATGACGATGAGGGCGCGGGGCCTCCGCGAGATCCGCGGGAACTTCGACGGTCCCATCGGATCCGGAGTGCCCGAGGAGGTGCGGGATCCCGAACGGCTGCTCGAGGCCGTCGGCCAGCTGGCCAAATCTCTGGACGAGGTGGAATCGGGCTGCTTGCTCCACGGTGACGCCCACATCGGGAACCTCTTTCTCGATGCGGTCGGACGACCGTGCCTGCTGGACTGGCAGCTCGTCCAGCGGGGCCCCTGGTACGTGGACGTCGGCTATCACATCGGGTGCACGCTGAGTCCCGAAGAGCGGCGGGAGACCGAGTCGGATCTCCTGGCCCACTATCTGGACCGGCTTCGGCGGCGAGGGTGTCGAGGTGCCGTCGTTGGACGTTGCAATGCGCAGCATCGGGCGCGGCCTGCTGTACGGGTTCTTCCTTTGGGCAATCACCCTGAAGGTGGCCCCTCCGATCACCACCGTGATGCTCGAGCGGCTCGGCACTGCTGTCGCCGATCACCAGGCCTATTCGTCGGTGCTCGCGTGACTGGGCGAGGCGGATCACTGTGTCGAACCGCGTACCCATGGAGCCGCCCAGCCACTATTTTTTGGTGCCCCAGCGAGCGACTTGATCGAAGACCCGCAACGAAACAGATCCACTCTTACGTCACCTGACCGAGGTCGGGGGGGAGGCACATGCTGATGGAACCACTACGAAACTGGACGAGGAGAGGAGCCCTCGGTGCTGCGTTTCTGGCCCTGGTGGCCGGAGCACCCACAGCGCTCGATGCTGCGACACCCACAGCTGCGGGGGCCGCGACCTCCGCGGCACCGATCACCATCGCCTACATCACGTCGATCTCGGGCCCGGGTGCATCTGAGGACTCCACGTCCCCTGGAGCATTCAAAGCGCGACTCGACCTACAGAACGCCGAGGGAGGCGTCAACGGGCACAAACTGGTTCCGTTGATCATCGATGACCAGACGAGCCCCTCGGCGATCGCCACGGCAGTCCAAGAAGCGGATTCCAAAGCCTTCGCCATCGTGTCGCAGAGCCCGCTGTTCTTCTTGGCCGCGAAGTACCCCCAGCAACAGGGCATTCCGGTGACCGGTTCCTACAGCGACGGGCCGGAATGGGGTGAGCAGCCCTACACGAACATGTTCGCCGCCGATGTCGGCAGCCTGAATCCCAAGTATCCCGTGACCACCTTGGCGGGGAACTTCCTCAAGCAGCACGGCGCGACGACGCTCGGGACCTACGGATACGGGATTTCTCCTTCGTCGAGTCGGGCGGCGATCCAAACCGCGGACTCGTTCAAACATGCGGGAGGCAAAGTTGGGGTGCTCAACACCTCCGTGCCGTTCGGCGGAGTGACCTTCACGAGTGACGCCCTCGTCGCGAAGCAAAATCACGTCGACGCGCTTTCACCGGAGATGGACAACAACTCCAATTTTGCGCTCGCCGAGGCTCTTCAGCAGGCTGGAGTCAAGCTCAAGGCTGCGCTCTTCGCGACGGGATATCAACCGGACGTGATCAACTCGCCGGCGTGGTCGGCGCTGCAAGGTGATTACTTCTACTCCCTCTTCCGTCCGTGGTCACTTCCCGAACGCCGCGACGAAGCAAATGCAAACGGCGATGGAGAAGTACGACGGCTACTCCAAGACCGACTTCCCCTCGTTCAGCGAGTACGAGGCGTGGTTGGGCGCGGACCTCATGATCAAGGGCCTCCAGCTCGCGGGTCCCAATCCCACGCATGCCAGCGTCATCAAGGCGCTGCGCGGGGTGAAGTCCTACAACGCCAACGGCCTCCTGCCCATCACCTTGGACTTTGCCACCGACTTCGGCCACGACTCGAAGAGCTGCGCCTGGATGGTCCGGGCCAACAAGACCGGCTTTACGGCGGTGTCGTCGCAGCCCTTCTGTGGCACGGACATTCCTGGAACATCGACCGCGAACGCTTCGTCATAGGTCAGCTTCGCGACCGGTCGAGCGGGTCCACCACGGAGAAAAAGGGTGTGTTCGTGCCCAGATCGGCCTGTTCATCCCTGAACTGTCAGGCCCTGAGCGGCCGAGGGAGACCTTGTGCGTTGATGCACAAGCTCTCCGGGCAACGGACGCACCCTCGATCGGATCGGCCAAACGGTGGTGAGGCGATTTCACTGCGCTCCCTCACTACAGTGACCGCAACTCAGGGTTGCATCACAACAGGTGAACGGGGGCGGTCATGCGAGTGAGCAATGGAATCAGGGCGCTGATGGCGACGACAACGCTGGCGGGGGTCGCCGTGACAGGTGCCGCAGTGTTGAACCCGGCAACTGCAGCCGGGGCGGCGTCTTCGGGCGGAAGCGCGCCAGGAGTCACCGCAAACTCGATCACGGTCGGGACGATCTCGACTCAGACCGGGGACGCTGGCGTCGAACTTCTCTTCGCTCATTCAGGGTGAGAAGGCCTACTACCAGTACATCAATGCGCAGGGCGGCGTGAACGGCCGCAAGATCGACTACAAGTATCAACTCGACGACGGGGGCAACCCGACCACGTTCAACCAGTTGGCCAACACGTTGATCAATCAGGACCACGTGTTCGCGGTGACGGGTGTGGCCACCGCCTTCTTCTCGCCGAACCTGTTCGTCGAGTCGGGTATCCCGACGTATGGCTACAACGTCACCGGGAACTGGGTTCCGGCTCCGAACCTCTTTGCCGCCGGCGGATCCGTGCAGTACTACCCGGCCGGTGCGCCGGCCGACGCCTATGTCGCACGCCAGACGCACTCGACATCGATCGCCGTGGTGGCCTACAACGTCGCCGCCTCGGCCGATGCCTGCCAGGCGGCCCAGGATTCGCTCAAGGCATCCGGCTACAACGTGAGCTACTCCGACCTGAAGATCGGCTATCCGGGCTCGACGGTGGCGACCGATGTCCAGCGGATGAAGCAAGCGGGATCCAACTTCGTCGTCAGCTGTATGGACGTGCAGGGCAACATCTCCATGGCCCGAGCGATCAAGCAGTACGGAGTGAAAATGACGCAGCTCTGGCTCAACGGGAACGACCAGTCCACGCTGAACACGAATCAAAGCCTCATGCAAGGCGTCTACTTCTCCATTTCCCACGTCCCCTTCGTGGCACCGACGTCGACCTATCCCGGTCTCAAGCTCTACCTGACCGAAATGAAGAAGTACGAGCCCAACTACGTCACCGACGAGCTGGCGATGCAGGGCTGGGAGTCAGCCGCCCTCTTTGTGCAAGGGGTGAAGATGGCGGGCAACAACCTCACGCAAGCCAACGTCATCAAGGAGGACAACTCCTTGACGTCGTTCACGGCGGGCGGCCTGACATCGCCGACCAACTGGAAGGATGCGGGACACGCCGGTCACAAACCGCCGTATTGCAACGCCTTCATCAAAGTGTCCGGTGACAAGTACGTCCCGACTTTGAACAAGGGCAAGAACGTCTTCGTATGCTTCGACTCCATCGATCCCAAGAAGAACCCGGTGTACCCCCTGCCGGCCGGAACGCCCGCCCCCGCCTGAGCGAGGCGGCGCTCGGGCCGCCGCAACCCATCTGAAGAGAGGTCGTCCTCTTCCTATCTCTCCTCGCTCGAGCCCATATCTGTAAAAACGATCTTATGTATCGGTCCTAGCAGGTTGACAGATATACTTGGAGCCTGCAGTCTGGTTGCAGGTGGACAAGAGAGAGGACCGAAGATGGGTGTCTTCAGAGACGATTTGGCGGAACTGCCGCTGTTTTCCGAGGTCAGCAGGTCGGAGATGGCAGTGGTTCGGCGACACCTGACGCCCCTTCGGGTGCCCGCGGGCCGTGTGTTGGTGAAGGAAGGTGCTCGCGGAGACGAGTTCATGATCATTTCCCAGGGCGAGGCCACGGTGAGTCAGGATGGCCACTTCGTCGCCACGCTGGGTCGTGGAGACCTGGTCGGCGAGATGGCCCTGCTCGACCACGAAGCTCCCGGTCGGCGCAATGCGACGGTCACCGTCAATACGGACGCCGTGATCTATGCCGGGTCGAGGGCCGAGTTTCGTCAGATCCTGGCCTCCGCGCCGTCGGTGGCCCGCAAGGTGCGCGAGACGGTGGCCGCGCGGTCGACCGTGCCGGAGGCTCTCGCAGCCTGAGTCTTGCCGACCATCGTGGTCGGCAGTTCAGATCAACCGGGCGACCTTTGGTTCTGGTCAGTTCGCGCCGTCACGGCGATGATCTGGCGGGCTCAAGCCGTTTCTCCATGAAGATGCGGTTGTACCCGGCCTGACGTCGGCGATCGAACTCTCGATAGCCCGAGTGGCTGTAGAGCGACACGTTCTCTTCCATGACTTCGTTCGTGTAGAGCCAAAGGCGATTCACACCGATTCGCAGAGCCTCTGTTTCGGCGAAATCCATCAAGCGGCCCCCGAGGCCGATGCCCTGCGCATCGGGGTGGACCGCGACGATCTCAATGAGGAGCGAGTCCTCGTCGGCCATGAGGCAGATGAGGCCCTGGATGGGCCGGCCAACGACCCAGACGTCCTCCGTGTCGATCATCGGTCGAAGATCCTGCATCATCGGACCGGGGTGGTCTGTCCATGCGGGTCAGGTATTTCCGGTAGGCGGCGTCCAGTGTCCCGCGCAGTGCCGCCAGGTCGTCCTCGACCGCGAGCCGGATCTCCTCGATCGGATCCGCCATGTCAATGGCTTCATTCCCCATGACTGTGGCCGCGTCCTGTTCCTCTCCGGCGCTCCTCGGAGTGCGCCCTCTGGGAGCGGAAGGCCGAGGGGGTTTCGCCTGTCCACTGGTGGAAGGCCCGGTTGAACGAGCTGGCGTTCTCAAATCCAACGGTGTTCGCGATCTGAAGGACCGTAAGGCGAGCTTCGGCGAGAAGGGCCATGGCGCGAAGCAATCGTGCCTGGACCAGGTAGCGCCGCCACGACATGCCCAGGCCTGCGTCGAAGCGGCGACGCAAAGAGCGCTCCGATAGTCCGACATGGCGTGCCGCGGCCGCCACGGTTGCCGCGTCGAGGTGCTCGCGGGCCCACGCCATTGCTCCAGCCAGAACTGGGTCGGCCGACGTGGGCAAGCTCAGCGGCTGTTCGTCGACGAGAAGTTCGGAGACGAGGCGACCCAAGGCGTCGAAGTAGGTATCAGCGATGCCGTCGGAGTACGACCGGCCGATGGGCCACCGACCGGAGTAGATCATCATCTCCCTCAGGACCGGCGGCACCGGCAAGATCCGCACTCTGTCACCGGGTGCCGGCACCAGGTGCGGACCGAAGAAGACCGAGATCGTCCGCACCGAGGTCCGGATCGTCGTGCGGTGCTCCACGCCAGCGGGTATCCAGGCAGCCTGCTGAGGCGGCAACAGGCAATGGGAGGCCGCAGTCTCGACCTCGACCGCCCCATAGAACGCGTACTCGATCTGGTGCAGATCGTGGGAGTGCCAGGTCGTCACCAGTTCCTGGCCCTCGTAGAGGAAGCTGCCAGCCGGAGGACGGCCCCCGGTGCGCATGTCCACGAGTCCGGAATTGGCCGATAATGGTAAATCTTTGACCGATTGTGCAGCGACGGCCACCACCGACAAATCGTACAAGTAAGGACGTGAACGAGACCCACCTTCAATTTCTCGCCAGCCCCCAATGGGCTCAGATGCTCGAGGACGAGCTCATGCCCTGGGTGGAGGCAGCCGGTGACCTCGGCGACCACGTGTTGGAGATCGGCCCGGGACCGGGGCTGACCACCGATTTACTGCGCCGGCGAGTGAACTGGGTGACCGCAGTGGAGATCGATGCCTCCCTGGGCGAACCCTTGCGCCAGCGGCTGGAGGGGACCAACACCGAGGTCATCGTGGCGGATGCGGTCGAGGCCGAGTTGCCAGACGACTTCTTCTCGGCGGCGGCGTGCTTCTCGATTCTGCATCACATGCCATCGGTAGAGACCCAGGACCGACTCTTCGAGGAGATCTACCGGGTGTTGCGACCAGGTGGCATTTTCGTCGGGCAGGAGTCCCTCGATCTCGAGCCCATTCGGGCGGGCCATGCCGATGACATCTTCACGCCCGTGGACCCGGATGAGCTCGTTCATCGTCTGGCCTCGGTGGGGTTCCGGGCTACACGGACCGACGTTCTCGGCTTCCACTTTCGCTTCGTCAGTCAGAAGCCGAGCTGAGCCGGCGCAAGCCCGAACACCACGACTTCATCAGGGCAGGCGGAGTGCCCAGATGGTGGGAGGACTGCTGAGTCCAACGGGAACGACGATGGTCTTGCCCGCGATCGACATCCATCCATCGATCCCCCCGGGTGCCTGCAACTTCCAGACGACCTTTCCGGATGCGCGCGACAGAGCAAAGATCGAGCCTTGCAAGGTCGCGGTGAGCACGAGATTGTTCACGAGCGTGACACCCCCGGTCGGATCTCCCGGGATGCGGGTATCCCAGAGCTTGCGGCCGCTCCGAGCATCGAGAGCCACCACTTCTCCTGGCATCGTTCCTGTTTTGCCGCCGAAGTAGGCGGTCTGGTCGGGATGCAGCGTGTCGGGGGCGTTCAGGGTCGCCACGTAGACGGTACCCGGAGATGAGGCAGGCGGGGTCAAGACACCGCCGAACGTTCCGGGCAAGATCTCGGTCGTCCCGGACAGCGAGGTGAGGTTGTCGTTGCGGTGGATTCCGACCGCCGTCCGCCAGAGCTGTCGCCCCGTCGATGGATTCATCCCGATCACCACGCCACCCTTGCCGGTTCCCACCACGACGGTGGTGGCGGACCGACTCTTGGAGGCCGGCACGCGCACGATCATCGTGTGCACGAAGTCACGATCGAAAAGGTCGTGGGGATGGGCCTGGCGGTACCAGACAAGCTTTCCGTTGGCGATCCTGAGCGCCACGGTGGAATCGGTATAGAGATTTCGTCCAGGCCGGCTGCTGCCGTTGGGGTACTGCGGCGTACCGACGAAGGGGGCCGGGTTCGCGATTCCGACATAGAGCAGTCCCGAGTCCGGCGAGAACGAAGGCGGATACCAGGAGCCACCGCCAGGAATTCACGGAGGGATTTCCCCAGAGGTTCGGCGAGGCCACCGTGTCGAAACTCCAGAGCATCTGGCCGGTGGCTTCGTTGACGGCGTCGATAGCGCCGCGTGCACCCCCCTCGTAAATGCCACCTTGGATGCTGACGGGAACCGTCGACGCGATCACCATGTGGCCCACGACCTGAGGTTCGACGTCGACCCCCTCGGTCGCCGAGACCGTGAGCTTCGTGGACCACAGCTCTCGACCTGTCGCCGCGTCGAGTGCGAACAACGATGTCGGGCTGACGCCGAAGACCTTGCCCCAACCCACGGCCACGCCCTCGGGTCCGATGGAATAGCCGTAGGGTGCGGATTTCCACACCACGTGCCCGCTCCGCAAGTCCATGTCGAAGACCTCTCCCGCCTGATCCTCGACGAAGACGGAGTTTCCAATGATGACGGGAGATGTGGGCAGCCCGCCGACGGCCGGAACCGACCACGCGGTCGTGACGTGCGCGATATTGCCGGCGGTGAGAGGAGAATCGACGGCGTGGCGCGAGTTCGACGGATCGTGGTCCGGAGAGGGCCACGCTCGAGCGACACCTGAGGTCAGTGATGTGCCGGACGCGGCACGATTCGGCGGTGACGCTCCGCTGACCGAGACTGATCCGAGCATGAAGAGGACACCAACGACGCACACGGCCAACGGATGACTCGACGACCATGATCTCCTCAACCGCCGTCGCGCCGTCATGTCACATCCCACCCCTTTCCTGGATCACGCAACGGACCTCCGAGCGGCCATTTCGTGACCACGTGGTGATCGACTGAGATCCGAACCAGAGTCCCGGGTGGAGATGCACAAGGTAGCGCAACGTTCCGCCGTGACAGCGCCTCCTCGGATCGGCGCGTGGAAGGATGTTCGGATGCAGCGAGAAGCGGGCACGGCCGATCGGCTCGAGGGCAAGGTTGTCATCATCACCGGGGCGAGCTCCGGGCTCGGTCCGGTGATGGCCAAGCTCTTCGTCGAACACGGGGCGCGAGTGATGGTCGCGGCCAGGCGCGAAGAGCTGGTTCGAGAGGTGGCCGCCGACTGCGGTCCCAACGCCGTGGCCATGAGGGCTGACGTCACCAACGAAGAGGACGTTGTCGACATGGTCGGGCGAACCATCGAGGCGTTTGGTCAGGTCGATGTCCTGTGCAACAACGCAGCTACACCTGGGCAAGATCTGCCCGTCTGGGAGCAGACTCTGGAGAACTGGAACGCGACGTTCGCCGTCGACATCACTGCCGCCATGCTGTGCACGCGTGAGGTGCTGACGCAGTCAATGTTGGAGCGTGGCTCAGGCGGCATCATCAACTTCTCCTCGACCGCGGGGTTGCGCGGACAGAAGCGAAAGAGCCATTACGTGACGGCCAAGGCGTCGCTCCGGGCCTTTACCAAGGCGGTCGCACTCGAGGTCGGCCCCAAGGGGATCAGGTGCAATTGCCTGGTCCCGGGTGGGATCGAAACCGAGCTGTGGACCAATTGGGTTCGCCGTACGGCGGCTGAAAGCCAGGTCGACTACGAGACCCGTCGGGCCGAGCTCCTCTCGAGCGTGGCGCTGCGAGACATCTCCAAGCCATCGGACATCGCCAACGCCGCGTTGTTCCTGGCGAGTGACGAGAGTCGCATGATGACGGGGCAATCGATTGTCGTTGATGCCGGTGGGTACATGCTCGGATGACGGAGGTATCGGAGCTGCGTCTGGCCGTCGTGACGCCGGTACTGACGATGATGCCCGGTGCGCATGCCCGCTGGGAGGAGAGCGGGACCATCGAGGACGTCGCCCGCATTGCCGAGGCTGCCGACGGCCTGGGATACGACCACATCACGTGCAGCGAGCACTTTGCGGTCCCATCGGCTCAGGCGATCCGTCGCGGTGGGACCTACTGGGATCCTCTCAGTACCTTCGGATACCTCGCCGCCCGCACGACGCACATCCGCCTCGCCACGAATGTGCTGGTGCTCGGGTATCACCACCCACTCGAGATTGCGAAACGGTACGGGACGCTCGACCGCATCAGTGGGGGACGACTCGTTCTCGGAGTTGGCGTCGGTACGTTGAAGGAGGAATTCGAACTCCTCGCAGCACCATTCGACGATCGAGGGGACCGAGCCGACGACGCGCTTCGGGCGCTCCGGGCATCGCTTTCGGTGACCGAGCCGCGCTACGAGGGGCGTTACTACGCGTATCGAGACGTCGTGGTCGACCCGAGTGCGATCCAAGAGCACGTGCCGATCTGGGTCGGAGGCCGCACGAGTCGTTCGCTGCGCCGTGCGGTGCAACTAGCCGATGGTTGGTGCCCGTTCGGTGTCAGTGCCGCACAAGCCAGCGATTGGCTGCGCACCAGCGAACTTCCTCCTGGCTTCGAGGTGCGCCTCAGCCCCGAGAACCCGCTTGACGCCATGGGGGAGCCGGCCGCGGCGACCGACGCGCTCGGCGTGCTGGGCCAGTCGGGAGCGACGATCGCCGAAGCGCGTGTCGTGCATCATTCGCTGGCGCACTACCTCGAGCAACTCGAAGCGCTGGCGGTTCTCCGGTCTGAATAGCCACGATGCTCCTCCTCAACGCCTTCGTGGGCACGCGGATCACCCGCGTCAGCGCGGTCCGGATGGTCCGCCAACGAGCCCGTCGAGACCGACGACCAGTTCGCTCAGAAGATCCCTACCGAGGTGACTTAAGGCCCTACGCAGCCGGGGTCGCGATCTGTAGGTTGAAGTTGTCCGGCCGAGGGGTCTTTACGGAGCGGCGGAGAGGGGAGACCCCTTCGGTCGGCACGACGTTGGAGCGCGTCACCGTCCCTATCGGCGGTTGCGCCGAGGTTCTCGAGGTGGCAGCCGGTTGATGCGCCGCCACGGTCGCCTTCCGCGAAGGCAGAGGTCCTCACGTGGCTCCGGCGCCCGCCGGCACGGCCCATGCACCCGTCCCGGGTCGCGCCGGCGCGGGAATTCCGGGTGCCCCCAGGGACCATCCTGGATCCTCTGACCTGACACGAGTGTCAGCAATCGGTATAGTCCCGGCAATTCGGGATGCGCGTTTTGCATCCGGATGAAACGACCTGCACGAGTCAGGGGGGATGGGGATGGCGCTCAACGAGCGGAAGCAGTACCGACGGAACCAGTCGGCAGGCTTGGGGAAGTTCCACCATCGGCGTACCCTGCCTCAGGGACGCAAGGTCTTCGCCGTCGGGGTGGTTGGAGCCCTCGCGGCGCCGCTCCTGCCTGACCCTTTCCAGTAGTGGCACGCCAGCGGGCGCCGCGGCGTCAAACGTGAACCCGAACGGGGTTCTCCGCTACGGGTTCGACCTCAACAACGAGTTCGACAACGATTTCGCCCCGGCCACGGAAAAGAATGACTGCTCCTACACGGTGACGTCGAACATCTACCAATCGATGACCGTCCCCGGAAACACAGGAGTCACGGGCGGCGTGGCCCAGAACTGGACGATCTCGAACGGCGGTTCGACGATTACCTTCCACATCCGCCCCGGCCTCGAGTTCTCCAACGGGCAGGCTGTCACGTCGACTGATGTCGCGGCCAGCCTGAACAATACGAAGACCAGCCCGCTCCGGTCGTCGCTCTTCAACATCTCGAGCATCCAGACGCCCGACCCATCGACCGTGGTGGTGAACCTGGCAAAGCCGGAGGCAGGCGACTTCTTGTGGGCGGCCTCCTACGTCGATGGTCAGATCCACCCGGCGAACGCCACCGCGACCCAGTCGAGTCAGCCTGTCGGTGCCGGCCCCTTCCTCCTGAAGAGCTATCACCAGGGGGCGTCCATCGATCTGGTCAAGAACCCGAAGTACTGGGACTCGAAGGCCTACCCCCTCGGCGGCGTCGACTTCACCCAGCTCACGCAGGGTCCCGAGGCGGCCACCGCGCTGACCTCGGGATCGGTCGACATGATCGAGGTCGAGCCGGAGAACTACCCGCAGCTCAAGGGTGACTCCAACGTCGGCATCTCGGTGACCAAATCCTACGACGACATGGAGATCGAACTCCGCCAGAACACAGGGCCCTTCGCCAACGAGAAGGTCCGGGCGGCCCTCGAGTTCGCCGTGGACCGTGCCGCCCTCAACAAGGTCGTCTTCGACGGGCTGGGCGCTCCGGCGTATCAGCCGGTGCCGACGTGGTCTCCGGGCTACTCCAAGTCGTTGGGGACGCCCGACGCCTACAACGCAGCCAAGGCGAAGGCAATGCTCAAGGCGGCGGGTTACCCCAAAGGCGTCAAGTTCACGCTGATCATTCCGGCGGGAGACGCCACGTACGCACGGGCAGCGGCTCAGCTCCAACAAGAGATGGCCGCGGCGGGATTCAACGCCAACCTGCAGCAGATTCCCGGCGCCGACTTCCTCGAAGACGTCTACATCAAGAAACAGGGTGACGCGGTACTGAGCGAGCAGCTGTCGAACGGAGCGGACCTGGCGAACCAATACGAATCGATCTTCGAGTCGTCTGGCTTCCAGGCCAACGCGCTCGGTTCGGTGAATGCGGCGTTGACTCCACTCATCGAGCAGGCCAACGGGTCGCTCAGCCCGAGCCTCCAGGGCCCTCTGATGCAGCAGATCGATAAGACCGTGCTGCAGCAGGGTCTGATTGTCCCTCTGGTCTTCATGCCGTCGATCGTCGCCTACAACAAGAACAAAGTCGGTGGAAAGGTGGTGGCCCCGATCGGGCAGTGCCGCTCGGACCTGGCCGGCATTTACATCAAGAAGTAGCGAACCGCGGTCCCTATGCATCCGGCACCGCAGAGGGACTTGAAGGTGCGATGCACCTACGGACCGCGTTGAGCTAGACGACGATGGCGTCCGGCAGCGGTGGATCACTCCTGACGTTTTTGGCTCGCCGTTTGCTCATCGCGGTCCTGCTGCTGTTCCTGATCTCGCTCGGGGTGTACTCGCTCATCCTGATCCTTCCGGGCAATCCCGCCATCGCCCTGGCCGGAGGGAGCAAAGCAACACCGGCGGAGATCGCGAGGATCACGAAGGAGCTCCATCTCAACAACGGGTTCTTCGTCCAGTACTGGAACTGGCTGAAGGCCGCCCTCCACGGGAACCTCGGGAACTCGCTCTTCAACAACGAGACGGTGTCGTCGGGCATCGCGGCGCGCTTTCCCGTCACGCTCAGCATCGCCGCTGGCGGGATGATCGTGGCCATCCTGCTCGGGGTGCCATCGGGCATCATCTCCGGGCTCCATCAGGGATCAGCCCGGGATCGTGTCGTGACCGTGGGCTCGAGTATCGCGGTGGCCATCCCCGACTTCTGGCTGGGCATGCTCCTCATCATTGTCTTCGCCGTAAAGCTTGGCTGGTTGCCGGCCCTCGGCTACACGCCGTTCACGCAGTCGCCGGTGGAGTGGTTCAAGGATCTCCTCCTGCCGTGGCTCGCTCTCGGCATCGGCGGGTCCGCGGTGATCGCCCGCCAAGTACGTGGAGCGCTGATCGACACGCTCGATCAGGACTACATGCGCACCGCGGTCGCCAAAGGCCTGTCTCCGCGCATGGTTGTCGGCAAGCACGCGCTCAAGAACGCGCTCAGTCCGGCGGTCACGGTCATCGGGATCCAGTTCGGGTACCTCCTCGGCGGCACCCTCATCATCGAGCAGATCTTCTCGTTGCCGGGACTCGGGACGTACATCATCCAGGCGATCAACGACAAGGACATCCCCGAAATCCAAGGAGTCGTGCTCGTGGTGGCGGCGTCCTTCGTGTTCATCAATCTCATCGTCGACGTGATCTACGCCTACCTCAACCCGAAGATCCGCCTGTCATGAGGATCTCGTCGTGAGCACCTGGAGCACACCGGACGCCAGTGACCCCTTCGTCGGCCTGAACGTGATACCCGAGACGGGGGACAGCAGCGACGAGTTGCCGGAACGCCGACCGGGATTCTGGGTGCGCTTCCTGCATCAGCGCTGGGCCATGGCGGGTTTGCTCTTCCTCCTGATCGTCATCGTCGCGGCCATCTTCGCTCCGTTGGTGGCACCGCATCCTCCCGACGTCCAGGACATCAACGCGATCAACGCCGGCCCCTCGGCGTCACACTGGCTCGGGACGGACGACCTGGGCCGGGACATCCTGAGCCGGCTGATCTGGGGGGCCCGGATTTCGCTGCGGGCGGCGTTCGAGATCGTCGCGCTGGCCGCCATCTTCGCCATTCCGCTCGGTCTCATCGCCGGCTTCTTCCGCGGGGCTGTCGACAGCGTGATCATGCGGACGATGGACGCGCTCTTCTCGTTCCCCCCGCTGATCCTGGCTCTGACAGTGGCCGCCCTGCTCGGGGCCGACGTCAACGACGCGGCCATCGCCATCGCCATCGTGTTCATCCCGGGGTTCGTCCGTTTGCTACGCGGCGAGGTGATCGCGGTCCGTGAGGAGGCCTACATCGAATCGGCGCGAAGCCTGGGTGCGACCTCCAAACGGCTGATCGGGCGACACGTCATGCCCAACGTGGCCTCACCCATCATCATTCAGCTCGCGCTTTCGCTGGGCTTCGCGCTGCTGGCCGAGGCCGGTCTGAGCTTCCTCGGTGTGGGCGAGCAGCCACCGACGCCCAGCTGGGGCGGAATGCTCCAGGAGGGTTTCCAGTTCATCAACTCGTCGCCCTGGGCGCTCATCTTCCCCGGCCTCGCCATCATGTTGAGCGTCCTGTCGTTCAACCTGGTGGCCGACGGCTTGCGGGACTCCTTGGGCCGGGAGCGACCAGTTGGGAGCAGTCCGGTGGCCGGGGAGAAGGAGGGCCGCCGGTTCGGCTTGGGGCGGTTCGCCGCGGCCAGCCGCCAGGAGGAGCCTCCTGTCGAGTCACCCAGTGCCGCACTGCTCGAGGTCGAACACCTCCGGATTGAATTCCTCACCCGGGGTGGATGGCTGCCCGTCATGGAGGACGCCAGCTTCAGCGTGCAGCGGGGTCAGACGCTCGGCTTGGTCGGCGAGAGCGGCTCGGGCAAGACGGTGTCCGCCCTTGCCGTCATGGGCCTCCTGCCGGCGAAGGTCTCCCGGGTGTCCGGATCCATCCGCTTCGAGGGTCAGGAGCTGACCCGTCTCAGCCCGGCCAGGCTGCGCCAGCTCAGGGGGAACCAGATGGCCATGATCTTCCAGGAGCCGATGACCAGCCTGAATCCCGCCTACACGGTCGGGAACCAGATCGCCGAGCAGGTGCGCACCCACCGCAACCTCAGTCGATCCGAGGCCTGGAAGGTGGCCGTCGAGGCCCTCGACCGGGTCGAGATCCCTCAGGCGGCCAGCCGCGCACAGGACTACCCGCACGCCTTCTCGGGCGGCATGCGCCAGCGGGTGATGATCGCCATGGCCCTGTCCTGTTCGCCGAAGTTGCTCATCGCCGACGAGCCCACCACCGCCCTCGACGTGACCACCCAGGCGCAGATCATCGACCTGCTGCACGGGCTCCAGCACGAAGAGGACATGGCGATGATCTTCGTCACGCACGACCTCGGGGTCATCGCCGACGTGGCCGACGACGTGGTGGTGATGTACGCCGGCCAGATCGCCGAGCAAGCCGCGGCAGCCAACCTCTTCGTCCGGCCACGTCATCCCTACACCGAGGCCCTGCTCGATTCGATCCCTCAACTCACGCCCAAGGGCGAACCCCTCCATGCCATTCCCGGCATGGTGCCCCGGCCCGACCGGCTGCCGCCGGGCTGCCGCTATGCGCCGCGCTGTTCCTACGCCCAGGACGCATGTGGCGCCGCGCCCGTTTCGTTGACCAGGCCGTCGGACGTCGGTGCTGCCGCGAACGGCAACGGAGGCGGGGCCGATGCCTCGTCGAGCCTCGTCCGGTGCATCCGCCTCGACGAGCTCGTGCTCTCCGGCCCACCCCCCGCACTGGGCTCGAGTGCCATCGAAGCCTCCGCGCCCCTCGACCCGCGACCCGAACCTCCCCTGGTGCTCGAGGTGTCCGGTCTCAGCAAGGACTTTGCGATCCGGAGCGGGGTGATGCGCCGGACCACGGGAAAGGTCAGGGCCGTGGACCGGGTCGATCTGCGGGTGGCGGCGGGAACGACGTTGGGGTTGGTGGGCGAAAGCGGCTCGGGCAAGTCGACACTGGCCCGCCTCGTCCTGCGCCTCATCGACGCCACGGAAGGGGAGATCGTCGTCGATGGCAACGACATCAGCACGCTGCGCGGCCCGGCGCTCCGTCGCCGGCGCGACGACATGCAGCTGGTATTCCAAGATCCGTACTCCTCGCTCGACCCGCGTCAGAGCATCGCGGACATCGTGGGGGAGCCCCTGGCCATCCACACGTCGATGAGCCGGTCCGAGCGCGAGCGACGAGTCGTCGAGCTGCTCGGGCAGGTCGGCCTGGACTCGCACGTGCTCCAGCGCCAGCCGCACGAGTTCTCGGGCGGGCAGCGCCAGCGCATCGCCATCGCCCGCGCCCTCGCGCTCCAGCCCAAACTGCTGGTGTGCGACGAGCCGGTCAGCGCCCTGGACGTGTCCACGCAGTCGCAGGTCATCAACCTCCTCATCGACCTGCAACGCGAACTGGGCATCGCCTATCTCTTCATCGCGCACGACCTCTCGGTCGTCCGCCACATCAGCGACCGCATCGCCGTCATGTATCTCGGCCAGATCGTCGAGGAGGGCGAGGCCGACGAGGTGTACGAGCGCCCGACCCACCCCTACACCTCCGCCTTGCTCTCGGCCATTCCCGTCCCGGATCCGAACCGCCAGTACGAGCGCGAACGGATCGTGCTTCGTGGTGAGGTGAGTGAGCTCAAGGTCGGTGAGGTCGGCTGCCGCTTCCGCGCTCGTTGTCCCTTCGCCATGGACGTGTGCGCGCAGGTCGACCCCGAGCCCTATGTGACCCCCGCCGGGACCACGGTGCGCTGCCATCTGCATACGTCGGGCCCGACGCTCCGGGGAGCGACCGTGGCTCGCCTGCCCGAGCCTTCGCGCTGAGCGCACCGCCCGCGTACAGCGTCCAACGGACCCGCCCGCCTCACAACCTCCGCCGGTTCACCGTTCCCATTGACCCAGTGCGGTCATGAGTCCTGCGTTCACGACCACGGCGCCGCCCAGGACTGCGGCCAGGGTGTCCCGGCCACTCCCCGCCAACGCGGCACAGGCCAGGCCGAACACGCCGAGCTCGAGGACGGCGCGTCCGGGCAGGGCGAGCCGGCGTCGCGCCCGCGGTGCCGCGTACAGACCCCAGACCGTGGCCATGGCAGCCGGCGCCGCCACGGCGAGCACGACCGCTCCGGGGCCCTCGACCGAAGACGCCCCCCAGTAGCCGAAGGCGGCCAGGCTGGCCAGCTCGAGGCCGAACTTCAGGCCCAGGTTGGCGCCGGACACGACACCGAGCGGCCCGCCGGCGAGTGCGACCTCGGGTTCATCGGGCATGTCCCGAGTCAAGCGGCGACGCCGCCCCGCTGTCAATGACGTCGTGCCGCAACGCTCGGCCACCGTCTCGAGTGCGCGTGCACTAACACGGGCCGCACGATCGTCAACCGTCCTCGACGCGTTGTCGGCCCGTTCTCCGACGCAGTACCGTCGTCGCCCTGACGCACGAGAGGGTGGTCCCATGAGCGAGCAGCGCGTTGCGGTCGTCACCGGTGGAGGTTCGGGGATCGGCCTGGCCATCAGCCGTCGCCTCGCGGCGGACGGGCACGCGGTCGCCGTCATGGACCTGAGCGACGAGGCGGCGAGCGGAGCGGCGGAGGCCATCACCTCGGCCGGCGGACAGGGGATCGGCCTCCCGGTCGACGTGGGTGACCGTGAGCAGGTCTTCGTCGCCGTCGACGAGGTCAGGCGCCAGCTCGGACCTCTCGGCATCCTGGTCAACAACGCCGGCATGGGCTCGACCTTCCACCGCTTCGTCAAGATCACGCCGGAGTTCTGGGAGCAGGTCCTCCGGGTGAACCTCACCGGAACGTTCAACTGCTGCCAGGCGGCGTTGCCCGACATGGTGGAGGCCCGCTGGGGCCGGATCGTGAACATCTCGTCGTCCAGCGCCCACAGTGGCCAGCCCCTGCTCGCCCCCTACGTGTCGTCCAAGTCGGCGGTCAACGGCCTCACGAAGTCCCTGGCCCTCGAAGTCGGTGCCCGCGGCATCACGGTCAATGCCATCCCGCCCGGCTTCATCGACACCCCGATGCTCCGGGCTTCGGTCGAACGCGGCGAGTTCGGGGAAGGCGGGATTCAGGACGCCATCGGCCGCACTCCCGTGCGCCGCGCCGGAATGCCCGAGGACATCGCGGCGACCTGCTCGTTCCTGTGCCGCGAGGAGGCCGGCTACATCACCGGCCAGATCATCGGGGTGAACGGCGGCCGCAACACCTGAGCGGGGCGGATCAGGTGAAGCGTCCGAGATCGTCGTCGAGCGGGACGTCGAACGTCCGCATCGCCATGGCGAACACCTCGTAGGCGCCGACGGTGAAGACGACATCCATCAGTTGGCGCGTCTCGAGCTCACGCGACAGCACGGCGTAGGTGGGATCAGCGATACGGGCGTCGGCCACGAGCTCGTCGGCGGCGCGCAGCAGCGCCGAGTCGAGCTCGTCCCAACCCTCGGCCGACCCGCCGGCGCGGACCCGCTCGACCTCGTCGGCCGTGAGGCCGACCACGCCGGCCTGGTAGACGTGCTGGGCCCACTCGTAGAGCGAACCTCGTAGGTGCGCCACGCGGAGGATCAGGAGCTCCCTCTGGCGGGGGGTGATCGTCGTGAAGTAGAGGGCGTGGCTGATGAGGTTGTTGTAGGCGGCGGTGAGCTCGGGGTGGTAGGCCAGCACACCCATGGCGTTGAGGCCCTTGGGACTCGTCGGGTCGAGCGGTGACGGGGGATGTCGGGGATTGGTCGGGCGGTACGCCGCGGCCAGCGCCTCCGCCATGCCGGCCGGCCACTCACGCGGCCGGATCGGCTGCACCCGGGGTACCGAGCTGCTTTCCGGAGTCGTACTCAATTGATCGGCTCGTCGCCGGCGAAGGTCGTCCGGTGCATGTCCCGGGGTGACGTCGGGTCGTAGGGGGCGGCGCGGTGCAGCACCCCCCGGTTGTCCCAGATCACGACGTCTCCGACCTGCCACTCGTGGCGATAGACGCGCTCGGGAACGGTGGCCCGGTCCACGAGGCCGTCGAGGAAGGCACGGCTCTCCTCGGGATCCATCCCCGTGACGTGGTCGGTCGTGGCGCCCAGCACCAGTGACTTGCGCCCGGTTCGATGGGTCCAGACCAAGGGGTGTTCCTTGGCCGGCCGTCTGCGCCAGAGGGCGAGCTGTTCGGGTGTCGGATCGGCCGTGTGGAGGCGCATGGAGGCCTCGATCGTGTGCACGACGCGGACGGACTCGAACCGGACCTGCTCCTCGTCGCTCAAGTCCTCGTAGGCCTGGTACGAACTGGCGAACTCGGTCTCACCACCTGACGCGGCCACCTCGTGGGCGCTCAGCATGGTGGCCATGATCGGCACGTCATCGGTGCACCCGTCGATGTGCCAATGGAATGTGCCCTTGAGGTAGGCCGCGGCCGGGTTGCGTGCCGGGTCCAGGGTGACCCGGAAGATCTCGGGGTGGGCACCGGTCCCGAACACTTCGACCGTCCCGAGCAACTTGGAGAAGGCGACCTGGTCGTCGTCGGTCATGTGCAGGCCCCGGAACACGAGCGCCCCGTGCGCGTCGAGTGCCTCGAGCGTCCACCCGGGCAGCGCCTCGTCGGAGAGCAGGCGCTCACGGTCGACGCCCTCGACGAGTGCGCCCACGGTCGGCGTGAGCCGTTCGGCGGTGATCGTGCTCATCAGGACGTGAATTCCGGCAGCACGTCGCGCACGAACGCCTCGATCTGGGCCTCGCCGGCACCCGGCCAGCCACAGACCAGGTAGCCGTACCCGGCGTCGCGCCATTTCGCGGCGTGGCGGCGAGCCGCCTCGAGGTCGTCGAGCGAGAGGGATCCGGCCCGCAGGATGGCGGAGGGGTCGCGGCCTGCCTCGGTGGCCAGCCGGTCAAGCTCCGCACCGGCCTCGCGCAGCGAGTTGGGAGTCCCGAAGGCATGCCAGACGTCGGCGTAGCGCGCCGCCAGCGGGAGCGTCCGTCGTGGACCCGTGCCGCCGATCCAGATCGGCGGGTGCGGCTGCTGCACCGGGCGGGGCAACATCTGCGCCGAGTGCAACGAGATGCGTTTGCCGTCGTAGGAGACGACCTCACCGCTGAAGAGACGGGTGACGATCTCGAGCGTGTCCTCCAGGAGGTCGAAGCGCTCGGCCGTCGCCGGGAACGGGATCCCGAGCTCCTCGTGCTCCTTGTCGAACCAGGCCGCGCCCAGGGCCAGCTCCAAGCGTCCGTGCGACGCGTGATCGATCGTCACCGCCTGGGCGGCCAGCACCGAGGGGTGGCGGTAGGTGGCGCCGGTGACCAGGAGGCCCAAACGGATGTCGCTGGTGAGCCCGCTCAGCGCAGCCAACGTGCTCATACCCTCGAACGTCTCGCCCGGTCCCTCACCGAACATGGGTTGGAAGTGGTCGAAACCCCAGGCCCCGTCGAACCCGAGGTCCTCGGCGAAACGCACCCGCTCGACCAAGGCGTCCCACGTCACCCGTTGCTGCGCCACGTCGAGGCCGAATCTCATTGCGCTTCATTCTCCTTCACGTTCACGAAGGTGGCCACGCGGCTGTGAAAGCGCCACGTGTCCCCATCGAGGTGCAAGACGTCCTCGTAGCGCCCCACCACGCCGACGACCCATCCGCGGTCGGACTGCCGGAGGAACACCACGTCGCTCGACACCCGGGCCTCCCGCTCGTCCCACCCGGTGACCAAGGTATTGGTGATGAGATGGCGTTGCGGCTTCCTCGGCTTCCACGTGTCGTACGCGGCGCGGAGCGCGTCGTGGCCGTCGTGGCGACCCAGTCCCGGCATGTCGCAGAAGCCGTCGGGGCAGAAGGTGGCGACGATGTCCTCCGTGCGGCCGTCGTCGAGCGCCTGCGTGTAGGCCGCCATGGTGTTGCCGACGCCCGCGACGACGTCAGCCAGGGTCTGTCCAGCCGCCACCATCGGGCCTCAGAAGCCGATCTCGACCACGGGCATGTCGAGGGGATTCACGTTGATCTTGCGCAGCTCAGGCTGCAGCGTGTCGTAGGGCAGACCGGCCAAGAAGCCGTCGATGACCCGCTGGTAGTTCGAAATGTGTCCCTCGGTGCGCTCGGCCAGGCGCATGAACTCGAAGCTCGTCGAGTGCAGGCCCCGCTGCTGTTTCGGCAGGTTCGAGAAGTCCTGGGCCGGAATCGGTGGCCAGCGCGGATCGTCGTGCTCCCAGGCCTCGGGCGACGCGGGCGTCTGCGGCTCCTCACCTTCGGGGAACCGGGTGAGCGCCCAGATGTCCATGAGCGTCTCCTCCGGCCCGAGCGGCCTGAAGCGGTAGGAAGACGCGCTGCTGTACATGGGCAGGATGAAGTAGTGGGGGAAGCAGTAGCCCATCGGTTGATTCAGCCCTTGGGCCTCGAGCTCGTTGAGATCAGGCATGGCACAGCCGCGCTCGCGGTGGGTGCGCGTGACCGCCTCGTTCAGGCTTCGCTCCCATGTCGCACGGGCCTCTTGGTACTCCCGAGGGAGCTCCAACCCCACCAGCGACTCGGCAATCTCGACGTCGCGGGCGTGCACCATCCCGTCCATGCCCTCGCACATCGTCCGCAGGTACTGCAGCTCACCGTCGATCAGGACGCTGGGGTCGAAGTCGGCCGGGTCGCGCGCCGGATAGCGGTTCGGAATGCGCAGCTGGGGATGGGCCTGCAGGACGTGGTACTGCTCCACGAACGCCTCTTCGGCCAGCTTCCAGTTCACCGGCAGCCGGCAGGAGAACCACCACTCCGCCCGAAACGCTTCGACCTGCCAGGCGTCGTGCACGGTGGCGAAGGGTTCGATGCAGGCGCGCAACGGCGGCGCGGTGTCGTCGAGATTGACCCAGGCACATCCACCCCAGGTCTCGCAGCGGACCGCCACGAGGTCGATGTCCCCCGCTTCGAGGTTGTGCTCGGAGAACGCGCTCGGCTGCGTCACCCGGGTGTTGCGCCCGTCGGTCCCGTAGCACCAGCCGTGGAACGGGCAGACGAATCCACCCCGGCGAGAACCTCGGCCCTGGACGAGGCGGACCCCCCGGTGCCGGCAGGCGTTGTGGAAGGCCTGCACGCCTTCGCCGGTGCGGATGACGATCACCGACTGATCGAGGATTTCGTACTCGGCGAAGTCACCGACCTCGGGGATCTCCTCGAGGCGACAGGCCATCTGCCAGACCCGCGGCCAGAGCTGTTCGGCCTCCATCTGGAAGAATTCAGGGTCGAAGTAGCGCTCTTTGCGCACCCGATCGAGTTCCTCGATGGCGTACGGCACCGGGAGCGCGGACCACTTCTTGTCCATGATGGTCATTGTGCCGCCCCTCCAGTGCGCGTCGGCTCGTATTAGACTAACCGGTCGGTACAATATGCCGCCGGTGCACCTCCGCGAGGCCGCCGCGGTCCACTCGGGAACGACAGGGGCTGCATCGACATGAACACCTCTCCCGGCTCCGGAGCCGGCAGCGGCCCGGCCGGTGCGGCCGCCGACGTGGACGTGCTGGTCGTGGGCGCGGGGATCACGGGGATCTACCAGCTCTACCGAGCACTCGAGGAAGGCTATTCCGCCTGCCTGCTCGAGGCCGGCGGCGGAGTCGGCGGCACCTGGTACTGGAACCGCTATCCCGGCGCCCGCTTCGACTCCGAGAGCTACACCTACGGCTACCTCTTCTCCAAGGACCTCTTCGAGGACTGGCGCTGGGAGGAGCACTTCGCCCCCCAGCCGGAGACCGAGCGCTATCTCAACCACGTCGTTGACCGCTTCGACCTGCGCCGCCACATCCGCTTCGACGCCCGGGTGAGCTCGGCCGAGTACGAGGAGTCCACCGGCACCTGGCGCGTGTCGGCCAGCGGGGGAGCCGACGTGCGGGCCCGCTTCGTCGTCGCCGCCACCGGAGTCCTCTCCGTGCCCTACACGCCGGACGTCCCCGGGCAGGGGGAGTTCACCGGGGCGTCGTACCACACCGGCTCGTGGCCGGACGGCGCGATCGACTTCACGGGCAAGCGGGTGGCCGTGATCGGGACGTCCTCGAGCGGCGTCCAGGTCGTGCCTTCCATCGCCGACCAGGTCGAGTCGTTGACCGTGTACCAGCGGACGGCCAACTGGTGCACCCCGCTCAACAACCGACCCATCTCGCCCGAAGAGCAGGCCGAACTGCGAGCCGGCTTCGAGCAGCTCCGGGAGACCCTCAACACCTCGGTGCACGGCTTCCACCACCTCCCGCACGACCGCACCGCCTTCGAGGACTCCGAAGAGCAACGCCAGGAGTTCTACGAGAAGATGTGGCGCAGCCCGGGGTTCACCAAGCTGACCAGCAACTACCTCGACCTCCTCTCGAACCCGGAGGTCAACGCCGAGTGGTGTGCCTTCATCGCCGGGAAGATCCGCGCCGTCGTCGAGGACCCGGTGACCGCCGACCGCCTCGTCCCGAAGGACCACCGGTTCGGGGAGAAGCGGCCGCCGTTCGTGAACGGGTACTTCGAGTCCTTCAACCGTCCCAACGTCTCCCTGGTCGATCTCCACGAGACCCCCATGGTCCGGGTGACGCCGACGGGCATTGAGACGACGGACGGCATCCGTGAGTTCGACATCATCGTGTGGGCGACGGGCTTCGACTTCGGCACCGGCGCCTTGGCCCGGATGGGCATCGTGGGGCGAAACGGGCTGGCGCTGGTCGATCACTGGGCCGACGGTCCGCTCACCTTCCTGGGCGTGCAGACCCACGGGTTCCCGAACCTCTTCTTTCCGGGCGGGCCGCACGCCGCGGCCGGCAACAACCCGCGCTACAACGGGGACCAGGTCGATTTCGTCACCGGCCTGCTGCTCTTCGCCCGCAGCCGCGGCTTCGACGTGGTCGAGGTGACCGCCCGGGCCGAAGAGCGCTGGACCAACATGGTGAACCGCGGCGCCGCCTCACCGCTCTCCTTCGGCGAGAGCAGCTACTACTTCGGCAGCAACATCCCGGGCAAGCCCAAGCGCTACCTGCTCAACTCCGGCGGCCGGCCCAAGCTGTTCTCCATCATCGCCGACGTGGTGGCCAACGACTACGACTCCTTCACCTTCTCGGGCACCGACGAGCCGGCCGAGGCGACCGGGTAGCGCGCCTCGGCGCCAAGGCTCAGACGGTGGCGACGGGAGTCACCGGCGAGCCGACGATGCCCGGGAGGCGCAGGGGCGGGGCGGTCAGGAGGAACCGGCTGCGGCCGTGCGCACGAAGCCATCCGGCCAACTCGTGCAGGTACCACATCTCCCCGAGCGGTACCCCGAGCTTGAACAGGCACAGGTGGTGGAGGGGCAGGAAGGAATGCCGGCTGGGGTCGCGGTCCTTGCCCAAGAGCCCCTCGACGGCGTAGTTGTCGGCCACGAGCGCCGAGATCTGCGAGTCGGCGATCCACTCGAGCAACGAGGGGTCACGGGCGTCGAGGTAGGAGCACATCGTGTGGATCTTTCTGGGATCGGGCTCGCGTTCCCATTCGAGCACCCGGGTGGCGAAGCCGGTGTGGAGCAGCAACACGTCGCCGGGCTCGACCTTGACGCCGTCGGCCGCCATGATGCCCTCGAGCTCGGCGCGGTCGATGCCGCGCCATTCGTCCCCCACGTGATGGGCCAGGTCGACCAGGACGCCGCGGCCCTGCACGCCGTGAAAGGCCATGTGCTCGAGGCCCAGGTGATGCGCGAAGGCGCGGTGCGCGCTGCCGTCACCCCGGGCGTCGTCCTTCGGGCCGACCAGGTCGACGCCGGCCCGGTAGCCGTTGTAATAGACAGCTTCTTCGACCCCGTCCCCGTCGGCGTCGAACTCCGCACCGACGTGGGCCAGGGAATCCCATTGGGTCGAGTACTGGAGGGCGAGCGTCACGACGTCGTCGGCCCACACGTCCACGTACTTGGCGTCGCCCCAGTCCTCCATCTCGCTCATGCGGACGTTGTAGAAGACGGAGGCCTCGCCGTTCATGTCCTCGGTGGGTGAGACCACCGGGGGATGGCGGCGCTGGTTCAGGGCCGTGCCCCCGGGGTAGTCGAGCGGCAGGCTGAGGCAGAAGCTCACCCCGGCCTCGACCTCGCGCACACCTTGGAGCACCTTCTCCGGCGTCATGAGGTTCACCCGCCCGAGCTCGTCGTCGTCCCCCCAGTCGCCCCAGGTCGAACCGGTCGGCCTCTGCTTCCATCGCTCTGCCACGTGTCGCCGTCCTCCCCTGGTCGCGTTGCTGTGTACCGACCGGTTGGTCTAGCCTTTGGCAAGGAGCTTCGCGCAATTCGCGGCAGCCACTCTCTGTCACTTGGACGGAAGGGACAACACATGCAGGACAAGCCCTTTGTCGTCTCGGCCGACGGGCACATCCTCGAGCCCACCGACCTCTTCCGGACCCGCTTGCCCAAGCACCTGCGGGACCGGGGCGTCTGGGAGGACGACTTCGAAATTGAGCCGCTCGTCGAAGGTGGGGCGCGGAAGTTCCGGCGCCTGCACACTCCGGGCTTCGAAGGTTGGACGATCTCGCGTTACCGCCAGACGGGAGGGCGGATGCCCGAGGGCGATCCCGCGCTGATCCTCGAGGACCTCGACTTCGACGGGGTCGATGTCGGTGTCATGCATCCGAACCTGTCGCTCTTCGGGCTCTATTCGGACGACCACGAGCTGTCCATGGCCCACGCCCGGGTCTACAACGACTACATCCTCGAGCGCTTCAGCCCGTACTTCTCCCGCTTGGCCCCGACCGCTCCAATCCCGCTGACCGACGTCGAGGAAGCCGTCGTCGAGATCGAGCGTGTGGCGGCGGGCGGCTTCCGTGCGATCCTGCTCCCGGCGACACCGCCCAAGCCGTACTACTCGCGTGACTTCGACCCGATCTGGGCCGCGGCGCAGGCCAACGGCGTCCACGTCTTCATCCACACCCAGACGGGTGGCGTGAAGGTCAACGACACGGAGGCCACCACGTTGAAGGTCGTGATGGAGAACGCGCAGCAGGTCAATCAGCCGATGACGGAAAAGGCCGCCGCGAAGCGGATGATCACGCAGTGCATCTACAGCACCATGGTCCCGCAGCAGGTCATCTGCCAACTGGTCGGGGGCGGCGTGGCGGAGCGCTACCCCGATCTGCACTTCGCCCTCATCGAGTTCAACGCGCACTGGCTGGCGTCACTCGTCGGGAGCATGGACAAGTGCTGGATCACCGGCATCGGCCAGGACGCCGACTGGTGGCTCGGTGTGTGGGACGAGACACGTCCCGCCAGCGAGCAGAGCGGCATGGCGCAACTCTTCCGGCTGAACGAGAAGTGGCCCTACCCGCTGATGCCCAGCGAGTACGTCCGGCGCCAGTTCCACGTGTCGTTCCAGGACGACCCGGTCGCGGTGGCCTGCCGTCACATCACCGGCCTGTCGACCATCGTCTGGGGCAACGACTACCCGCACGCCGAAGGCACCTTCCGGGGCAGCCGGCAACTGATCGCCGAGCAGTTCGCCGGTATCCCCGCCGACGAGCGCAACGCCATGATCGGCGGCACGCTCGGCGGACTTCTCGGCTTCAAGGCTCCGGTGGCGGCCTGACCGGTCAGGGCTCCCGCGACCATCGTTTCGACGGGCGCGTCGCCGTCGTCACGGGTGCCGGACGCGGCATCGGACGGTCCTATGCACTCTTGCTCGCTGAACGGGGAGCCGCCGTCGTCGTCAACGACCTCGGTGGGTCGATGGAGGGGGTGGGGTCCGACGGCGGTCCGGCCGCCGACGTGGTCGAGGAGATCACCGCGCTCGGTGGCGCGGCCGTGGCCGACGCCAGCAACATCGCCACGGTGGCGGGAGCGCAGGCGGCGGTGCAGGCCGCCGTCGACCACTTCGGGCGCATCGACGTCCTGATCAACAACGCCGGCATCATCCGCTGGGCCGCCTTTCCCGAGGCGGACGAGGAGAACCTGACCAGCCACCTGGCCGTGCACACGGTGGGAGCGTTCAACACGGCCCGGGCCGCCTGGCCCCACCTGGCCGACCAGGGCTACGGACGGATCGTCATGACCACCTCGAGTGGCATGTTCGGACTGCCCAACAACACCTCCTATGCCACGGCCAAGGCTGCGGTGGTCGGGCTGACGCGCAGTCTGGCTGTCGCCGGGACCAAGCGGGGCATCAAGGCGAATCTGATCGCTCCGGCCGCCATGACGCGGATGGCGGGCCCCGGCGGCGGCCCGTCGGAGATGACGCCGGAACTCGTGGCGCCGATGGTGGCCTACCTGGCGCACGAGGAGTGTCCGGTCTCGGGCGAGATGTACGCCGCGGGCGCCGGGCGCTTCGCCCGCATGTTCATCGCCACCACACCGGGCTACGTCCACCCGGGCCCGAGCGCGTCCATTGAGGACATCGCCCAGCACTGGGCGGCCATCAACGACGAAGCCGGCTACTTCATCCCCAAGAGCTTGATGGATTGGTCGGCCTCGTTCATGGCCCATCTCCAACCCGAGGGCGACTGAGGCCCGGGCGCTACTCCTCGAGCAGGTCCGGCTCCTCGGCCACGATCTGGTCGTAGAGGGGCTGGAACTGTGACCACCCGGCCCGGTGGCTGCCGGTCTGCCCCGCGGTCTTCTCGGCCACGTCGGGCCGAATCAGGACGGGGGTGCCGGCCGCTTCGGCCAAGAGCTGCGCCTGGCACGAGCGCTCCATGGTCACGAACCACCAGGCCGCCTCGTCGACGCTGCGCCCGACGGTGAGCAGGCCGTGGTTACTCAGGATGGCCGCCTTGCCGTCACCGAGCGCGTGGGCGATGCGCTTTCCCTCTTCGAGGTCGAGCACGGCGCCGGTGTAGTCGTCGAACACGGCGTGATCGTCGTAGAACGCGCACGCGTCCTGCGTCAGCGGGTCCAGCGGCCGGTGCAGCGTGGACCACGCCTTGCCGTATACGGAGTGCGCGTGGGCCGCAGAGATCACATCGGGGCGCGCCGCGTGGATCTGGGAGTGAATGGCGAAGGCCGCCGCGTTGAGCGGCCAGGTGCCCTCCACGACGGTGCCCTCGTGGTCGACCAGCAGCAGATCCTTGACCCGGACCTGGCGGAAGCTCATGCCGAACGGATTCACCCAGAAGTGGTCGAGCAGCTCGGGATCGCGGGCGGTGATGTGCCCGGCCGTCCCCTCGCCGAAGCCGAACCGACCGAACAGGCGGAAGGCGGCGGCCAGGCGTTGCTTGCGGTGCCGCCGCTCATCCTCGGTGGTGCTGAACTTCGGAAAGGTATGCGGGAGACGATCGGATGCCACCGCACCAGTGTACGGGCGTTTGTACCGGTCAGTCCATAGGATGACGGCGTGGATTTCTCCCTCAGCGAACCCGAGCGCGCACTGGTCGCGCTCAGCCGGGACTTCGCCCAGAACGAGATCGCCCGCCGGGCGCCCGCGGCCTGGGACGAAGCGCGTTGCCCCACTGATCTCCTCCGCGAAATGGGAGCCCTCGGCCTCCTCGGGATGCTGGTGCCAGAAGAGTGGGGCGGCATCGGCATGTCGACCGTCGGTTTCGTCGCCGCCATGGAGCAGATCGGTCTGGCCGACCAGTCGGTGGCCGCCGCCTGGCAGGCCCACGTGACCATCGGATCACTTCCGTTGCTTCTCTTCGGCAATGACGCCCAGCGGGAACGCTGGCTGCGCCCGCTGGCCGAAGGGCGGGCCCTCGGCGCCTTCGGACTCACCGAGCCCGAGGCCGGATCCGACGCCCGCGGCATCCGCACCCGCGCCGTCGCCAAGGACGACGGCTGGGTGATCAACGGGCGGAAGACGTTCATCTCCAACGCGGGAACGGACATGTCCTTCGGCGTCACCTTGTTGGCCCGGACGGACGCCGGCGACGGCGACCCGGCGCGCTACGCCAGCTTCGTCGTAGAGCGCGACACGCCGGGCTTCACCACGGGGCCCAAGATGCGCGGCATCGGCTGGCGTGGCCTGGACACCCGCGAGCTGTATTTCGACGACGTGTGGGTTCCCGGGAACCAGCTCGTCGGGGACCCGGCCATGGGTCTGAGCCAGTTCCTGCGCACGCTCGAGGTCGGCCGCATCTCCATTGCCGCGCTGTCGCTCAGCCTGACCCAGGCGGTCTTGGACCTGGCGCTGGACTACGCACGCCAGCGCGTCCAGTTCGGGCAGCCGATTTCGAAGTTCCAGGCCGTGCAGTTCAAGTTGGCCGACATCGCGACCGAGCTCGAAGCGGCGCGGTGGCTGACCTACCGTGCCGCCTCGTTGCGCGACGCCGGGGAGCCGTTCTTGAAGGAGGCGGCCATGGCCAAGCTCAAGGCCAGCCGGGTCGCCACGTGGGCCGCCTCCGAAGCGGTGCAGATCCACGGTGGGGTCGGCTACATGCTCGAGTCACCGGTGGCCAGGTTCTACTGCGACTCCAAGGTGCTCGAGATCGGCGAGGGCACCAACGAAATTCAGCACGTGGTGATCGCGCGGGCTCTCGGCTGCTGAGTGCCCTAGCCCTTCAGACGGCGGCCAGCGTGCGGATGGCCGCCGCGATGTCGTGTCGATCGGGCAGCCAGGCCCGTTCGAGCTCGGGGGCATACGGCGGGGGAGTGGCCGCAGCGCCCACGCGCTGAATGGGCGCATCGAGGTCCCAGAAGCCCTCCCGGCCCACCGTGGCCGCGATCTCCGCGCCAATGCCGAAGGGAACGACCGCCTCGTGGGCGATCAGGAGCCGACTGGTCTTGTGCACCGACGCCAGCACGGGTTCGAGGTCGAGGGGGGCGACCGTCCGCAGATCGATCACCTCCACCGAGATCCCTTCCCCGTGCAGCTCCTCCGCGGCGGCGAGGGCCTCGTGGACCATGCGCGACACCGAGACGACCGTGATGTCGGAGCCGGCGCGGACCACGGCCGAGCGCCCGATGGGCACGATGAAGTCGGGCGGCGGCTCGGGGCCCTTCATGCCGTAGAGCAGCCTGTTCTCCACGAACACGACCGGATTGGGGTCCTGAATGGCCGCCCGGAGGAGCCCGTAGGTGTCGGCCGGGGTCGACGGCATCACCACGGTGAGCCCGGGGATGTGGGCGAGCAGCGCCTCGAGGCTCTGCGAGTGCTGGCTGCCCGACGACCGACCCGCACCGAACTGGGTCCGGACGGTCAAGGCCATCTCGGCGGATCCCCCCGTCATGAAGGGCAGCTTGGCGGCCTGGTTCAGCAGCTGGTCCAGGCAGACGCCGAGGAAGTCCAGGTACATCACCTCCACGATCGGCCGCATCCCGGCCATGGCCGCACCGACGCCGAGCCCGACGATCGCCGTCTCGGAGATCGGGGTGTCACGGACGCGCTCGCCGAAGCGCTCGCGCAGACCGCGGGTCAACCCGAACACGTTGCCGCCTTCACCGACATCGATCCCGGCCAGGAACACCCGCTCGTCGGATGCCAGTTCCGCTTCCAGCGCACTTCGGATGGCATCCATGGTGCGGTACACGGGCGCGTCGGCCGCAAGCGCCGGAGGTTCGGGCCTGGCGGGACGCGGCCTCGCCACGAAGTCGAACAGCGTGGACGCCGCCGGCGGGGCCAGTCCCCGCGCCCGCTCGACGGCCTCGTCCAGCAGGGCGTCCACCGACGACGCAAGCTCGTCGATCTCGCTCTCTTCGAGGCCGGCCGCCACGAGCCGGGCCCGATGCACGACGAGGGGATCGCGCTCCTGCCACTCGCGCAGCTCCTCTTCGGTCCGGTAGCGCTGGGGGTCGCCCTCGTAGTGCCCGTGCCAGCGGTAGGTGGACGCCTCCACGAGGACGGGTCCGCCCCCGGCCCGGGCCGCCACGACCATGTCCTGCATGCACGTGGCCGTGGCGACGACGTCGTTGCCGTCCACCGGCACGTAGGGGAGCGCGTAGCCCTTGGCCCGACGTTTCAGCGACGCCGCCTGCTGGGAGCGCGTCGGGGAGAACTCCGAGTACCCGTTGTTCTCGCAGAAGAAGATGACCGGCAGCTGCCAGATGGAGGCCAGGTTGAGCGCCTCGTGGAACGCACCCTGCGCAGCCGCGCCGTCGCCGAAGAACGCCACGACGACGGTCCCGTCGTCGCGCAGTTGTGAGGCCACGGCGGCACCGTTGGCGATCGGAAGGCCGGCGGCCACGATGCCGTTGGCACCGAAGATGCCGAGCCTCGGGTCGGCGATGTGCATGGACCCGCCGCGCCCTCGATTGGTTCCCTCGTCCTTGGCCATCAGCTCGGCGAACATGCCCTCGGGGTCCAAGCCCTTGGCCAGGCAGTGGCCATGGCCGCGGTGCGTCGAGGTGATCACGTCCTCGGCGGCGCAAGGGCCAGCACGCGCCGACGGCCGACGCCTCCTGGCCGATGGAGAGGTGCACGAAGCCGGGGATCAGCCCGTCGCGGTAGAGGTCGGCCACGCGCTCCTCGAACCCGCGGATCAGCAGCATCTGGCGCCCCATCTCGACCAGGTCGTCGCGGGGCACCGACGGGTTGAGGGCGCTTCACGCTCGTGTACTGTACTGACCGGTACAAGCGGGAGGCAGATGTCCGACCAGATGGAGATCCCCGACTCGTTCCCCACCCCGGGTGACGTGGCTGGAAAGCGGGTCGTCGTGACGGGTGCCGGTCGGGGTCTGGGCACGCTGCTGGCGCACGCCTTCTCCCGCGCCGGCGCGTCGGTCGTCCTGGTGGCCCGGACCGAGCGGGACCTCAAGGCCGTGGCCCAGGAGCTCCCCGGTCCCTCGCTGGTGCTCTGCGGTGACGTCACCGACGAGGACTTCAACGAGGCGGTGGCCGACGCCGCCGTCGCCGAGTGGGGTGGCCTCGACGTCTGGATCTGCAACGCCGGCATCTCTCCGGTCGTGGCCGGCCCCCGCGAGACCGAGGTGGGCACCTGGCGACGCGTGCTCGAGGTCAATCTGACGGGCGCGCTTCCTCGGCGCCCGCGCCGCGGCCCGCGTCATGGGGGAGGGCGGCCGACTCATCTTCACCGGATCGGTGCTCGGTGAGCGTCCCCGCAAGGGCCTGTGCGCCTACAGCTCGTCGAAGGCAGGCCTGACCGGCGCTGGCCAAGTCCCTGGCGCTCGACCTGGCTCCCGCCGGCATCACCGTCAACGTCGTGGCGCCGGGTTGGTTCGACTCCCCCCTGGCCGAAGGATGGAAGAGCGCACCCAAGCTCGACGCGGCGATCACCGGACACACGGCACAACGTCGCTGGGGTGCGCCGACCGATCTGGCGGGGGCCTATCAGTTCCTGGCCTCGGACGCGTCGGCCTTCATGACGGGGACGGTGCTGAACGTGGACGGAGGGTACCTGCTCGTATGACTGACGAGACTGGCGCCTCAGCGGGTCGTCGTCATCACGGGTGCCGGCGGCGCGCTCGGGTGCCGCGGTGGCGCGACGTCTGGGCGCCGAGCCCGACACCGCGCTGGTGCTGAGCGACGTGTCCGAGGAGTCTCTGGCGGCGACGCTGGCGGGCCTCGACGACCCGGCACCGCCGACGGAGACCATCCTCGCCGACGTGAGCGACGCGCCGCAGGTCGAAGCGGTGGTCGCGCTGGCGGTAGAGCGGTTCGGCCGGCTCGACGTCCTGATCAGCAACGCGGGCGTGCTCGCACCGAATGGCCGCATCCACAACCTCGAGACGGAGGACTGGGAGCGCTCGTTCCGCGTCAACGTCCTCGGCGCGGTCAACGGCATCAAGGCGGCGGTCGGGGTCATGCGGCCGCAACGATCCGGTTCCATCGTGCTGACCGCCTCGGTGGCCGGCCTCACGGCGTGGTCCCATTCGGCTCCGTACTGCGCCACGAAGGCGGCCGTGATCCAGCTGGCCAAGGTGGCCGCGGTGGAATACGCCCGCGACGGCATCCGGGTCAACTGCGTGTGTCCCGGGACGTTCCGATCGGCCATCCACACCGGCCTCCCCGAAGAAGCGCTCGACACGATCGCGGCCCGCCATCCGCTCGGGCTCGGGACGGCGGATGACCTGGCCGGTGCCTACGCGTACCTGGCCGGGAACGAGTCCGCGCTGGACCACCGGATCGGCCCTGGTGGTCGACGGCGGCTATTCGGCGCCGTGATCCTCGGGGTCGGACTGCCTGATGCCGCGCATGAAGATCTCGGCAAACGGCCGGGCGACCGAGCGCGCGCTCAGGCGCCCCTCGGGCTTGAGCCAGAGGTAGGTGTAGTTGTGCATGCCGAGCCAGGCCCGGGCCACCAGCCACGGGTCGAGGTCACGGAACTCGCCCGTCGCCACGCCGTCGCGCAGCACGTCTTCGACCCGGCGCTCGTAGGCCTGGCGTCGCTTGCGGAACTGCTCGGCCCGATCGCCGGTGAGCGCGGGAAACTCGTGCAGGAAGACCCAGACGTGATCGGGATAGCGGTGGATGACGTCGATCAACTCGTCGCCCAGCATGGCCAGCTGCTCGGACGGGGAACCGCCCGCCTCGGCCACCCGGTCCGCTCCGAACATGACCTCGTCCATGACCCGGTTGTGGATGGCGGCCAGCAGCTCTTCCTTCGACCCGATGTAGTGGTACAGCGCGCCCTTGCCGAGATCGTTGGCGGCGCACAGTTCCATGATCCCGGTGGCGTGGTAACCCTGGCGGGCGAAGACCTGGCGGAGGTGTCGACGATGGCGTGGCGCCGCTGCTCCCACTTGGGGCTGCGCCTGGAGTCCCCGGTCGCCTGCACGCTCATGGGTGCGACGCTAGTTGGAACGAGGCCGGAGCCGACGAACTCCGCCTGGCCGCCTGACGGGCGTCACCACCGAAACCGGAGGCGGGCGCTGTGGGAGGGACCGACGACATGAAATCCGACGTGAACTGGTTCGGGGTGCTCGCGCACCATGCGCTTCGGGCACCGGACCGGCCGATCACGTGTTCGAAGGGCGGGTCACGACGTACGCCGAAATGGAACGGCGCGCCGTCGCGCTCGCCGGTGGCCTGGCCGAACGGGGTGTCCGACCAGGAGACGTCGTCGGGCTCCTCGCCTACAACTGCCCGGAATTCCTCCAGGTGATCTTCGCCGCCAACTACCTCGGGGCCATCGCCATGCCGATCAACTGGAGACTGGCGGCGGCCGAGGTGCGCTACATCCTCGAGCATTCCGAGGCGTCCGCGCTGGTCTGTGACGACGCGCTCGAGGACGTGGCCACGACGGCGACGGATGGTCTGGGCCATCGTCCGGGCCAGCATCGCCCCGGCCCCGACCGGCGGATGGACCAGCCTCACCGAGCTCGAGGCCGCGGCGGCATCGCCACTCGCGCGTCCTGACCGAGCCCGACGATGTCCACCGGCTCATGTACACGTCGGGGACGACCGGCCGACCCAAGGGCGTGATGATCACCCACGCAAACCTGGCGTGGAAGAACCTCGCCCACATCACGGAGTTCGGGTTCACCTCGGCCGACCTCGGGCTGGCCTGCGGCCCGCTCTATCACGTCGGAGCGCTCGACCTGACGACGACATCGCTCATCGGGGTCGGCGCTCCCACCATCGTCCACCGCACGTTCGACGCCGCCGCCGTCGTGGACGAGCTGGAGCGTTCGCAGGTGACCGTGGTCTGGCTGGCGCCCGCCATGGTCAACGCCATCATGTCGATCCCCGGCATTGAGGAGCGCGACCTCTCCTCGGTACGCGTGATCATCAACGGTGGGGAGAAGATGCCGATTCCATTGATCGAGCGGATTCAGCGCACCTTTCCCTCCGCGTGGTTCGCCGACGCCTACGGCCTCACCGAGACGGTCTCGGGCGACACCTTCCTCGACCGGGACAGCATCGTGACCAAGTTGGGGAGCGTCGGGCGACCCTGTCTGCACCTGGAGCTCGATGTGTGGGACGACGACGGACACCCCGTTCCGGCCGGCGAGCGCGGCGAGGTCGTCCTGCGCGGGCCCAAGGTGTTCAAGGGCTATTGGCGCGATCCCGAGTCGACCGCCAAGGCGTTCGCCGGCGGATGGTTCCACACGGGCGACGTGGGCCTCCGCGACGAGGACGGCTACCTGTTCATCGTCGACCGACTGAAGGACATGATCGTGTCGGGCGGGGAGAACATCGCCGGTTCGGAGGTCGAGCGTGTGCTCTACGAACACGAGGCGGTGCTCGAGGCCGCGGTCGTGGGTCGGCCCGACGAGCGCTGGGGCGAGGTACCGGTGGCCTTCGTGGTGGTTCGCCCGGGCACGACGGCGACTTCCGAGGAGCTGATCACGCACTGCAGTGGCCAGCTGGCGAAGTTCAAGGTGCCCAAGGCGGTCACCTTTCTCGACGCGCTGCCCCGGAACCCGTCGGGCAAGGTCCTCAAACGCGACCTGCGGGTGCAGGTCGAGGCGACTTGAGCCGACGGCCGCCCGTCGCGCGGTGTTCAGGCCACGCTGGCTCGACCGTTGGACACAATGGTGCGGCCGTCGCAGCGAGCCTCGAACGCCACCTCGTGCGTCCCCGCGTCGAAGAACTGCAGGTCCAGACGGCCCCCGAGCGGCATCGGGCGGGCGAAGCGCACGGCGACGCGCCCGAGCGCGTCGGCATCCCCTCCGACCACGACGTCCACCACACCCTGGGCGCACAGGGCCAGCGTGCAGAGTCCGTGCAGGAAGGTTCGCCCGGATCCGCTGCGCCGGGCCGCGGTCTCGTCGAAGTGGTGCGCGCTCCAGTCGCCCGAGACTTCGGCGTAGCGGCGGGCCATGCCGTCGTCGACGTCCGCCGCCCACGAACCGAGCACACGGTGCCGCGCCTCCTCGGGGAAGGCGTGCGCCGGCGCGGCGGATCCGTCGGGCGAGCACTGCACGCCGAGCCAGACGGTGCTCCACCACTGTTCCACCACGACTTCGTCCTGGGCGTCTCTGGTCACGTAGTGCAACGTCACGACCGAGTTGGCGCCGGCGGGACGGGCGCCCCAGCCCTCGACCCAGGTGAGGAGTCGCTCGTCGCGCGCCATGGGGCGGTGCAGTACGACGTCGTGCTCACCGTGCACGCCTCCGCTCGCCGCCCCTTGGAACTCCTCGGAGATCAGCGCGTTGCGTCCCGCGTTCTGTGCGGTCCAGAGCAGAGTGACCGCCGCGGCCGGGGGCACGACCTCCCCGGCGCGCAGACGTGGGTCCTGCGCGTTGGTGGCCGCGGCGAACTGGCGGATGCGCGCCGCGTCGAACCGGTCCTCGAACGGTCCGACCCAGGTGCCGCGCGTCAGCGCAGAAGCGCTCACCGTGCGCCCGTTCTTGAATTCGGTTTCAAATTCGATATTCTGAAAGCGCGGTCGACCCAGCGCAAGCCGCAAGCGGCGGCCGCTCGACCGAACGAAACGGTGCCACCTCGCTCGCTGCTGCTCCTGCAGGGCAGTGGCCCCACCGAGCGAGCACGCGACGCCCCCTCGGCGCAACGATCCCAGCGGCGAGTGAAGGAGAGTGGTGTACCGAGGCGAGGAAGAGTGGTTCGATGGTGACTTGGCATCACGTCCTCCCCGGGTCGGCACCCTTGTCGTCATGATCGGCTTCCCAAGCGGTCCTGATCAGATGTCCGGCAACTTGCGCGCCTCGTACCGGGACACGAAGTTGCGGGGGCACCGGTGACGACGTCCGACCTGACTCCCCGCGATGACGTCACTGCGCTGTTCGTACGTGAGGGGGAGCACCTAGTGCCCACCGCGTATTCGGTCGGTCCGTGGCGCCCCGACGCCCTCCACGGCTCGGCAGTGGCCGCCCTTTTCGGTGCCCTGCTCGAGGAGGAGGGCGTCACTGTGGCCCGGGTGACCGTGGACCTGCTCCGGGCGGTCCGGTTGCGGCCGCTGCGCGTGAGAATCGCCGAAGGCGGGGGCGGCCGCCGGGTCCAACGGCGCACGGCGACCCTGCACGACGGGGAGAGAGCCGTGGCGCAGGCCACCGCGCTCTACATGGCGGGCGCGTCCATTGAGGTGCCGGAGTCGGCGGCGGCGGAGAAGCCGGCGGCACCGCCCAGTCCGCTCTCGTTGTTGCCCGAGTCGCGCAGCGGTTGGCCCGGCTTCGAGAACCGCTCCATGGAGATCTACACGTCGAGAGAGCGGCGGGACGCCATGTACGGCTGGTTCCGTCTCGTGGTCCCGGCCCTCTCCGACGGGTCGATCACCGGGCTGCAATCGACGCTGGCCGCCGCCGACTACACCTCGGGCGGCACGGTGCTGGTGCTCTCCATGAAGCGGTGGGCCTTCATGAGCACCGACCTCACCGTGAATCTGGTCCGACCGCTGGAGGGGGACTGGGTCGGGTTGACCGCCCGACCATCGACCGTGGCCAACACTGCCGTCGGCCTGGCCTCGTCGGTCCTGCACGACGAGGCTGGAGTGATCGGCCGTTGCGCACAGACCCAGTTTCTCGAGGCCCTCCCCCAGGCCTGATCGTGGTCCGTCGACGATCCCCGACGGAGGCCGCTCAGGGACGCCGGGACCCTCGGGGCGCCGCACGGCGTCGGCTACTTTTATAGGGATGACGTCTTCCATTCCCTCTGCGTCGCGACCGGGTTGGGCGGGCCAGCCGCGGAGGCGGAGCGGTCATGAGCGTCGCCGTCGTCACGGGAGCCTCCAGCGGCATGGGCCGGAGCTGTGTGGACCGGTTGCGCGGCATGGCCGACGACCTGGTCGTCGTCGATCTGGAGGCCCCGGCCATCGAGGGCACGATCGGCCTGGCCTGCGACGTCTCGGATCCCGATGCCGTGGCCGCCCTGGCCGAACGGTCCGCCAGCTCGGTCCCTTCCGGGCCCTGGCCCACGCGGCAGGGATCTCTCCGACCATGGGCGACGCCGGCGCGCGTCTTCGACGTGGACCTGGTCGGCACGCAGCGTCTGCTCGACGTCTTCGAAGGGCTGGTGGTCACCGGGTCGGCTGCGGTCTGCTTCTCGTCCTTGGCCGCCTACCAGCTGGCGCCGTTCGCCACGGCGGAGATCGACGCGCTCATCGACAAGCCGATGGCACCCGACTTCTTGGAGCGGGCCGTCGGGCTATCACCTGACAGCGGCATGGCCTATGGCTTGGCCAAGCGTGGGGTGATCCGAGCTGCGGCGCGGGCGGCTGTGCGTTGGGGCGCCCGCGGCGGCCGGGTCAACTCCGTGGCCCCCGGCATCATCGACACGCCGATGGGCCGCCAGGAACTCGACCAACAGCCCTTCATGCACACGATGCTCGAGCAGGTGCCACTCGGTCGCCTGGGCGAGGCCGACGAGGTGGCCGCGGTCGTCGCGTTCCTCCTCTCCGGCGAGGCCTCCTTCGTGTCGGGCATCGACGTGCTGGTCGACGGCGCCAACGTGCCGGGCATGGCTGCCGCCGCGACATCCAGTCCGTGAGGATGACGTTCCCGCTGGCCGCCAGGCCGTGCTGACGCTGTCGCGTTGGTCCCGGGTCGTTGAAACGGGCGCCCCAGCCCGGGCTGGTGGTGGGGCCGGTGCGGTGAGATCGCAGAACCGTTGCGCTCGGGCCCTCGACGGAGGCAGAAGCCGCCCATGACCAGGTCTTTCTACCGAATCAATCCCGGCTGTGAATGGCTAAAGCAGGTGACGTATCCGGCCGATTCGTCACCAATGCGCAACGTCCCTTGGGAGTCGTCCGACCCGGGCCGACCCTTCCCCGAGGCACAGCTCCTGCGCTGCCTCGACGAGTTCCCCGACGTCGCCCTCATCGTGGGGCCTGACGGCATCATCAAGTGGGGCAACCACGCCGCGGAGAAGCTCTTCGGGCGGTCGGTCGAGAGCGCGGTGGGGATGTCCGGTCTGGACTTCGTCCACCCCGAGGACATCGAACTCGTCCTGCGCTCACTGACCAGCATTCAGGGCAAGGAGACGGGGGCACCCATTGAGCTCCGGGTGCGCTCGTCCGCGGGCTGGCGCCTGGTCGAGGTCATCGGCACGCCGGTGTCCTGGCTGGAGGAGGGCTCGGTCCTCTTGAGCCTGCGCGATCTCACGGAGCGCCGCCGCTTCGAGGTGTCGCACGACGCCGACTCCGGTTTCCGGAGCCTGGTGCACAACGCGGCCGTTCTGACCATTCTCCTGTCACCCGACGGCCTCGTGCGGTCCTGTTCGGGTGCACTCACTCGCCTCCTCGGCCACGACTCCGAGCTGGTCGAGGGCCGGCCCCTCGAAGACCTGATCTCCGCCAGCGACCGGTCGGCCCTGCGCGAGGCCCTGCGTCAGGCCACCCGCGGGGCGACCACGGTGAGCCCGGTCGTCGTGGTCGTCTCCATGGTGCGCTACGGCACCGAGACCCTCGTCCCTTTCGAGCTGTCGTTCGTCAACCTGCTCGATGATCCGACGGTGGCGGGCTTCGTGGTCTCGGGGGTCGACGTCACGGAGCGCCGCCGGCTCGAACGCGAGCTGCAGTACCAGGCCTTCCACGATTCGCTGACCGGCTTGGGCAACCGCGCCCTCTTTCAGGATCGGCTCGACCATGCGGTCCGGCGCAGCAACCGGGCCGGTCGCCGGCTCTCGCTCTTCTTCCTCGACGTCGACAATCTCAAGAGCATCAACGACACGCTCGGCCACGCCGCTGGTGACGCCGTGCTCCGGGCCAGCGCGGAGCGTGTGCGCAGCTGCCTGCGCGCCTCGGACACGGCGGCGCGCATCGGCGGCGACGAGTTCGGCGTCCTCATCGAGGACATGGTCCATCTCGGCGGTTCCGTCGTCCTGGCCGAGCAGCTGCTCAACGCCTGCCGGGAGCCGATTCAGGTCGGGCCCAACATGCTCTGGACCACCCTGAGCATCGGCATCACGTTCGACGTGCCCGGCGCCACCGTCGAGCAGCTGCTCCAGAACGCCGACCGGGCCATGTACACGGCGAAGAAGAACGGCAAGGACCGCTACGAGATCGTCGACGGGCGTGACCTGCTCGACCAGGAGGCGCCGGCGGCCGACAACCGGTGGAGCGTGGCGGCCACCTCAGCGGACCCGGACGAGCGCGGCGCGTGGGTGGCCGACGACCTGTCCGCCGCCCCCCGACCCAGGGTGGAGAGCACGAGCTGAGCCAGCGCCGGGTGGAATATCGCCTGGCCGCGCTGGTTGAAACAGGTATGGCCGCCACCATTCCTCCGAGCGCAGTGGACCTCCTCGACTCCGACACCGCCATCTTGGCCACGGTCGGGCCCGACGGCCGGCCCCAGCTCAGTGCCGTCTGGTTCCTGGCCGACGCGGACCACATCCGGGTCTCGCTCAACAGCAGCCGGCAAAAGGTCAAGAACCTGCGGGCCAACCCCGCGGTGACCTTCTTCGTGCTCGATCCCGCCCGGCCCAGCCGCTACCTCGAGGTTCGCGGCGACGCCGAGATCGCCGAAGACCCCGGGTACGCCTTCGCCGACCAGGTCGGCCCGAAGTACGGCGCCGACCTGCGGGCCTACGACGGTCCCGGGCAGAGTCGCGTCGTCGTGACGATCCGCCCGGTCCGGGTCAACGCCGTCGACATGGCCCACGGCCACTGAGCCCAAGTCGTTCGGGGCCCGGCCCGGCCCGGCCCGCCATCCATTCCCCGACCGGCCACCCGCATTGCTCGTGGCCGGGTTTGTCGCGGATGACCGCGCTGTCTCCTCGCTAGCGTGGGACCCAGGAAGCACGAAGCAGCACAGACGGGAGAACACGCCATGGCCCCGACTCAGCCTGATCGTCCGCCCACCACCACCGACGCCGGGATCCCGGTCGCCAGTCAGGAGCATTCGCTGACCGTCGGCCCGGATGGTCCCGTCCTGCTCCAGGACTTCTACCTGATTGAGCAGATGGCGAACTTCAACCGGGAGCGCATCCCCGAGCGCCAGCCCCACGCCAAGGGCGGGGGCGCCTTCGGCGCCTTCGAGGTCACGAACGACGTCAGCGCCTACACCAAGGCTGCGGTGTTCGCCCCCGGGACCAAGACCGACTTGGTGATCCGTTTCTCCACGGTGGCCGGCGAGCGAGGCTCGCCCGACACCTGGCGTGACCCGCGCGGCTTCGCGGTGAAGTTCTACACGAGCGAGGGCAACCTCGACATCGTCGGCAACAACACGCCGGTGTTCTTCATCCGTGACCCGATCAAGTTCCAGAACTTCATTCGTTCGCAGAAGCGGTTGGCCGCCAACAACCTGCGCGATCCCGATATGCAGTGGGACTTCTGGACGCTGTCACCCGAGTCGGCCCATCAAGTCACCTACCTCATGGGCGACCGCGGCATTCCGCGCTCGTGGCGCCACATGAACGGGTACTCCTCCCACACCTACATGTGGGTCAACGCGGCCGGAGAGCGCTTCTGGGTCAAGTACCACTTCAAGACGGAGCAGGGGATCGAGAACCTGACCCAGGCCGAGGCGGACCGGATCGCCGGAGTGGACGCGGACTTCCACCAACGCGATCTCTACGAAGCGATCGCCCAAGGCGACTTCCCCCGTTGGTCCCTCAAAATGCAGATCATGCCCTTCGACGAGGCCAAGACCTACCGGTTCAACCCCTTCGACCTGACCAAGATCTGGCCGCACCAGGACTACCCGCTGATCGACGTGGGCACGATGACGCTCGACCGCAACGTCACCGACTACCACGCCCAGATGGAGCAGGCGGCCTTCCAGCCGAACAACACGGTGCCCGGGACGGGTCTTTCCCCCGACAAGATGCTGCTCGCCCGCGGCTTCTCCTACGCCGACGCCCACCGGGCCCGCCTCGGCGTCAACTACCAGCAGATCCCGGTGAACCGGCCCAAGTCGCCCGTGCGCAGCTACTCGAAGGACGGGGCCATGCGTATCGACAACGTCAGCGACCCGGTGTACTACCCGAACTCGTTCGCCGACGCCCCGGCGGCGGACTCCGAGCGCTATCGCGAAGACGCGGTCTGGGCCTCCGACGGCGAGATGGTGCGAGCCGCCTACACCCTCCACGCCGAGGACGACGACTTCGGCCAGGCCCGGACCCTGCTCACCGACGTCATGGACGACGCCGCCCGCGAGCGCTTCGTCGATACGGTGTCGGACAACCTGGCCAAGCTGCAACGCGACGATGTGCTCCGGCGGGCCTTCGAGTACTGGCGCAACGTCGACAAGGCCATCGGCGATCAGATCGAGGCGGCCACACTCGAGTAGCGCAGGGGTGCGCACCTACACTCTGCGCACCACCCGGAGCTTCGCCGGCCCTCCGCTGGCCTCTTGGCTCGCGTTCGTCAAGAATCCCCCCATGCGCGAGCGACCAGAGGGCGGGTCCCGATGACGCTCGTGGCACCCTTCGCCGGGACCGTGGTGTCGGTCGAGGTGGCAGCGGGGGACAGCGTGCGAGCCGGGGCCACGGTCATGATCCTCGAATCCATGAAGATGGAGCACGTGGTGGTGGCCGCCACGCCGGGCCGCATCGACTCGGTGGCGGTGGCGCCCGGCGCGGCCGTGCAGACCGGCGACGTCCTGGCCACCATGACCGAATCGGCGGGGCCGGCCGAGGCCGACCAGGAGTTGGCGAGGCCCGAGACGCCCGACGGCGTGCGCCCGGAGCTGGCCGAGCTCTTGGCCCGGGTGGCGGCGACGACCGACGCGGGCCGGCCGGCGGCGACGGAGCGGCGCCACGCCGGCGGCCGCCGCACCGCCCGCGAGAACATTGAGGACCTGTGCGACCCCGGGAGCTTCGAGGAGTACGGCGGCCTGGTCATCGCGGCGCAGCGGGCCCGGCGCAGCCTCGACGACCTGGTGGCCAACACCCCTGCGGACGGCCTGGTGGCCGGCCTCGGCCGGGTCAACGGGGAGCTCTTCGGCCCCGGGGCACGCTGTGCGGTGCTCTCCTACGACTATTCCGTTCTGGCCGGCACCCAGGGCCAGATGAACCACCGCAAGAAGGATCGCCTCTTCGACTTGGTCGAGCGCCTGCGCTTGCCCGTGGTGCTCTTCGCCGAGGGTGGCGGCGGCCGACCGGGCGACACCGATCATGCCATGGTGACCGGGCTCGACACCGAGGCCTTCGCCCGCTTCGGCGCGCTGAGCGGGCGGGTGCCACTTGTCGGCGTGGTCTCGGGCCGTTGCTTCGCCGGCAACGCGGCCCTGCTCGGATGCTGCCACGTGATCATCGCCACCCCCGACGCCAACATCGGCATGGGCGGCCCGGCCATGATCGAGGGTGGCGGCCTCGGGGTGTTCGCGCCCGAAGAGGTCGGCCCGGCCGCGGTGCAGGTGGCCAATGGCGTCATCGATGTCCTCTGCGACGACGAGGGGCAGGCCGTCGAGGTGGCCCGCCGGTACCTTTCCTATTTCCAGGGCGATCTGCCCACCTGGCGCGAGCCGGACCAGGAACAGTTGCGCGAGGTCGTGCCCCGGGACCGGCGCCGCGTCTACGACGTGCACCGGGCCATAGAGTTGCTCGCCGACGAGGATTCGCTCTTGGAGCTGCGGCCCAGCTTCGCTCCTGGCATGGTCACCGCGCTGGCCCGGTTGGAGGGGCGGGCCGTCGGCATCGTGGCCAACAACCCGTTGCATCAGGCCGGCGCCATCGACGGAGCCAACGCCGACAAGGCGGCCCGGTTCCTCCAGCTGTGCGAGGCCTTCGGTCTCCCCGTGGTCTCGTTGGTCGACACGCCCGGGTTCATGGTGGGACCCGAGGCGGAGGAGACGGCGCTCGTGCGCCACGTGAGTCGCATGTTCGTCGTCGGCTCGTCGCTGACCGTGCCGCTGTGCGCCGTCATTCTGCGCAAGGGCTACGGCTTGGGTGCGCAGGCGATGACCGCGGGCCACTTCCACCGGCCCCTCTTCACCGTGGCCTGGCCCACCGGCGAATTGGGGGGTATGGGGCTCGAAGGCGCCGTGCGCCTGGGCTTCCGGCGCGAGCTCGACGCCATCGAGGATCCCGAGGAGCGCGAGGCGGCGTTCGCGGCCATGGTCGAGCGCGCCTACGAGCATGGGAAGGCGCTCAACGTGGCGGCCCACTTCGAAATCGACGACGTGATCGATCCGGCGCTGACCCGGAGCCGCATTGTGCACGCGCTGGCCTCGGCCGAGGGAGACGGACGGGGCTGGGGCTCGCGTTCGGGTGCGGCGGCGTGGGGGAGGCGCCCGTTCGTCGACACCTGGTGAGCCGACCGTCAGGTCAGCCGGCCCACCTCGCGCAGGAAGGTCTGCGTCTGCACCACCCGGCCCGTGAGGACCTTCGGATCGCCGCCGCAGAGCATGCACGCCGTCTCGGTGATGAGCGCGATGTCCTCGGTGTCGGTCTTGGCCAGGTCCAGGGTGCCCGCTCCCGGCGTGGCCACCGGGTTCGTCGGGGCGGCCGCGTTGACGGCGATGCCGTCGTCGAAGAGCTCGGCGGCCAGGCTGAGGGTCAGGCGGTTCAGCGCGGCCTTGACCGTGCCGTAGAGGCCGAAGCCCGCCGTGCGGTCGAACTCCGAGAAGGGTGGGCCGTCGATGAGATCCCCGGCCACCGAGGTGAGGTTCAGCACCCAGCCGCGACCGCGCTGGCGCATGGCGGGCAGCGCCAGCTGGGTCAGGTGCAACGGCGCCAGCACGTGCATCTCCACCATCAGCGACGCCCGGCGCTCGGGGAACTCGTCGAGCGGGCGCAGGAAGGTCACCGCGGCGTTGTTGACCAGGATGTCGGGAGCGCCCACCCCGGTCACGACGTCGGCGAACATCCGCTCGCGCTCGTCCCGATCGGAGAGGTCGCAGGGCACGGCCAGCACCGACCCTCCGGCGTCCTCGATCTCCTGGCGTGTTTCACGCAGTGATCCCACGTACTTGGGGTCGGGCTCCATGGTGCGCGCCGTGATGGCGACGGTCGCACCCTCGCGGGCCAACCGCTGTGCGATCGCCTTGCCGAGGCCCCGGCTGCCGCCGGTGACCAGCGCGACCCGTCCCTCGTAGGCTCCGGCCACACATCCTCCCTCGTGGGTTTGGCCGATACTAGGTCGGTGCCGACGATCGACCTCGGGGAACTCGCCACGCGCCTGAGTGGCCGCGGGCGTCAACGGGTGCGGAGGTGTTGTCGGGCGGTGCGTCGAGCCTCACCTATGTGGCGCACCGGCACGGGCGCAAGGTCGTGGTCAAGGTGGCGCCGCCGGGACTGCCTCCTGTCCTGCACCGCGACGTCCTGCGCCAGGCCAGGCTCCTGCGCGCACTGGCCCGCTCCGACGTCCCCGTCCCCGAGGTGCTGTGGGAGGACGTGGGAGCACCACCCGAGGTGCCGCCGCTCTTCGTGATGTCGTTCGTCGAGGGCAGCTCGGTCGAGCCGCTCTTCGACCTCGAGGGCGAGCCGGTCGAACCCGAACAGATGTGTACGCGGTTGCGCCAGGCGGCGCGAGCCTTGGCGGCCCTGCACCGCGTCGAGCCGGGCCGGCTCGGTGTGACGGAGGACGCCACTGGCCCGCTCGACGAGATCGCGCGCTGGAGTCGCCTCCTCGAGACGGTCGACCCCGAACTGGTCCAGGGCTGGACCGCGGTCCGCGACCCGCCTGGAGGAGACGGCACCTCGCGCCCTCGGGCCGGTCGTCGTGCACGGTGACTTCCGTCTGGGCAACCTGCTGGCGCAGGGTCCCCGCGTCACGGCCGTCATCGACTGGGAGATCTGGTCGCTCGGCGATCCCAGGGTCGATCTCGGTTGGTTCCTCCTCAACGCCGACCCTGAGACCTACGCCCGGCCCACCCGCTACGCCGGCCTGACGCCGTCGGTCGGGGATCTGGCCGCCGAGTACGCCGACGCGCTGGGTGTCGTGGTGCCCGATCTCACCTGGTTCCAGGCCCTGGCCTCGTTCAAGTCGGCCGCCACCTGGTCGCTCATCGTGAAGCACAATCGCCGGCGGGCGGCGCCGGACGCCGGGCTCGAGTCGATGGTGCGCGACCTGCCCCGCCTGCTGGCCCGCAGTCTCGGGTTGCTCGGCTAGGACCGCGGGATGCCGGCCAGGCGGTCGGCGAACTTCGCCTCGGCCTCGGTCCGGAGCCGCAGGAGATGCTCGCTCGGGAAGAGATCAGGGGCGGGCTCGTAGTCCTTGAGCAGCTGGCGGGCCAGCGTCACCTTGTGCACCTCGGTCGGGCCGTCGGCCAAGCCGAGGACGAAGGACTCGACCAGAGTCTGGACGAAGGGCATCTCGTGTGTCGTGCCCAATGACCCGTGGAGTTGGAGCGCTCGGGCGGACACGTCGTGGAGCACCTGCTGCATCATGGCCTTGACCGCCGAGATGTCGGCCCGTACCGCCTTGTAGTCGTTGTGCTGGTCGATCTTCCAGGCGGTCTGGAGGGTCAGGAGCCGAAAGGCCTCGATCTGCATGTAGGAATCGGCCACCATCTCCTGGACGAGCTGCTTGTTGCCGAGCAAGTCGCCCTGGGTCGAGCGTGACACGGCGCGCTCGCACAACATGTCGAAGATTCTCCGGACGAGACCGACCGTACGCATGGCGTGATGGATCCGACCCCCGCCCAAGCGGGTCTGGGCGACCACGAAGGCGCCGCCGCGTGGTCCGAGCATGTGGTCGGCCGGCACCCGCACGTCCGTGTAGCGCACGTAGCCTTCGCGCCCGCCGCCGATCGGTTGGTAGCCCAGCCCGACGTTGCGCAGCACCTCGATTCCCGGCGTGCCCGCGGGTACGACGAACATGGAGTGGCGCTCATAGGGCGGGGCGTCGGGGTCGGTGACCGCCATGACGATGAGGAAGGCGGCCATCGAGGCGAACGAGGAGAACCACTTCTCACCGTTGATCACCCACTCGTCACCGTCGGGTTCCGCGGCCGTGGTGAAGACCTTGGGATCCGCGCCGCCCTGCGGTTCGGTCATGGAGAAACACGAGACGATCCGATTGTCGAGCAGCGGTTCGAGGTAACGCTCCTTCAGTTCGGGCGTCCCGTAGTGGGCCAGGATTTCGCTGTTCCCCGAGTCGGGTGCCTGGGAGCCGAAGACGATCGGCGCACACTCGGAGCGACCGAGGATTTCGTTCAGCAGGGCCAGCTTCACCTGCCCGTAGCCGGGGCCGCCGAGGTGTGGCCCGAGATGTGTGGCCCAGAGCCCGCGGTCCTTGACGATCCGCTGCAGCGGAGGGATGAGGGCCTGGCGCACCGGATCATTGAGGTCGTGCGACTCCTCGACGATCAGATCGATGGGTTCGCACTCCTCGCGGACGAACTGCTCGACCCAGGCCAGCTGTTCGGCCCACTCGGCGTCGGTCGAGAAGTCCCATGCCATCGCTCTGTCCCCTCCGATTGCTCTCCCGAACCCGCCGGTGCTAACAACGTCGGTCGTGGGCACCAACAGTAGGACAGCCTCTCGTCGGGTCGGTCCGGGTCATGGGTGACGCTTGGATCGTCGACGTCGTGCGGACGCCACGGGGCAAGGGACGCCCGGACGGTGGGCTGCACGGCCAGCATCCCCAGGCCTTGTTCGGGAGCTGCCTGGTGGCCCTGGCTGCTCGCACGGGATTCGATCCGGTAGAGGTGGACGACGTCATCGCCGGCAACGGTGTGCTCACCGGGGAACATGGCGACGACATCGCGCGGCTCTCGGCGCTCCTCGTCGGCTGGCCCGACACGGTGCCGGGCATGACGCTCAACCGTTTCTGCGGGTCGGGACAGCAGGCGGTGACGGTGGCCGCCATGGGTGTCGGCAGCGGCGCCCAGGATCTCGTCGTGGCGGGCGGAGTCGAGTCCATGTCGCGCTGGGACGTCGCCGTCGGTGCCTCGACCATCGACGGTGCCAATCCCGCTCTCCGCGAGCGGGTGCCCACGGTGCCTCAGGGGATCTCCGCCGATCTCATCGCCACGTTGGAGGGCTTCAGCCGCCAGGACGTCGACGCCTTTGCCGTGGAGAGCCAACGGCGCGCCGCGCGCGCGGTGGGCGAAGGCCGCTTCGACCGTTCCCTCATCGCGGTCACCGACGCCAACGGCGAGGTCGTGGCGGCCCAGGACGAGCACCTCCGGCCCGGAACCTCCATGGAGGCGCTGGCCAAGCTTCGCCCCGCCTTCGCCGACCTCGGCCTCACGGGGCGGGTCGAGGGGGAGGACCTGTCGTTCGACGAACTGTGCCTGGCCCGCTATCCCGGCCTCGACCGGATCGAGCACGTGCACCATGCGGGGAACTCGTCGGGCATCGTCGACGGCGCCGCGGCGGCCCTCGTGGCGTCCGACGGCTGGGTGCGCGCACACGGGGTGACCCCACGGGCCCGGGTGCGTTCCACGGCGGCGGTGGGATCGGAGCCTGTGATCATGCTCACCGCTCCAGGCCCGGCGGCCCGGCGGTGCCTGGACCGGGCGGGCATGCAGATCGGTGATATCGACCTCTGGGAGATCAACGAGGCCTTCGCCGCCGTTCCCCTCAAGACCATGCGCGACCTGGACCTCGACCCCGACACCGTCAACGTCAACGGGGGAGCGATCGCGTTGGGCCACCCCATCGGTGCCACGGGCGCCATGTTGATCGCCACCGTGCTCGACGAGCTGGAGCGTCGCGACCTGCAGGCCGGCCTGGTGACCATGTGCACCGGGGGAGGCATGGGCACGGCGACAATTGTGGAGCGGGTCTGAGGTGGCGGAGGCGCTCGTCGTCGAGGCACCCGCTGACGGCGTTGTCCTGCTTCGGTTGAACCGTCCGGAGCGACTCAACGCCATCGACCATGCGCTCCTGGGTCAGCTCGAAGACGCGTGCGCCGCGCTCGCGGCAGACCGGGCCACGAGTGCCGTGGTGGTGACGGGCGCCGGGCGGGGATTCTGCTCAGGACTCGACGTGCGCAACTTCGGGCCTGGAATGCCGGCCCCCGAAGCCCCGACGCTCGAGCTGCTCCGGTTCCAGGAGCGGATGGCGGCGCTCCCAATGACCCTGCGCTCCCTCCCACAAGCTGTGCTGGCCGCGGTCAACGGGCCCTGCGTCGGTGGAGGCTTCGCCCTCTGCCTGGCGGCCGACATCCGCCTGGCTTCGACCGCCGCGTCCTTTGGGAACGGCGCCATTCACCTCGGCCTGTCGGGCGCGGAAATGGGCATGAGCTACCACCTGCCCCGGGTCGTCGGAACCAGCGTGGCGGCCGATTGGATGCTCACCGGCCGCACCGTGTCGGCCGAGGAGGCCGACCAGCGGGGCCTGGTCAGCCAGCTCGTGTCGCCCGAGGAGTTGCTCGACCGAGCGTTGGAACTGGCGACCCAGATCTCGCACTTCCCGACCATGGCGGTCGAGCTGACGAAGCGGGCGCTGCACGTGAACACCGACGCCCCCGACCTGGTTGCGGCGACGGAGTTGGAGAACCGGAACCAGGTGCTGGCGCACGGGACCGTGGAGTCGGCGGCCCGACGCGCCAGGTGGGATCGTTGACGCCGACCCCGCCCACGGATCGACCGCGGCCATGAGGAGAGGGAGGCGATGACGACGTTCGACGACGCGGTGCGCGCCGTGCAGTCGGGCCGACCGGCGGCGGAGGTGGCCGCCGAGCTCTTTGCCGCGCTCTCCGACGACGAGCGGCTCTGGCTGCTCGACGGCGACACGGAGTGCTGGGAGGGACTGGCCCGGTTCCGGACCGAGGGCTACAACACCGTGCCCATCGTCCACGGCCAGGTCGAGCGGCTGGGCCTGCCCGGTACCCGCTTCGTGGATGGTCCCCGCGGCTGCGTCGCCGGAGCCGGCACGGCCTTCCCGGTCTCCATGGCCCGCGGTGCCACCTGGGACGTGGACCTCGAAGAACAGGTCGGCGACGTGATCGGCCGGGAGATCCGCGCCCTCGGCGGCAACTTCTTCGGCGGCGTCTGCATCAACCTGCCCCGCCATCCCGCCTGGGGTCGGGCCCAGGAGACCTACGGCGACGACCCGCACCACCTCGGTGAGTTCGGGGCCGCCCTCACCCGCGGCACCCAGCGCTGGGTCATGGCCTGCGCCAAGCACTACGCGCTCAACTCCATGGAGAACGCCCGCTTCGTCGTCGACGTGACCGCCGACGAGGCAACGCTGCACGACGTCTACCTGCCCCACTTCAAGCGGGTGGTGGACGAGGGTGTGGCCGCGATCATGGGCGCCTACAACTCGGTCAACGGCGAGTGGTGCGGGCAGAACCCCTACTTGTTGACCACGGTGTTGCGCGACCTCTGGGGCTGGGACGGCATCACGGTCACCGACTTCATCTACGGGCTACGCGACGCGGCCGGGTCGCTCAACGCGGGCATGGACCTCGAAGAGCCGTTCCGCCAGCAGCGGGCGGAACGCTTGGCCGGCCAACTCGACGCGGGCCAGACGTCGTGGGAGATGGTGGCGCGGGCGGGCGTCCGTCTCATCGCGGCCCAGTTGCGGTCCTACGCCGGTCGGGCCGAGGCGGATCCGCCGGCCGACGTGGTGGCCAACACCGAGGCCCGTGCGCTGGCCCGGACGGTGGCGGCCCGGTCCATGGTGCTGTTGAAGAACGACCCGGTTGAGGGTCGCCCGGTGCTGCCGCTCGACCCCGCGTCGCTGCGTTCGATCGCTCTGGTGGGCCGGCTGGCCACCGCGGCCAATCAGGGTGATCATGGCTCTTCCGACGTCCGGCCTCCGACGTCCGTTTCCCCCGAGGACGGTCTGCGAGCGGCTTTTCCCGAAGCCGAGATCCGCCTGGCCGCCTCGGACGACGTCGGACGAGGCACGCCGTGCCGCCGCCGAGGCGGACGTGGCCGTCGTCGTCGTCGGGTACACGGCGGCGGACGAGGGGGAGTACATCGGCGCCGACTCGGAGATGACGCCGGAGCTGTTTTCGCTCTTCCCTCCCATTCCCCAGTCCGCGGCGGCACTCCTGGGCGAGGCCTTCGCACCCGAGCACGAAGATCACGGCACGGGAGGCGACCGCGTGACGCTGGCGTTGCGCCCGGTGGACGAAGACCTCATCCGCGCCGTGGTCGAGGTCAACCCGCGCACCGTCGTGGCCATCGTCGCGGCCGGCGCCGTCATGACCGAGAGCTGGCGGGCAGCGGTCCCGGCCGTGGTGATGATGTGGTACGCCGGCATGGAGGGCGGGCACGCGCTGGCCGACGTGCTGCGCGGGGCGCAGAACCCGAGCGGCCGCTTGCCGTTCTCCATCCCGACCTCGGAGGCCCACCTGCCGTCCTTCGACCGCGAGGCGACCGCCGTGACGTACGACCACTTCCACGGTCAACGGCTGCTCGACCAACTCGGCGTGGACGCCGCGTTCCCGCACGGGTACGGACTGTCGTACACGACCTACGAAGTGAAGGGGGCCGAGGTTCGGCGCACCGAGGTCGGCCGGTACGCGGTATCGGTCGAGGTGGCCAACACGGGTGCACGCGACGGCACCCAGGTCGTCCAGATCTACGGGCGGAGCGCGAGCGGACCCTACGCCGGAGAGCTGGCCCTGGTCGGCTTTGCGCCGATCAGCGTCGCGGCCGGTGCGTCGGCCACGGTAGAGGTTGACGTCTCACTCCTTCCCCTGGGCGCCTGGGACCCGGCGAGCCTCCGCCGCATTCTGCCCGCGGCCGGCGATGTCCAGCTCGAGGTCGGGGCACACGCCCACGACCCAAGGGCCCGCCTGTTGCACCTGGGATCGTGAGCCGGCGTTCGGGTCCCGAAGGCCGGCCCGGCGCCAATGCGACGGTGGCACGAGTCGTGGTCGCGGCAACCCACGGTGGCCCTGCAGCGACCGGCGGGCGAGAATCGAGTCCATGATCGGCGAGGGCCAGGACCCATGCCCTGTATGACCACGAGACGGGTCAATGCCTGGGCGGCAGCCACCGTTGTGGCCAGCGTGCTCGTGTGTGGCATCGCGTCGCCTTCGGGAGCAGCGGGTGGGCCGACGCCCGTTACCGATGCCAGCACAAGTGCCCGCGGTGTGTCGGCTCGTGCCATCAATGTGGTCTTCCCGATCATCTCGTTCAGCAGTATCGAGGGAGAATTCGAGATCAAGTCGGACGCCGAATACGGCGAGCAGACCAAGGCCATTCACCTCTTCGTGGACGGGATCAACGCCGCCGGAGGAATCAACGGCCGCAAGATCAACCCGATGATTGTGAGCTTCGATCCAACGAATGTCGACCAGCAGCGAGCGTTGTGCGAGCAGTGGACCCAGGGCAATCCGCCCGTGTTCGCTGTGCTCGACGGTCTTGGGACATTTCAAGGGATCGACGAGCTCTGCGTGACCCGAGAGGGTCATACGCCAATGCTGTCCCAGTGGGCGACGACGACCAACTGGACGAATCTCGGTTCGCCATACCTGTGGTGGACGGGCGCGGACGACGCTTCGATTCTGGCGACGACGGTCCAGTGGGGCCTCACTTCAGGCCGCCTCGGTCACGGCAAGAAGGTTGGCGTCGTCGTGTCGGATCAGGCGAGCGACCAGACGGCGCTCGAATTCGTATTTGTTGCCCGACCTCAAGAAGATTGGCGTGGTCCCGCAAGTGGTGACCATCGCCGCTGCCGTCGAAGCCACCGCCAGCACCGACTCTGAGGCAACGCTGGCGGTCGAGCGGTTGAAGGCAGCGGGGATCCAATCGGTGATTCCCTTGCTGCCCGACAACGCATTCACTCCCTACCTCGGTGCCGAGACTGCGCAGGATTACACTCCGACACTCCTTCTCAGCGACTATCAGTCCGAAATCGAGATCGCTCTGGGACTCATCCCGATTCCGTACGAGAAGGCGTTGAACGGCCAAGAGGGCGTCACGGCCGAGACGCTTGGTGGCATCGACCTTCCCGTTCCCGATTCGCAAGGCGGATACGACCCCGGGGTGCGCAGTTGCTGGACGGTCTGGCATGAGGCCTATCCGGAGACTCCTCCGGGCAACATCAACGACAACATCGAGGAGCAGGGTCCTGTCCAGGGCTGGTGCCAGGAAATCCGTCTCTTCGCCAAGGCGGCCACCCTGGCGGGCAAGAATCTCAACCGACGTACCTTCGTCGAGGCGATGGCGCGGATCCGGGACTTCCCGGGCGGCTACTCCCCAGTGCTGACCTACGGGCCGGACAAGTTCTCGGGACCGACGCAGTATCGGGTGGTCGAGGTCCACGACAACCACCCTCCGACGAGTCTGTGCAAGCGGGGTCCCGGCTCTGCACCTCCGGCCGGAGTCTGCTGGGTCGTCGAGCAGAATTGGAGGCCGCTTCTCGGAGGTTGAGGGCCCGCTCCTGCCGCCGAGGCATCGACCGCGACGAACGGATGCGTTGCGGGGTTGACGGGGCGATCCGGACGAGGCTCGAGTCTTGGTTGCTTCCGAGCCGAAGAGGTCGCTTGATCAGGAGGGCTCGATGACGACCCGGATGGCGCCGCTGCGCTTGTCCGAGGCCACCCGGAACGCCTCCACCGCGTCGTCGAGGGCGTAGCGGTGCGTGATCACGGTGCGGGCGATGTCGGGCTGCTCGGCCAGCATGGCGGCGGCCTCTTCCATTTCGCGCACGCCGTCGTGGGCGCAATAGCCCAACGACGGGACGAGCCGTGCCTCGTGGTGGAACAGGTCCATCCAGTTCACCTGGACCGGCCCGTAGTGCACCCCGAGCACGGCGATGGTGGCCGACGGTCCGGCCAGCTGGCCACAGCGGGCGAGGCTTTCTTCGCTGCCCGCGGCCTCGATCACGACGTCGTAGGTCCCCGACGCCCCGATGCGCGCCCCGAGACGCTCGCCCGCGTCCTGCTGATGGGGATGGCGTGCTTCGAGGGTGACATCCTCGGCCCCCATCTGCAGCGCCCCGGCCACGGCCAGGAGCCCGAGGGCGCCTGCACCGACCACGGCCACCCGCTTCCCGGGCCCGGTGTCGGCCAGGCGCAACGCGTGCCAGGACACCGAGGCCGGCTCCACGATGGAGGCGTCGCGCAGGTCGAGCCCCGGGGGGAGCGGGACCAGCCGTTCGGTCGGGAGCGCGAAACTGCTCCACCATGCCACCGTCGGCGAAGATGCCGAGAGCCCGCTGCCCGTGCGTCGGGCACAGGTTGTAGGCCCCGCTCCGGCATTGTGCACAGTCGAGGCAGCCGTAGATGGCCTCGACCACGACCGGGGTGCCGTCGCTACGCACGCCGGCCAGCTCGTGGCCGAGAATGTTGGTACTCCCGAACCTGAGGTAGCTCAGATCGGAAGCGCAGACGCTCGTGGCCCGCATGTCGAGAACCTCGCCGTCGCCCACGCCCGGAGGCTCATCCACCTCGACGACGGCCACGCCGCCCTCCCGTCCGCGCACTGCCTTCATGGGATCAGTCTCCCTTCCCGGCGATGATCTCGCCGCGCAGGCCGATGCTGTTCAAGACGGCGGCCAGCGCCAGATAGCCGCCGACGACGAAGAGCAGTTCGAAGAGCTGCGCGGGAGCAAACGTCTCGGCCAGGAGGCTCCACGTGCCGTCACTCACCTCGAAGTGGTCGATCATCTCGTCGACCGCGGTCAAGAGCGCGCGCTCCTCGGGGTTCCAGACCGGGTCGGTCGCTCCCTGGGCCACTGCCGCCAGCTGCGCCGGGGTCAGGCCTTCGTCGCCGCCCATGCGGTGGTGCTGGTTCCATTCGTAACCCGAACCGGTCCGCCAGGCCACGCGCAGGATCAGCAACTCGCGCAGTCGGGGCTCGAGCGTCGAGTCGTCGCCGGCGAGGGCGTCGGTGAAGCTCATGAAGCTTCCGCCCACCGGCACATGATGGGCGAACAACTCCATGACCACTGGCATCGGTCGCGCCTCGGGTCCCCCCGAGAGGTAGATCTCAGGTCGGCGCAGATGCGCGAGCAACGCGGTGCGGGTCCGCTCGTCCCACTCGGCAAAGGGGATGGGGGAGAGCCGGGTCTCGTGCGGTGGCGTCGTCATGGGTGAGGTGCCGCATTGTGGCATCCGGCTCGCCCGGGCTGCCATCGAGCGGGCGTCGATCTCCTCCCGGGCGGGTCCGAGCGGTCGATCGTGCCGGTGGTGCTCAGGGGCTGGCCGTCCCCGGTTCAAGGAGGGAGCGATCGAGCTCGTCGACCGAGGACGCTCCGAGGAGTGTCATGGTACGGACCAGGTCGCTCTCGAACCACGAGAGCACCCGGTCGACCCCCTGCTCGCCCCCCGCCGCCAACGCATAGAGATAGGCGCGCCCGGCCATGCACGCAGTGGCGCCCGCAGCCACCGCCTTGACGATGTCGCTGCCCCGTCGCACGCCCCCGTCGCAGATGACGGCGGTACGGCCTCCGACCGCATCGGCCACGGGTGCCACGAGCGAGAACGGTGCCGGCGAGCCATCGAGTTGCCGGCCCCCGTGATTCGAGAGCGCGACTGCAGCCACACCCATGTCGGCGGCGATGACGGCATCGGCCACCGACTGGATGCCCTTGACGATGATGGGCCCGTCCCAGTTGGCCTGCAGCCACTCCACGTCGGACCAAGAAAGGGCAGGATCGAACTGGGTGTTGATGTAGTCCGACACCTTGACCGGCGTCGCGCCATCTCCGACGTCGTCACGCCCGAGCACGTTGGCAAAACGGATGGGATCGCTGCGCAGGAAACTCAGGGTCCACTGAGGATGCAGGGCACCGTCGACGAACGTACGTGGGCCGATGGAAGGTGGCATGGAGAAGCCGCGGCGCACGTCGCGCTCGCGCCGTCCGAGCATGGCGGTGTCGACCGTCAGGACGAGGGCTTCGTAGCGCGCCTCGGCGCATCGGGTGATCATCTCCTTCACCAGGCCCCGATCGCGCCAGGCGTAGACCTGGAACCACAGGCGTCCATCGCTCACTGCCCGCACGTCCTCGATGGAGCAGGTGCTGAGCGTGGAGAGCGTGTAGGGCAGGCCGTGGCGTGCGGAGGCTCGAGCCACTGCCAGTTCACCGTCGGGATGCACGATGCGCGTGAACCCGGTCGGTGCGAGCACCAGCGGGTACGGGATCGACTGGCCGAGCAACGTGGAGGAGATGTCGATGGAGCTCACGTTCCGCAACACCCGGGGGCGGAAGACGGCCTGCGCGAAGGCATCGGTATTGCGGGCGAGGGTCCGCTCGTCGTCGGATCCGCCGTCGACGTAGTCGAAGACCCCGCCGGGAAGGCGACGTCTCGCGATGCGCCGCAGGTCAGCGACCGATGCGGCGTGAGCCAGCCGGCGCTCGACCGGGTCGCTCTGGAACTCCTCGAGTCGTATGACCGCCTTCAGGTTCTGCCAAAGGCTCATTGCGGTGCGTACCTCCCGAGTTCACGTGCTGCCGGCGAGCGCCCTGGCTTCCGCCGGTGTCGATGTGCGATTCTCTTACATCGTTCCGCAATTCTGAAATCCGCTCCCGGCAGCCGCGGATGGCCGGTGAGCCCGGCAACCCGAAGGCGTGGCCGCCGATGCGTTGGATTGCCGAGGCAGGAGGGTCGGGCATGGGTGAAGGTCCCTATCGAGTGGTCCAGTGGGCCACGGGCAACATCGGGCTGCGCTCGCTCCGGGCTGTGATCGACCATCCCGAGCTCGAGCTGGTGGGCCTCTACGTCTACTCCGATGCCAAGGTCGGGCGGGACGCCGGGGAGCTTTGCGGGACCAGGCCGACCGGGGTCCGAGCCACGCAGGACATCGAGGAGATCGTCGCCCTTCGGCCTGACTGCGTGCTGTACATGGGGGATCGGGCCGACATCGACGTCCTGTGCCGGCTGCTCGAATCCGGGGCCAACGTCGTGTCGACCCGCAGCGAATTCCACCGGCCCCAGAACCTCGACCCCGACGTGCGCGAGCGCCTTGAGTCGGCCTGCGCCCGCGGCGGATCGTCCCTCTACAGCACGGGTTCGAGCCCCGGTTTCATCACCGAAGCGTTGCCCTTCGCCTTGCTCTCCCTGCAGCGGCGCCTGGACCGTTTGCTCATCGAGGAGTTTGCCGACATGTCGTCGCGCAACTCGCCCGAGATGATCTTCGACCTCATGGGCTTCGGGCGTGACCCGGCCCGCTTCGATCCGCGAGGGGTCGAAGCACACGGCGGGTCGTCGTTCGCCGGCTCGCTGGCCACGGTGGCCGACGCGCTGTCCCTGCCGCTCGACGACGTGGTGGCGACGGCGGCCGTGGCGACCGCCCGGCAACCAGTGGAGATCGCAGCCGGGCGCGTCGAGAGCGGCACCATCGCGGCGCAGCGCCTCGAGGTGTCGGGCATGCAGGGGGGCCGAGCCCTCCTGACCTTCCGGGCCAACTGGTACCTGACCCGCGACGTGGAGCCGGCCTGGGATCTGCGCGACACCGGGTGGCACGTGCTGGTCGAGGGCGACACCCCGCTCGACCTCGACATCCGCTTCCCGGTGCCCGAAGAGGAGTGGGCGGCCACGTCGCCCGGCCTGACGGCGCACCGCCCGGTCAACGCCGTGCCGTACGTGTGCGCCGCGGCCCCCGGCATCCGCACCACGCCCGACCTGCCGCAGATCATCCCGAACCTCGGGTGACCGTCCACGCCCCGCGGAAGCGCAGGATGACGCAGTGAGGCCCGTCGGGGTGGTCGTCGGCAACCCCAAGCCACGCTCGCGTACCCTCGAGGTGGCGTCGCGGGTCGCCACTGCGGCAGCGCGGGCCACCGCCCTCGAGACGGCCGAGCGCATCACGGTGGACCTGGCCGATCTGGGGCCCCAGCTCTTCGATCGGGGGTCCCCCGAGGTGCGCGGCGCGGTCGAGTCCGTCCGCTCCTGCGCGCTCGCCGTGGTTGCCTCACCGACCTACAAGGCGAGCTACACGGGGCTGCTCAAGTCCTTCCTGGACTGGTTCGCCACGACGGACCTCCTCGGGGTGTGCGTGATCCCCGTCATGGTCGGAGCGGCCCGGGACCACGCGCTCGCGGTGGAGGTCCACTTACGCCCCGTCCTGGTCGAACTTGGCGCCACCCTGCCCACCCGCGGTCTCTATGTCTCCGAGGACCAGCTCGACGTCATCGACGACGTGGCGGACGCGTGGCTCGAGCACGCGGCACCCCAGCTCCGCGCCGCGGTCGGCTGGGCGTCGCCGGGCTAGCGCCCCGTCCAGCGGGGGGCGCGCTTCTCCGCAAAGGCGCGGGCTCCCTCCTGCGCATCGTCGGAATGGAAGACGGCCTCGACCAGCGTCACCTGCTCGTCCCACAGTTCGTCCTCGGTACGTCCCGGTGTGCGGCGCAGGAGCTGTTTGACGGCGGCGACGCCGAGGGGGGCGGCGGCCGCGATCGCGGCGGCCAGCTCACGGGCGGCCTCGAGCGCGAATCCCGGCTCGGAGAGCCGGACGAGCAGGCCATGGTCGAACGCGGTCTGGGCCGAGATCAACCTGCCCGTGAGGGCCAACTCCATCACGAGGGACTGGGGCAGGTGACGGGGGAGCCGCAGCAGGGCCCCTCCTCCGGGGAAGAGGCCGAATTTGACCTCCGGCGACCCCAACCGGGCCGTGCTGGACCCGACGAGAAGATCGGCGATCAGCGCCAGTTCCAGGCCTCCGCCCACCGCGACGCCCTCGATGGCGGCGATCAGCGGTTTGCGACAACCGTTGCGCAGGATGGCGTCGATCTTGGCCGGCAGCCCCGAGCGGGCAAATGCCTTGAGGTCCATCCCGGCGCAGAAGTCGCCACCCGCACCGGTGAGGATTCCGACCCGCACGTCGTCGTCCGCGTCGAGCGCAGCCAGCGCCTCGAAGACGCCAAGCGAGACGGCCGAGTCGATGGCGTTGCGCGCCTCGGGTCGGTTGAGGGTGATGATCCGGACCTGGTCGACGGTCGACGTCAGAACGGCTTCAGACACGGCGCGTTCCCGATCTGTTCACGGCACCAACACCGGGAGCTTCTCCCACCCGCGGACGGTGGACGTCCGTGCCTGCACGGCGTTGGCCTCGTCGATCTCCCAGACGGGGAAGCGGCGGAGCACCTCCTCGAGGGCCACGCGGGCCTCGAGCCGGGCCAGGTGCGCGCCGAGGCAGAAGTGGAGCCCGTAGCCGAAGCTGAGGTGCCGCTGGGCCTTGCGGTGGATGTCGAAGCGGTCCGGTTCGGTGAACTGGCGCTCGTCGCGGTTGGCCGAAGCGTTCAGGAGGAGCACGATGCTGCCCTCGGGCACGGACTGGCCGTGGTGCTCCACGTCCTTGGTGACGAGACGGGCCTGGACCGGTGACGGCGGTTCGTAGCGCAGGCACTCTTCGATGGCATTGGGGATCAGTTCGAAGTTCTCGGCCATGGCCTGGCGTTGGTCGGGGTGGTCGGCCAACAGCTTGGCGGCCCAGCCGATCAAGCGCGTGGTCGTCTCGTTGCCCGCCCCGGCCAGCAACCCGATGTACCCGAGGACCTCGTCGCGGGTGAGGGTGCGCACCGTCCCGTGCTCGTCGGTGAACTCCGCCGTCAGGAGTTCCGTCATGAGATCGTCGGAAGGATTGTTGGCCCGCCAGTCGATGTATTCCGCGTAGTTGGTTGATGCTCCGTCGCGAGCCGTCACCTCGGGCATCACCCCATCCTCGAGACGAAGGCCTTCGTCGAGCTGATCGCGAAGCGCCTGCTGGTCCTCTTCGGGGATGCCGAGCAACATGCCGATCGTTCGCATGGGAATCTCTGTCCCGAGGTCGGCGATGAAGTCGAACCCACCCTGGCCGACAAGCGGGTCCAGTGTGCGGGCGGCGTAGGCGCGCACCTGAGGCTCAATGGCCGCGAGCCGGCGTGGCGTGAACACGCGGCTCAGCAAGCCGCGGTGCAGGTCGTGGTCTGGCGGGTCCTCGAAGATGAACATCCCCGGCGGCATCTCCACCTTCGCCTTGATGATCTCGAGGACCGAGCCCTGGGCGGAGCTGTAGCTCTGCCAGTCGCTCAGGCCCTTCTCGACGTCCTCGTAGCGGCTGAGCGCGTAGAACTCGTACTTCTCGTTGAAGTAGAGGGGCGCTTCGTCGCGCAGCCGTTTCCACACCGGATACGGATCGGCATCGATATCGAAGTCGTACGGGTCGTAGTACGCCGCCGGCGCGGTCATGGCCATCACGTCTCCCTTGCTGCGGTGGGCCGGTCGAGCCTCCCAATCGGCGCCTTGTGCGGTCGCCGTTTGAAAGTAACATTATTGTATGGCAAGAGCAGCATTCTCAGCGGTGGGCGCGGCCGCGCCGCCGTCACCACGGGCGTGAGCGGGAGCCCTGCGGCCTGGCCAAGCATCCCGGCCATGGTGGCCAGTGCCGTCGACGAGTTCGGAGAGTTGCTGGCCATACGAGACGACCAGACGTCCCTGTCGTACGCGCAGCTCGCCGAGGCCGCCGACCGCTTCGGCGCTGCGCTGGTCGAGTCGGGGGTCGAACAGGGCGACCGCGTCGGCGTTTGGTGCTTCAACTGCGCCGACTGGGTGGTGGCCGTCCTCGGCATCTTCGCCGCGGGTGGCGTCCTGGTTCCGGTCAACACGAGATTCAAGGGCCACGAGGCGGCCGATCTGCTCGCGCGCAGCCGGGCCAAGGTCCTGGTGACCGTGACGGACTTCCTCGACACCGACTACGTCGCCCTCTTGGCGAGCTCGGGAATCCCGCTACCGAACCTGGCCACCACCGTCATCGTGCGGGGTGCCGTTCCCGAAGGGGCGCAGTCGTGGGACGACTTCGTGGGTCGGGCGACGCCGACGAGCCTGAAGGAGGTGGCGCGCCGGAGCGCCGCGCTCGAGTTCGACGACCCGTCGGACATCCTCTTCACGTCGGGGACGACGGGGGTGCCCAAAGGCGTCGTCATGACGCACGGACGCACGCTCACCATCGCCACTGATTGGGTGGCCATGACCGGCCTTTCGGCCGGCGACGTCTATCTGCAGGTGAACCCGTACTTCCACATGTTCGGGCTCAAGGCGGGCATCTTGGCCAGTGTGGCGGCGGGAGCGACGATGCTCCCCGAGCCGGTGTTCGACGTGGACCGGGTCCTGACCCGGGTTGCGTCCGAGCGGGTCACGGTTCTGCCCGGTCCGCCCACGCTCTACCAGTCCATCCTCGACCACCCCGCCCGCGACGACCACGACCTCTCGACGTTGCGCGTGGCGGTCACCGGTGCGGCCGACATCCCGGTCGAACTGATCCGGCGGGTCGACGCCGAGCTGCCCTTTTCCAGGGTGGTCACCGGCTACGGACTCACCGAGGGCGGGACCGCCTGTGGCACCTCGGATGACGACGACGCGGAGGCGGTGGCCACCACGGTGGGGCGTCCTCGACCCGGGTTCGAGGTGCGCGTCGTCGGTGAGGGTGGGCGAGAGGTCGCGACGGGCGAGGCCGGCGAGGTCCTCCTGCGCGGCGGGAGCATCATGCTGGGCTATCTCGACGATCCCGACGAGACGGCCAAGGTCCTGACGGCCGAGGGGTGGTTGCACACCGGCGATCTCGGATCGCTCGACGAAGCAGGTCGCCTGCGCATCGTCGGCCGGGTCAAGGACATGTTCATCGTGGGCGGTTTCAACGCGTATCCGGCGGAGATCGAGAACGCCCTCCTCCGACACCCGGCCGTCGTGCAGGCCGCCGTGATCGGTGTCCCCGATCAGCGCCTGGGCGAAGTGGGGATGGCCTTCGTCGTGCTGTCGGAGTCGGCCTCGGGCGAGGACATCATCGAATGGAGCCGGGAGCAGATGGCCAATTACAAGGTGCCCAGGACGATCACGATCGTCGACACCTTGCCGCTCAACGCCACCGGGAAGGTGATGAAGGACGTGCTGCGCAAGCAGGCTTCGGAGGCACGGTCGTGACGACCGAGCCCTCGGGGCTGTCGTCGCTGGCCGGCCTGCGCGTGGTCGAGATGGGGGTCTGGGTGGCCGCCCCCTCGGCGGCGGCGCTGCTGGCTGACTGGGGCGCCGACGTGATCAAGGTGGAGCCCCCGTCGGGCGATCCCATCCGTGGCGCCCTGGGGTCGTTGGGGATCGGTGACCGGCCCAATCCGGCCTTCGCCCAGGACAACCGGGGCAAGCGAAGCGTGGTGCTCGACCTGCACCGGCCCGAGGCCAAGGAGGCGCTCGAGGAGCTGCTCGCGTCCGCCGACGTCTTCGTGAGCAATCTCCGGCCGGACGCACTCGACGGCCTCGGCCTCGAACCCGAAGCCACGATGGCCCGTCACCCTCACCTCGTGTACTGCAGCATGAGCGGTTACGGCTTGCGGGGCGACGATCGCAACCGACCGGCCTACGACATCGGCGCCTTCTGGGCCCGCACGGGGCTCTCGGTCCAATTGGCCACCAACGCCGAGGGCGTCCCGCTCAACGCGCGTGGCGGCATCGGGGACCACATCTGCGGGCTGGCCGGGCTGGCCGGCATTCTCGCCGCCATCCTCGAACAGCGTCAGACCGGACGGGGGCGCGTCGTCGAGGTCTCGTTGTTGCGGACCGGCAGCTACATCCTCGGGTGGGACCTGAGCTTGCAGGCCGCTCTGGGCAAGGTGGCACCGGCGGAGGCGCGGGAGGTGAACCAGACGCCGTTCATGAATTCGTACCGGGCCAAGGACGGGCGCTGGTTCTTCTTCATGGGCCTCGAGGCGGATCGTCACATCGAGAAGATCTACCGGGCGCTGGGGCGTGAAGATCTGCATCAGGACGCGCGTTTCGCCGACGCCCGCTCCTTGCGCAAGAACAGAGCCGAGGTGATTGCGCTGCTCGACGAGATCATCGGGGCCGAACCGCTCGCGGTGTGGGCCGAGCGCTTCGATCGCGAAGGCGTGTGGTGGGCCCCGGCGTTGGGCCCGGCTGAGGTGCTCGAGGACGCGCAGCTCGCCGCCAACGACGGGTTCGTCGACATCGACCTCGGTGACGATGGCGGGTCGCAGCGACTGGTGAACGGGCCCGTCGGCTTCTCCGACGCCACGGTGGGACCGGCGGGGCCGGCACCTCGGCTGGGCGAGCACACCGAGGCCGTGCTCGAGGAGCTGGCCGAACGCCGGGAGCGCCGCCGGCTCGCTCAGTCCTGAGCGCGGGCCCGGGCCAGGAGGCCCCGGGCGATGACGATGCGCTGGATCTCGTTGGTGCCCTCGCCGATGACCATGAGCGGCGCATCCCGGTAGTAGCGCTCGACGGGGAACTCCGTCGTATAGCCCACCCCGCCGTGAATGCGCATCGACTCCATGCTGAGCTCGAGGGCGGTCTCGCTGGCGAAGAGCTTGGCCATTCCGGCCTCGACGTCACAGCGCAGCCCTTTGGCCTTGCGCTCGGCCGCATTACGCGTCAGCAATCGCGACGCTTCGAGTTTGGTCGCCATGTCGGCCAGTTTCAGAGCGATGGCCTGGTGCTCGCCGATGGGCTTGCCCATCGTCTCGCGCTGCTGCGCATACGAGAGTGCGGCATCGAAAGCGGCGCGAGCGACGCCGACGGCCCGCGCCGCGATGTTGATCCGACCTACTTCGAGCACGCTCAGAATCTGGGGTAACCCGCGTCCGGCCTCGCCGATGAGGTTGGCGGCCGGGATCCGATGGTCGACATAGGCCATTTCCACCGTCTCTACGCCCCGGTAGCCCAGCTTGCTCATGTTCTTGCTGACCGAGATGCCTTCGAAGGTGGGTCCGGGCTCCTTCTCCACGATGAAGGCGGAGATGCCCTCTTCGGACCGAGCGGCCAGTGCCACGATGGCCGCTCGGTCCCCGTTGGTGACCCAGGCCTTGGTGCCGTTGAGGATGTACTCCTCGCCGTCGCGGCGGGCTCGGCACGACAGGTTGCGGGTGTCGCTGCCCGCGTCGGGTTCCGACAGCGACAGGCAGCCCCGCTTGGCGCCCGACGCCATGGCGGGCAGCCAGCGCTGCTTTTGCTCCTCGTTCCCGTGCGTCATGATCAGCGTCGCCGCCATCGTGTGCGTGTTGACGATGCCGGTGAGGCTCATCCAGCCGTAGGAGAGTTCCTCGATCACCCCGATGTAGGTGAGCAGGTCCAGGCCGAGTCCGCCGTAGGCCTCGGGGATGGTGATCCCGAAGAGGCCGAGCTCCTTCATCTGGTCGACGATCGCGGCCGGGAAGGTGTCGCTGCGCTCCAGGTCGGAGGCAACCGGGATGACCTCGCGGGCCACGAATTTGCGCACCAGCTCGACGATCTCGGTCCGGACCGCCTCGTCCACGTCCTGCGGGTTCGTTCCTGCCATGCCAGCACCTCTTTCTCGGCCGCGAAAACCATACACTTCGCTGGTGTTGACGCTGAATCTCAATTCAGAGAAGACTGTTTCCCTATGACAGCGGGCCTCATGCATCGAGGGCTCGAGTCGGCCGCCGCGCGCTTTCCCGATCATCCCGCTGTGTTGGCGGACAGCTGCGTGCTGGACGTTCGCCGACATCGACCGCGCCGCCACCGCGGTGGCTCGCGCCCTGGTGGAACGCGGCCTCGGGCCCGGGGACCGCGTGGCCATGATGACCTCGAACCGTCCGGAGTTCGTTGCCGTCGTCCACGGGGCGAGCAAGGTCGGGGTGGCGCCCGTCCTTCTGAATCCGGCCTGGAAGGGGCTGGAGGTGGACGCCGCGCTCGCGCCTGACATCGCCGCGCTTTCGGGGTCGCGGACGGCGCCGGTGCCGCGCTGCTCCGGGAGCGCCTGGGCCAGGAGGCCGTCCTTGACCTCGACGTCGCCGACGCGGCCCGCATCGTCGATCGGACCTGCACCGAACCCTTGCCCGTGCGCGACATCGGCGAGGACGACGACGCCGTGCTGGTCTTCAGCTCGGGCACCACCGACCTGCCCAAAGCGGTCCGCCACACGCACCGCTCCATGGTGCTGGCCACCGCGCACTGGGTGATGGCGCTCGGGCTCGGCCATGACGACCGCTTCCAGATCGCCACCCCTCCATCGCACATCCTCGGCCTCTTGAACATGCTCACCGCCGCCGAGGCCGCAGCCACGGTCCGCCTGCACCGCCGCTTCGACCTCGACGAAGAGCTGGGCTCCATTGAGCGCGACCGAATGACGCTCGAGATGGCGGTGGCCCCGATCGCCCTCGCCATGGCCAACCATCCCGAGCTCGAGCGCTATGACCTCTCCTCGTTGCGCTACATCATGTGGGGCGCGACGCCGGTCACCCCCTCGGTGGCCGAGACGGTGACGGCGCGCACGGGCGTGCGCTGGTTGCCGGCCTACGGCACCAGCGAGGTCCCCGTGATCACTGCCAACCCGGTGGCGCGTCCGGAGGCCTGGCGGTTGGACTCGGCCGGGCTTCCGGTCGGTGATGTTGCGCTGCGGGTGGTGGATCTGGATTCAGGGGCCGTCCTCGGACCGGGTGAGACGGGGGAGATCGAGGTGCACAGCGCGTCGGCGATGGCTGGGTACCTCCCGAATGACGCCACGGCGCCTGCGTTCGACGACGGGTGGTACCGCACTGGCGACGTGGGCTGGCTCGAGGCCGAAGGTTGGGTCCATCTCACCGACCGCTGTAAGGAGATGATCAAGGTGAGCGGTTTCCAGGTGGCGCCCGCCGAGATCGAAGCCGTGCTCCATGGTCACCCGGCCGTGCTCGACTGCGCCGTCTTCGGCGTCGACGACGTGCGCGGCGGGCGAGGTGCCGGTCGCCGCCGTCCAGGTGGAGCCGGGCAGCGGTGTCCGCGCCGAGGACCTGCAGGCACTCGTGGCGGACTCGCTCGCCACCTACAAACACCTGCGCACGGTGGTGCTCGTAGATACCATCCCGCGGACCCCGTCAGGCAAGGTGTTGCGTCGCACGTTGCGGAACGAATGGGATTCGCAGACCGCGCCACCATCGACGAGAGTGGGTTGACGTGGACGTTCGACTCTCGCCTGAGCAGATGGCCCTGCGCGACTCTGCCGCCCAGGTGGTGGACCGTCTCGGCCTTCGGGTGGTGGCGGACCTCCAAGACACCGAGCGAATGGGCAAGCTCGACGCCGCGGTCACGGCCTCGGGCTGGCGCGAGCTGCGCACGGAGTCGGAGGAGGGCGGACCCTGGGCGTCGGCGGTCGAGGTTGCGGTGGTGGCCGAGGAGTTGGGTCGAGGTCTGGCTGACGTCCCGTTCATCGGGCCGACCATGGCGGCCGACCTGCGACGGTTGGTCGGGACGACTCCCACGGACACGCCCGAGACGATCGTGCTCACGCATGACCTTTCCGAGGCCGCCCACAGCCGTGGCGGTCGCCTGTCCGAGGGCGGCGCTGGCCGTGGACCGCGCGCGGCGCGATGTCGGCGCTGGCCCTGGTGCCAGGCCGGGCCGGCGCCGCTTCCGCCTGGGGAGCGGGGTCTCTCGCCTGCACCGACGACGGCCCCGCGCGAGGCGTCGACCTGACCCGGGTCGTCGTCGGGGTGTCCGCCGGATGCGTCCGTGGCGCAGTTGGCAACTCCGGCCCGTGTACTCGAAGTCGACGAGCTGGCGCGCTGGCACAGCCTTGGCCTCGCCGTGGCGTGCGCCGACCTGGTCGGTGTGTGCGTGGCGCGCTCGCGCTGGCGGCCGACTATGCCCGGGAGCGCCGGCAGTACGGCGCGGCCATCGGCTCGTTCCAGGCCGTGCAACACCTGCTGGCCGACGCCCACGTGGCCATGGAGGGTTCGCGGAGCATCGCGCTCCACGCCGCCTGGGCCGTTGACGCCCTGCCCGCGCCGCATGCACTCGCCGCGGCCTCGTCCGCCAAGGCGTACTGCGGCCGGGCGGCTCGCTCCGTGTGCGAGACGGCCATACAGGTGCACGGCGGCATCGGGAATACCTGGGAGTGTCTCGCCCACGTCTACCTGCGGCGCGCCCTCCTCTCGACCGAACTCTTCGGCGGGATCGGCCTCAGCTTGGAACGGGTACTGGCGGGCCGTGGGATCGGAGGCGACGATGGACTTCGGTGACTCACCCGAAGAGCAGGCGTTCCGTATGCGCTTGCGCGAGTGGCTGGGGGCGCACAATCCGGGCCTGCCACCGTCGTCGACGGCCGACGAGTACTGGGCTGGCCAGGCGGCCTGGCACCAGACGCTCTATGACGCCGGCTTCTTCGGCCTGTCCTGGCCGACCGAGGTCGGAGGGCACGGCCTGCCGAGCGTCTACGACGTGATCCTCGACGAGGAGCTCACCGCGGCGGCCGCACCGCCTCGTCCGAGCGTCGGCTACCTGGTCCAGGGCCTATTGGAGCACGGCAGCGCAGACATCCAGCAGCGGTTCCTCCCGCGGCTGGTGAGCGGGCGGGACCGCTGGTGCCAGGGTTTCAGCGAGCCCGATGCGGGTTCGGATCTGGCCGCCTTGCGCACCCGAGCCGAGGCCGATGGTGGCGAGTACGTCATTGTGGGCCACAAGGTATGGACGAGTTACTCGGACGCCGCCGACTGGTGTCTCGTGCTCGCCCGTACCGACCCCGACGTGCCCAAGCACCGCGGCATCTCGGCCTTCGTGGTGCCGATGGACCAACCCGGCATTACCCAGCGCCCTTTGAAGATGATCAACGGGGTGACCCGTGAGTTCGGTGAGGTGCTCTTCGATGGTGCCCGCGTCGACGCGGCCAATATGGTCGGGCAACCCGGCGAGGGTTGGCGCCTGGCCATGACGGTGGTGAGCCATGAGCGAGAGCCCGGGGAGCTCGGCTACGTGGCCCGCTACGGAAAGTCGGCCAACGAGATGGTGCACCGGGTGCAAGCCGAGCCGGCGCGCTACGGGGCCGAGCAGCGCCGCGAGCTGGCCTGGGCGCTGGTCGAGGTCGACATGCTCCGCTGCCACGTGAGCCGCCGACTCTCGGACCGCCTCGACGGCGTGGTGCACGGTCCGGACGGCTCAGTCGACAAGCTCCTCATGACGTGGTGCGAGCAAGCTGTCGGCCATGCCGCGCTGGCCATCGGAGGCGTCGCGCCGGCCGGTGAGGACGACACCTGGCTCAAGGCATATCTCTACAGCAGGGCGCAGAGTGTCATGGGCGGCACTTCGCAAATCCAACGCAATCTGATCGCCACCCGAATTCTGGAGATGCCCGCCACATGATGAACTACGACCTGCCCGACGAGATCCTCGTGGAGGCCGACGGCGCGATTCGCATCATCACGCTCAACCGGCCCGATGACCTCAACGCAACCAACCACGTCCTCCATTCCGGGTTGGCCTCGTTGTTCCCCCAGATCGACGCCGACACCGAGGCGCGGGTCGCCGTCATCACCGGCGCCGGACGCGCCTTCTGCGCCGGCGGCGACTTCTCCTACCTCGACGAACTGACCAAGGACACGGCGCTGCGCAAGCAGACCCTGGTGGACGGCAAGGCCATTGTCACCGGGATGGTCAGCTGCCGCGTTCCGATCGTGGCCGCCGTGAACGGTCCGGCGGTCGGCCTGGGGTGTTCGTTGGTGGCCCTGTCCGACGTGGTGTACATGGCCGAGACGGCCCACCTGGCTGACCCGCACGTCTTGCTGGGACTGGTGGCCGCCGATGGCGGTCCGGTGGTCTGGCCCCTGCTCACCAGCCTGCAATTGGCCAAGGAATACGCGCTCGACGGGGGAACGCATCCCGGCGGCCCGTGCGGCGGCGATCGGTCTGGCCAACCATGTCTGTCCCGACGACGAGGTCATGAGCCAGGCCATGGAGTGTGCGCGGCGCATCGCCGCCCTTCCGCAAGGTGCGGTGGAGGACACCAAGCGGGTGATCAACCTCCACCTCGAGCGGGCCGTGCTGGCCACCATCGACTACGCGCTGACGGCCGAGGACCGGTCCTTCACTTCTCCGGAACTCCGGGCCAACCTCGATCGCATGAAGAAGCGGGAGTCCCGCCCGGCCGAATGACCCGCCGGCCGGCCTCAGCCGGCCACGGGCGCCTGGACGGTTTCGCCGGTGGTGAGCGCGGCCAGGAAGTCGCCCAGCGCGTGGCCGGCCAAGAGGACGTGATCCTCCATGACCTGTCGGGCCATGGAGGCATCGCCCGCGGCCATGGCGGCCAACAATGCGGCGTGCTCCTGCGTGCTGCGGTGCTGCTGTTCGGGAAACAGTTCGAAGTAGTTTCCCGGCACGACCCGGATGGCCTGGCGCAAGTACACCAGCAGGCGTGGGGAGCGGGCGGCATGGTTGACCGCGCGGTGGAAGCGACGGTTGGCCCCGACCACGTCGTCTGATCCGTCGATGGCGACGGCCAAGCGTTCGAGTTCGGCCAGCTCGACCGGCTCGATGCGCTCGGTCGCCATCTCGGCCCCCTTCCCGGCCAGAGCGGCCAGGATGGCGAAGTTGTCCACCGCATCGTCGGGCGTGATGCCGACGACGGCCATACCACTGCGAGGGGTGATGGCGACGAGTCCCTCGTAGGAGAGTTCGAGCAAGGCCTCTCTGATGGGGGTGCGGCTGATCCCGAACTCTGCCGTCAGCTGGTCGAGGTCGAGCCGGTCCCCGGGCCGGAGCCGGCCGGTCAGGATGCGGTCGCGTAGCTCGTTGGCCGCCTGGGCCCGGACTGTGGTGCTGATCAGTTTGATATCTGAAATATTACATATTAAGTTTCGCCGTGCACGTCATGTCGATGACCGCTGCGCCCGCACTGCGCCGTGGACGCAATGAGAAGGAGAGGGCCATGCCCAAGAGCTCGAAACGCCAGATGGCGCTGGTGGGGTTCATGCAGGCGGGGAACGCCACCGTCTACGCCGGTTCGTGGCGCCATCCGGCGACGGAGCACGGCTTCCTCCAAGCCGGCTACTACGAGAAGTTGGCCCGGACGCTCGAGCAGGGCTGCTTCGACCTCATGTTCTTCGACGACCGGCTGGCCATGCCGGGGATCTACGCCGGCTCGGTGGCCGAAGCCGTGCGCACCGGCGCCCGGCCGGTCAAGCTCGATCTGAGCATCGTGCTCGGGATCTGCGCGGCGGCGACCAGCCGCATCGGGTTGGGCGCCACCTACTCGACGACCTACTACACGCCCTTCCACGTCGCCCGCACCTTCGCCACCCTCGACCACCTCTCGGGAGGTCGTGCCGCCTGGAACGTGGTGACGTCGGTCAACGACGGCGAGGCGCAGAACTACGGGCTCGAAGAGGCGCTGCCGCACGACAAGCGGTATGACCGGGCCGACGAGTTCCTCGAAGCGACGACCGGCCTGTGGGACACGTGGGAGGACGACGCACTGATCCTCGACCGCGAGACGCCCCTCTTCGCCGACCCCGAGAAGGTGCACCGACTCGACTACGAGGGCGAGTGGTTCAAAGTGCGCGGCCCCCTCACCGTGCCCCGGGGCCCGCAGGGCAGGCCGGTGCTGCTGCAGGCCGGATCATCGGGGCGTGGTCGCGATTTCGCCGCCCGCTGGGCCGAGCTCATCTTCACCGGCGACCCCGATATCGACATCGCGCGAGGCCACTACAAGGATCAGAAAGCGAAGATCGGCGAGGGCGGCCGCAACCCCGAGACGGTCAAGATGCTGCCCATGGCCTACACGGTCGTCGGCGAGTCCAAGGCGCACGCCGAGGAGCGCGAGCAGCTCTTCCTCAACGACCTGGTCGACCCCATGGCGTCGCTCACGTTGCTTTCCGAGCTCATGAACTACGACTTCTCGGGTCTCTCCCTCGATTCGCCCATCACCGACGAGCTGATCGAGTCCGTCTCTGGCATCCGCGGTTTGGTGCAGAACATCAAGAAGCACATCGGTGGCGACACCATGACGCTGGCCGACCTGGCGGGCCACCGGGCGACCTTGCTCCAGGGCCCCCGTTTCGTCGGGACGGGGCCCGACATCGCCGACCAGATGGAGGCCTGGTTCGACAGCGGCGCCTGTGACGGCTTCGTCATCGCGGCCACCCACACCCCGGGGGCTTACGAGGACGTGGTCCGCCTGGTCGTGCCCGAGCTGCAGCGTCGTGGGGTATTCCGCCGTGAATACGCCGGCACCACGCTGCGCGAACACCTCGGGCTCGAGCGTCCGGTGACTGCGCGAGCGTGCCTGAACCGCCCGACCTCCCGCTGCGCGGCATTCGGGTCATCGATGCCGCCACCCTGGCGGCCGGTCCCATGGTGGCGACCGCGCTCGGGGAGTTCGGTGCCGAGGTGATCAAGGTGGAGCAGCCGGGCGCCGGCGACCCACTTCGCACCTGGGGTCACATGAAGGACGGCGTCGGTCTGTTCTGGAAGAGCGTCGGGCGTAACAAGCAATGCGTCACCCTGGACCTGCGCAACGAGGAGGGCCAGGCGGTCTTCCACCGCTTGCTCGCCGTCAGCGACGTGGTCGTGGTGAACAACCGTCCCAGTGCCCTGGTCCGTTGGGGCCTCGACTACGAGTCGGTCCGGGCCACCAACCCGCGGATCGTCATGCTGCACGTGAGCGGATTCGGCAGCGGTGGACCGGCCAGCGATCGCCCCGGCTTCGGCACGCTGGCCGAGGCCATGAGCGGTTTTGCCCACGTCACGGGGCAGCCCGACGGTCCCCCGACGTTGCCCCCCTTCTTTCTGGCCGACGGGGTGGCGGCGCAATCCGCCACGTACGCCGTCATGATGGCGCTCTACCACCGCGACGTGCACGGGGCCGGGGGGCAGTTCATCGACGTGAATCTCATTGAGCCGCTGGCCCGGCTGATCGAAACGTCGACGCTGGCCTACAGCCACAAGGAGGTGGTGCAGGGGCGCACCGGCAACCGACTCGACGCCAGCGCGCCGCGCAACGCGTACCGGACGGCCGACGGACGCTGGGTCGCCCTCTCGAGCGCGTCGCTCAACATCGTGAAGCGGCTGTACCGCACCGTTGAGCGACCCGACCTGGCCGAGGACCCCGAGTACGTCGACCCGGTGCGGCGCCAGGTTCACGCGGACGAGATCGACGCCATCGTGGCCGGTTGGGTGGCCGCCCGCCCCTTCGTCGAGGTCATGGACAAGTTCGAACAGGCGGAGGTGGCGGCGGCCCCGGTGTACGACGCGGCCCAGCTCCTGGCCGACGAGCACCTGATGGCAAGGGGCACGTTCGTGCAAGTGGACGACCCCGACCTGGGGACGATGACCGTGCAGGCACCGGTGGTGCGCTTTCGCGGCATGGAGGGGCGGATCGATTTCCTGGGTCGGGCAGTCGGTGCCGACAACGACGCCGTTTTCGGTGACCTCCTCGGCCTGGACCCGGCCCGGCTGGCCGAGTTGCGGGCCATGGGCACCATCTGAAGGCGGAGCGAAGGAGCGACTGTGCCACCACCTCGAGCTCGACGATCGGAGCTGGCCACGCCGGCCAGCAGTGAGCGCATGTGCGAGAGGGCGCCTACGGCGGGAGCCGACCTCGTCTTCCTCGACCTCGAGGATGCCTGCGCGCCCTCCATGAAGGAAGCGGCGCGTGCGATCGCTGTGGGCGCCCTGACCGGTCTCGACTGGGGTCGGACCGTGCGCGCCGTGCGCATCAACGGCATCGACACCCCCTGGTGTCACGGCGACATCATCGAGGTGGTGACGGGCGCCCGTGACGCGCTCGACGTGTTGATCGTGCCCAAGGTGCGTACGGCGCGCGACGTGTGGTGGGTCGATGTGCTGCTGGGCCAGCTCGAAGCCAAGCTCGGTCTGACGCGAACCATCGGCCTCGAGGTGCTCATCGAAGAGGCCGAGGGCCTGGCCAACGCGCTCGAGATCGCCCGGGCCAGTCCGCGCCTCGAGGCGCTGATCTTCGGGGCCGGTGACCTCTCGGCCTCGCTGCACGCCCGGGTGGACGGGAATTTCGACCCCATCGAGGACTACCCGGGCGACTTTTGGCACTTTGCCCGCGTGCAGGTGCTCACCGCCGCTCGAGCCGGGCAGGTCGACGCGATCGACGCCCCGTACCCCTCCTATCAGGACAGCGAGGGTTACCGACGGGCCGCCCGGCAGGCGAGCGCGCTGGGCTTCGACGGCAAGTGGGCCATCCATCCGTCCCAGGTGCCCGTGGCCAACGAGGTCTTCTCGCCCACGGCCGCGGAGGTGGACGAGGCCCGCCGGGCCATGGCCACCTATCGGGAGGCCGAGGCGGGCGGGGTGGGCGCCATCGGGCGTGACGGGCGTCTGGTCGATGCCGCCCACATGCGCCTGGCCGCCAACACATTGCACAAGGCTGCGCTGGGCGGGGTGGCTGGTGGCGAGGCTGCCCCCGCCACGTAGGGGCCGTCGGATGCGCCGGGTGATCAGGGAGTTTCGTTTCGGGTGTACCGATCATCCCAAAAACGGAAATGGCCTTCTCACCAGCTGAGAGGCCTGCTACCATGAATCCCGTCGTTGACCGCCGCACTGGGAGGGACCCACGCATGGCACGTTGGCCGAAGCCGTCTGAGGGAAGCTGGACCGAGCATTTCGATCTCGGGACCGAGCCCATCTCCTATGAGGACTCGACCTCACCCGAGTTCTTCGAACTTGAGCGCGACGCGATCTTCAAGCGATCCTGGCTCAACGTCGGACGGGTGGAGCAACTCCCGCGCAAGGGGAGCTATTTCACCAAGGAGCTGGCTGTTGCTCGCACGTCGGTGGTCGTGGTGCGCGGCACCGATGGCGAAATCCGGGCCTTTCACAACGTGTGCCGTCACCGCGGCAACAAGCTCGTATGGAACGACTACCCGGGCGAGGAGACGAGCGGCGTCTGCCGCCAGTTCGTCTGCAAGTACCACGGCTGGCGCTACGACCTCGACGGGTCGAACTCCTTCGTCCAGCAGGAAACCGAATTCTTCGACTTCGACAGGGACGACTACGGCCTGGTCCCGGTCCACTGCGACGTGTGGGCCGGCTTCATCTTCGTCAACGTGGGCAAAGGTGAGCCGGAGCAGAGTCTGCGCGACTTCCTCGGGCCGATGGTGACCAAGCTGGAGCACTACCCGTTCGAGCAGCTGACCGAGCGGTACTTCTACCGGGCCACGGTGAACAGCAACTGGAAGCTCTACATGGACGCCTTCCAGGAGTTTTACCACGCACCCGTTCTGCACGCGAAGCAGACGCCTCCCGACCTGTCGACGTCGATGCAACAGGCCGGTTTCGAGGCACCCGCCTACGCCATCGACGGACCGCACCGGCTGGTGAGCACGGCCGGTGTCCACCCGTGGACCCTGCCCGACAACATGCTCAAGCCGATGGAGCGCATCACGCGTAGCGGGCTCTTCGGCCCCTGGGACAAGCCCGACCTCGACTTCGACCCCAAGGAAGCGGGGATCAACCCGGCCGGTTGCGACCCTTGGGGCCTGGACTCGTTCCAGGTCTGGCCCAACTTCGTGATCCTCGTCTGGGGACAGAACTGGTATCTGACGTACCACTACTGGCCCACCGCATCGGGCTCGCACGTCTTCGAAGGCACGCTGTACTTCGTGCCGCCGAAGAACGCTCGCGAGCGTGTGCAGCAGGAGCTGGCCGCCGTCTCCTTCAAGGAGTACGGGCTCCAGGACGCGAACACGCTCGAGGCGACGCAGCGGGCGCTCGAGTCTGGTGTGATCGACCGCTTCCCCCTGATGGACCAGGAGGTGCTCTGCCGACACCTGCACAAGGTGGCCGGCGAGTGGGTGGACGACTACAAGAAGACCCTCGAGACGGCGGAGGTTTGAGGACGATGGCCGATTCCCTTTTGCCCCCGGAATTCTCCGACCTCGAAACCTTCGCGGCGACCTGGTGCCTGGCCACGGAGCCGGAGCGCTTCGCCCAACGCCTGGCCGTCCCCATGGACGAGATGCAGGCGTTCTACGACGCCGTCACGGTGCGGGCTCCGGACGCCCTGACCTACCTCGACGAGTTCCCGCTCGACGACATGCCGGAGGACGCCAAGAACCTTCTCCACCTCTTGTTGTCCATGGTCATGGTGTCGTTCCCCATCGAGTGCTGGGGCCAGGGCCGAGTGCCCGACACGGGCGCGGCCTACCTGGACCTGCTGGTCGAACCCGGACCCTGAACCCGGGAGGGCTCAGTCCATCACGGCGAGCACGGCCGAACCCGAGGTGATGGCGCGGTCGCCGTTCCCCTCGTCATGGATGAGGAGACGCACACCTACTCTGCCCTGCGGCGCCGGGTAGGCCAGACCGTCCACCCGGAAGGGTCCCACCTTGCCGCGGGCCAGGAACATGACGTGCCAACTCTGCACGCCGACGCGCCGCGTGCCGGCCAACTCGGCGGCCAGATCGAGGGCGGCCGTTTCGAGCACGATGTGCTGGGGGCCGATGTGGAGCGCCGCATCAGGTGAGGCGAACTCGACGGTGAGCTCGGGGAGCACCCAGTGGCCGTCCGCACGGCGCGACGCCCCGAAGACCTGCCAGAGCGGAGGCAGCGACGGCGAGTCCTCGATCACGAGATTGGATTCCTCGACGTCCATGCGTTCGAGCCCGTCGGGCGGGACGCCGATGATCGCGCCCTGCCCGTCGATGAAGGCGATCACGCGCCCGGGGTTGTCGGCGTCGACGATGCGGCAGCGCCCGTAGCCCATGGTGCGGCCCTGGTGGATCGACCCGGAGTCCACCACCTCGATCGTCTGGACGTCGAAGCCGGGATCGAGGATCTGGACCGAGGCGATCACCGGGTTAGGGACGGCCACCAGGTCGGCCTGGCCCCCCTCGGGGGAACAGATGGCCAACGGCGCCACCATGATGCCGCCGGCCTCGTTGCGCATGTCGTGGCGGATACGGACCGTGTTGTCCTCTGGCCCGAGGTTCATGGATGCGTGGTTGCGCCCGATGTAGCGGTAGCTGAGCAGCCCGCTCCAACGTCGGTGTCAGTTCCTCACGGTAGGCGTCGGGGTCGTCCTTCAGCTCGCGGATGTCGCGCATGCGCTCGGTCATGGGACCCATCCTTCCACCGAGCCCTGGTTCACATGGCCTCGTACTCGACGGTGACGGTGTGGCCCCGAGGCAACCCCTGGCAGGTGAGGATCCACCCCTCTTCGACCTCCTCGGGGGTCAGGGCGTTGTTGGCTCGCATGACGGCCGACCCCTCCTTCAAGAAGGCCATGCAGGTGGCGCAGTTGCCCGACTCGCAGGAGAAGGGCGGGCGCAGGCCGCCGCGCCGCGCAGTTTCGAGCAGCGTGTCCCCGCGCTGATAGGCCACCACGACGCTCTTCTTGTTGAGGATCACCGTGACCTCGGCTGGCGCGTCCGCCGCGGGGCCACCCGCGTCGCCGGCCTCTTCCGCGGCCGCCTCCTTCTCCTGTTGCTCGACCAGGAAGCGCTCAATGAAGATGCGTTCGGGTGACACCCCGAGTCCGGCCAGGACGGTCTCCGCCAGGTCCATGAAAGGTCCGGGCCCGCAGACGTAGAAGTCGGCGTCGAGGTCGGCGCCGGCGAACCCGGCCACATCGTCGGGGCCGAGGAAACCGGCGACCGAGTCGTGGTGGTGCCGCACCTCGAGCCGACCTGGGTGGTCCGCCTGCAACGCGGCCAGAGCCTCCTCGAAGATGACCGACGATGCATCGCGGTTGGCGTAGAGGAGCCGGACCGGCCGTTCGCTCGTGCGGAGGATGTGTCTGGTGATGGACATCACCGGCGTGATACCGCTGCCACCGCACAGGGCGACCACGGCCCGCGCCGAGTCCTGAGGGCAGAACACGCCGGCCGGCTTGGTCAGTTCGAGGATGTCGCCCACCGACACCTGGTCGAGGAGGTAGTTGGACACCACGCCACCCGCCACTCGCTTCACCGTCACCGTGAGGTCGGCGTCCGTGTCGGGTGCACTCGACATGGAGTACGACCGCAGCTGCTCGTCGCCGCCGACCCGGACGCGGAACGTGCAGAACTGGCCTGGTTGATAGCGGAAGGTCTCGGTGAGGTCCGGCGGGATGTCGAGCACGAAGGAACTGGCGTCGTCCGTCTCGCGCACCACCTCCTTCACCCGCAATGGGTGGTAGCCGTGCTGGCGCAGGACCGGGTTGTGTCCCGTCATGGCGCGCCGACCACCTGCTCGACCCGAACTCGGACCGGTGGCGGCGCTACTGCGGCGTCGGCCAGGCGACCGACTTCGTCTCGAGGTACTGGTCGAAGCCGGCCAGCCCGTTCTGCCGCCCGATGCCACTGTGCTTGTACCCGCCGAAGGGCATGTCGGCCTGGCCGATGGGCATGCCCCCGTTGACGGCGAGGCTGCCCGTGCGGATGCGTTCTGCCACGGAGATCGCCCGCTCGAGCGACCCCGAGAAGACACCACCGGAGAGGCCGTACACGCTGTCGTTGGCGATGCGCACGGCATCGTCGTCATCGTCGTAGGGGATGGTGACCAGCACCGGTCCGAAGATCTCCTCCTGCGCGATGGTCATGGAGTTGGCGACGTCGGTGAAGAGGGTGGGCTCGACGAACCAGCCCTTGGGCAGATGGGCCGGGCGGCCGCCACCCAAGGCCAACGTCGCGCCTTCCTCGACCCCCTTGGCGATGTACCCGAGCACTCGGTCGCGCTGCTTGGCCGAGATCACCGGACCCATCAAGACGTCGGGCTGCTGGGGGTCGCCGTAGGCCACCGAGGAGAGCGTCGCCTTGAGGATCTCCACGCCCTCCTCGTAGCGCGAGCGTGGGAGGAGCATGCGGGTCTGAATGGCGCACCCCTGCCCGGCGTGGAAGCAGACGGCGATCCCCGACGGGACCGACGAGGCGAAGTCGGCGTCGTCGAGCACGATGGTGGCCGACTTGCCTCCGAGCTCCAAGAACGTGCGCTTGAGCGTGGCCGCGCCCCGCTCCATGATGCGCATGCCCACCGCGGTGGACCCGGTGAAGGAGATCAGGTCGACCTTGGGCGAGAGCGTGAGCTCTTCACCGACCAGGTGGTCCGACGAGGTGACCACGTTGAGTACGCCCGGGGGGAACTCGGTCTGCTCGGCCACGAGGCGGCCCAGGCGCGTGGCGTTCCACGGCGTATCGGGCGCCGGCTTGAGGATGACGGTGTTGCCGGTGGCCAGCGCCTGCCCCAGCTTGTTCAGCGCCACCTCGAGCGGGAAGTTCCACGGGACGATGGCGCCGACCACACCGACGGGTTCCTTCCAGACCTGGCGCGTGTTGGTCGCGCCGCGGCGGTCGACGGCCGCCGGCATCTCGGTCCGCCAGGGGTACTCGTCGATGAGCTTGATCGGGTACGACAGCGCGCCCTCCAGGGGTATGTCGAGCTGGTTGGCGTAGGTGGTCATGCGCGGGCAGCCGACCTCGAGGATCAGCTCCTCGCGCAGGGCCTCCCGGTCCTTCTCCAGCGCCTCCTGCAGCTGAGCCAGGCATGCCTTGCGGCGGTCCCGGTTGGTCGCCCAGTCGGACTCGTCGAAGGCCCGGCGGGCGGCGTCGATGGCCCGGTGCATCTCGGCGTTGGACGCGTCGGCCACCGGGCCGAGCACCTCTTCGGTCGCCGGGTTGATGTTGTCGAAGGTCCGGCCCGAATCGGCCTCGATCAGCTCGCCGTCGACGAGCATCCTCACTTCGTGGTCGGCGCTTGCCGTCATGGCCCACCCCTGTCTCTCAGATGTTTCTCGCCGAGCGGAAACCTAGTTATCAAAATCTGCAACAAGCATAATCGACGGTGTCGCCGGGCCGCCTCCGGATCGACCTCAGAGCGTGAAGGCTGGAGGCAGGGTACCCGTGGCCAGCACGTCGGTCCCCAGTTGGCGGGTGAGGACACTGCCCGCTCCGAGGAGCTGGTCCAGCACGACGACCCGCTTGTAGAAGCGGTGGAACGGGTGCTCGGCGGTGAAGCCGATCCCCGCCAGCACCTGTTGGCAGTGTTTCGCCGCGGTGCGCGCCCCTCGCCCCGCCAGGCCCTTGGCCATGGCGGCGAGGACGCCGAGGGCTCCTCCCAGGCTCCGGCCAGCAGGCTGTCGGCCGCCTCGATGGCGATCAGGCTGTCGGCCAGGCGGTGGCGCACGGCTTGGAACATGCCGATGGGCCGCCCGAACTGCACGCGCTCGTTGGCGTGCTGGCAGGCCAGCTCGAGCATCGACCGCGCCGCGCCGATCAGCTCGTGGCTCAGCGCGAGCTGGCCCAGGGCGATCACGCCGTCCCACTCTGCGGGAAGTGATCGGGCGCGACGGACCGAGCTCGACCTCGCCCCTCACCTCGAGCAGGCCGAGGGCCGGGTCGATGCCTTCCACCCGGCGCAGCTCCAGTGTGGCCACCGGCACGTCGCACGCGACGGACCCCTCGTCGGTCGAGGCGACGACCACGGCCGTGCTCTGGTCGGCCAGCGTCCGGAGGCCCGAGCCCGGATCACCGCGCAACGCCCGCGTGGCACCCGGCCCGGCGGCGCGCACGTGCGCAGCGGGGGCAGGACGACCGCCCCCTCCGGCGCGCCGCCCAGGGCATCGGCCATCAGCCAGTCGAGCGCGGAGGAGGTGACGTTCGCCCGGCCCGCCGCGTCGAAGAGGAGCGAGACGGCGGCCTGGCGGTCGGCCGTCAGACGCGTCGCGCCATCCGAGCTCGTCCAGCGCGCGGTCGAGGGCCTGGCCGCTCGCCGTCTCGGTGGCGCGGGTCACGCTGCCCGCGAAGAGGGCGAGTTCCTCGTCCTCCATCACCGGTCGTCTCCCAGGTCGAGCAGGCGACGGGCGATGATGTTGCGCTGGATCTCGGAACTGCCGCCGTAGATGGTGGCGGCGCGCGAGTAGAGGAACTCGGCCCGCCAGCGCCGGCTGGCCGGATCGTCGCCCAGCGCCACGTCCGCTCCCAACGCCTCGGCCGGCCAGGTCGAAGACCGCCTGCTCGGCCGCCGCGACGAGGGCCTTGTCGATGGAGGTCTCCGCGCCGAGTGTCTCGCCGGCGGCCAGCCGCCGCTGCGTGGCCCGCGAGCGGGCCCGGAAGGCCCAGAGCAGTTCCATCGCTTCGCCCAGCGCCTTCGGATCGAGCGAGCCCGGCGCCGCCGCGCCGACCAGCTTCTCGAGCCGCCGCTGCATGTAGGCGGCACGGTGCCACAGCGCGGTGCTCCGCTCGTAGGGCAGGAGGTCCATGGCAATGGCCCACCCGCCGTCGACCTGGCCCAGCACCCGATCGTCGGGGATGCGCACGTCGTCGTAGAAGACCTCGGAGAACTCCTCGACGCCGTGCATCGTCTCAATGGGCCGGACGGTGATGCCCGGGGTGTCCATGTCGATGAAGAACGCGGTGATGCCGCGGTGCGCCGACTCGGGTGTTCCCGTCCGGGTCAGGAGCACGCAGCGCGAGGCGAACTGCGCCAAGCTGGTCCAGACCTTCTGGCCGGATCACGCGCCAGCCGTCGTCGGCGCGTGTCGCCCGGCACATGAGCGAGCCGAGGTTGCTCCCGGTGCCCGGTTCCGAGAAGCCCTGGCACCACGTCTCCTCACCGCTGAGCAGCCTGGGCACCATGGCGGCCGCCAGCGCCGGGGGAGCGAAGTCGATCATCGTCGGTGCCAGGACCTCGGCCATGGAGTAGATGCCGGGCTCGACGTAGTCCCGCGCCGTCATCTGTTCGCCGAGGTAGGCCCGCAGGAGGTTGCTCCCACCGAGCCCGCCCACCCGCTCGGGCCAACCCATGCGCATGAAGCCCGCGTCGTAGGCGAGACGCATGACCCCGCGCAGGTGGGCCATCTGTTGGTCCAGCGTCCCAACGCCGGCGTAGTCGGGCGTCAGCTCGGCCGCGTGCGCGTCGAGCCACGGGTCGACGGCGGCCTTGAACTCGACGAGCTCCACGACCGGTCCGGGTTACCCGGCCGGTTCTTCGGAGGGCTGCGGGCGAGTCGGGTCGTGTGGTCTGCCCGAGTCCCGGGTGCCGTTGCGCCGAAGGAAGGTCATCTTCCTGGTGCGCAGCCGCCAGCCCTGCTCCGTCTTGCGGTACGTGTCGGTGTACCAGCCGATACGCATGTCGTGGGTGGTCTGGTCCACGAAGCACAGTGTCTGGGCGCCCGTCCCCGCGTCGCCCTCGAGCTCGACGACCGGTGTGCCGGTCAGGAACAGGCCCTTCGGGGCGGCCGCCACCAGGGTCGGGAAGTCCTTGAGGGTGTAGGTCTCGCCGAACGCGCTGTAGGTACCGTCGGGGGTGAAGACGTCCACCACCGCGTCGACGTCGTCTTGGGTCATCCCGAGGGCGTAACGGGCCAGCACCTGTTCGAGCTCCTTGATGTCGGCCAGACGCGCCTCGTCCACGGCTGGTGACGATAACAGCATTCTCAAAATCCGAAATGGACCAGGTCGTCAGCCCGGACCTACCGGTGCGGCACGGAAGCGATGGTGCACGGAATTTTCGGCGCGGCCCACAGGGTGGGGAGAGTCCTGCTCTCCGTGGAAAGGGAACTCGGTACACTTGGAAAATGTCCACCCCAGAGACCCCTGCGGCCGACAACGGCGCGCCGCTGCGTCGGCGGGACCTGGCCGTTGCCCGCTCCCTCGACTCGGCCCGGGCCCGGAGCGAGGGCCGGGTCCAGCGCTTCCTCGACGCCGGATTCGAGCTCCTCTCGAGCGCCGAGTCGGGCAAGGAGTTCACCGTCCAAGAGGTGGTCGATCGCTCCGGACAGTCGCTGCGCAGCTTCTACCAGTACTTCGCCGGCAAGCACGAGTTGCTCCTGGCCCTCTTCGACGAGGCGATCCGCTCCACGGCCGACCGCCTCGAGGACCTTGTGGCCAAGGAGACCACGCCGCTCGGCCGTCTGCACTGTTTCGTCGTCGAGTACTACCGCATGTGCTTGCCCGCGCCGAAGGGCCGGGGCTCGAAGAACAATCCGACCCCGGTCATGGCCGAGTTCAGCCACGAGCTGCTGACCGGGCACCAGGACGAGGCGGCGCGGGCCTTCATGCCACTGGTCTCTCTCCTCGAGAAGGTCGTCGCCGACGCCGTCGAGGCCGGTGAGGTCCGGGCCGGCTTCGAGCAGGACGACGCGGCGGGCCTCATCCTCTCCACCATCATGTTCAACGCCACCTACGCCTCGACCATTTCGGGAACCAAGCCACACGACGCGGCGCTGGCCGCCGACGCCATGTGGCAGTTCGTGTCGGCCGGCATGCTCGCCCCGTCCAACTCCTGATCGGCGCGGCGCGACGGAGCGGTCAGCCCAGCCGCTCGCTGAGCAGTCCGAGCACGTCGAGGTCGATCAGGGCCTGCGTCGTGCGCTCCATGGCCCGCCGGCCCACCTCGGCCGGCTGCCACTGCGACCCCATGGCCGCCGTCGTGGTCGCCGAGATCCACGAGTAGACCGAGAACAACCGGTACTGCTCGCGCTGAAGGCCGGGCTCGAGTGTCGACTCCGTGGCCGGCCAGCGCCTCCCGGTAGCGGGCCAGGAGCGCCTCCTCCTCGGTCCCGGCGCACGTCGGTGGGCAGTGAGTTGCACAGGAAGTAGGACACGTCGCGCATGCCGGGGAAGCGGCTGGCCACGGCCCAGTCGTAGAAGCCGGTCCGGCCCCCGTCGACGAACAGGTTGCCGATGTGGTCGTCCCCGTGGATCAGCGTGCACTCGCCCTCGTTCCACAGGGCCGCGACCTCGCGGGAGCGTGCCGCGTAGAGCTCGCCCATCGCGCCGAAGGCCGGGGGCATGTCCGCCGCCGAACTGGTCGAGTGGCCGACTGCACGATCGCCGTGGCCCCGCCGATGCTCCGCCGCTGTTCCTTGCTGCTCCGCGTGCTCAGCACGTGCGTGCCGAGCCAGGGCAGTCTCCTGGCCCCAGTAGGCCGCGTGCAGCAGCGCCAGCTCGTCGACCAGCGAGGTGGCGATGGCCAGGACGTCGCCGGGTCGTCGGGGTCCGGGAAGCGGCAGCCCGCCGCGGCCAGGTCTTCGAGGACCATCACGAACTCGGCCTCAGCCTCGTCGAAGGAGGAGTGCCAGACCTGCGGGACGCGCACCGGGAGTTCGTTTCCGACGGCCGCGTAGAGGCGGGCCTCGGCAACCCCGAGGCCGGTGGCGCGCAGGAATTGGCGTTGGGCCGGCAGGAAGGGCTGCAGCTTCACGAACACCGTGTCGGGCAGTCCGCTGGCGCCTGCGTATGCGGAGTCGGGCCCGGCCCGTCGTCCCGGAGTGCGCGTCCATGACCTCGACCCCGTCCACGCGAAGACCGAGCGCCTCGCTCAACCAGGCCGGGGTGAGCTCCTCGACCGTCGCGGGAATGGCCACGAGATGATCGTCTAGCTCGCCTTGTGCATGGCCGGCACGACCGAAGCCAGGAACTCCCGCGTCCGCTCGGCCGAAGCCTTGACGGCCTCGCGTCCCTCCCCGAGCGCAACGATGCGGCAGTTCAGGTCGGTCACGCCCGCCTCGGCGAAGCGCCGAAGCCGCTGCTCCATGGTCGCTTCGCTTCCGCAGATGAGGACGTCGCCGATCGTCTGGGCATCGCCGTGCTCCATGAGGCGCATGTAGTTGGGCGAGGCCACGACCTCGCTCAGGGTGCGGTTGGTGCGCTCGACGGCCGCCTCCACCTCGTCGTCGCGACAGAGGCACACCGGCACGCCCGCCATGATGCGGGGCGCCGGGCGGCCCGCCCCCTCGGCTGCCTTGGAGATGCTGGGCACGACATGCGACGCGATGGTGCGCTCGTCGGCCAGCCACAGCACCGTGCCCGAGGTGCGCTCCCCGGCCAGCTTGAGCATGACGGGGCCGAGCGCGGCGATCAGCACCGGCGTCGGCGTGAGGTCGGTGATGTCGAGGGGCTGGTGGATGTCGAAGAGCTCGTTCTTCACCTCGACGATCCCGGGTCCGGCCAAGGCCTGGTCCAGCACGTCGAGGTAGCACCGCATCGTCAGCGCCTGGCGTTCGTAGGGCAGGCCCATCATCTCCTTGATGATCCAGTGGTGCGAGACGCCCAGGCCCAGGGTGAACCGCCCTTCGCAGACGGCCTGGTTGGAGAGGGCCTGCTGGGCCAGCACCACGGGATGGCGCGGCTGGAGCGGCACAATGGAGGTGCCGATCTCAATGCGCGACGTCGCCGCTCCGAGCAGCGTGACCGCCGTCATCACGTCGATCTCGTCGGGGATCTGCGGCGTCCAGATCGTGTCGAGGCCGGCCTCGTCGGCCCAGCGGGCGTCCGCCTGGAGCTTCTCCACCTTGGTGGCGTAGCGCCCGCGGTCCGCGCTCACCTGAAGACCGATCCGCATGGGGGACGCTCCTTTCTCCGTGGGAAATGGCGTTCTCTTAAACGCTATATCGTGCTATCGCTCAACGCTAGGGACAGTTGACAAGATTGTGCACTCTCCGTAACATCGGCCAACTCTATCGGCACCTCTCGGCGCCGGCAGGGCCGGCGGATGCGCCGTGACATGGGCGGGAACGGGGCAGCCGGAGACGTTTCGTGGGCGGGGGCCGCGCCAGCCGCGGGACCCGCTCGCCTGGGTAGCGGCACGAGTGGGAGGCCGGCAATGGGAAGTACCGGGTCGGAGATGAGCCGGACCGCCGTGGTGACCGGGGGTGGCTCGGGAATGGGGACGGCCATCTGCCACCACCTGGCCCGCCAGGGCCGCAAGGTGGCGGTACTCGACGTCAACGGTGACGCCGCCGAGCGCGTGGCCAAGGAGCTCGAAGCCCAGGGCTTCGCCGCGCTGGGCCTGCCGGTCGACGTGTCGGATCGGGCCGCCGTCGAGGGCGCGCTGGACCAGGTCCGCCGGTCGCTCGGCCGGGTCGAGATCATGGTGACCAGCGCCGGCATCGAGGGCTTCGTGGACTTCCTCGACATCAGCGTCGAGGAGTGGGAACGAATGCTGGCCGTCAACCTGACCGGCACCTTCCACTGCCTCCAGGCCGCGGTGCCCGACATGATCGAGGCCGGTTGGGGGCGCATCGTCACCATCTCGTCGTCCTCGGCCCAGTCGGGCACCCGCCGCATGTCGCACTACGTCGCTTCCAAGGGCGGCGTCATCGCGCTGACCAAGGCGCTCGCGCTCGATCTGGCTCCCAAGGGCATCACCGTGAACACCATTCCGCCGGGCGTCATCGACACACCGATGATGCGGCGCCCCATCGAGTCGGGTGCCATGGCCAGCATGGACGGGATCCTCGCCCGAGCTCCGCTCGGGCGGGCAGGCACGCCCGACGACATCGCGGTGGCCTGTGCCTTCCTCTGCTCCGAAGAGGCGGGTTACATCACCGGTCAGCAGATCAACGTGAACGGCGGCTGGTACCTGTGAGCGCGCTGACCACGCGCCCGCTCGGGAACGTGGGCGCTGAGGTCCTCGACTTCGAGGCGGATCGACTGCAGGAGGACGACGAGCTTCCCGCGGCCGCCATGTCGGCCCTCGAGGAGTATGGCGTCCTCGTCTTTCGCGAGCTGCGCCTTGACGACGAGACCCAGGCGCTCTTCTCCAAGAAACTCGACGACGTGGGCAAGACCGAGCCGGCCCCGACGCCCTCCATCTACAAGGTCACCCTCGACCCGACGAAGACAGCCACGGCCGAGTACCTCAAGGGCACCGTCTTTTGGCACATCGACGGCGCCCAGGACGAAGTGCCGACCAAGGCGACCATGCTGAGTGCGCACATCCTGTCCACCCGCGGGGGCGAGACCGAGTTCGCCAGCACGTACTCCGCCTACGACGGATTGAGCAACGAAGAGAAGGAACGTGTGGCCGCACTGCGCGTCCTCCACTCCTTTGAGGCGTCGCAGCGCCTGGTCAACCCGGACCCCAGCCCCGACGAGCTGGCCAAGTGGCGGCAGCGACCCGACCGCGAGCATCCGCTGGTCTGGCGGCACCGGTCAGGTCGGCGTTCCCTGGTCATCGGGGCCACGGCCGATCACGTCGTGGGTATGGAACTCGAGGAAGGGCGGGCGCTGCTCGCCGATCTCCAGGTCCGGGCCACCGCCGTGGATTGTGTCTACCGCCACGAGTGGACGGTGGGCGATCTGGTCATCTGGGACAACACCGGCGTCATGCACCGGGTCCAGCCCTACGACGCCTCGTCCCCCCGCGAAATGCACCGGACCACCATGAGCGGCGACGAGCCGATTCAATGATCCCGTCTTCGATGACCCCGTTTCAATGACCCGTCTTCCATGACAAGGAGCCAAGTGTGAGCGACGTGACCATCCTGCGCGCCGACCGGTGGTGCGACGTCGAGACCGGCGAGGTGAAGTCGCCGGGCGTTGTCGTCGTCGACGGCAACACCATCGTGGCTGTCAATCCCTCCGAGCTCCCAAGCCCGGCCACCGAGGTGGACCTGGGCGACGTCACCTTGCTGCCCGGGCTCATGGACATGGAGCTCAACATGCTCATCGGGGGACCGGGCGGCCCAGACGGCCTGCCTGACCCGATGCACGGGGTGAAGGACTCCCCGGTGTACCGGACGTTGCGCGGCGCCGTGAACTGTGGCACCACGCTCATGGCCGGTTTCACCACCTGCCGCAACCTCGGCCTCATGGTGTACACGGCCGGCTTCCTGCTCGACGTCGACCTCATGAAGGCGGTCGACAACGGCTGGTTCCCCGGTCCGCGCATCTTCCCGGCCGGCCACGCCATCACCCCGACCGGCGGCCACCTCGATCCGACCATGTTCCAGGGGCTGGCGCCCGGGATCATGCCCCAGAGCGTGGAGCAGGGCATCGCCAACGGGGTGCCCGAGGTGCGCAAGGCGGTGCGGTACCAGATCAAGTACGGGGCCAAGCTGATCAAGATCTCGGCCTCGGGCGGCGTCATGTCCTTCAGCTCGGCCGCCGGGTGCCAGCAGTACTCCGACGAGGAGCTCGACGCCATCGTGGACGAGGCTCATCGCAACGGCTTGCGCGTGGCCGCCCACGCCCACGGCGACGCCGGCATCCGCGCCTGCGTCCGGGCCGGGGTCGACTGCATCGAGCACGGCTCGCTGGCCACAGACGACACGTTGCAGGAGATGGCGAAGGCGGGCTCCTTCCTGGTGGGAACCACCGCGTTGGCCGACCACATGGCGGTGGACCGCATCCACCCGATCCTTCAGAAGAAGGCCGCCGAGATCTTCCCGCAGGCCCGTCGGATGTTCGGCAAGGCCCTCGAGTACGGCGTCAAGATCGCCTGTGGCTCCGACGCGCCGGCCATCCCACACGGGTCCCAGGCCCTCGAGCTCATCGCCATGTGCGACCGCGGCATGACGCCGATGCAGGCTCTGCAGGCGGCGACGCTGACCAGCGCGGAGCTGATCGAGCACGAGCACGACCTGGGCCGGCTGGCCCCGGGCTACCTGGCCGACATCATCGCGGTGCCCGGCGATCCCTCCGAGGACATCACCGTGACCAAGGAGGTGCGCTTCGTCATGAAGGACGGCCGCATCTACAAAGGCGTCTGACCCGGGCCCGCGCCCGCCGACTGCGTCGACCGAAGAGGAGCGCACCATGCCCGAGAACGACCAGCCCGGTGCGGCCCTGGCGATGCGCCGCGCCATGCTGGGTGACGCCTACGTCGACGCCCAGTCCGCCGATCCGAATCCGGTCATGGGCGAGTTCTCCGACTACGTCACGTCCATGGCCTGGGGTGTGTGGGCCCGAGGCGGCGCGCTCAGCTCGCGTGATCGCAGCTTGCTCGTGCTGGCCATGACCGCGGCGTTGGGCCGCATGGAGGAGTTCCGCCTCCATGCGTCGGCCAAGGACCGCACCGGGGTCACCGATGAGGAGTTGGACGAGCTCCTCTTCCAGATCGCGGCCTACTGCGGAGCGCCCGCCGGCAACGCCGCCAAGCGCGCGCTCCTGGCCGTGCGGGCCGAGCAGGCGGGCAGCTGACGATGGGCGCCGTCGGCGTGGTGGGCCTGGGCAACATGGGCAGCGTCCTCGCCGCCAACCTGGTGGCCTCGGGCCACGAGGTCCTGACCTACGACGTGGCCGGGGACGAGCGCAACCCCGCGGGAGCGCGTTTTGCAGGCTCGGTCGACGAGCTGGCCCGGCTCGCCACCGTTGTGGTGTGCAGCCTGCCCGACGGGTCGGTGTCCCGGCAGGTGGCCGAGGCGCTGGTCGTTGTGGCGGACCGACGCACCACGCACGTCGTGGACACGTCGACCGTCGGAGTGGCCGCCGCCCGGGAGATCGACGGCCTTTTGGCGGCGGCCGGACTCGGGTACGTCGATGCCCCGGTCTCGGGCGGCGTGGCCGGTGCCCGGGCGCGCACGCTCAACGTCATGTACGCCGGATCCGACGAGGACTGCGCCGCGGTCGAACCGGTGTTGGCCGGGTTGAGCGACCGCCGGCGCCGGGTGGGGGAGCGCCCCGGGATGGCCCAGGCGCTGAAGCTGGCCAACAACTTCCTCTCCGCCACCGCGCTGGCCGCCACGAGCGAGGCCGTGGCCTTCGGGGTGTCTGTGGGCCTCGACCTGGCGACCATGGTCGAGGTGCTCGATTCGTCGAGTGGCCAGAGCGCAGCGACCAGCGACAAGTTCCCCAACCACGTCGTGACGGGCCGCTATGCCGCCGGCTTCGCCAACACCCTGATGGCCAAGGACCTTTCCCTCTACCTCGGGGCGGTCGAGAGCCAGGGGGCACCCTCGGTCATCGGCCCCGTCACCGCCGCCCTCTGGGAGCGCTTCGCCGACGAGGAACCGGGGGCCGACTTCACGCGGATCTACCCCTTTGTGGAGGGTTCGTGACCTCCGTTCGTTGACCGGCTCGGGCAACCGGTGCTAAGCAGTCGCACAGCATCGCGCTGAGCAAGTGCTCAGCGCACGTGATGGAGAACGGAGCTGTGATGACCGACTACGACTCAGTCGATTTCTTCGCGGACGAGTCCCTGCTCGAGGACCCTTACCCCTACTTCGAGCATCTGCGCTCGCAGTGCCCCGTCCTGCCGACGAACCCATATGGAGTGGTGGCGGTCTCGGGCTACGAGGAGGCCTCGCAGATCTACCTCAATCCCGACACCTTCTCATCGTGCAACTCGGTCGTCGGACCCTTCGCCACGTTCCCGGTGCCCCTCGAGGGTGACGACGTCGGAGAGACCATCGACACCTACCGTGACCAGCTGCCCATGTACGAGCACATGGTCACCATGGACGCGCCGATGCACACGCAGGAGCGGGCGCTCATCATGCGGATTCTCACGCCGAAGCGGCTCAAGGAGAACGAAGACTTCATGTGGCGCCTGGCCGACCGGCAGATCGACGAGTTCGTCGCCGACGGCCATTGTGAGTTCATCAAGGGCTACACCCAGCCCTTTGCCATGCTGGTCGTGGCCGACGTGCTCGGCGTTCCCGAGTCGGATCACGAGCAGTTCCGCCAGGGTTTCGGATTCAGCGCCAGCCCCGGCAAGTTGGGCAGCGGGAGCAAAGGCATGTCCTCCAACGCGCTCGAGCTGGCTGGACGACTGGTTCACCACGTACATCGAGGAACGGCGCAGCCAGCCTCGCGTGGACGTGTTGACCGACCTGGCCCTCGGCACCTATCCCGACGGATCGACGCCCGACGTCAGCTCGGTGGTGCGGACGGCGACGTTCCTCTTTGCCGCGGGTCAGGAGACGACGGCGCGCCTCTTGGCCGTCGGTCTCAAGTACCTCTGCGAGTACCCCGAGCTTCAGGACGAACTGCGGGCCCATCGCGAGCGGATTCCTGGCTTCATCGAGGAGGCCTTGCGTATCGAGAGCCCGGTCAAGGCCGACTTCCGCTTGGCCCGTCGGAACACCACCGTGGGCGGCGTCGACATCGCGGCGGGGACACCGGTGATGCTGCTCAACGGCGCGGCCAATCGCGACCCGCGGTTGTTCGAGTGCCCCGACGAGTTCCGGATCGACCGCGAGAACGCCAAGGTCCACATCGCTTTTGGGCGCGGGCCGCACGCCTGCCCCGGAGGACCCCTGGCCCGGGTGGAGGGCCGCGTGAGCATCGAGCGGATCCTTGACCGTATGCGCGACATCCGGCTCTCCGAAGAGCACCACGGCCCACCCGGGGACCGTCACTTTTCGTACGAACCCACGTGGGTCTTGCGGGGGTTGCACGAACTGCACATCGAATTCGCCCCGGCGGAGGTGACGGCATGACGAGCCGGATCGCCGTCGTCACGGGGGCCGCCTCGGGGATCGGGCTCGGCATTGCGACGCGCCTGGTGGCCGACGGGCACGCCGTGGCCCTGCTCGACCAGGATGGCGCGGCGGCGAAGAAGGCCGCCGCCGAACTGTCCGGAGACGGTCATAAGGCATCCGGGTACCAAGTGGACGTGGCCGACCGCGGTGCCATCGAGCGGGCCTACGTCTCGGTCCGCCAGGATCTCGGTCCGATCACGATCGTGGTGACCAGTGCCGGCATCGAGGCCTTCGAGCCGGTCGTGGAGATCACTCCCGAGAAGTGGGACCGCTTGATCGCGGTGAACCTCACCGGCACCTTCACCTGCGTGCAGCTTGCCGTGCCGGACATGATCGATGCCGGCTGGGGACGCATCGTCACGATCTCCTCCTCGAGCGCCCAGTCCGGCGCACCCAACATGGCGCACTACGTCGCCTCAAAGGGAGGAGTCATCGGTCTCACCAAGGCCCTGGCCAGGGAACTGGCGGATCGGCACATCACGGCCAACACCATTCCGCCGACCATCGTGGACACGCCGATGGCCCGCAAGGGAGTGGAAGGGGGCCACGTGCCCAGTATCGAGGTCATGGGCCGCATGGTGCCCCTGGGCCGGCCCGGCACGCCCGACGACATCGCGGGCGCCTGCTCCTATCTGTGTTCCGAGGACGGGAGCTACATCACCGGTCAGGTGATCGGGGTCAACGGGGGGATGTACATCTGAGTACCCCAGTCCGAACGGACCGCGCCGAGGACGTGTCGAGCGAGAGCCACTCGGAGGGCGGTCGGCGTCTCGGTGCGGAGACGTCCAAGACCCGAGCCGCGCTGCTCAACGCGGCGGAACAACTGATGCTCGAGGAGGGTTACGCCGCGGTGACGTCGCGGCGGGTGGCCGCCGCGGCCGGCCTCAAACCCCAGCTGGTGCACTACTACTTCCGCACCATGGACGACCTTTTCCTGGCGCTCTACCGGAGCCGGGCCGAGCTGGGGCTCGAGCGCCACGCCCAGGCAGCGGCGTCCGACCAACCGCTGTGGGCCTACTGGGATCTGAGCCAGGACGCCAGAGGTACCAGGCTGACCATGGAATTCATCGCCCTGGCCAACCACCGCAAGGTGATCCTCGCCGAGATTGCAGCGTCGGCGGAGCGCTTCCGCGCCGACGAGCTCAAGGGCATCGAAGCCGCCCTCGACCGCTACGACGTCGACCAGGAGCAGTACCCGCCATTGGTCTGCACCTTCCTCATGACCGCGATCTCGCAGTTCCTGGTGATTGAGCATGAGATCTTGGGCATGTCGACCGGACATGCGGCGACCGTGGCCTTCGTGGAGGAGTTGCTGACTGCGCTCGAGGGCCCGCGGCTCCAGCGGACCGAAGGGGGACACCCCGGCGAACCGGCTTCGCCCGCCGTGTCGTAGCATCGAAGTCCGCGGATCGACCGCCGAGGAGGAGGGAGCCCCCATGCGAGTTGTCGTCGATTTCGACTTGTGCGAGAGCAATGCGCTCTGCATGGCGGCGGCACCCGAGGTCTTCGAGGTCCGCGATGACGACTTCCTCTACGTGCTCGACGAGAACCCTCCCGAAGAGCTGCGCGAGAAGATCATGGCGGCGGTCAGAAGCTGCCCGAAAAACGCCATCTCTGTCGAAGACTGATCCTGCCCGACTGGCCCGGATATCAGGCCGGCGGGCAGGCGTCGGTCAGGACGAAGCGGTACTGGTACCCGGGATGTCCGTGCCGCAGCTGGGCGTGGTCGAGGCCGGGACAAATCCGTTTTTCTCAGCGATCATGTACCAGCCGCACGACTTCGCCGCGTCCTTCCCGAAGTCGTTCGAGTAGTTGATCGTCACGGGCAGCAGGCCATTGCCGTTGTAGCTCTTGATATGACGCAGGTCGCTGATGACGGCGGCGCGAGTCGGGTTCTTCCCGGCGAGCTGGAGGCCCTTGATCATCAGGTCAGCGCCGAGCCACGATTCGTACTGGCTGAAGGTCGGGAAGTCGCTCGACTTGAAGTGCGCGTACTTCTCCATCGCCGACTGCATGTTCTTCGTCCCGGCGTTGGGGATGGCAAAGGGACGGAAGGTCGTGTCGAAGTATCCACCCTGGACCGAGGACCAGGCCGGTGAGCCGATGGCGGAGGGTTCGTAGCCGGTCGGGAAGACCATGACCTTGGGCTTCACCCCGTTCTGCTTGAGCGCCGCGGCGAGGGCATCATTGGAGTTGTCGTCGAGGCCGGCATAGAAGGCGTTGCAGCCCTTCTGCTTGGCGACGAGGGCGGGTGTGCCCATCTGGACGGAGCCGAAGGGGATCGACGTGTCGAGCACTCCCTGCTTTCCTCCGGCGTGCACGAAGGAATCGACCGTGCCGATGGCAGAACGTGAGGACGACGGGGAGATGCCGTAGCCATAGGAGCAGATCACGGAGCCCCCGTGCGCCTTCAAGAAGCTGCCGATGGCGGTGTTGACCGGGTACTTCGGGTCAAGGCTGCCGACGTCGGAGGCAAACATGTTGGTGTTGAAGGGCTTGGTGCCCCACTCGGGTCCGTCGAAGAACCCCCCGGTGACCGGGACGCCCTGCTGGTTGGGGTACTTGTCGCCCAGGAAGAACAACGGGCTGGTCGAGACGATGCCGAACGCACCCTTGGACAGCGCAGATTGGATCGCCGTGACGATCTCGGTTGGGCTGGTCTGGTCGTCGAGGACGATGCCGACGAGCTTGTGCCCGTTCACGCCGCCTTCGGCGTTCTGTTGCGCAATGCGCGCGTTGAACCCGGCCGGCGCGTCACTGAACTCCGAAGAGCCCTCTCCAGTGAGCGACGTGATCATGGCGATCGTGATGGGTGAGGCCGAAGTGGAAGCCCCCGCCGCCGTGGCCGTCGCCGTCGTCGCGGCCAGGGTCATGAGACCCGAGGCCGCAGTGACCATGGCCAGTCCAGCCAAGCCCAGGCGGCCCACAGGCCGGCTCGAGCGGTTACGCATGGTGTTGTCCTCCCCAAGATCCACCGGGCGTTCCCCCGGTGTGTGTGCACAAAGAAATACACGCCCGTGGCGCGAATTGCAGGTCAGGCGACGGCGACTGTAGGTCAGGCCGCTGCGACCTGCAGCAATGCGTCTGCGGTAGGCACGGGCTCGGTGATCATCAGGTCGTGGCCCGTGTCAATTTCCCACAGCCGACCCTCCGCTCGGGCTCGATCCATGAGTGACTTTTCTCTCGTGGCCACAGTGGAGGTGCACACAATGTGGTACTGCGGGATCGCCCACAGCGCACCTTCGTTTTGCAGTACGAGGGGCTGTTCGAAGCACTTCCAGGGATGGCCGGTCAGGCGCTCGGCCATCCAGGCCAGGTCGTCTGGATCCGTCACGCCATAGAGAAGTCCGGCATCGGGCGCGGGAAGCAGGACGAGCTCGATGCCGTCGACGATCTGACCCATGGGCCGGACGGCATTGATCACCGGGCCGGCGACGTCGACGAGGGACTGGCCGTTGCGCGGGGTGGCGGCGTCGAGGTACACCAGTTTCCCGACCCGGTCCGTCGCCTTGTCGGCCGCGCCGGTGATCACCATGCCGCCGTAGCTGTGGCCGACAAGGATCACGTCGCGCAAGTCCTCGTAGTGCAGCACCGCGGCGACGTCTTGGGCGTGCCGAGCCAGGTCGATCGACTCGGTCACGAGGCCGGACCGTTCACCCAGGCCCGACAGCGTCGGCGTGTAGACCAGGTGGCCCTGGGCTTGGAGAAGACGGGCCACCCGCTGGTAGCACCAGCCCCCGTGTCCGCCCCCATGGACCAGCACGTAGGTCGCCACTATGTCGGACCTCCCTGTCAGAGCGCTTCTTGGTGGAGTCGCCGGTCACGGTAGCCGCAATGGCGGAGACACTCTTCGTGGTGCGGTGAACGGCTCTGGTAGGAACGGCGACAAGAAATGCAGAGATACGACGCAACAGCCCGGGGCCACGAGGCATGCGGGAGACGGGAGGACGTGTGGCTGACACCGAGGCGCTGCTCGCGGCGCTGACCCTCGAGGAGAAGGCAACGCTCACCGCGGGCGGGGACATGATGGCCACCGCGGGGATCGAGCGGCTGGGCATTCCCATCGTCTCCGTGACCGACGGCCCGAATGGGGCGAGGGGCCCGAGCTACCCCGGTATCGGCGGCGATCCATCCACCTGCATCCCATGCGGCTCGGCGCTTGGCGCGACCTGGGATCCACAGCTCGTCGAGCGACTGGGCGCGCTTGTCGGCCGCGAGGCGCTCGACCGCGGCTGCCGGGGGCTGCTGGCGCCGACGGTCAACCTGCACCGATCGCCTTTGGCTGGGCGGAACTTCGAGTGTTATTCCGAGGACCCCCTCCTGAGCGGCCGGCTGGCCGCCGCCTACGTGAGGGGCGTGCAGTCGTCGGGCGTCTTTGCCACGGTGAAGCACTTCGTCGCCAACGAGGCGGAATACGAGCGCAATGCCATGAACTCGGTCGTCGATGAGCGGTCCTTGCGCGAGCTCTACCTGGTTCCGTTCGAGCTGGCCGTCCGGGAGGGCGGCGCCATGGCCATCATGACGGCGTACAACCGTCTCAACGGCACCTGGCTGACCGAGCAGCCTCGCTTCCTGATCGATCTGCTGCGCGACGAATGGGGCTTCGAGGGCCTCGTCATGACCGACTGGTTCGCTGTCGCCGACAGCACGACCTCCCTCGGCGCTGGACTTGACCTCGAGATGCCCGGACCGGGAAGGGCCTTGGGCACCCGCATCGCCGCTCTGGTTGGCGAGGGGAGAGTGCCCGAGTCCGATCTCGACGACGCCGTCCGCCGGTTGCTCACGGGCTTGGACCGAGCCGGAGCCCTCGACAGCCCGGCTGAGATCCGTGGGGCGATCGAGCCCGGACCCGAGGAACGGGCGCTCATCCGGCAGGCCGCAGCGGAGTCCGTGGTCCTCCTGCGCAACGACGGCGTGTTGCCGCTTCGGGGTGGGTCGCTGACTCGGGTCGCCGTCGTGGGCGACCACGCCGCTTCTCCCCGCATCCAAGGAGGCGGGTCCGCCCAAGTTCTGGAGCGAGGGATCACCTCTCCCCTCGACTCGTTGACGTCGGCTTTAGGCAATGACGTCGAGATCGCCTTCGAGCGAGGGTGCGAGGTGGACCAGTCGGCGACCCTGGTCGGGCGATCTGTCTTTTCGGCACCCGACGGCTTCGAGGTCGAAGTCTTTGACGGGCCTCGACATCGCGGGCGACGTGGTGCGGCGGACCAGGTTGGAAGCGCTCAGGCTCTTTGTCTTGAACGCGACCGTGCAGGGTTATCCGGAAGACGAGTGGTCGCTGCGAGCGCGTGGCCGTGTGGTTCCTTCGGAGACTGGAAGGTTTCAACTCGCGCTGGCGCAGGTCGGACGGGCCCGCGTCCTGGTTGACGGAGTGGTGATTCTGGACGGGTTCGAAAACCCGCCGCCACCCGGTGGCCATGACTTCTTCGGGTTCGCCAGCCAGGAACTGATCGCAGAGGTCGAGGTCGTGGCAGGCACGTCGGTCGAGTTCGTGCTCGAGTATGCAAAGGTCGGGTCTCCGCTGGCCGGTATGCGGGTGGGTTTCCGTACCATCGACACAGAGGTGCTGCTCGACCGGGCAGAGGCCGCGGCCAGAGACGCCGACGTCGCGTTGGTTTTCGTCGGTACGACGCACGAGTGGGAGACCGAAGGGCGCGACCGCACGTCGTTGGCGCTCCCGGGCCGTCAGGACGAGCTGATCCGCCGCGTGGCCGCCGTCAACCGTCGCACGGTCGTGATCATCAACGCCGGTGCGCCGATCGACCTGCCCTGGGAGGACGACGTCGCGGCCGTGGTGCAGTGTTGGTTCGGGGGCGAGGAGATGGCCGCCGGCGTGGCCGATGTCCTCAGCGGCGCCGCCGACCCTGGTGGCCGCCTACCCACCACCGTGCCGCAACGGCTCGAGCACAGCCCCTCGTACGACAATTTCCCCGGCGAGAACGGTGAGCTGCGCTACGGCGAGGGATTGTTCATGGGATACCGGGGTTTCGAGCACCGGAAGATCGCGCCGCGTTATCCCTTCGGACACGGTCTCAGCTACACCACCTTCGAGTTAGGAGATGCGAGCCTTTCGTCTGACACGTTCAGCCTTGGTAACCCGCTGCGGATCACGGTCGATCTGCGCAACATCGGAGATCGGGCGGGGAGCGAGGTCGTCCAGTGCTACGTCGCCCCGGAGTCGCCTCGGTTGGCCCGACCACGCAAGGAGCTCAAAGCGTTCGCCAAGGTCCGACTCGAACCGGGCCAGTCCACGCAGGTCGTCCTCGAGCTCGACGACCGCTCTTTTGCCTACTGGGATCCAGGTCAGCCGGATTGGGACGAAGTGGCCAGCCGGTTCACCGCCATCTCACCTCAGGTGGCCGCGCACGATCGGCGCACCGCAGGGTGGCAGATCGACCCGGGCGCGTATCGCGTGCTGATCGGTCGGTCGTCGGCCGACATCGTGGCCGAGCGCCGCGTCGAGGTTCTGTAAGGACCTAGATCCCGCCGACCGACGTCCGGTGACGGCCCTCTGATAGCGTTAACATGCCGGTCGGAGGTTGGATACTGATGCGCGGCACAATCACGACAAAAGGATGCGAGCCGGTCCAGGTTCGCGTCGACGCGTCCTGACCGAGATTCCCTATGACCTGGGAACTCCGATGGCATCCGTTTCGTGGCGAATGGGTCCTCTTTCACTTCGCACCGGGACGCCCGTCCGTGGATCGGCGAGTCCGAAGGACCACGGGAGACGCCGATACCCGAGGAAAACGCCCTCGCTCCCGGTGGGCGACGATCGCGACGGTCAATCCCGACTACCGGGGGGTCTATGTGTTCACGAACGATCTGCCCGTGTTCTCGCCCGACGCCCCCGACGCCGCGCGGCCACGACGATCTGTACCGGACCAAACGAGCGAGTGGAACGGCTGAGGTCGTGTGTTATCACCACGATCCGCATCGGTCGATCGCCGACCTCACCGATGACGAGATAACCGCCGTCGTGTTGTGTTGGCGCGAACGGACCCGAGAGTTGCAGCGAACCGAAGGCGTCGCTCACGTTCTGATCTTCGAGAACCGTGGCGCCATGGTGGGGACCTCGAACCCGCATCCGCACTGCCAGATCTATGCCGGCTCTCTCGTCTACGCCACGATGGCCCGTGAGGCGGTAGTGGCCGACGAGCATCGCCGTCGAACCGGCCGCTCCCTGCTTCAGGACGTGATCGAGCGGGAATCGGTCGGACCACGGCGTGGTCAGCGACGGCGAGCATTTCTTTGCCTGCGTGCCCTGGTTCGCGCAATACGCCTATGAGGTCCTCGTGCTGCCGCGCCGCCCTGCGACGTCGCTCCTCGACCTGGACGACGGCCAATGTCGCTCGCTCGCCCTCGTCTTGCGCGACGTCGTGCGCCGTTATGACGCCTTGTGGGGGTTTCGTATGCCGTATGTGCTCGCGGTCCATCAGGCTCCAGTGGGCGAATTTCCCGAGTACCCCTTCCACCTCGAGCTGCACCCGCCGCTGCGCGCCCCCGGGCTTCGAAAACATCTCGCCGGTCCCGAGGTGGGCGGAGGGTCGATGACCAACGAATCCGATCCCGACGCGAAGGCAGCGGAGCTCCGTGCCGCTCTCGTCTGAAGAGCTGCGCAGCCGCCTCTGCGCGCTGGGCACGCACCTGCAGGAGCCTGGTCGCCAACGCCCGTGGCGTGGACATGGCCGCCGTGACGGGGTCGACCGCGGCCGACGTGATCTACGGCATCGACCGGGTGGCCGACGATGCGCTCCTGGGCTGGTTCGAGCAGCATTGGCCGCGACGTCCGGGTCGTCAGCGAAGGCCTTGAGGAACCGGTCGACATCGCGAGCGACCCCGAGTGGACCGTCATCGTCGACACCATCGACGGAACGCGTGGCCTGATGTACGACAAGCGATCCGCCTGGTGCCTTGCGGCGGTCGGGCCTTGCGGGGGTTCGCTGGTCGACCTCAGAGCTGCGGCCATGACGGAGCTGCCCACCAGCAAAATGGGAATGGTCGACCAGCTGAGTGGTCACCGCGGGGGCGGTCTCTCATGCCGAGCGTCTCTCCCTCCACGACGGATCGACGAAACCGTTGCTGGTGCGCCCGTCTTCGGCCACCGATCTCGAGCACAGCTTTAGCGGCGTGGCCAAGTTCTTCCTGCCGGGTAAGGCGGAACTCGCAGCTCTGGAGGCCGAGTTGTTCCGGCGCCTTGGATGCCAGCATGTCTTCGACGACGAGTACCTCTCGTCCGGCGGGCAACTTCACGAGCTGATGACCGGGCACGACCGGTTCGTCGCCGACCTGCGCCCGCTGATTCCAGGGATTCCGTTCGCGTGCCACCCCTACGACATCTGCACCTCTCTTGTTGCTCGAGGAGGCCGGGGGTGTCGTGACCGACCCCGTGGGGGCGCCGCCTCGACTCTCCGCTCGACACCGTCAGCCCCGTGGCCTGGGTCGGGTACGCCAACGAGGCGTTGGCCGAATGGATCGGACCGGTCCTCAGGGAGCTGGTGGATGAGCTCGGGACGAGGTAAGGCCCCGGGCCGTCTCGATCTCATGGGTGGGGTGGCGGACTACTCGGGCGCCCTCGTGCTGCAGATCCCGACCCGTCAGGGCACCGAGGTGGTGGCCGAGCCAGACGACGCGCTCGTTGTCGGTCCAGCTGTCATCTCGGCCGACGAGCTCGAGCGCCTGTCCCGCGCCACCTATCCCGACATCCGCCGGGCCTGGGCGGAACATCCGCGATGGACCCTGTACCTGCTCGGGGTGGCACTCGTGCTCGTCCGTCACGCGGTCATCCAGACCGCCTCGAGCCCGACTGGTGGTGCGTTCGGATCTGCCGGCGTCGGTGGGCGTGGCCTCGAGTGCGGCCCTCGAGGTGGCCACGGCACGCGCCCTAGGCGTCGACATCGACCCCCTTCGCTTGGCCACCCTGTGTCAGGAGGCGGAGAACAACATCGTCGGCGCACCGTGCGGCATCATGGACCAGGTCGCCGTCGTGGCGGGCTACCCGGGCGCGGTGCTGCCAGTCCTGTGCCGCCCGGCGGAGGTCTGGGAGCAGGTTCCGTCTGCCAGATGGCCTCGACGTGGTTGGCTGGCCCACCGGCGCGGAACACGATGTCGGCGGCCTGCCCTACCGCCGTGCCCGCACCGCGGCCTTCATGGGGAAGCGCATGGTCGAATCGCATGCCGGCCGCTCTTGGGCCTGGACGAGCGAACTTCCTTTGGCAGCGATCGGAGAGCTGCCCGAGGAGATCGACGGAGCGACTATTCCTGGAACGCTGGCGCTACACCGACGACCCCCTCACCATCGTCGAACCCAGCGAGACCTATCCGGTGCGCGCCGCCGCAACCTTCGGCGCCGAAGAACACATCCGGAGCATGAAGACGCTGGCGCACCTCAACGCTGGCGAACTTCAGCCTCTGGGCCGCTTGATGGCTGCGAGCGATGCTGCCTACCGGGCCATGGGCCTTGGGCACCCGCGCAGCCGCTGCCGCTGTGGCGGAAGCGCTGGCCCATCGCGGCGTTTTTGGAGCTCGATCGAGTGGTGGGGGGTGTGGTGGCACGGTGGTGGTCGCCTGTGCTCCCAGCTCCCTCGACGACGTCGAGGGTCTGATCCACTAGCGACTCCAGCGCTACCGAGCTTTCGAGTGGCGTTTCGCAGTTGGCGCCGCGGATGTGCTGTTCCGCACGACCAGGTGGGCAGTTACGACGACGTGCTTAGTGCCCTCGTTCCCGTCCATGATGTCGCGCAGCAAGGCGACGCAACGGTGGCCCAGCTCGTTGAAGTCCTGTCGGATGGTCGTCAGCGGAGGGGCGAAATAGGCGGACTCCGGCGTGTCGTCGAACCCCACGACGCTGACGTCCTCGGGCACACGACGGCCGGCGTCCAGGAGACCGCGGATCACTCCGAGTGCCGTCTGATCGTTTGCCGCGAAAACGGCAGTCACCCCTGGGTCATGGGCGAGGCGGGAGCCGGCCACAGATCCTCTCTGCGCGCTCCAGTCGCCGACGAGTGGTTTCGGTCGCGGCAACCCGGCCGCTCGCAACGTGTCTGACCATCCCCGGACGCGGGCAGCGGCGTCGATCCAGTTCTGGGGACCGCGCACGTGGTGCACGGTGCGGTGGCCGAGGTCGAGCAGGTGCTGAGTGGCCAGGCGGGCACCCTCTTCCTGGTCGATGGTGACGGTGGGGGAGCCAACGATCGGATCACCCCCGACGACGACCACGGGAAGGTCGCTCTGAATCGACGTGGTGGCCTCCACGACGTCACGGACAGGCGCCACGACGATAACGCCCGTCGACATGGGAAGCGCGGAGCCGGTCGAGGGTCATCGCCATCTCCTCACCAGACGCGCCCATGGTCACGAAGCTGAGCGTTTGCCCCGACGACCTCGCCGCTGCCTCGATCCCGTACAACGTGTGCGACGGACCGAACTGTTGGGACTCGACTGCGATGACTCCGATGGCCCCCGATCGGCCCCCCGCCAGTACCCGGGCGGCGGTGTTCGCCTGGTATCCCAGCGTGGTGATTGCACGTTCGACCCGCCGGCGGGTCTCGTCCGCCACCCCAGGAAAGTCGTTGAGCACGCGTGACACCGTCATCACCGATACTCCGGCTTTGGAGGCGACATCGGCCATCACCACTCGCTGCGTGATTGCCACCTCACGTCCCCCGGTAGTCGAACCAGTCGAATGCGGCCGCTCCGCCAACCGCATAGAGCCCGATCGTGCGCCCAAGGAACCCGCCCGTGACCTCCGTCGAGAGATAGCGACCGTCCAGCTCGGCCAGCACGTGCGGCGATCCATCGCCGTCCTCGTATCCCAGTACGACTCGATCGGGGCCCCGCGAGTCGTCCATTGTGTGCAACGTGAGGACGACTGCGCCGTCGGGCCATGCCGCACTGGCCACGACGGAGCTGAGGGGACCGATACGCGCTCGGGCAACGATGTGGTCGCCGGCCAGGCCGATCTCGTAGTGCGCCGTCGTGTCGAGCAGTACAGCCAGCCCTGCCTCTGCCGAGTCTCCGCCATCGACGAGCGTGCGGACCGAGCACTGATGATGTTGTTGGCGCCTGGCCACATAAGACCGGCCGTGAGGTGTCGAGTGTCTCGGATCCTCCGAACAACGTGAGCCAACCCGTCCGAGTGTCAAGCGATCCGATTTCAGCGGGAGGCCGACGGAGCGCGACCCACTGGGGTCCCAGCGCGGCTCCGTCGAAGTCGTCGCGGCCGCCACCCGGGATCGAACTGGGTTCGGGCGAGCCGGGTGATCGGGCTGGCATCTCCAGAGCCACGGTGACATGGGACCGGCCACCCGCCCACCCATTCGACCGGTGTCAAGAAGGTCTCACGACCAAGGACGTGGAAGCCCGGGGACATGCCGCGGGGCCGTACGCCCAGGAAGACCATCCACCAGGACCCGTCGACCGCCTGAACAAGGTCGGCGTGACCCGCGTTCTGAATCGGGCTGGCGGTGCTCCGGTGACTGAAGATCGGGTTGGCGGGAGCACCCTCCCAGGGCCCGGTCGGCGAGGGAGCACGGGCCACCGAGACGCAGTGTCCGCGCTCGGTGCCACCCTCCGCGATGACCAGGTACCACATCCCTTCGCGTTGGAGGAGGTGTGGGGCCTCCGGATACTGCAGGCCACTGCCCGACCACGTGACGTCCGGGCCCTCGAGGACGGCGCCAGTGGTCGGGTCGATGCGTGCCCGAGCGATGCCGCCGAGGCCCGAGAAATGCATCCAGCAGTTGCCGTCATCGTCCCAGGCCAGATCTGGATCGATTCCGGGTACGTCGACGGTGACGGGATCCGACCATGGTCCGCCGGGATCGTCACAGTTGATGATGAATGAAGTGGCTCTCGCTTCGGTGACGTTTGTCGTGATGAGCCAGAACTTGCCGTTGTGATGGCGCAAGGTGGGCGCATAGATGCCCAGCGACGACCACGAATCCGTCCCCAACAGATCGAGCTGCGACCGACGGTCGAGGGCGTTGCCCAGCAGCCTCCAGTCGGCGAGATTGGCCGACTCGGAAGATGGGGACCCCGGGGAAGTAGGTGAACGAGGACACGGCCAAGAAGTAGGCATCCCCAGCCCGGCAGATGCTCGGGTCGGGGAAAAACCCTGGGATGACGGGATTCTGGAATGTCACTGGGTCGGCTCTGGCCGCCTGGTCGGCGTAGGCCTCTCGGATCGCCGCGGCATCGATCGAACGGTCCGGTTCAACCGTGTCGCCCCGGCCCAGCTGCCAAGCCTCGGCCACGGCTTGGAAGTCGACGCCGCTCCTGACCGCCCCGGCCTGGACGGCGGCACCCGCCGCCACCAGCTCACGCTCGGAAGGTACGACAACGACCCGAGCGGTCAGGTCGGCGACCACGCGGCGGTAGGCGGCGCTGCGGGCCGCGCCGCCGATGAGGAACACGCGTCCCTCGGTCGGCCCGAGCGCAGCCGCTCCGGCCAGCAGGTTGCAGACGACGCCCTCGACCGCAGCACGGGCCATCCGTTCTGGAGTCACGTCGCTGCGCAGACCGATGAGCATGCCGGTATCGTCCGGCCGGTTCGGCGTGCGCTCGCCATCGAAGTACGGCACGAGCACAAGCCCACCGGCTCCGGCCGGTGCACCAAGGGCGAGCGCCTCGAAGCGCTCGTGGTCGACGCCCAAGAGCCGCGCCACTGCATCCGTCACCTTGGTCGCGTTCATTGTGCAGACCAGTGGAAGGAAGCGCCCAGTGGCGTCAGCGAAGCCGGCCACTGTGCCCGAGGGTCCGCCGACGGCCGATCGCGCACCGTGAACGCCGTGCCGCTGGTACCAAGGCTCAGTACGAGGTCGCCTGGTTGCAGCCCGATTCCGAGCGCCGCGGCCATGTTGTCGCCGGTACCGGGAGCGACCAGAGCGCCGGTGCCGGCGCCACTCCCCGGCGACGGCGAGAGGTGGCAGCACTTCGGGAAGCGTGCTCTCCCACTCCACGGCGTCGTCCACCAGGTCGAGAAGGTCAAGGCGGTAGCGCTCCTCTGCCGGTGACCAGTAGCCCGTCCCCGATGCGTCGCCCCGGTCGGTCGTCCGTCGCCCGGTGAGACGAAAGGAGAGCCAGTCGTGCGGGAGCAGCACCGCGGCGACTCGACGGAATACCTCGGGTTCGCAACGCCGGAGCCAGCGGAGCTTGGTGATGGTGAAGCTGGGCACCGGCACGCTCCCGCAGCCGGACGGCCCAGCCGGCCGCGCCCTCCGGGCAGTGCGCCGATGAGCTCCACGGCATCGGGGGCCGACTCGGTGTCGTTCCAGAGCTTGGCCGGGCGGAGTACCCCGCCATCCGAGTCCGTGACGACGAGCCCGTGTTGTTGTGCAGCAATCGCGATCGCGTCGACCTGCCTGAGTGTCAGGGACTCCGGCCTGCGCGCAGGCAGCGTTGAAAGCCGTCTCCCAGTCTTCGGGTCGTTGCTCGCTGCGCGGCGGCGATGTCGGCGGATGCGGCGCTCGGCCCGAGGCGACTACTGCGCCGGTCTCGAGATCGCGTACCTGGACCTTGCACGCCGTCGTGGACGAGTCGACCCCGACCACGAACGGCATCAGCGCACCCCGAGCAGCAGCTCCGTGACCAGCTGGTCGAGGCGCTCGTGCCCGTAGCCCTGTGCGGCCAGTGCGCTCTTCGTCCTCCTGCCCGGAGAGGATCCCGGCCAGGCCGTCGGCTCCGGCCGTCGGCTCCCGTAGCGCGTCGGCTCTTGCCGTGCGCAGGGCTTCTTGGATCTCGGCGTCCTCACGGAAGCGGCGTGCCTTCTCGGCCAGGATGAGATAGGTCCGCATACAGCCCCGTGCGAAGTCCCACACCCCCGCGGCGTCCTCGGTGCGGTAGGGATGGGCGTCGAAGTGGCGCATGCCGGTCCACCCCGCGTCCTCGAGCAGCCGCACGGTGTAGAAGGCGTCGCGGATGCCCTCGGAGCCGAAGCGGAAATCCTGGTCGAACTTGCCGATCCGCTGGGCGTTGAGATCGATGTGAAACAGCTTGTCGTGCCAGAGGGTCTGTGCGACTGCGTGGGAGAACGACAGCCCGCTCATCGTCTCGTGGGCGAACTCGGGGTTGAGTCCCACCATGTCCGGCCATTCAAGTTCGCCCACGAAGGCCAGCGCATGGCCCACGGTGGGGAGGAGGATGTCGCCCCGCGGCTCGTTTGGCTTCGGCTCCAGGGCGATGCGTAGTCCGAGGCGGCGCTCCCGGATGTGCTGGCAGCAGAGGTCGACCGCTTCCTTGTAGCGATCCAGAGCCGCCCGCACGTCCTTCGCCGCGTCGGCCTCGACGCCTTCACGGCCGCCCCACAGCACGAAGACCTGAGCACCCAGCTCGGCTCCCAACTCCATGGCCTCGCAGGCCTTTCGGACGGCGAAGCGGCGCACGGCGGGATCGTTTGCGGTGAACGCCCCTTCCTTGAAGACGGGCCGCCAGAACAGATTGGTCGTCGCCATCGGGACCTTCAGGCCCGACTCCTCGAGCGCAGCACGAAACCGCTTGAGCACGGTCGCACGTTCCGTGGGCGTCGCGTCGTAGGGCACGAGGTCGTTGTCGTGGAAGGTCACGCCGTACGCGCCCGATCTCGGCCAGCCGGTGCACCGTTTCCACCGGATCGAGGTCGGCACGGACGACGTTGCCGAATGGATCACGCCCCGGATTCCCCACCGTCCACAGTCCGAAGGTGAACTGGTGCTCGGGTCGTGGCGTGTAGTCATCCGACATGTCGGCTCCTCTCGTCCGGCCGGCGACGGTTCAGCACGGGAGCTGCCCGGCCGCCACCGAATCCCTCGGCACCTGGCAATGGTAGCGTTATCAGGCGGTAGCGGTCTTGCCCTGGATCGAGCCCAGTTCGAGCCCGACCGTCCGATGGGACCCAGGAGGGAAGACCAGGTGATCCGTTGGGGAGTGATCGGTCCCGGCTGCCATCGCCGTCGGTTTCGGCGACGCCATGACGATGGTCGACGGGGGTGAAATCGTGGCCGTCGCGTCGCGGGCCGCCGATCGGGCCGAGGCCTATGGCGATCGGTTCGGCGTGCCGAGGCGCTACGACGACTATTCGGCGCTGGCCGAGGATCGACGACGTCGATGCCGTCTACGTCGCAACGCCTCAGTCGCGGCACCTCGAGGACACTTTGATGCTCCTCGAGGCGGGCAAGCACGTGCTCTGCGAGAAGCCTTTTGCCCTCAACGCGGGCGAGGCCCGGCGAAATGGTCGAGATGGCTCGGGGCCGGGGCCTGTTCCTCATGGAGGCCATATGGAGCCGGTTCCTTCCCACCTACCGGTACCTGGTCGACCTCGTCGGCGACGGCCGGATCGGCCAGCCGATTTTCGTCGAGGCTGATTTCGGATTTCGCCGGTCGCTCGATCCCGATGGATCGGCTCTTTCGACTCGACCTCGGCGGCGGCGGGCTGCTCGACCTCGGGATCTACCCGCTCCAGCTGTGCACGCTGCTGCTCGGTCCGGTCGAGCATGTGGCCGCCGAGGGTGTCCTTGGCGAGACCGGGGTCGACGAGCAAGTGGCGGCGGTGCTGCGGCACGGCAACGGCACCGCTCGGGGTGATCAAGGCGGCGCTCCGGGTGGGAATGACCTGCACCGCCCGGATCTCGGGAACCGACGGGGTCATCGAGATCCCGGCCTTGATGCACTGCCCCAACTCCCTCCAGGTCCTCTCGCCTTCAGGCATCGAGGAGTTCGACGGGTCCTACGAAGGGAACGGGCTGCGCTTCGAGATCGAGGAGGTGCATCGTTGCCTGGCCGAGGGCAAGACCGAGAGTGACACGATGTCCCTCGACGAGACTCTGGCCCTGGCCGGCACGCTCGACGCCATCCGGGCGCAGATCGGCCTGGTCTTCCCGGGTGAGTAGTGGTCGTTGTCGCCGCAGTCGGAAGAGACCGCCGCCCGCGTCCTGCAACACAAGGACCAGCAGGTTTCATGACCACCGGTGGAAGTTCGCATGGGCAGACCAACCAGGACGACGTCTCTCACGGCCCGAGGTGGCGTCGGGACGAGAGGAGGAATCCTCACACGTGTAAGAATCTGAAGCGCTTCGGCCGAAGCAAGCAGAGTGGCGCTGGCCGCAAGAGCAGTTGCCGGGTCTCGGCGAGCCAGGGGAGGGTCTGACGAGCAATGCGCAGAGTGGTGGCGAATTCCGCCGTTCCTCTCGGTGCAGGGGTCGATGTGCCCGCTCCGGTTTGCCCCGGAGGGTCATTCCCGTCGTCGACGGGGGAGCACCATGACAGAGCAGCGGGAGGCGGGGTCCGCCATCCTGAGAACGCGCATGACGCGGGAGAAGAATCCTCCTATCATGCGTCCCCGGTGTACGACACGGATCTTCCGGATGTGGGCCGCCTGACGACGGCGTGGGGGCAGCAGTGAGCGAAATTCCCGCGGCAGTGCCGCCTGCTGCGGCCAACGATGGTTCGGCAAGTGCAGCGGATCTGGCCCGCCTCCTGGCCGACTCGGCCCAGGAACGCCAGGACGCCGCGCAAGCGGCCGAAGAAGTCTTGTTGCTGCCCGAGAACCTGTTGCCGGGCACCCGGGAGGAGCACACCTCCCTCCGCGAGGGCCTGCGCCGGTCGGGGACCACGACGTTCATCGTGCTTGCCATCATCGTGGCCCTCGACAACCTCCAGAGTTCAGGGCTGGCCACGCTGGCCCCGAATATCCGAGCGTCCCTCCATGTGAGCTCTGGTGTCATCGTGTTTGTGGCCGGTGTGTCGGGTGGTTTCCTCGTCCTCGGCATCCTCCCGATGGGCTGGTTGGCCGATCGGTACCGCCGCGGTCCGATCGTGGGCATTGCGACCCTCGTCTTCGGCTGCATGGTCTTCTTCACCGGCTTGGCCACGAATATCTTCTTGTTCTTCTGTGCTCGTTTCGGAGCTGGTGTCTCGCAGGCTTCTACCTACACCGTGCACGGATCACTGCTGGCCGACACATATCCCATCAGCCTGCGCGGCCGGATCGGCTCGGCCATGGGCATTGCCACCGGTATCGCCACCGCTCTCAGTCCGATCTTGGTCGGTTCGATCGCGAGCGGGATCGGCGGTTCGAACGGGTGGCGATGGGCCTTCTACATCCTTTCGGTTCCCATCGTCCTGGTCGCAGTGATCGCGTTCAAGCTGCGCGAGCCACCACGAGGGCAGCACGAGAAGATCGACGTGCTGGGTGAGCTCATTGAGGACACGCAGCCGGTGCCGCCTTCGCTGGAGGCCGCGTTCGCCCGCATCATGCGGATCCGAACGCTGAAAATGTGCCTGATTGCCTTCTCCGCCATGGGTTTCGGTCTGTTCACGCAGCCGGTGCTGGGCAACCTCTTCCTGCAGCAGCAGTTCGGGCTGGACGCCTTTCGCCGTGGTCTGATCGGTACCATCGGCAGTCTCGGCGTCCTCGTCGCATTGCCCTTCGTTGGTCGTTACTACGACCGGCTGTATCACCGGAATCCTGCGCAGGCGATGGCCCTCATCGGCAAACTGATTCTCCCGGTGGCCGTGATCGTGCCCATCCAGTACTTCATGCCGAATGCCGTGTTGTGGACGGCTTTCTATGTGTTGGCCACGGCCCTGTCGTTGTGTGCCTTCTCCATGGTCGGACCGGTCATAACGTCAGTAGCGCCCTACCACCTCCGCGGTATGACCGGTGCGGTGGGGGCGATCTACCTGTTCTTCATCGGCGCCACAGGTGGCGCGGTGCTTTCGGCCGGTCTCGACCAGGCCTTCGGGCCGCGGGCCGCGGTGCTCATCGTGGTGATCCCGACGACGATCATCGGCGGGTTGATGGTGATCCGCGGCTCCCATTTCATTCGCAACGACCTTTCCCTGGTCGTGGTCGAGCTCCAGGAAGAGCTAGAGGAACACAAGCGGCAGGCCGCTGATCCGGAGGCCATCCCGGTTCTTCAGCTCAACAACGTCGACTTCAGCTACGGGCACGTCCAGGTGCTCTTCGGCGTCGGCTTCGAGGTGCGTCGCGGCGAGGTCCTGGCCCTTCTGGGCACGAACGGCGCAGGCAAATCGACGGCGTTGCGCGTGGCGGCAGGACTCGTCACGTCCGATCGCGGCGTCGTACGGCTCAACGGTCGCACCGTGACCTACGCGACACCTGAACAGCGTTCCCGTCTGGGCATCCACCTCTTGCCCGGCGGCCGAGGGGTCTTCGGGGAGATGACCATCACGGAGAACCTGGAGATGGGCGGGTTCGCTTATCGGGGCGATCGAGCCGACCTCCGCCGGCGCATCGAGCGGGTCCTCGGAATGTTCCCGGCGCTCGAGCAGGCACGTGGCAAGCGGGCCGACACGCTTTCGGGTGGACAACAGCAGATGCTGGCCCTGGCCATCGCTCTTCTCCACGACCCTCAGGTCCTGATGATCGACGAGTTGTCGCTCGGCCTCGCCCCGATCGTGGTGCAGGAGCTCATTGAGGTGGTCGAGCGCCTCAAGAGCGAGGGCGTCACCATGATCATCGTCGAGCAGTCGCTCAACGTCGCGGCCGCCATCGCGGACCGAGCCGTCTTCATGGAGAAAGGACAGGTCCGCTTCGAGGGTCCCATCGCCGAGTTGGTCGAGCGCAACGACCTGGCTCGAGCGGTCTTCTTGGGCGGAGAGGTGCCGGCCTGATGCTTGCCGTCGGGTGGGTGAATTCGCAGATCGTCTTCGACGGGATCATCCAAGGGCTGGCCATCGCCGTCATCGCCGTCGGGGTCGTGCTGATCTACCGCGCCACCCGGATCATCAACTTCGCGGTCGGCAACATGGGCGTGATCGGGGCGGTCCTCCTCTCCCTGCTCGTCCTGCAGTACGGCGTCCCCTTCTGGATCGCCCTGGTGATCGCGCTGCTCGTGGGGCTCGTTTTCGGCGCGGCCGTGGAGATGACGGTCATCCGCCGCCTGAAGAACGCCCCGCGCGTGGTCGTCCTGGTCTCCACCATCGGCATCGCGGGGCTGGCGCAGGCCATCGCCATCGAGATCCCGCAGCCTTCCGATGCGAGCGCCCACTTCCCGACTGGCATCAACGGCTCGTGGACGTTGGCGGGCGTCAGCATCCGGGGCGCCGACCTCGGAGTGCTCATCCTGGTCCCGGTGAGCGTGATCCTTCTCATCTGGTTCTTGGATCGCACCATGATCGGGAAGACCGTCAAGGCGTGCGCCACCAACCCCTCGCTCGCTCGGCTCTCCTCGATTTCGCCCAAGCTCGTCTCCACCATGGTCTGGGCGCTCGCCGCCGTGTTATCCACGCTGTCGGTCATCCTCATCGCCGGCGAGTCGTCGACCGCGGCGGGCCTGGCCACGCTGGGGCCTCAGACCCTGTCCGAGGCCCTGGCCGCAGCGGTCATCGCCGGGATGCGCTCGTTTCGGGTCGCGGTCATCGCCGCGGTGGTGATCGGCGTACTCCAGAGCCTGCTCACCTACAACTTCCTGGCCGTGCCCGGCATCACCGATCTTTTGCTCTTCATCGCCGTCTTCATCGCGGTGATCTTCGCCAAGCGCGAGCGGGGCGAGGAGCAGGCGTTCGCGTTCAGCCCCCGGGCTCATCCCATACCGGAACGCCTTCGCTCCTTCTGGTGGGCTCGCAACATCGACAAGGGCGGCATCTTGTTGTTGGGCCTCATCGCCATCCTTCTCCCCATCTTGGTGAACGAGCCGTCGCGCCAGCAGCTCTACACCGCTGTCCTGGCTTTCGCGATCTGCGCATCGTCGCTCACGGTGTTGACGGGATGGCTGGGGCAACTCTCGCTGGGTCAGATGGCCTTCGCCGGGCTGGCCGCGCTGTTCGGCGCTCGTTTGGTGACCGAAGGCGTCCCGTTCTGGCTGGCCATCGTGATCACGACCGTGGCCTCCGCCCTTCTGGCGTTGGCGATCGGTATCGGATCCCTGCGCGTCCGCGGCCTGTACCTGGCCGTGGTGACGTTCGTGTTCGCACTGACCGCGCAGCAGTACTTCTATTTCCTTCCCTTCTTCTCCGGGGACTCGCCTGACGGCGCCAACGTTCCTTTCGCTCCGGGTCACCTTTGGTTTATCGATTTCCCCGGGCAGCGCACCTACTACTACGTGGTGTTGGCCATCCTCGGGCTGGTCCTGCTCGTCCTGAGCAGGTTCCGCGACAGTGGCGTGGGCCGGACGATCAAGGCGGTCCGGGACAACGAGATCTCGGCCGCCGCGTACAGCGTGCCCACGGTGCGGGTGAAGCTCCAGGCCTTCACCATGGCCGGCGCGCTGGCCGGGCTCGGTGGCGCGCTGCTGGCCGGGGCGTTTGCGAACATCGCCTTCACCGAGAACTTCTTCTTGGTCAATGACTCCCTGAACCTCGTGGCCATGGTGGTGATCGGTGGCATGGGGTCGGTGTCGGGCGCAGTCATCGGCGCCATCTTCGTGATCGGAATCCCCGCCATCGCCCCCAACAACGAGCTGGTCGGGCTTCTCTCCTCCAGCCTCGGCTTGCTGGTGGTCCTTCTCTATTTCCCCCGTGGCCTCAACCAGATCACCTACGCCGTGCGCGACGGCATCCTCTCGTGGGCCGATCGCCGGATGGGCGATCGAAAGGAGCCAGAGCGGCCAGCCCGTCCGGCCGTCGTTCGCCGGCCTGCGGCCGAGGAAGTGGCCGTCAGCCGGCCCGGTGCTCGCTGTGTCCGATCTCAGCGTGCATTTCGGCGGTATCGCCGCGGTCAACGAGGCGACGCTGCACGTGGAGAGCGGCGAGATCGTCGGTCTCATCGGGGCCAACGGGGCGGGCAAGTCGACCCTCATGAACGCCGTGGGTGGCTTCGTCGGCTCTTCGGGCTCGGTGACGCTCCTGGGCGACGGAGGTCTCGGACAAGTCAGCCGGATACCGCGCCTCGCTCGGGCTCGGGCGGACCTTCCAAGCGGCCACACTCTTTCCCGAGCTGACCGTCAACGAGACATTGCTCGTTGCGCTCGAGGCGAATGGCCGAGCCGGCCTTGTCTCCACCGCCCTGGGCCTCCCTGCCGCTCGCCGTCATCGCCGGGCCGCTCTGGCCGAGGTGGGTGAGCTCATCGATTTCCTGGGCCTGAGCCGCTATCGGGACCACTACATCAGCGACCTTTCCACCGGCACCCGCCGCGTGGTCGAGCTGGCTGGGCTGTTGGCCCGCAACGCCAAGGTTCTCTGTCTCGACGAACCGACCGCGGGTCTGGCCCAGCGCGAAACGGAGGCCTTCGGTCCCCTGATCACGACCATCCAAAAGGAGCTGGCCGCGTCCGTGCTCCTCATCGAGCACGACATGCCCTTGATCATGGGCATCTCGCAGCGCGTGTACTGCCTCGAGGCGGGAAGCGTCATCGCCGAGGGCTCCGCGGCCGAGGTGCGCAACGATCCCAAGGTCATCGCCAGCTACCTGGGCACTGACGAGCGGGCCATCGTGCGCAGCGGCGAGGTGGCGTCGCCCTTGTCGGGCTGACCCAACCTGGTCCCCTTGATGAGCAAACTGCCTGGCCAGATGCCAGAGTTGTCCCTGACTCTGGTGTCAGCATAATATTGACGTCGAAGTTGAAAAACTTGAAACAGCCGATCTCCTGGAGGCGTGCCATGACCAAACCGATCGTTGACTTCCCGGTGTTCGACGCGGACAACCACATGTACGAGAACACCGAGGCCTTCACCAAGTTCCTGCCCAAGGAATATGAGGGCCTGATCAAGTACGTCCAGGTGAACGGGCGCACCAAGATCGCAGTCCGCAACGTCATCTCGGACTACATCCCCAACCCCACCTTTGAGGTCGTAGGGCGCCCGGGCGCCTCCGAGGAGTTGTTCAAGCACGGGAACCCCGAGGGCAAGACGCGCCGAGAGATCATCGGCAAGCCCATTCGTTCGCCAGAGGCCTTCTTCTCGCCCGAGCCGCGGCTCAAACTGATGGACGAGCTCGGCCTGGACCGTGCCCTCATGTGGCCGACGTTGGCGAGCCTGCTCGAGGAGCGCCTGTACGACGACCCCAAGGCGACGCACGTCGTCGTCCACGCCCTGAACCAGTGGATGCACGAGCACTGGACCTTCGACTACGAGGGCCGAATCTTCCCGTCCCCCGTGATCACGCTGCCCATCGTGAGTGAGGCCATCAAGGAACTCGAGTGGGTCGTCGAGCGCGGGGCCAAGATCATCCTGATCCGGCCCGCGCCTGTCCCCGGCTTCGAAGGGCGCCGTTCGTTCGCCCTGCCAGAGTTCGACCCGTTCTGGGAGAAGGTCGTCGAGGCCGACATCACGGTCGGCATGCACGCGTCGGACGACGGGATGACGCGCTACTACAACCAGTGGGAAGGGAACCACCGCGGGGAGCTTCTCCCATTCACCGGGAAGCCGTCAGCGTTCATGAACATCATGCACACGCAAGGCCGTGGCATCTTCGACGCCGTTTCCTCGCTCATCGGGCACGGTCTCTTGACGCGATTCCCGACGCTGCGGATCCTGCCGGTCGAGAACGGGTCGGGCTGGGTGCGCCCCTTCGTCGAGGCCATCGGGCAGTCCTACGCGCACGAACCGGCGCTCTACGACGAGGACCCGCTGATGGTGCTCAAGCGGAACATCTGGATCCACCCGTTCCACGAAGAGAACCCCAAGGGGCTCATCGACATCATCGGTGTGGACCGGGTCGTGTTCGGCTCCGACTACCCGCACATCGAGGGGATGTCTGAGCCGCTGTCGTACGTCGACGAGCTTGCCGGCCTGTCGCACGCTGACATGGCAAAGGTCATGGGCGGCAACTTGGCCGAGGCCATGAAGTTGCCGTTCGCCGCCTGAGTCCACGCCGTTTCGTGATGCATCGATCCGCCGTCGGCTTGAATCCGATTCCTCCTGTGTCCTTCCACGGACGTCCTGGATAGATCGCGCTATGAGTCACTCCGCGTTCCTCTAGTGGTTTGTCGCTCGGGCAGATCGCGATTCCCTCCAAGGATCGCAGCCAGGATGAGATCGGTCAGTTCGTCGACCGGAACGCTCTCGGCTGGGTCGGCGTCCATGAACTGAATGCTGAATGCTGATCCCGAGATGAGATTGGACACAAGGGATCCCGCGTGCAGGATGTGTTCGGGCGCGTTTCCTGAGTTGACTGCACTTTCGAGGATGGACTGCACGGTCGCTCGATACTCCTCCTGACGTTGGCGGAGCCGTGCTGCAACACCCTCGTTCGTGCGCATCTCTGCCATGAGCGCTGGCATCGCTGCGCGAGTCGCAGGTTCGCTCAGATATCGAAGGCTGCCGTCGATTAAGGACCGAAGATCGGTGCGTAGGTTTCCGGTCGCGCTGGGTAGGCCTTCCCCCGGTTCATCACCACCAACGATCGCTGCAGCTACGAGTTCGGCTTTCGTCGGCCACCGCCGGACAATCGTTCGGACGTGAACGTTGCACCGCCGCGTCACCTCTTGGACGCTGAGGGCGTGATAGCTGTGCTCCACGAGGAGCTCCCGCACGGCTTCAAGGATCAGATCGTCGAGGGCTGGGTTGCGCGGCCGCCCAACGGAGCCCCGCTCGATCTTTGCTGACTGCGCTGACGGCATCGTAATCCCAGCTTAGACTGCCCGTACGCGTATTTAGGGACATGCCTTGACACTAATGATCGACGGAGCTACGTTCAGCACCCGGGGGCTGCGTGGGTGCCAGGATTTCGTTCCCCTGGACGAGCCAGCACGCATTCTCCTCCGTAGTGACGAACCAACTCGGGGGTAGCTCAGCGTGGGGCACGGTGTTCGAAGCAGTGGGTGGCTTGCTCGGAAGTCATGCGTCTCAGTCTTCTTTGCAATGCTGGTAATGACCCTGGTGTCCACGATCGTCACACCCGTAGCGTCAGCCGCCTCAGCACCTGGCGTGTCGAAGACGTCGATCAGCGTCGGCGTTCCCTATGTCGATCTGGCAGCAGTCGACCAGCAGTTCGGCCTCCACATCAACCAAGGCAGCTACCCGGATGCCTACAACGCATTGTTCGCGAACATAAACGCCCATGGCGGTATCAACGGACGCAAAGTCGTGCCGGTTCTCGTCGCTGTAAACCCCACCGGAACTGCGGCTGCGGCTTCCGCATGCACAAAGCTGACGCAGGACACCCCGGTCTTCGTGGCCATGGGTCCATTGAGCCCAGAGTGCTATCTCGAGCACGGCGTACCGACAATGAATGCCACCGTGACGGGCTCTCTTGCGCCTGGGTCGGCACAGAATTTCTCCTTGACCCCACCCGCGACGGCATACGACCCAATCCAGCTTGCGGTCTTGGCCAAGCAGGGTGTGTTCAAGGGAAAGAAGGTGGCTGTCTTCGGGGAGACTGCAGACGCAGCAGAAGTAAAGGTGGTCGCTTCGGCTTTGGCGAAGGACAACGTAAAAGTCGTGCAGACTGCGATCGACTCGGCTCCAACGACCGACTCAGCCGCCTCGGCTCAGCAGCAACAGGTCATCGCGCAGAAATTCGAGAGCGCAGGGGCGAATGAAATAGTGGCCGTCGGCACTGGTTCATCGAGCTGGCCCACCTATGAGCAACAGAATCAGAGCACATTCAATCCGCCATGGGTTGCCACCAGTTGGGCGGACCTTGATGGGTCCCTGACCGGTAACAAGTCGGCCGATCCCACTTACCTCAAAAACGTGGTCACGACGGCACCAATCCCATCTCCTTCCTCCCAGTGGCAGGAACCGGGGGTTCAGCAATGTGTGCACACGATCAAGAAGGCCTATCCCAGCGATTCGATGGTCTCGCCGGTCAACCAGCCGGCTTCGCAGGCCTCCGTCACGACGTACACGGCACCCATCAATTCGTGTATCGCCGTCGGACTTTTCGAGGCCATTGCCAAAGCGGCAGGGAAGACGTTGACGACGTCGAGCTTCACGAAGGCCGGGTACGGGCTAAGAAGCGCCATTCTGCCGGGTGTGGGCGGTCCCGTCTCGTTCGCTCAGGGTCGGGCCTACCCCTTGGGTCCGGTGTACGTGGGTCACTTCGACAACTCGACCGGACAGATCGCGCTCTCCTCCAAGTCGGCTACGTGAGCCGGGCACCGAAGTCCAACCCAGATATCGCAATCATGGTGGCCAGATCGATCCCACCTTGGGGGGGACGTAAATTTCGAGGCGATGATCGCGTCTGTGACTGCAATCAAGAGGCGAATGGGTGACGGTGAAGCCGGATCTCCGGCACTGATTTGAGAGAGGTGGAACGAAATGACCACAATTGACATGCGCACCCGCTCCGAAAGTAATGCCGCTTCACTCGATCTCGACAACTTCGTACACCAACGGGTGCCGGAATGGCTCGACTCACGCGGAGCCGACGCGGGTCGAGCGGCGATCCGGCTTGGACTCCTTCCGCTCAGCTTTGACGTGGAAGGTGAGCAATTCACCTTCGACCCGAGCGGTGGGAGTCTCAGCATCCGCCGTGGTCTGAATGGGGTTTTGGTCGCCGGACTTGATCAATCGGCATTTTCGGATTTGGTCGAGGACGCGGTCTCGACTTTCGGACTGACGATGCTCGGGCGTGCTGACGTTCGGGTCGGCAGCGTCGATGCGTTCGTCGCATGGGAACCCGTACTTCGTTTCTTGTTCGACGGCCGCGCCGTCTATGAGCCGGACACAATCCGATTTCATGATCGTGATGGCGCTCCGCTCGAACTCCGACGGTCGTTCACGCTTGACGAGGATCCCGACGAGATGGGCCACTTCTTGGCTCAAGCGGGCTTCTTGCATATTGAGAGCGTCTTCAGCGAAGTAGAAATGGACGCCGTCAGTCGCGATCTTGACGACGCGATCGATGCGGCCGAAAGCGACGATGGTGCCTCGTGGTGGGCGCAAACTGAAGCCGGAGAACGGTACCCAGCACGAATCTTGGGGTTCAATCAGAAGTCGCCGGCTCTTCGAACTCTGTTGCACAGCGACCGGTTTTCCATGATTGGCACTCTCACCGACGACGAGTACGTGCAGCGGGATCCCGACGTCGGCGATTCCGCCGAGGGGTTGCTCAAGAAGGTGCACGTGATTGAGGGAATCTCCGATGTCAGTTGGCACAAGGATTGCGCCATGGGCGGCCACAGCCGTCATTGCTGCGGCCTGACCGTCGGCATCTCCGTGACGGGGGCCGGACCCGAGAATGGCGAGCTCGGTGTCGTCCCAGGTTCGCATCGAGCCAACATTGCTGCTCTTGGTATCGAGGGTCTCGATCTACCGCGACTCCCTCTTCCGACTCGTACTGGAGACATCACCGTGCACTGCTCATGCACGCTTCATATGAGCCGGCCGCCTGTTTCAGCCGAACGGCGGGTGGTCTACACCGGTTTCGGTCTTGCCCCAAGGCCCGGTGACCTCGTGGTTCAGCGCACTCCAGAGGAGATCCGACGCGACCGCGCCAATTTGGGCGATCGGGTGAGGGGTCAACAGGATCGTCAAGTCCTCAGTGCGCGTACGGCAAGCTTCGATTTGTGACCGGCACGAGTCAGGCCTAAGGCATTCCGCTTCGAGGTAAAACTTGCCGTTGCGGGAAGAGGCCGATGTGGACCAAGCGACCGTGGGGGACCCTGCCGTGACGATTGCCGTTGTCGACCTACGTGTTGAATATCAGCGCGACCGCGCTCTGGGGATTGGTGAGAGTCGCCCCCGGCTGTCGTGGGTCATCTCAGCCGATGTGGATGGCTGGTCTCAATCCGGCTACGAGATTGAAGTCGACGGTGTCGGAACGGAGCGGCAGGAGAGCGGCGACTCGGTCCTGGTCCCATGGCCCGGTCCTGACCTGATTTCGCGAGGCTCGCACAGGGTCCGGCGTGCGGGTCTGGGGCGCGGACGGCTCGGCGTCGGATTGGAGCGAGCCCGTGGCGATCGAGGCCGGACTCCTCTCTCCAGAGGACTGGGTGGCCCAGTGGATCACCGCCGAAACGAAGGGGCCCGAAGGCAGACCCATCTACCTTCGGTATGCCTTCGAGCTGGCCGCCGCGCCTGGCGTCGACGATCGAGCGGGCACGCCTGTATGCCACCTCCGCGGGGGTACATCAACTCCACCTCAATGGAGACGTTGTTGGTACCAGCATGCTGTCGCCGGGCTGGTCCGCCTACGCCTCACGGCTCCGCTATGAGACCCATGACATCACCGACGCGGTATCGCTTGGTGACAACGTAATTGGCGCTGTCGTTGCCGATGGCTGGTGGATGGGCAATCTCACCTGGGAAATGAGACGGAATGTCTACGGGAATCAACTTGGTCTGTTGGCTCAGCTCGAGATCACATTCTCGGATGGAACGACAAAGGTGATTGGGAGTGGTTCGAAGTGGCGTACCTCTGATGGACCCATCCTCCAAGCGGACCTCTACAACGGTGAAGTGTTCGATGCTCGGATCGAGAGGAAGGGATGGTCCGCGCCGGGCTTCGACGACACGGATTGGGGTCACGCCGAAATCTTCGGGCCGGTCGTCGGCGACCTCGTGTCGCCGACAGCTCCGCCAGTACGCCGGATTGAGGAGCGCGCCGTCCTCAAGGTGAACGTGACTCCCTCCGGTCGTATCGTGCTCGACTTCGGACAAAACCTTGTTGGCTGGGTTCGTTTCACGGTGGATGGGGAAGCCGGATCGGTGGTTACCTTGCGCCACGCTGAAGTCCTCGAGGACGGAGAGCTCGGGATCAGAACGCTTCGAAACGCTCGGGCCACCGACCGCTACACGTTGCGTGGCGGAGGTCCAGAGACGTGGGAACCGACCTTCACATTCCATGGGTTTCGCTACGTCGAAGTGGATGGCTGGCCCGATGGGATTCAACCGGAGGCCTTTCGCGCGGTGGTGATTCATTCGGACATGGAGCGCACAGGTAGCTTCACCTGTTCGGACCCGATGCTGAACCGCCTGCACGAGAATGCGGTTTGGAGCATGCGCGGCAACTTCGTCGACGTACCCACCGACTGTCCCCAGCGCGATGAGCGTTTGGGATGGACCGGCGACCTTCAGGTCTTCGCACCGACCGCAGCATTTCTCTACGACGTATCCGGCTTCGTCGCGGACTGGCTCGAGGATCTGCGATCAGAGCAGCTCGAGAGCGGGCAAGTCCCGATGGTCGTGCCGATCGGGACTCTGGGTCCCATCATTTTGGGTAACTTCGCCGCCGCAGCCTGGGGTGACGCGGCGACGGTCGTTCCTTGGACGATGTACATGCGCTACGGGGACGCTGGCCTCTTGGCCCGGCAGTTCGATTCGATGCGCGGCTGGGTGGATTTTGTCCATGCCAAGGCAGGCCCAGCTCTGCTGTGGCCCGAGGAGTTCCAGCTGGGAGACTGGTTGGACCCCGACGCACCACCGGGAGAGCCCTGGAGGGCGAAGACGGCTGCGGTGCTGGTGGCGACGGCCTATTTCGCGCACTCAGCCGCCCTCGTCGGCCGAGCGGCCCGGATCCTCGGTCGACCACAGGTGGCGGAGGAATACGAGCAGCTCGCCGAGGAGGTGCGACGCGCCTTTCGGGCGGAGTACATGGCCTCATCGGGCCGCTTGAGTTCGGACTCGGTCACCGCCTACGCCCTCGCAATCGTGTTCGGGTTGTGCGAGAACGCCTCGCAACGAGAGAAAGCAAGCGAGCGCATCGCCTTCTTGTCCTCTGCGCGCGGGTACACCATCTCCACCGGCTTCGTCGGCACTCCCATCGTGCTGCCTGCTCTGACCGAAATGGACGATGTCGTGACGGCCTACCGCCTCCTGACCGAGACGGCGTGTCCATCGTGGCTGTATCCCGTCACTATGGGCGCGACGACGGTCTGGGAGCGATGGGACAGCCTGCTTCCGGACGGGTCCGTCAACTCCGGTGAAATGACCTCGTTCAACCACTACGCACTCGGCAGCGTCGCCGATTGGATGCAACAGACAATTGGGGGCATCAGCCCCGATGCCCCCGGTTATCGCAAAATCCGGTTCAGCCCGGTACCCGGCCGCGGGGTCACCTCGTCGAACTGCTCTCTTCGCACTCCCTACGGTCACGCTTCTTGCCGGTGGTCGATCGAGGATGGCCAGGTGGACCTCACGGTCGTCGTCCCACCGAACACGACTGCGATCGTGGTTCGTCCAGGACGAGAAGACGAACACCTCGCAGTGAACCCCGGCACCCACCGTTGGACCTATGTCGTGCCGGTGACCACCCTCGCGACCTGGGCAGATGAGCGAGTGAACATTGGCGCCATCGACGCCTAGCTCGCCTGGGTCTGGGTTGCTATATTGTGTATAGCTAGAGGTGTACGCCACAAACGAGCGACCGGGGGGTACGGAGTTGCGAGCCATGCAGGGTTACGCACGTACCTCTTTCGCGTCTCGAGCATCCGGTGACGTGCCCTGGAGGATGATGGGAAGCCGTCGCGATGCAGGCGTGCTCAGCATCGCCGATCTCGTCGAGACTTCCATGGAACGAGCCATCCAGAGCGGCAACCCGACCATGGCCGGCGCTTCCCGCCTGCGCGAGGCGACGTATGGCTGATCTCACGCGCGGGAGGATTGCCGCTGTCGCGCTCGAGGTGGCCGACGAGAAGGGCGCTCCGGGATTCTCCATGCGGGCCGTAGCCGATCGCCTCGGGGTGACGCCGATGGCGTTGTACCACCACGTGGACGACAAGGCCGGCTTGGTGGCACTCGTCGTCGACGAGGTCATCGCCGAGACACCGTTGCCACCGACCACCGGGAAGTGGCGCGACGATCTCTTCGCGCTGGCGCTCTGGATGCGTAACTCCGCCCTGGCCCATCCGGCCGTGGGCCGCCTGCGCAACGACCACCGAGTCTGGACAGCTTCTATCTTCCCCATGACCGAACGCTGGCTCAGCGTGTGGCAGCAGAGCGGTTTGGGCCTCGACGCCGCCATGCTGGCTGCGGCAGCATCGAGTACGGCCATCGTCGGGTTTGTCGAGCAGGAGATGATCCAGATCCAAACCGAGCCGCCGGACGAGAAGTGGTTGTCGTCGTTTCCCAACGCTCGCCTGGCCTTCTCCATGGACGCCAAGCGCGACGGGGCCAGCGAGTTCGAGTTGGTGCTGGGAGTCCTGATCGACGGGCTGCACGCCGCCCTAGTCGAGGGTCCGAGAAAACCTCAGCCGTCAACCCCGGACGGACCGACCACGCCCAGTCGGTCGACCACCGCCAAGCGGTCGAAGCCACGGAGTCGCCGTGCCTGACCGCGACCAATTCTCGTCTCTCCGCGCCTATTGTGCTCCGCACTCGAAGGACCGGAACGGTGGCCAGGCTACCGGCATCGGAGCGGCGACGGGGGAGACGGTGGCTACCGCAATCGTCCAAAACCATCACAGCTGCTGCAACCAGAAAGGCCATCATGCGTAAGGCAACCTCGGCGCTCGCCGTCCTGTTCCTGTCCGTCACCGGGCTCGTCGCTGCCGGTACGGGCGCCGGCGCCGCCGAGTCGAGTCCGGGCGTCACCGCCGGCACCATCAAGGTCGGCGTCACCTATCCCGACGTGGCGGCCATCCGCAACCTGATCAACGTCGACCCCGGCAACTACCAGGTGGCCTATACGGCGCTGTTCAACCAGATCAACGCCAAGGGCGGCATCAACGGCCGCAAGATCACGCCCGTCTTCGTCGCGGTCGACCCGCTCGGCACCGCCGGGGCGGCGACCGCCTGCACCCAGCTCACCGAGGACGACAAGGTGTTCGCAGTGCTCGGCTTCTTCCAGGCCGTCGACACCGCCTGCTACCTCCAAACCCACCCCACGCCGATCGTCGGGTACTCGCTGACGGCCCAGCAGTCGGCGGCGGCCAAGGCCGCGTGGTTCAACTACCAGATCTCCGACAGCGACCTCATCCCCAAGGAGATGGCCATCTTCAAGCAGGAGGACGCCTTCACCGGCAAGAAGGTCGGCGTCGTGGGGACCTCCGCCGACTCCGCCGAGATGACCTTGGTCGGCCCGGCGCTCAAGAAGCTCAAGATCAACGTGGTGCAGACCGCGGTCAACTCAGTCCCTGACACCGACACGACCGCTCAGATCGCCGACTACCAGAGCATCGCCCAGAAGTTCCAGTCCTCCGGGGTCAACGTCGTCATCGCCGTCGGGAACTCGGGCAACGGTTGGCCCGCCGCTCTCCAGGACAACCAGAGCACCTACACGCCGCGGCTGATCGCCACCGACTACAACGACCTCAACGCCTACACCGCCAACAAGGCAGGTGTCACGCAGTCGATCATCAAGAACGTGCTGACGGCGGGGCCGACCCCGCCCGCCACGGTCGAGTGGAACGACCCGGCCATGAAGAGCTGCGTGGCCACCATCAAGAAGGCCGAGCCAAACGCCTCAATCAGCAATCCGGTGACGGCGACGGCATCGACTCCCGTCACCTACACGGCACCGGTCACGGCGTGCCAGCAGGTGGCACTCTTCGCGGACATCGTGAAGGCGGCGGGCAAGTCCCTCAACAATCAGACGTTTGCCAAGGCCGGAGCCTCGCTCACGCACGTGACCATCCCCGGAGGCGGCGGTACCTTCAACTTCTCGGGCGGCCACAACGACGGGAACGGACCTGTGTTCGTCTATACCTGGAATCCCTCGACCAGCAAGCTGGTGCTCAAGACCACCGACGGGTAGGGAACGGGTCCGAACCGGCGTCCCGAACCCGGGGATCAGGTCGAGACGATGGCGACGCCGGCCGTGCCCGGAGCACCGTAGAGCTGGCTGTAGCCGACCCGGGGTGACCCTGGGACCTGTCGCTCGCCGGCTGCGCCGCGCAGCTGCACCACCAGCTCGTGCAGTTGGCGCAGGCCGGACGCGCCGATGGGCTCACCGTTGGCGATGAGGCCGCCGTCGGTATTGACCGGCAGCGTGCCTCCGATCTCGGTCGCGCCTTCGGCCAGCAGCGCCTCTTGCTCGCCGTCTTTGCAGAACCCGTTCTCAGCCATGTGAATGACCTCGGCCCCGGCGTCGGTGTCCTGCAGCTGGACCACGTCGACATCCTCGGGTCCGAGCCCCGCCATGGCGTAGGCCGCGCGCGAGGCATCGACGGTGGGTGCGTCGCTCCGCTCCAACGGCAGCCACGGGCTGTGCACCTCGAAGGCGCCCAGACGCCGGGTCCGAACCACCGACGCCCGCAGGTAGATCGGTGTCGACGTGTAGCGCTTTGCCACGTCCGCCTGGCACAGCACCACGGCGGCGGCACCTTCGTCGGGCGAGCAGAACATGTACTGGGTCAGGGGGTCGTTGACCATCGGTGACTCGAGGATCTGGTCCTCGCTCAAGGGCTGGCGACGGAACGCGTCCGGATTCAGCCCTCCGTTGCGGTAGTTCTTGGCCGCCGCCCGGGCCAGGGTGCGCGGGCTGATGTCGAAGTCGTGCATGTAGCGCTGGATCTTCATGGCAAAGAATTTGGGCGTCAGGAAGAGGCCTGTCTCGCCGTACCAGCTCGGGACGCCGTACTGCACCGGGTCGGCCGCGAACGCCCCGGGTAGGTGCTTGTCCATGCCGATGGCCATCCCGAGCTCGTACTCGCCGAGGCGAATGGTGTTGGCGGCCTGCGTCAGCGCGCTGGCTGCAGTGGCGCAGCCGTTGTAGACGTCGGTGAAAGGGAGGCCGGTCAGGCCGAGGAAGTTCACGACCGCATCCGGGTTGTCCACCTCGTAGCTCCCGCCGAAGGCGAACTGGACGTCCTTCCACATGATGCCGGCGTCGGCCAGGGCCGAGCGGGTCGCCTTGGCCCCCAGCTCAATCGCCGAGACCCCGGGGAAGCGCCCGAAGGCGGTGCGGCCGATTCCGATGATGGCAACGTCGTCCATGGCTGCTCCTCAGCGCTCGTCGACGGGTCGGAAGGCGTAGGTCAGGACTTCGGTGCCGTCCTCGTCGGTGGTGAAGGGGACCACCGTCAGCTCCATCGGCATGCCGATGCGCAGCTCCTGATCGAAGGGCCCGGCCAACCTGGCCTCTATCCGGCCCTCGGGGAGTTCGATCAAGCCCACGCCGTAGGGGACGAACTCTTTGGCCGACTCCCGACCGAGGTAAGGAGGGTTCTTCGGCTGGAAGCGCTGCCGGGTCCACGTCCAGAGCGTGCCGTGACGCGAGAGCAGGGTCGGAGTCACCGCGTCGCCGCCGCAGCTGGGGCAGGCGTCCTGGGCCGGGAAGGTGACGAAGGAGCACGCCGCACAGCGCGAGGCGCGCACCCGGGGCTCCTCGGACGGCCATTCGAACAAACCTTCGGCGATGGTGCGTTGCTCAGTCATCTCTCCCACTTCCAGTCTCCTGGGGCCCTCTCGGCCGAGGGTAGTGCCGGTTCGGGCGCGCAGCATCCGGCTTTCATCCGAAGACCTTGCGGAAGTCCCAGCTGACGATCTTCTCCGGGGTGACCTTGAGCCAGGCGTGGCGCCCGTCGTGATGCATCTGCCCTCCGGCGTACTTGTCGGCGAAGATCCGTTCTGGTGTCTCGAGCTCGGCCACTGGTTCGCCCGTGCGCGGGACCTCTCCGACCACTTCCGCCGCGCCACGCAATTCGACGCCGTGGAGTTCGGTGAACTCCACCCCTCCGTCGACAATGATGCTGACCCGGTTGTCGCGCCCGATGTCGGTCCAGCGCTGGCTCTTGACGATCGAGGTCAGCCAGAGCGAACGGCCGTCCCACGCGAACCAGAGCGGGGTCACATGCGGTGCACCGTCCCCGCCCAGGCTGGCCACGCGGCAGGTACGTGTCTCGGCCAGGAAGGCGTCGCGTTCCTCATCGGTCATGGCCGCCTTGCGGCCTCGTCGCTGTTCCTTCATCAGATCGTCTCCCTCGGACTGGTGTCGGTCGTTGGTCAGGCGTCGAAGGTCCGGCTGGTTGCCACGACGCAGAGCCGATTCTCGTTCCCCGCGTCACGCACTTCCACCTGGCCGAGCCCTTGGTGCGCGTCCGCCTCCGCCACCACCGGGCCGACCCGGGCCGGTTGGAGGTAGCGCAGGGCGAGTGACGACAGGGTGGTACCGGGGGAGAGCGAGAGGACGGCCTCCTCCGTAGCCAAGGCGATGAGGCCGCCGTTGATGGTGTTCGACGCGTTCAGCACCTCGTCGGAATGACCCAGCCGGGCCATGCCGGGGGCGACGCGCTCGCACCCCGCCCGCTCGGCCCAGGGCACCGACAGGCGGTTGGTGCTTTCGGGTATCAGCTCGCCCACGGTGTCGGGGATGGCAATGGTCAGGCGCCTGTCAGGTGCGGCCATGAAGGACAAGCCAGCGAAGCCGATGGGCTCTCCTTCCCCGGCCGTGAAGTCGACCCGGGCGACGAACACGGAGCGGCCGACTTTCACCGCCCTGGCCACACCGGCGATGGTGCCCGAAGAGGGCGCCGGTGCGAAGAGATGCACGTCCAGCTCGAGGGTGACCGGGACCCTCGGGCCCACCGAGTAGATGGCCAGGTGCCCGGCCAGCACGTCCGCCCAGGCGGCCAGGATGGACACCCGCAGATGCTGCGTTCCGGGCACGTGCATCTCCGGGTACACCCGGGCGGAGCCCTGCATCGCGTCCTCGGTGCGGGCCACCGTCCAGCCCAGGTCCGTGAGGACGTGCCGGCGCTCGCTCGGCATCGCGCCCTCCACCGCTGTGGTCATGCATCCTCCTGATGACGGCGCCCTGCCGCGGTCTCGCCGAGCCAATCTACTGGAATCGACGTCGACGTCACAATCACATCACGCCCGGCTCAGTCGCCGAACGGCCGGTCGAGCAGCGAGGCACCCTGGGCCAGCGTCGCCAGTGAGATGCCGGCCGTGCGCCGATACCCCTCGGTCACCTCGGCGATCTCCTCGGGGGTGATCACCGACGCAATGTCGTCGAAGCCGTCCGGTGCTCGCTGCTCCACCAGGAGCATGGGGATCTCCGGACCGAAGCCCCGGTTGGCCTTGACGACCGCGGCCGTGGCTCGGCGGCGCACGTCCTCGTAGCGGGCCAGCGCGGCGTCGAGGTCGTCGCCGAGGCGGCGCACGCAACCGGCCAGGACCCGGGCGTCGAGGATGGCCTGGGACGCGCCGTTCGAGCCGATCGGGTACATCGGATGCGCGGCGTCGCCCAGCAGGGTGGTCCGGCCGAAGGTCCAGCGGGGAATGGGATCGCGGTCGACCATGGGAAAGAGGTACGTCTCGGGCGCGGCGCGGACGATGGCGGGGACGTCGAGCCAGTCGAAGTGCCAGTCCGCGAAGGCGGGCAGGAAGTCCTCGAGCGCGCCGGCCCGATTCCAGTCCTCTCGGGCGGCCAGGTCGGATCCGGGCCGGCGCAGCTCCGCGATGAAGTTGAACGCCTGACGACCGTCGGGCAGGTCGGCGATCGGGTAACCCACGAACTTCTGCTCGGGATGCCCCGCCCAGACCATGGTGCGGCCGTCGAGCACCCGGTCGATCTCGGCCACCCCGCGCCAGAGGAGCGACCCGTTCCACTTCAGCGGTCCTTCGTCGGGGTAGCGGGTGGCCCGGGCCGCGCTGTGGATGCCGTCGGCCGCCACCACCAGGTCCGCTTCGATGCGTTCGCCGTCCTCGAACACGGCCGCGGCCCGGTCGCCGCGCTCCTCGAGCCGGGCCAGGCGTCGGCCCAGGTGGAGCCGCCCCGCCCCGAGCCGGTCGCGCACGGCACCGAGCAAGACGTCCTGGAGCTCGCCGCGATGGACGGAGAGCTGGGGCCACGGGTACCCGGCCTCGAGACCACGGGGTTCGCGCCAGATCTCCTGGCCGCGGCGCGTGCAATAGAGGAGGAGCGCCGGCGCCACCCCCCGGTCCGTCAACTGCTCCAGGAGCCCGAGCGCGTCCAGCTCGCGCACGGCATGGGGGAGCAGGTTGATGCCGACGCCGAGCGGCCGGATCTCCGGCACGGCGTCGAAGAGGTCGACCTCGGCCCCCACCTCGTGCAGGCTCAGCGCGGCAGTCAGACCGCCGATGCCTGCGCCCACCACCACGCAGCGGGGTGGGTTCACTGCACCTCGTGGACGTCGATGGTGACGAGGGACTTGTCCCGGCGCCCGGTGGAGACGGCGAGCAAGTCGTTGAACCAGGCCAGACGATCGGCTGCGGTGGTGAAGCGGACGTGGGTGCGGAAGTAGTACTCGTCGGGGTCGACCGCCTCCCCGCGCATGAGCCGTTCCGTCACCCCGGGCGTGGCCTTGCGCAAGCCCTGCGAGCGCACCTCGATCAGCTCACCGGCGTCGGTGTCGAGGGTGTAGTGGGCGTCGATCTCGAGCGTGCCGTCCGGGCGCATCGACTGCCAGTCGACCCCGCCCTCGCGCAGGACCCCGCGCAGGCCGTCGCGTCCGGTGAAGGTCCCGCCCTGGAAGGGGACGTAGCGACGGCCCCCGCCGAGGTCCACTGGGGGCAGGACGTGTACCTCAATGGAGAGGAGCTCGCGCAGACCCAGAGCCCGCATGGGTTCTTCTCCTTCGTGTCCCGTCGCGGCACCGCAGCGCGGTGCCGGGCGCTTAGAACTTGCCGAGCAGGAACCCGGCCGCCGCCGAGGCGGGAGGGTAGGACTCGGTGATGCCCGAGCTGATGTAGCCCACGTCGCTGATCAGCGTCTGACCCGAGATGGCGGCCGCCGCATCGCTGCAGAGGAAGACCAGCGGGTAGGCCTGCTCGAGCGGGGTGGAGGCGGCGATGCCGGTCTCCTCGCGGTAGTCGGCGCCGAAACCCAGCCACATCTCCGCGTTGGCCTGGGCCAGCGGCGTGTCCGTCGGTCCCGGGCAGATGGCGTTGATGCGGATGCCGTGGTCCTTGAGCATGGAGAAGGCCTGTTGGGCGACGTACCCGCAGACCGCCTGCTTCGAGTGGAAGTAGTCCGCCCAGCCGTGCTCGATGGCCCACGCCGAGGCCGATTCGAAGTCCGGCGTGGCCAAGTACTCCTTGACCTGGTCCCAGCCGGCCTCCCAGCCCAGCCCGGCCGCCGAGGAGATGAAGCCGATGGCCGAGCCCTTGGGCAGCATGTTGCCGGCCAGCATGCGCTCAATGAGGTGGCGGTGACCGCCGAAGTTGATCTTCTCGATGTTGGGCGTCCCGTCGGCCACTCCTGCCGCCGCCATGAGCGCGTGCACCGGGCCCCCGCATTCGTCCACCGCCTTGTTGATGGACTCCTTGTCGCCCAGGTTGACGTGGATGGCCTTCGCGCCGGGGAGATTCACCTCGGCGAAGTCCATGACCACGACCTCGGCCCCGGCGTCCTGCGCCAGCTGTGCCGCCGCCGCGCCCATGCCGGTGGCCCCACCGACCACCAGCACCCGCTTGCCGTCGTAGCGAAATGCATCGAACGTTGACATCAATACCCTCCTGAAGGTGTGACGAGTTGACGAAGTGACGTCGCGCGCTTATCCGACGACGGAGCGGACCTTGAGGTCCACGATGGTATCCCAGTCGATCCCGATCTCCGAGAGGATGTCGTCCCCCTGCTCGTTGAATTCGGGCGCCCGCTTGGCTGGCGCAGGCTCGCCGCCGAACTGGATCGGGACGGCCACCATCGCGAACGGGCTGCCGCTCGCAGTCTGGCACTCCTGCATGTAGCCGTTGGCCGCCACTTGCGGGTCGATCGTCGCCGCTTCGAGCGTGTCCTGCACGACGCACCATTGACCGGTGAAGTCGGCCAGGCGTTCGCGCCACTCGGTGAGGGCGCGCTCGGCGAACGCCGCTTCCATCAGTGCCTGGGCGTCGACGGTGTTCTCGAGGAGCGACGCGTGGTCGGCGAAGCGCGGGTCCGTGCCCGCCTCGGGCCGCCCCACCAGTTCGCACAACTCGGCCCAGTAGCGGCTGGCCTGCAGGCAACAGAAGGACATCTGGCGCTCGTCCTTGGTGATGTAGTTGCGCACCAGCGGGTTCATCCGCGGCGCCGACGAGGGCGGTCCGTTCCATGGCTTGTCGAGCAGGAGCGAGAGCGCGTAGGCCTGGCCCATGGCCCACATGCCGGAGCTGAGGAGCGAGACGTCGACCGTGGTCGCCTCACCGGTCCGCTCGCGGTGGAACAGCGCGCCCATGATGCCCCCGGCGATGGTCATGGCTCCGATGGAGTCGCCGAAGCCGGGTCCGGGAGGGCCCGGCATCCAGTCGGCGTCGGAAGGCTTGACGCCGAGCGCCACCCCGGACCGGTACCAGAAGGACAATGAGTCGTAGGAACCCTTGTCGGCGTCGGGACCGCGCTCGCCTTGCCCGGTCCCGGCCACGTAGATGATGTTGTCGTTGTGGGCGCGCACGTCTTCGAGTTCGATCTTGAGCTTCTTGCGCACCCGAGGGAGCTTGTTGGTCAGAAAGACGTCCGAGGTCTCAGCCAGCTTGTAGAGGATGTCGAGGCCCTCGGGCGTGGTGAGGTCCAGGGCCAGGCTCCGCTTGCCCCGGTTCGAATGCTCGAGCAGCGGGTGCACGTCGCCGGTGAGCGGCATCACCCCGGTCGAAGCCAGGCCCCGCATGGCGTCGCCGCGTTCGGTGGGTTCGATCTTGATGATCTCGGCTCCCAGGTCGGCCAGCAGGGCCGACGCCGCCGGGACGAACGTGTGCTCCGCCACCTCGAGGACGCGCACGCCCTCCATTACCTGGGTACTGCTCACCGGGTCCCTCCCTTCGTCCGCACCAGGCCCGGGAGGCCCACCGGTGCGGACATTCGTCCACGACTCTGACATCGACGTCGATATTAGACAAGGGCGCCCCGAGCGCGCCTGGCCGGCCCCGGACCCGCCGCTCGTCACGCCGCCGGACCGGCCACCTGGAGCAGGATCTTGCCGACCGCCTGCCCGTCGGCCATGTGTTGGAGGGCCACGGCCGCCTCGGCCAGGTCGAACGTGGCGCCGATGAGGGGTCTTGCCTTGCCCTGGGCCAGGAGGTCCATGAGCTCGGCGTCGTTGCGGACCAGTTCCTGCCAGCGGTGGGTGGCCCAATCGCGGAACTGGAAGCCCAGGACCCGGACCCCCTTCAGGAGCACCAGATTGAGAGGTATGCGCGGGATCGTCCCCGAGGCGTAGCCGACCGTCACGAAGCGGCCGTCGAAGCGGAGCGACCGCAGGGCCGGCTCGGCCAGGTCACCCCCCACCGGGTCGACCACCACGTCGGCTCCCTCGGGCAGGGCCTCACGCAGGGCGGCCCGGAGGTCACCCGCCCGGTGGTCGATCAACCGGGTAGCCCCGAGGGATTCGGCTGCGGCCAGCTTCTCGGGAGACGAGGCGACTGCGGTGACGGTCGCCCCCATGGCCACGCCGAGTTGCACGGCCGCCGATCCGACCCCGCCGCCGGCGCCCAGGACGATCAGTTCCTCGCCTTCGGCCAGCGTGGCCACCGAGCGCAACACGTGGTACGCCGTCTTGTAGGTCACTCCGAAGGAGGCCGCCGTCCGGTCGTCGACGTCGTCAGGGATGCGCGTCACCGAGGTCGCGCCGACCACGATCTCCTCGGCGAAGGCGCCGATGAAGACCGATCCGAAGACACGGTCTCCGGCGTTCACCCCCGCGACGTCGTGTGCCACCTCGGTGACGACACCCGCGTACTCGCTGCCGGGGATGAACGGCGTGGGTGCCTGCACCTGGTACTCGTTGGCCACCACCAGCACGTCGGGGAAGTTCAGCGCGGCGACGGCGATGCGCACCCGCACCTGGCCCGGACCGAGCTCGGGGGCGGGGAGGTCGTCCACCTCCACCACGTCGGGACCGCCGTAGCTGCGGCAGACGGCGGCGCGCATGTCAGGAGACGGCGAGCACGGCGTAGTCGGAGGACTCGGCCATGTCGGCCGCGCTCTGCATCAGGTCGAGCACGATGGGCCCGAAGGCCAGCAACTTCTCGTCGTTGCCCGCCCGCTGGAAGCCCTGCTCGAGCACGACCGCCAGCTTCCACTTGGCCAGGACGACGTAGTAGTCCATGTCGTCGACCTGGCGGCCCGAGACCTTGCCGTAGTGCGTCACGATCTCGTCGCGCGAGGGCATGCCCGTCATGTCCACGTAGCCCCCGGCGTGGTCCTCGTCGGCCGACGTGTCCTCCGGCCAGCCCTGCGCCACCCAGCCCAGGTCGAGCTTCGGATCGCCGACGGTGCCCATCTCCCAGTCCACGATGGCGGCCAGCCGCGCCGGCGCGCCGTCCTTGAACATCACGTTGGCGAACTGGTAGTCGCCGTGCATGAGCCCGGGGATGAAGTCGATCGGCCGGTGGGCCCGCAGCCAGGCCGAGGCCTCGTCGAAGCCCGGGAGCTCGCGGCCCTTGATGCGCTCGAGGAACGCGGTCCAGCGGTCCACCTGGCGTTCGTGGAACCCGTCGGGCCGTCCAAGGTCCTGAAGACCCTTGGACTGCCAGTCGACGTTGCCCAGGAGCGCGATGCCCTCGACGAGCTGGAAGGCGAGGCCGCGCCGCTCCTCGACGTCGGTGTCGAACGGCGCCGGCCACTCGCGCCGCATCTGCATGGGCGACCAGCCGTCGACGAAGCCCATCAGGTAGAAGGTGCGGCCCGCCACGGTGGGATCAGTGCACACGGCCACCGCCTCGGTGTGGGGCACGTTGGTGCCGGTCAGGGCCTCGATGATCCGCCACTCCCGCACGATGCCGTCGTCGCGTGACGCCGGGGCCGAGGCGGGTGGGATGCGCATGGCGCAGTGCACGTCGCCCCGGCGCAGCTCGAAGATCTCGTTCTGGCTTCCGCCCGAAATGAATCGGTACTCGAGGGGCGCGCCCGTGCCCAGTCCCTGGGTGTCCATCCAGGCGACCAGCTTGTCGACGTCGGCGATGGTCGGCACCGCCTCCTCGGTCGTGCTCACAGGTTTCCTACCTCCAGCTCGAGATATTCCGCGTACTTGGCCCGGGCCGCCTCCTGGCGCTTGGGCAGCCATTGGGTCGGCCACATGTCGTCGCTGGCCTTGTAGTCCCGCAGCACCTGGCGGGCCACGGTGACCTTGTGCACCTCGGTGGGGCCGTCGGCCAGGCCCATGACGGCGGCGCCGTGCACCATCCCCATGAAGGGCATCTCGTTGGTGACCCCCAGCGCGCCGTGCACCTGCATGGCGCGCCACGCGATGTCGTGCAGGATCGTGGGCATCACGACCTTGGCCGTGGCGATGTCCTTGCGCACCCGCTTGTAGTCGTTGTACTTGTCGATCTCCCACGCGGTGTAGAGCACGAAGAGACGGAACTGGATCAGCTGTGCGTAGGAGTCGGCGATGTAGCCCTGCACGAACTGCTTCTCGGCCAGCAAGCTGCCCTGTGTCTCCCGGCTGAGGGCCCGCTCGCACAGCATGTCGAGGGCCTTCTGCGCCATGCCGATAGTGCGCATGGCGTGGTGGATGCGGCCACCGCCGAGCCGGGTCTGGGCGATCACGAAGGCCTGTCCTTCGCCGCCCAGCAGGGATTCCTCCGGGACCCGCACGTCCTCGTAGTGGATCAGCGCGTGCGAGCCCTCGTTCACCGCCTCGCCGTACAGGCCGACGTTGCGCACGATGTTGATGCCGGGCGTGTCGGTGGGCACCAGGAACATCGACATGCCCTTGTAGGGGTTCACGTCGGGGTTGGTCACGGCCATCACAATGAGGAACGAGGCCGTCTTCGCGTTGGAGGAGAAGTACTTCCACCCGTTGATGACCCATTCGTCACCGTCCTTGACGGCGCGTGTCGTGAAGAGCGTCGGGTCGGCCCCCGCGTGGGGCTCGGTCATGGAGTAACTCGAGAAGCACTCGCCGGTGAGCAGCGGCTGCAGGTACTTCTCCTTCTGGCCCTCGGTGCCGTAGTGGGCGATGATCTCGGCGTTGCCCGTGTCGGGGGCCTGGCAGCCGAACACGATGGGCGCCCACGACGAGCGGCCCAGGATCTCGTTGAGCAGGGCCAGCTTCAGCTGCCCGAAGCCCTGCCCACCCAGTTCGGGGCTGAGGTGGGTGGCCCAGAGCCCGTGACGCCGGACTTCCTCCTTGAGTGGATCGATCGCCTCACGGCGCTTGCCCTCGAGGGGTGTGAACTGCAGGTGGGGGAACGCCAGGTCGAGCGGCTCCACTTCCTCGCGGACGAAGGTGTCCACCCAGTCCAGCTTCTCTTGGTATTCAGGCTCGGTTTCGAAGTCCCACGCCATGTCGTGCCCTCCCTCGGTCGAGATCAAGAATATGATTCTGACTATCAAGAACGCAATACCGAGCAATGCAGCGCCGCCCGAGGTCCCGGCGGCCAAGGCCTCCCCGGCCGGCGCGCCCCGACCGGCGAACCCGGCGGGGACGTGAGCGGCCGGATCGCCCGCCGCTCCGTGGCCAAGCGCGAGAGCGAGTACGCCGAGGAGGTCCGGCGCCTGCTCGATGCCGCGCTCGACCTCATGCGAAGCCACGGCACCTCGTCGAGCCCCCGGGTGGCCGACATCGTGGCGGCGGCCGGCCTGTCCAACGACGCCTTCTACCGTCACTTCAAGTCGAAGGACGCGTTGGTGACGGCCATCCTGGAGGACGGCAGCGAGCGCCTGCGCAGCTACCTGGTCCACCAGATGGCGAAGGAATCGGCGCCCGAGGGACAGGTGCGACGCTGGGTCAAGGGTGTCCTGGCACAGGCCGACGCCGAGCTCTCGGCCACCAGCCTGGCCGTGCTCTGGAACGGGGGCAGTGCCGACGCCGGCCTGGCTGCCGGGCGCCACTTCGCCAGTGCCCCGTTGGCCACGCTGCTGGTCGAGCCCTTTGGCGCGCTGGGCAGCCGCTCGCCCGAGCTCGATGCCGCGCTGGCCGCGCACGCCGCGCTCGGCCTGCTCTCCGATTGTGTGTGGCGGCAACAGGAGCCGACGCGGGGCGAGATCGAGCGCGTGGCCACGTTCTGCCTGGGGGCCGTGAGCCGCTGAGGCCTCAGGACACGACGACGCGGGCCCGGGCCAGGTTCTGCAGGCGGGCGTAGGGCGTGGCCGCGTCCCCATCTCGGTGCGCCGCCACCCGCACCACCGGGAAGTGCGTCCCGCTCTCGGCGGTCGACCACCGTCGCTCCAGCTTCACCCGCGGCGCCGGTTCGATGCGCTCGCGGAGGGCAAAGCTGCCACTCCCGTCCAGGTCCCACTCGACGGACACGATCGATCCGGTCCCCGGCGGTGCCTCGGCCGTGACCCGCAACGTGACCTCCTCACGCGGGCTCACGTCGGCTCGCGCCGCCCCGTTCGCGGTCAGGGCCACGACAGGTTGAATACCGCGACGCGCCGGCGCGTCGGCCGGCACGAGGACCTGGCCGTCGACGACCTCGTAGTGGGTGCTCTCCGGTGGGGCGATGCCGTGCTCGACCCATTGGCTGAGGTCGCGGAGAGCCTGGTGCAGCAGGCCCAGGTAACTCACCGCGTGCGTCGAGTCCTCCTGGGTGGCGACGTCGCCGTGCAACGCGTTGTCGGTGAACCACAACCGGAAGCGGTCGTCCAGCACGTCGCCGAGATGCTCGTGGACCCGGGCCCGGTACCAATCGGCCTGCCACGGCAAGGCCTCCCGGTCGAGCAGGGACTCGACGACGATCATCTTTCCCTCGAAGTCGCCGGACTGCACCGTGCCGGCGGCGCCCGCCGCGAACAACGGCCCGAGGAGCAGCGGGCGCTGCGGGTAGATCGGCGAACCGTCCGGATTGCGGAACTGGTCCCAGACCGGGAACTGGTCGTTGTCGGGCACCTGATGGCGGTGGTAGGTCTGCGCGGCGAGAAAGCCGCTGTTGTCGACCTCGACGGCGTCGCCTGGCCGGATCCCGAGGATGGATTCCGTATCGCCGGGCCCGAGGGTCACGATGTCGCCGATGACGTTGAGCAGGCCGAGGCGGGCGCCCGCCGCCGCGCCCGTCCTCACGACGAGGTCGGCCCCTTCGACGTCGATGGGCGAGGGGCTGGTGAGCCGAAAGGCCACCGGCACCGCCACGGGCTCACCCGCGTCGCGCCACGCCGTGTCCACCGCACCCCGTGCCTGGCCCGGTTGGCGCCCGACCGGCAGGCCCTGCGCTTCGGCTTCCTCGTGGGTCAGCGCGGCGGCGATCGCACTGGCGTGGTGCACGCGGTCGCGCACCAGCGAGGGCGGTGCCTCGGAGCCCAGGTACCCCGGCTCGGTCCAGAACTCCTCGAAGTAGGTGGGGTCCGCCGCGCGCATGCCGCCGTAGAGCACGGGGAAGGCGTGCATGCCCATGGTGCGCCATCCGAACCACGAGCGCGGGGGGAAGCCCATGCGCGTGATCTCGCGCAGGGCGTCGTGCTCCTCTTCTGGGAGACCTTCGGAAGGGTCCCCGCTCCCGCCGGGTTCGACCGCATCGACGATGCGCTCGAACTGGTGGCGCAGGATCCGTTGCGCATGCATGCGGACGGTGAACATGTTCGGGATCGCCATGGGTGAACCGATGACGTAGGGCACGACGCCGTCCCACACGCCGGTCGTGTTCTCGATCGACCCGATGGTGCGGAAGCCACCACCGCTCCCGCCGTAGGCGTAGCCGAAGGGCCGGTGCGGGCCGTACATCTCAGCCGCCACGACCCTGGAGTACTGGGCCGCGGCCGCGTTGGCCCGATAGGCCGCGATGGTCGGGTCGTCGGCGCCGTACCCCCCGAAGACTCCACCGCCGTTGGTCTCGAGGAAGTAGGCCCCGCTGTCGAGCGAGAACCCGATCTTGTTCTGCTCGCCCGCCGCTTGGTGCTGGGCCAGATGCTCGCTGTCGGGCACCGGCGTGATGTGTTGGAAGAACCGGCCCTGATACGACTCCCCGGGCGGGAGATAGATGGAGAACCGGGTCTCGGTCTCCCGGAATCCCCCGTGCACGTAGCGGTGCCGCACTGGGGTCTCACGCCACTCGTCGACGTCGACGTAGGGCTGGCTGAAGGCCGAGTCTGTGCTGTCGAGCGACGCGTTGTCGCTCATGGCGGTGTCGGGCCCGACGCGCTCAGGCCGTGGCTTCCATGCATGGGCGCCATAGATACCAGACCTCATACGGCCCCGCCCCGGCGCGGCACCGATACCTGGGCGCAACATCCACGAGCGTCGCCATGGTCGGCCGAGGACGCGCGGACCTGTGAGACTCGCACCCGTGCAGGTGTCCCTCCCCACACGGTGACCGCAGCCCGGCGAAGGCCGAAGATGCACACCGACGAGGTCGAGCTCGACGACGCGATGGTGCGTGGGCTGCTCTCCGAGCAGTTTCCGCAGTGGTCCGCCCTGCCCCTGCGTCGGATCCCCGACTCGGGTACCGACAACGCCATCTACCGGCTGGGCGACGACATGGGTATCCGGCTGCCGCGCATTGGGTGGGCGGTGCCCCAGATCGACAAGGAGTGCCGCTGGCTGGGTCGGCTCGCCGACGACCTGCCCGTCCCGGTGCCCGTGCCCATCGGGAGGGGCGAGCCCGGGCACGGTTATCCCCATCCCTGGCTGATCTATCCGTGGTTGGACGGGATCAGCCTTGACCGCACATCCGTGGAATCGGCAGAGCTCGTCGGCGACGTCGCGTCGTTCGTCCGCGCGCTCCACGCGATCCCGACGGCCGGGGGGCCAGAACCCGGACGCCGGGGCGGCCCCATGGCTCCGTTCGATCGGGAGGTGGAGTGGGCGATGGAGAAGCTCGAGGGGCAGATCGACACGACGCGTGCCCGCGAGGTCTGGCGGGCGGCACGTGAGGCAGACGCGCCTTCCGGAGCCACCGTGTGGGTCCACGGCGACCTGCTCCCGGGCAACGTGCTGGTGGCCGGCGGGCGGCTGGCGGGGGTCATCGACTGGAGCGCCACCGGGGTCGGGGATCCCGCCTGTGACGCCATGTTCGCCTGGTGCCTCGGCGCCGAGCTGCGGGGCCTCTTTCGCAACCTGCTCGGGATCGACGACGCGACATGGGCCCGTGCCCGCGGCTGGGTGGTCGAGCAGACCGCCCTGTACATCCCGTACTACGCGGACACGCTTCCCGAGGCGGTGGCGCAGGCCAGGACCCGGCTCGAGGCCGCGCTCAACGACGAGCCCTGAGGCCTGGCTAGTCCAGCGAGTCGGGCACCCAGCTCGGTGGGCGTTTCTCCATGAAGGCCGTCATGCCCTCCCGGGGCTCGGGCGACTCCTCGAGGGCCCAGAACATGGTCTGGTAGTCGATCAGCCCGTAGCGCTCGTTGAGCATGCGCTTGACGTGCATGCGCGCCATGGGCGGGGTCTGGAGGATCTCCTTCGTCGCCTCGAGCGCCGCCTCGCGCAGCTGGTCGTGGGGGACGACACGCGAGATGAGACCGATGCGCTTGGCCTCGGCCGCGTCGAAGCGCCGAGCCGACAGCAGGAGGTCGCGGGCCACGGCGATGCCCACGTGGGCCGGCAGTACGGCGGCGTAGGTGGCGTCGGGGATGCCGCGCAGCAGCTCGGGCACCCGGAAGGTGGCCCGGTCGCTGGCCACGCAGATGTCGGCCAGCATGGCGATGAGCAGCCCGCCGGCCTGGCAGATGCCGTTGACCGCGCTGACCACGGGCGCCCGGCTGTCGCGGATGGCCAGGAACGGCAGGATGTCGTGGCCGATGTCGGGCGTGGGTTCGTCGTCGGGATCGCGCCGGCCCCCGAGGTCGCCGCCCGGCGCGAAGACGTCGCCGGTGCCGGTGATGATCAGCGCGGCCAGGTCGGGATCGGCGTTGACCGTGCGCACGGCCCGCTTGATCCCGAAGTACATGGCCGGCGTGAGCGCGTTGCGCGCCTCGGGCCGGTCGATGATGCACCAGGCGATGGCGCCCTCACGCTCGAAGCGCAGGCCGGCTGCCCCTAGTTCGTTGGCCATGGGTTCCTCCTCAGAGCTTTCCGGCGCCGCCGCTGCGGGCGCGGATCATGGCGTCCTGCATCCAGGAGCCGACCAGCTGGCCGTCGAGGCCGAAGATGTCGCCCCGGCCGAAGCTCCGTCCGTGCCCCGTGTACCCGGCCCGCATTTCGAGCAGGTGCCACTCGGCCGCCGGGTAGGGCTCGTGGAAGGTCTGCGTGTGGCTGAGGACCCCGGTCGAGAGCGTCTTGTGCGCCTGGGCCTGGCCCACGCCGGCATGGGGGCGCATGGCCGTGCCGATCAGGAACGTCTCGGTGGAGAAGGCGAGGAGGGCCTGGCTGACGGCGGGGTCGTCGGGCGCACCGGCGAAGCGGGCCCACACGGCCAGTTCGGGCGGGCCGACCAGGTCGGGGTCGTTCACGTCGACCGGCGTCGACGACGCCCGCCTCCCAGGCCCCGTTGATCTTCACTTCGCCGGCCACTGCTTCGGGCCGCGAGGTCACAGTGGGGGAGTCGGCGTGCCGGATGACGTCGGGCTCGGGCGCGCTGAGCAGGGCGAGCGAGCGGGTGACGATCTGGTCGTGCTGGCTGATGGTGACGGTGCTGCTGGCCAGCGAGCGTCCCGTGTGCATGCGCTCGACCGTGATGTCGAGCGGCTCGTCGGCCGAGGCGGGCCGGGCGAACACCGTGTGGCACGTCTTGACCGCCTTGCCCTCCTGGCCGGCCAGCGCGGCGAAGGTGGCCTGGGCCAGGAGCTGGCCCCCGAAGACCATGCCGTAGTCGGTCTTGATGTTGGGGGCCCGGTAGGCGTCCTCGCCCACCGGCTCGAGGGTCAAAGCGTCGAGGAACGCCTCCATCGTGAACATCGGGCCTCCATCTCTCCTGTCGCCGGCGCCCACTCTGCCCGATGTCCGGCGGGGAGGGCCCGACCTCGGGTTCCCCGCTCCGGTGAGCGGGGCGAGGCCGATACCTTGGGCGAAGGCGAGATTATCGCCATTTTTGACGGCGACGTCAAAGTCAGATACCCTCCGAAAACGGGGTTTCCCCAGGCCCGTTCCTGCCCGAAATGGTGGTCGCGGGGGGTGCCGCCGGCCCTGTGCGGGCCGGATGGATCAGGACGACGAGAGGAAGAAGGACTGTGAGCGAGGCAGCCAAGGTCAACCCTGAGCACCGGATGCTCATCGACGGCAAGTTGGTCGAGGCCGATTCGGGCAAGACCTTCGACAACGTCAACCCGGCCACCGAGGAGGTCATCGGCGCCGTGGCCGACGCCTCCAACGCCGAGATGCACCGGGCCATCGACGCCGCCCGGCGGGCCTTCGACGAGACCGATTGGTCGACCAACCACGCCTTCCGCAAGCGCTGCCTCGAGCAGCTGCACGACGCCTGCCAGGAGGTCGTCAGGAGGAGCTGCGCGAGGAGCTCATCCTCGAGGTGGGCTGCCCCCGCATGACGACCAACGGCCCCCAGCTCGACGCGCCGATCTCCGAGGCCTTCGCCTGGCCGGCCAAGACCATCGACGAGTACGAGTGGGAGACGGTCCTGCCGGACGCCATGACCATCACGGGCCAGGTCAACGCCCGCCGCATCTGGCGCGAGCCCCTCGGCGTGGTCGGCGCGATCGTCCCGTGGAACTTCCCCTTCGAGGTGACCTCGCACAAGTTGGGCCAGGCCCTGGCCACCGGCAACACCGTGATCCTCAAGCCGGCTCCCGACACGCCGTGGAACGCCACGCTGCTCGGCCGGCTCATCGCCGAGAAGACGGACATCCCCGCCGGCGTGGTCAACGTGGTCACCGCCTCGGACCACCTGGTCGGCGAGGAGCTCACGCTGTCGCCCAAGGTGGACTGCATCTCGTTCACCGGCTCGACCGCGGTCGGCCAGCGCATCATGGAGAAGGGCGCCGCCACCATGAAGCGGGTCTTCCTCGAGCTGGGCGGCAAGTCGGCCACCATCATCCTCGAGGACGCCGACTTCTCGACGGCGACGCTTGGTGGGCATGGGCGCCTGCTTCCACGCCGGGCAGGGCTGCGCCATTCAGACCCGCATGCTGCTGCCGCGTTCGCGCTACGAAGAGGGCGTCGAGATCATGAAGGGCCTCTTTGCCGCCGTGCCCTACGGCGACCCGCAGCGGCCCGACGTCATGATGGGCCCGCTCATCAACGCCAAGCAGCGCGAGCGGGTGCTCGGCCTCATCGAGAAGGGCAAGGAGGAGGGCGCCACCGTCGCCGTCGGCGGCGGTCGTCCCTAGGGCGACGAGTTCGCCAAGGGCTGGTGGGTCGAGCCGACCCTCTTCACCGACGTGGACAACTCCATGACCATCGCCCAGCAGGAGATCTTCGGACCCGTGCTCTGCGTGATCCCGTTCGAGGACGAGGACGACGCGGTGCGCATCGCCAACGACAGCAAGTACGGGCTCCAGGGTGGCGTCTTCTCCGGCTCGCTGGAGCGTTCACTGGCCGTGGCCCGTCGCATCCGCACCGGTGGCATCGGCGTCAACGGCGGTGCGCCCTACGGTCCGGACCTGCCCTTCGGGGGCTACAAGCACAGTGGCATCGGCCGCCAGAACGGTCTGCCCGGTTTCGAGCAGTACCTCGAGATCAAGTCCGTCGCCTGGCCGGCCGAGTAGGGAGGAGCGGGGGTGACCGTCACCAGCGACGCGGAGGTCTACTACGACCCCTACGACTTCGAGATCGATGCCGACCCCTACCCGGTCTGGAAGCGGTTGCGCGACGAGGCCCCGCTCTACTGGAACGAGAAGTACGAGTTCTTCGCGCTGAGCCGCTGGGACGACATCGACGCGGCCATGCTCAACTGGAAGACGTTCATCTCGGGTCGCGGCTCGGTGCTCGAGATCATCAAGGCGGGCATCGAGATCCCGCCCGGGTCGATCCTCTTCGAGGACCCGCCGACCCATGACCTCCATCGAGGCCTGTTGTCGCGTGTCTTCACGCCGCGCAAGATGCAGGCGCTCGAGCCCCAGGTGCGGGCCTACTGCGCCGAGGTGCTCGACCCGCTGGTCGGAACGGGGGAATTCGACTTCGTCGCCGACCTCGGAAAGTTCATGCCCATGCGGGTGATCGGCATGCTGCTCGGGATCCCGGTGGAGGACCAGGAGGCCATTCGCGAGCAGATCGACGACGGCCTGCGGCTCGAGGAGGGCGTCCCGAACGAGACCGAGTACGACGCGCTCCGCTCGGCGCGGGTGTTCTCCGACTACATCACCTGGCGGGCCGACCACCCCTCCGACGACCTCATGACCGAGCTGCTGAACGCCGAGTTCGAGGACGAGCACGGGACGACACGCACGCTGACGCACGAGGAGATCCTCGGGCTACGTCGGCCTGTTGTCCGGCGCCGGGAACGAGACGACCACGCGGCTCATCGGATTCGCCGGCGAGGTGCTCGGCCGCCACCCGGACCAGCGCCGTGAGCTGGTCGAGGACCGGTCACTGGTCAACAACGCCATAGAGGAGCTGCTGCGCTTCGAGTCGCCCTCGCCGGTGCAGTCCCGCTACGTCGCCCGCGACGTCGAGTACTACGGCACCACGGTGCCCGAGGGCAGCATCATGGTGCTCCTCAACGGCTCGGCCAACCGCGACGAGCGGCACTTCCCAGACGGCGACTCCTTCGACATCCACCGGGAGATCGGGCGTCACCAGGCCTTCGGGTACGGCATCCATCTCTGCCTCGGTATGGCGCTGGCCCGCTTCGAGGGCCGTGTCGCCCTCGACGAGGTGCTGCAGCGCTTTCCGGAGTGGGAGGTCGACTACGACAAGGCCCGGCGGGCCCGGACCTCGACCGTGCGCGGCTGGGAGACCCTGCCCGTGCGCACGTCGTGAGCGGCTCGTCGCTCCCGGCCGTCCCGAGCCGCCCGACCCAGGAGAGGAGCACCCCATGAACCTCGAGGACATGATCCTGGTCTCGATCGACGACCACATGATTGAGCCGCCCCACATGTACGAGAACCACGTGCCGAAGAAGTGGTTGGCCGAGGCGCCCAAGGTCGTGCACGAGGACGGCATCGACCAGTGGGAGTTCCAGGGCGAGAAGACGTCGACGTCCTTCGGCATGTCGGCCACGGTGGGCTGGCCCCGCGAGGAGTGGGGCTTCAACCCGGGCACCTACACCGAGTTGCGCCCCGGGTGCTTCGACGTGCACGAGCGCGTCCGCGACATGAACGCCAACGGCGTGCTCGGCTCCATGTGCTTCCCGACCATGGCCGGGTGGAACGCCCGCACCTTCGCCGAGGCGAGCGACAAGGAGATCGCGCTCGTCATGCTGCAGGCCTACAACGACTGGGCCATCGACGAGTGGTGCGGCACCTATCCCGGACGCTTCATTCCGCTCGGCATCGTGCCCATGTGGGACGTGGACGCCGCGGTGGCCGAGGTGCACCGGGTGGCCAAGAAGGGCTGCCGTTCCATCAGCTTCCTCGAGACCCCGCACGTGCAGGGCTTCCCGAGCTTCCTCTCCGGCTACTGGGACCCGATGCTCAAGGCCCTCTCGGACGAGAACATGGTGCTGTCGCTGCACATCGGCGCCGGGTTCGCGGTGATCCAACGGGCAGAAGAGGCGCCGGTGGACCACCTCATGGTGCTGGCCTGCCAGATCAGCGCCATCACGGCACAGGACCTGCTGTTCGGGCCCACCCTGCGCCGCTTCCCCGAGCTCAAGGTGGCGCTGTCCGAGGGCGGGATCGGATGGATCCCCTTCTACTTCGACCGCATCGACCGCCACTTCAACAACCAGGACTGGCTGCACGGCGGGGGTGACTTCGGCGGGAAGCAACCCTCCGAGGTGTTCCAGGACCACATCCTGGCCTGCTACATCACCGACCCGTCCGGCCTCTTGCTGCGTGACCGCATCGGCATCGACATCATCGCCTGGGAGTGCGACTACCCGCACACGGACACGACCTGGCCCGAGTCGCCCGAGTTCGCCTGGAAGGAGTTCGCCGGAGGCAGGATGCCGGGACGACGAGATCCACAAGATCACGTGGGAGAACGCCTGCCGCTTCTACGGGTGGGACCCCTTCGCGCACACACCCAAGGAGAAGGCGACGGTGGGCGCCCTGCGCGCCTCGACGCCCGACGTCGACGTGACCCGGATGCCCAAGGACCAGTGGCGCCAGCGCAACGAGGCGGCCGGGATCGGCGCCATCTGACCCCGGCTGCCCGGGCCGGCACATCTGGCGCTCCGGTAGCCCGACCGTATTCACCACATCATTCGAGAAGGAGGGCCAGGCACCGCGATGCTGGTTGCACTGACCGAAGACCAGGAGTTCTTCCGCGAGACGACGGAGCGTTTCCTGGTCGAGCTCGTACCGCCGGACGCGGTGCGCGCGCTGCGCGACGACCCGGCCGGGTTCGACCCGGCCTACTGGCGTCGCGGGGCCGAGCTCGGCTGGACGTCGTTCCTGGTGGACGAGGCGCACGGCGGGGGGAGCATCAGTGGAGACGGGCTGGTCGACCTGAGCCTGGTGGCCTACGAGTTCGGCCACCACGCCGCACCGGGGCCGCTGCTGCCCGTCAACATCGTGGCGGGGGCCCTGAGCGAGCACGACGCCCACGCCGACGTGCTGGCCGGCCTGCTGGCCGGCGAGGCCGTGGCCGCCTGGTGCGCGCCCGAGCCGGAGTTCGCGCTCGGCGGGTGGCGGAGCGGGGTCACGGCGCGGCGCGACGGCGACGGCTACGTCCTCTCGGGATCGGTGGCACCGGTGGAGGCGGCGGCCCAGTCGACGCACTTCTTGGTGACGGCGGCTGACGGCGACGGGCTGACCCAGCTGCTGGTGCCGGCGTCGGCCCCCGGCGTCGGGGTGACGGCGATGCAGAGCGGTGGACCTGACCAAGCGCTTCGGTGCCGTGACCTTCGACCGACGTCGTCGTCGGGGCGGACGCGCTGGTGGGCGAGCCGGGCGCGGCGGCCGCCGCGGTGGAGCGCCAGTTCCTCCAGGCGGTGTCCATCCTGAATGCCGAGGCGGTGGGGGCCATGCAGGCCGCCTTCGACATGACGGTCGAGTGGGGCTTCGACCGCTACACCTTCGGCCGACCGCTGGCCTCCTACCAGGCGATCAAGCACCGCTTCGCCGACATGCTGACCTGGCTCGAGGCCAGCCACGCCATCAGCGACGCCGCCTGCGCCGCCGTGGCGGCGGCGGCGCCCAACGCCTTCGAGCTCTCCAGCGCGGCCAAGGCCTACGTCGGGCAGTACGGGGCCGACCTGGTGCAGGACTGCGTGCAGATCCACGGCGGCATCGGGGTGACCTTCGAGCACGACCTGCATCTGTACCTGCGCCGCATGACCGTGGACCGTTCGCTCTTCGGCACTCCCGGCCGAGCACCGGCGCCTGGTGGCGCTTGCACCACGTCGCGGACCTGGAGGTGGCGGCATGAGCGCGCTGCGCGCCGAGGCGCTCGAGGAGTCCGACGCCATGGAGGACCTGGACAGTTCCGGGAGCGGGCCCGCACGCTGGATCCGAGCCAACCTGCGCCTGGCCACGCCCGAGGAGCTGCGCTGGGCCCGGGGCACCCTGAGCGAGGAGGAGGAGCTGGCCCAGGTCGCCCGCGACCGCGAGCTGCAGCGCATGCTCTTCGACGCCGGGCTGGCCGGCATCTGCTTCCCCAAGGAGTACGGCGGCCAGGGCCTGACCATGGCCCACCAGCGGGTGCTCAACGAGGAGCTCGGGAGCCGCGAGTTCCCCGATGCGCTACCAGGTCCCGACCTTCTCGCCCTGCGCCGCGGTGATCCTCGAGTTCGGCACCGACGAGCAGAAGCAGCGCCACATCCCGGCCATCCTCCGCGGCGAGGAGCTGTGGATGCAGTTCCTCTCCGAGCCGAGCGGCGGCTCGGACGTGGCCGGCGCGCTCACCACCGCGGTGCGCGACGGCGAGCAGTGGGTGCTCAACGGCTCCAAGGTGTGGACGACCGGGGCCTGGTGGTCGGACTGGGGCCTCGTGCTGGCCCGCACCAACTGGGACGTGCCCAAGCACCGCGGGCTGACGGTGTTCATGATGCCGATCCACCAGGCCGGGATCGAGGTGCACCGCATCGAGATGCTCAACGGCTCGCACGAGTTCTGCCAGGAGTTCATCACCGACGTGGTGGTGCCCGACGCGCGACCGCATCGGTGAGGTCGACGACGGGTGGACCGTCGGCACCCGATGGATGTTCCACGAGCGCATGCTCTTCAACTCGCCCTACGTGAACAACCCCGTGGGCCGCATCCGCGGCGGGTCGAACGGCAGCACCGTCGCCATGGTGGCCCAGGAGCTGGGGAAGATGGACGACCCGGCCATCCAGGAGCTGGTGGGCGAGGCCCGCATGTTCGAGCTGGTGGCCGAGCAGATCCACGACCCGGGTGGGCGACAGCATCAGGACCGGGCGGCGCAGCGACCAGGCGGCCGCCATCGGGCGGCTTGTTCCACGGCATGGCCACGAGCCGGGCGGCCACGCTCGGCCTGGAGGTGGCCGGCTCGGCCGGCGCCGCCTGGACCGGCGACGGCGAGGCGGCCAACGCCGCGGTGAACTTCCTCATGCGCCAGGTGGGCAGCATCGGCGGCGGCACGACCGAGATGGCGCGCAACGTGATCAGCGAGCGCGTGCTCGGCATGCCGCGCGAGCGGACGCTGGACCGCGACGTCCCGTTCCGCGACGTCCCGCGCAGCCGGCCGAGCACGTCGTAGTCGCGTCGGCGCTCCGCCGACCCGGACAGGGGGTTTCTGCACATGGCACGAGCAACGGTCGACGGGCTCACGCTGGGCTACGAGGTCGTCGGGACCGAGGGCCAGCCCTGGGCCATCACGCCCGGTGGGCGCTTCACCAAGGAGTCACCCGGCGTGCGCGAGCTGGCCGTCGAGCTGGCCGCGCACGGCAACCGGGTGCTCATCTGGGACCGGCCCAACTGCGGGGAGTCCGACGTCTGCTTCGACGGGCAGCTCCGAGTCGGCCATGCAGGCGGACGCCCTGGTGGCGCTGCTGGAGCATCTCGACATGACGCCGGCCGTGATCGCGGGCGGCTCCGGTGGCGCCCGGGTCTCCCTGCTGGCCGCGGCACGCCACCCCGAGGCCGCCGCCGGCGTCGCCGTGTGGTGGATCAGCGGGGGCGTCGTACGGCCTGCTGACGCTGGCCACCCACTACTGCGGCGGCTCGGTCGGCGAGGCCTGGCGCGACGGGATGGAGGCGGTGGCGGCGCTCGACGAATGGGCCGAGGTGATTGAGCGCAACCCGGCGAACCGCCAGCGCTTCTTGGACCAGGATCGCGACGAGTTCATCGCCACCATGGAGCGCTGGATGCTGGCCTACTGCCCCCGCGACGGCGAGCACGTGCCCGGGCCTGCCCGATGCCGAGGCGCGGCAGCATGGACCTACCCGCCCTGGTGTTCCGCAGCGGCGCGAGCGATCCCCACCACACCCGGGCCACCTCGGAGGCGGCTGGCCGAGCTGCTGCCCCAGGCCCGGCTGGTCGAGCCGCCGTGGGGGGACCGCGAGTGGATCGAGCGCCAGGGGGCCCACGAGAGGAGGGCCTGTTCGCCCGCTGGCCCCTGCTGGCGCCGCAGCTGCTCGAGTGGCAGGCGGCGACGCTGGGCTGAGCCCGCATCGGCTCAGCCGGTGGCGGCCTGCGACGGGGCGCCCGGCCAGCGGTGCCCCGTCGTCCTCGAGCCCGAGGGCGCGGACGAAGAGCAACGTCAACTGCTCGACGCCGGCTTCGAAGTCGCAGTCGAGCAGGCCCTGGACGAACCACATCTCGGGGAAGCGGTAGGTCATGGAGCCGAGCGCGGCGGCGGCAATGTCGGGATCGAGCCGGGCATCGGCCAGGCCGTGGCGCTGGAGGCTGCGGATGGAGTTGGCCACCTCGTCGTGGTTCGACCCGGTGGCTCTCGGCGCGCTGGGCCATGATCTCGGGGTCGAACCGGGACACCTGCTCGATGACACCCATGATGCGCGCCTCGTCGCGGTAGCTCTCGAGGTGCAGCCGGATGGCCTCGCGGATGCGTTCGGCCGGGCCGGGCGCGACGACTGGGCCAGGATCACGCTGTTCATCGGCTCGCTGCAGCCGCGCCTCGACGTCGGCCGCCACCTCGCGGAAGACCTCTTCCTTCGATTCGAAGTAGTGGTAGAAGGAGCCGTGGGAGAGCCCGGCCTTCTCTGCGATGTCAGAGATGCGGGCGTCGAGGAAGCCGTCGCGCTCGAAGACCTCTTTCGCCGCGTCGACCAGGCGGGCCCTCGTCTCGATCCCCTTGCGGGACCGCGGTCCGCTGGGCTTGTCGGTTCCGTTCGTGGCGGTGGGCCGCGCCGTCGTCACGCGTGCCTCCTTCCGTGCCGGCTGCCGGGCCGGCGGTTGGCAAACTTACTGCTCGCCCCTGCGGGCGTTGGTGGACTCGGGTCATGGCGATCAGGCTCCGTCCCGCTGCAACAGCATCACGCCCGAGGGAGTCCCGCCGCCCGACGTGACCACCGCCGTGCTGGCGTCGCGCACCTGGCGCTCGCCGGCGTCGTGGCGCAGCTGCTGCACCGCCTCGTAGATGAAGCCGAAGCCGTGGGTCCGACCCTCGGAGAGCTGGCCCCCGTGGGGGTTGACGGGCAGATCGCCGTCCAACGCGATGCGCCGCCCGCCGTCGAGCCAGTCGTAGGCCTCACCGAAGTCGCAGAACCCGAGGCCCTCGAGCCACGAGATCGCGTTGAAGGTGAAGCCGTCGTAGAGCAGGGCCAGATCGACGTCGGCCTGGCGCAGGTCGGTCCGCGTCCACAGGTGGGACGCTTGCCCGATCACCTGGGGCTCGTGGGTCACCGTGTCCTGGTCCCACGAGACCCGTTCGAGGATCTGGGTGCCGACGGCCTCGATGCGCACGGCCGGGTGGGGAAGGTCGCCGGCCACCGACGCGTCCGAGACGATCACCGCGATCGACCCGTCGCAGGGCACGTCGCAGTCGTAGAGGCCGAACGGAGACGTGATCGGGCGCGCCGCCATGTAGTCGTCCATCGTCATGGGGTCGCGGTAGATGGCGGCCGGGTTCCGTCCGGCATTGGTGCGGGCGTTGATGGCGATGAGGCCGAGCATCTCGCGGGGCGAGCCGTAGCGGTGCAGGTACTGGTTGGCGTGCATGCCGATCCAGTTTGCGGCCGACATGGCGCCGAAGGGCGCGCGCCATCCATCATGGACCCGTGACCCGGCCGCCCCCGTGGCGGTACTTGCCCTGGGCCACCAGCGCAGCGTGGGTGGAGGCCCACACCGTGCGGAAGCAGAGCACGTGACGGCACAGGCCGGCGGCCACCGCCATGGCGGCGGCGATGACCGACC
>CAVSCV010000019.1:0-20431 GCA_963726545.1 uncultured Acidimicrobiaceae bacterium | reverse complement strand
GTCGCCGAGGTCCCAGGCGCAGCTGACGGTGAGGCCGTCGGGGGCGGGCGGGCGCTCGGGCCCGGCGTTGGCCAGCGCGAAGCTGCCGGTGCCGTAGGTCACCTTCACCATGCCCGGCTCGAAGCAGCACTGGCCGAAGAGGGCGGCCTGCTGATCGCCGAGCAGGCCCGACACCGGGACCCCGTCGAGCACGGCGGCGGCCGGACCCAGGTCGCCGAGGCGGGCGGCGCCGAAGCGGCCGGCCGAGGGGCGCACCTCGGCCAGGGTGTGGGCCGGCACGCCGAAGAGGGCGCGGAGCTCGGACGACCAGGCCCGCGCCTCGGTGTCGAAGAGCAGGGTGCGGCTGGCGTTGGAGGGGTCGGTGGCGTAGGTGCCGCCGTCCGTCCCGCCGGTGAGGTTCCAGAGCACCCAGGTGTCGACGGTGCAGAAGGAGAGGCCGGGATCGGCCGGGTCGAGGTCGAGCCCGCTCTCGGTGAGGAGCCAGGCGGCCTTGGTGGCGCTGAAGTACGGATCGAGCACGAGGCCGGTGCGGTCGCGCACCATGGGCAGATGACCGGCCTCGACCAGGCGGCGGCAGAGAGGAGCGGTGCGCCGGTCCTGCCACACGATGGCCCGGTGGTGGGGCCGGCCAGAGCGGCGGTCGAAGGCGACCAGGGTCTCGCGCTGGTTGGTGATGCCGATGGCGCCCACCGTCTCGCCGGCCTCGGCCAGGCGGGCGCCCACCTCGGCCAGGGTGGTCCGGACGGCCTGCCAGATCTCGAGCGGGTCGTGCTCCACCCAGCCCGGGCGGGGGAAGTGCTGGGTCAGCTCCCGGTAGGCCACGTCGGTGACCTGGCCGGCCGGGTCGACGGCCAGGGCGCGCACGCCGGTCGTGCCCGCATCGATGGCGACGACCCTGGCCATGGTGGGGCGACGCTAACCCGTCGGGGGTCTTTGGCGTCGGGCCGAGCCGGAGGGGCGCTGGTCAGGGGGAATTTTCGCGAACGGCCCGTGACCTGCACGGATAGTGCAGGTAGTTCGTTGACAACGACGTAACTACAATGATGTAATAACCACAGCATCTCGTGTCTCGGGGGAGGGTCCACCACTACATATTGTGGTGAGGCGAGAAAGACCCCTCATCCGGGCGCTTGATTGAGAACAGCGCTGCGAGACGCCCAAATGGTACGAGAGAGTGGGGTGTCGGCGGCGCATGGCAGGACGAAGAGCACCGGAAGCACCCCAGGCAGAGCATGTGCAGCAACAGAGCTTTTTCAGCGAACCCGAACCGACCCTGACCACGCAGGAGGACCCCAGCACCATGGCCATCGCTCCCCAGCGATCCGAGATCGGCATCCGCCGCCACTTCACGACCCCGGGCGTCCACCCCTACGACGAGGTGCGCTGGGAGCGCCGAGACGCCCGCATCACCAACTACCGCGACGGAGCGGTGGCCTTCGAGCAGCTGGGCGTCGAGGTGCCCGAGAGCTGGAGCGTCAACGCCACCAACATCTTGGCGCAGAAGTACTTCCGGGGGACCCTCGGCACCGCGGAGCGCGAGTGGTCGCTCAAGCAGGTGGCCGACCGGGTGGCCGACACCCTGACCGCCTGGGGCATCAAGGACGGCTACTTCGTCGACGACGAAGAGGCGCAGGTCTTCAACCACGAGCTGAAGTACCTGATCATCCACCAGCGGGCGGCGTTCAACTCGCCCGTGTGGTTCAACATCGGCGTCCACGGCGTGCCGCAGCAAGGTTGCGGCGTGCTTCATCCTCTCGGTCGAGGACCAGATGGACTCGATCCTCAACTGGTACACCGAGGAAGGGATCATCTTCAAGGGCGGCTCGGGCGCCGGGGTCAACCTGTCGCGCATCCGCTCGTCGCACGAGCTGCTCAAGGGCGGCGGCACCGCCTCGGGTCCGGTCAGCTTCATGCGCGGGGCCGACGCCTCGGCCGGGACGATCAAGTCGGGCGGCAAGACGCGCCGTGCGGCCAAGATGGTCATCCTCGACGCCGACCACCCCGACGTCGAGGACTTCATCTGGTGCAAGGCCATCGAGGAGCGCAAGGCCCGGGTGCTGCGCGACGCCGGCTTCGACATGGACCTCGACGGGGTGGACAGCCACTCGACCCAGTACCAGAACGCCAACAACTCGGTGCGGGTGACCGACGAGTTCATGCAGGCCGTCATCGACGGCGACCAGTGGGAGCTGCGGGCGCGGACCGACGGCTCGGTGATCCGCACCGTCCCGGCCCGTGACCTCTTCCGCCAGATCGCCCACTCGGCCTGGGAGTGCGCCGACCCCGGCCTCCAGTACGACACGACGATCAACCGCTGGCACACCGCGCCCAACACCGGGCGGATCAACGGAAGCAACCCATGCAGTGAATACGTGCACCTCGACAACAGCGCGTGCAATCTGGCCTCGATGAACCTGCTCACCTTCCTCGACGACAACGACGAGTTCGACGTCGAGGGGTTCAAGGCGGCGGTGGCGGTGTTCTTCACGGGCCAGGAGATCATTGTGGGCAACGCCGACTACCCGACGGCGAAGATCGGCGAGACGACCCGGGCCTTCCGCCAGCTGGGCATCGGCTACGCCAACCTGGGCGCACTGCTCATGGCGCAGGGCCTGGCCTACGACTCGGACGCCGGCCGGGCCTGGGCGGCCGCCATCACGGCGCTGCTCACCGGGCACGCCTACGCCACCTCCGCCCGCACGGCGGCGCGCATGGGACCCTTCGCCGGATACCACGAGAACCAGGAGCCGATGCTCAACGTCCTGCGCATGCACCAGGCCGAGGCGGCCCGCATCGACGAGGACGTCGTGCCACCGGACCTGCTCTCGGCGGCCCAGGAGGCCTGGGACCGGGCGGTCGACCTGGCCGAGGTCTACGGCGTGCGCAACTCGCAGGCTTCGGTGCTGGCCCCGACCGGCACCATCGGGCTGCTCATGGACTGCGACACCACCGGCGTCGAGCCCGACCTGGGTCTGGTGAAGACCAAGAAGCTGGTCGGCGGCGGCACCATGTCGATCGTCAACCAGACGGTGCCCCGGGCGCTGGCCAAGCTGGGCTACGGGCCCGAGCAGGCGGAGGACATCGTCGCCTACATCAACGAGCACATGTCGATCGTCGGCGCACCGCACCTCGCTCCCGAGCACCTGAGCGTGTTCGCCTGCTCCATGGGCGACAACACCATCCACTACACCGGGCACATCCGGATGATGGGGGCGGTCCAGCCCTTCATCAGCGGCGCCATCTCCAAGACGGTGAACATGCCCGAGGACGTGACGGTCGAGGAAGTGGAGCAGCTGCACATCGAGGCCTGGCAGCTGGGGATCAAGGCCGTGGCCATCTACCGGGACAACTGCAAGGTGGCCCAGCCCCTCTCGACGACCAAGAAGGAAGCGGCCGCGATCACGGGCGGCGACGCGGCCCCGGCGGGGTCAGAGGCCGAGGCGCGGGACCGCAAGTCGGCCGAGCGCATCGCCGAGCTCGAGTCGGCGCTGGCCCAGGCCCGCCTGCACGCGGCGGACCCGGTGCTGGTCGGCGCGGTGCGCGAGCGGCTGCCCCGCAAGCGCAACTCGAAGACCTTCTCGTTCCGGGTGGCCGACTGCGAGGGCTACGTCACGGTGGGCGAGTACGAGGACGGGCGCCCCGGTGAGGTGTTCATCAAGGTGTCGAAGCAGGGCTCGACCCTGGCCGGCATCATGGACGCCTTCTCCATCGCCATCAGCCTCGGGCTCCAGCACCAGGTGCCGCTGTCGACCTTCGTGGGCAAGTACGCCAACATGAAGTTCGAGCCGGCCGGCATCACCGACGACTCCGAGCTGCGCATCGCCTCGAGCCTGGTCGACTACATCTTCCGCCGGATGGCGCTCGACTACCTCTCGGCGGAGGAGCGCACCAACCTCGGCGTGCAGTCGACGCAGGAACGCATGCAGCCGACGCTGCCCGGCGTGGAGGAGCAGGCGACCCCCTCGGTCGGACTGCTCGACGACGGCGGCGTGGCGGGGAGCGGTCTGGCCGCTCCCGCGGTGTCGGGCCTGACGAGTTCGCCGGTCTCCCACTCGGCCCCGGCGGATCGGCCGCTGGCGAGGGCGGAGCAGCGCGACGCGCCGTTCTGTTACAACTGCGGCAACCACATGCAGCGGGCCGGGTCCTGCTACGTCTGCGGGAGTTGCGGGACGACGAGCGGCTGCTCGTAAATGTGAAACCGCGCGGGTTGGCGACTCGCCGTATTCGCACCCAACGACACCGGTCCTCGCGGCCGGTGTCGTTGCAATTCGCGGCTGATGACGCCCGCATGTGGTTGCTCGCTGCTCGCTGCTTGCTGGTCGCAGATCACGACGCGCTTGACAATTCTCCTCCGTTAGGGCTTACTAACCGTTAGTGACTACTAACCAAGACGACCGCGTCTGGGAGGCGCTGGGTGACCGCACCAGGCGAGCGATCGTCTTGTGCCTCACAGAAGGTCCGAAACCGGTGGGCGAGCTCGCCACGTACCTGCCGGTCAGCCGATCTGCGGTGTCCCAGCACCTCAAGGTGCTCAAGGACGCCGGCCTGGTCGCCGAGCAGGCGGTCGGCACCAAGAGGATCTACCGCGTCAACGAGGCCGGAGTCCTCGCGCTGCGCGACCAGCTCGACACCTTCTGGAATCGAGCGCTGAGCGGCTACGAGGACCTCGTCAATGAACCAACCAAGGAGAAGCGATGAGTCTGTCCGATGATGCCGTCGTCCGCCGCCACGTCGTGGTCGACGTTCCGATCGAGCGTGCCTTTGCCACGTTCGTGGATCGTTTCGGTGACTTCAAGCCGCCGGAGCACAACCTGCTCGGTGTCGAGATCGCCGACAGCACGTTCGAACCACGAGTGGGCGGGCACATCTATGACCGGGCGGCCGACGGGAGCGAATGCCGATGGGCCCGCGTCCTTGCCTATGAGCCGCCCCATCGTGTGGTCTTCAGCTGGGACATCAGCCCGCAGTGGCAGCTCGAGACCGACGAGAACAACGCCAGCGAGGTCGAGGTGCTCTTCGTCGCAGAGTCTCCGGAGCGAACGCGCCTCGAGCTCGAGCATCGCCACCTCGATCGCCACGGGCCGGGCTGGGAGTCGCTCCGAGGCGCGATCGACAGCGACGGGGGATGGCCGCTGTATCTGGGCCGCTACTCAGATCTCGTCGCCGGGGATTCTTAGGGCCGCACCGCACCATCAGCGGGCCCGGATCAGAATCCGGCCGCTACCCCAACCATCGGGGCGTTGAGATGGGCCGTCGCTTGTGAGCCGAAGAATCCGGCGTCGCCGAAGGCGAACACTCCACCGTCGGAGGCCACCAACCAATACCCCTGGCCGTTGCGGCCGAGCGCCATTCCTACGACCGGGGCGTTGAGTCGCGCCCCGGCTTGTGAGCCGAAGAATCCGGCGTCGCCGAAGGTGAACACTCCACCGTCGGAGGCCACCAACCAGTACCCCTGCCCGTCGGGCGTGGCCACCATCCCCACTATCGGGGCGTTGAGATGGGCGCTGTTTTGTGAGCCGAAGATCACGGCGTCTCCCATGGCGAACACCGCGCCGTTGGCAGCCACCAGCCAGTACCCCTTTCCGTCAAGGGTGGGTGCCATCCCCACTATCGCCGCGTGCTGGCCGACCAACGACCCGAAGAACGCAGCGTCGCCATGGGCGAACACCGCGCCGTCCGAGGCCACCAGCCAATAGCCCTGCCCTCCGGGGGTCGCCGCGATCCCGACCACCGGCGCGTTCAGGTGGATCGTCGCCTGTGAGCCGAAGAATCCGGCATCGCCATGGGCGAACACCCCGCCATCAGCGGCCACCAGCCAATAGCCCAGCCCGTCGGGCGTCGCCGCGATCCCGATCATGGGGGCGTTGAGTCGCGTGGTGGCTTGCGAACCGTAGAACCCAGAGTTGAAGGCAAAGACACCGCCGTCAGCCGCCACTGTGCGGTAGCCCGGGACGCGCTCGGAGATCGTTGCCGTGCGAGTGGTGATTGCTGATGGTCCTCCGTTTCGACTCATGGTCTGCCCCGTAAAGACTTGGTTCGTCGAGGTACCTGTTGAATCGGTAACCGTCAAGGTGACGGAGTAGGTGCCTGCGGCGGCATAGGTGTGGGTGACGATCACCGCAGAGGTGATGGCGACGGTGCCGTCACCGAAGTTCCAGGCGTAGTTGGCGATGGTGCCGAAGTGCGCGGTCGAAGCCGAGGCGTCGAACGTGGTTGTCGAACCGGACGACCCTGGCGCGGCCGTGAAGTCTGCGGCGGGCGCCTGGTCGGGGGTGATCGAGATGCCGAGCGGAGAATTACCCACTGAGATCGCGCTCTTGGCGATCCTCGTCGCGAGATCGACTGGGGTCACGAGGTCGGCGCCGGCGCTGCCCACGTAGGCGGTGGTTCCGTCGGGGGTGATGAAGATGTCCGTCGGTCCGGGCCCCACCCCGATGGCTGCGCCGACCGCGTTGGTGCTGGTGTCGATCGGGACCATGGTGCCAGAGCCGTTATCCGCCACGTAGGCGGTCGCGCCGTCGGGGGTGATGGCGATGCTTTCGGGGTTGGCCCCCGCCGCGAGGGTGGAGTCGACGGTATTGGTTGCGGTGTCGATCAGCGTCACTGTGTTAGAGCCGAAGTTGGTCACATAGGCGGTCGTGCCGTCCGGAGTGATGGCGATGCCAAAGGGCAGAGCGCCGACCGGGATCGTGGCAACAACGGCATTGGTGACGGTGTCGATCGCGCTCACGGTGAGGCCCCCGTTGTTGGTCACGTACGCAGTCGCGCCGTCGGGGGTGATGGCGATGCCGAAGGGACTGTTGCCCACCGCGATCGTGGCAAAGACGGTATTGGTTGCGGTGTCGATCGCGCTCACCGTGTCGTCCCCCGCGTTGGCAACGTAGGCGGTCGCTCCGTCGGGGCTGAGAGCGATACCTTGAGGTTGGGTCCCCACCGTGATCGTGCGCACCACGGTATCGGTCGCGGTCTCGATCGCGCTCACCGTCCCCGAGCTGAAGTTCGCTACGTAGGCCGTCGTGCCGTCCGGAGTGATGGCAATTTCGGTCGGACGGGTCCCGACCGTGATGGTGTCGACGACGGCATTGCTGGCAGTGTCGATGGCGCTCACGGTGCCCGAGAGGTTGTTGGCTACGAATGCAGTGGGCGCGGCCGTCACCGCTCCGGCCGGCGGCAGTGCTCTGAGGCCGGGCCCGACCAGTCCGAGCAGGATCATGCCTGTCGCGGCCAGCAGCACACACTTCGGGTCCCTGATCAGTACACGATTGGTCTGCATTCGATCTCCTTGATCGCGTGTGCCTCCAGCGGCAGGACCGCGGTGGCGTCGTCACGGCGACAGGAGCACCCGGGTCACAGGTTGGCACGAATTGCGCTGGCCTTGAACCGAACAGACCGGAAGCGGTCCGTCTCCCCGGGGTTGACCACATCGGCTGGCCCACTGGACCCGGGCTGTACGGACGACGGTCGACTGGAGCGAGCGAAGGCACCACAATGGGGCCGTGGAGACGAGTCGGAGCGCCCGGAAGGCGCTTTCACGAGGAGTCGTCGTCGCTCTGATCCTGCTGGGACTCTTCCTGGGCCACCGGGTCAGGCAGCGTCGAGCAGTGGCGTCCAGACCTGGTTAGGTCCATCTCACCGATCCGGCCACCCACCAACCACAAGGCCTCTTCCAGTGAGCTCCGCACCGCAGCCGAGCCTCTGACCTGCCGTTCTATGCCCGATGGCTCGGGCCGCCCGTGAACGGGGTCGTCGAGAAGTCGCGGAGACTCTGTTGGACCGCTATGACACCCGGTATTGGTTCGCCAGCGCATGCAGTCGGGGGGCAGCACGGCAGCAACCGTCAGGACCCTGCCAACGAAAGGAAGGAAGAGGATGAGGCACGTCAAGCTCGGAGACCTCGAAGTGTCGCGGATAGGCCTTGGCGCCATGGGCATGTCCACCGCCTACATCGACACCAGCGTCGATGAGGCCCAGGTGATCGAGACGATCCACCGGGCTTTGGAGGTAGGGGTCACTTTCATCGACACCGCGGAGGTGTACGGCCCGTACGCGAACGAGGAGCTCGTCGCACGCGCGCTCACGGGCAGACGTGACGAGGTTGTCCTGGCCACCAAGTTCGGCATGATCTCGCACGTCGGAAGCGGCCCAGGACATCTCGACAGCTCTCCCGCCAATATTCGAATCGCCGTCGAAGGTTCGCTGCGACGCCTCGACACCGACTACATCGACCTGTACTACCAACACCGAGTCGATCCACACACACCCATCGAGGAGACGGTCGGCGCACTGGCTGAACTGGTCGGGGAAGGGAAGATCCGTCATATCGGCCTCTCAGAGGCCGCCCCCGACACGATTCGTCGAGCCCATGCGGTGCATCCGGTGACCGCTCTGCAGTCCGAGTACTCGCTGTGGACCCGGGATCCCGAGGCCTCGGTGCTCCCAGTCCTGCGCGAACTCGGGATCGGGTTCGTCGCGTACTCGCCTCTGGGCCGAGGCATGCTTACCGGCGCCATCCGCTCGGTCGACCAACTCGATGCCGCAGACTTCCGACGGTCGAATCCTCGCTTCACGGACGAGAACTTCGAGGCCAACTTGGCCAGCCTGAACGAGGTCGAGGCGGTGGCCCGTGACGTCGGGGCGACGCCCGCCCAGGTGGCCTTGGCCTGGCTGCTGGCGCAGGGTGACGACATCGTCCCGATCCCCGGAACCAAGAGGATCAGCCGTCTCGAGGAGAACGTCGGCGCTGACTCGATGCAGCTGACCGACGACCAGATCGCGCGCCTGGACGCCCTGCCACCGGCGGCCGGTGATCATCACAACGAAGCGCAGATGCGGATGATCGAGCGCTGACCTTCCGAATCAGATTCGCGACGGTCCGCCCATCTCGGGGCGGAAAGTAGCCAAGCGCACCGGGACTTGCCGGAGTGCACGGCTGGACGGCATTCGCCTGCGTCCAAGGGGAGCGCAGGTCCTCGAGTTCACCCTTCGGTCACGCGGCCAGGCAGGAAATGACCTCAGCTGCCACCGCGGGGCGCTCTTTGCCCGCAAGACTGCACCCATGAACTCTGCTCGTCTGTCGGCGCGGCATCAGGCATGAAGCCGCGCCGGTGGAGGTAAACGAGAACGGAGGCGTGAGCGCAGGGGCGGTCCGGGCGGGTCCCGTCGATCCGGATGCCCCGCGTCGGGGACCGAGCCTCTCGTACATCCCCGCACTCGACGGAATTCGCGGCGTCGCGATCATCGTCATCATGAGTTACCACGGCGGAGTCTTCCTCACGTCGGGGGGTTTTTACTCCCTCGACATGTTCTTTGCCCTCTCGGGATTCCTCATCACGTCGCTGCTGCTCTCCGAGTGGCAGGGCACCGGGACGATCCGTCTCGGGCAGTTCTGGGCTCGACGGGCCCGCCGGCTGCTGCCGGCCCTTCTCGTCATGCTGCTGGGTGTGGCCTTCTTCGCCGCGTTCCTCGTTCCGGCCGGCACGTACCCGACGCTGCGCGGTGACTCGTTCGCCTCGATCTTCTACTACGCCAATTGGCACTTCATCGCGAACGGCTCCAACTACTTCGACCAGACCGCGCTGACGTCTCCGCTGACCCATACGTGGTCACTCGCCGTCGAAGAACAGTTCTATCTCGTCTGGCCGCTGATCTTCTTGGGCGTCTTCAAGCTCTGGAAGAGCACCCGAGCGTTGCTCGTGGTGTGCGTCGTCGGGGCGGTCGCGTCGGCGATCGAGATGGCTCTGCTCTACTCACCGAACGACGTCAATCGTGTGTACTACGGGACGGACACGCGGGCTCAGTCCCTACTCGTCGGCGCGGCCTTGGCGGTGTCGCTCTCCCTGTGGGCGGACCATCGCCGCCGGTCCGGGACGTTCGTGGGAGGGTCCGATCGCCGCAGTCGGCGACTCGGTGGCGATCCGGCGTGGGCGGTGCAGACGGCAGGGGGGCGGGCGGCGGCGCTGACTGTCGGGCTGGCCGGTGTCACCGTGAGCGCCGTGCTCTGGACGTTCGTGTCGCCCAACGACGCGCTGGCCTACCGCGGCGGCTTCCTCCTGGCGGCCCTGGCCACCACGGCCGTGCTGTTCAGCGTGGTGTGCTCACAGCGCTCCGTCCTGGCCAGGAGTCTCTCTGTCGCGCCCCTGCGCTATGTGGGTCGCATCTCCTACGGCCTGTACCTCTGGCATTTCCCACTGTTCATCTACCTCGACCATGCCCGGACCGGCCTCACCGGCTACTCATTGTTCGCCGTGCGAGCCCTGACGACGCTCATGGTCGCCACCGCCTCCTTCTACCTGATTGAGCGGCCCATCCGACAAGGGAGCCTCCTGCGGGGCTGGCGCTCGTGGGCCATCACGCCGGCGGTGGTGGTCACCACCGCGGTCGCCCTGGTGGCGGCGACGAACGTCCCGGCGCTGGCGGGGCCGGCGCCACAGCCGGTGGCCCCAGCCCGGGGCAGCGGACCGCCGGTCAAGGCGTTGATCGTCGGGGACTCGACGGCGGAGACCTTGGACATCGGCCTCAGCGAGAACGCCGGCGACTACGGCATCGACTCGTTCAACGGCGGCATTCTCGGCTGCGGGTTCACGAGTGGAACACAGGTCCAGGAAAAGGGCGTCGACTCCGCCATGGACGCCCGGTGCCGAGGCGGCGCAGCTCCGGCGAACACCCAGTGGCCGGATCTCTGGAAGGCCGACATCGCCAAGGACCACCCGAACGTCGTCATGATCCTGGCGGGCCGCTGGGAAGTCTCGAACCGCACCTACGAGGGACGCTGGACCAGCATCGAGAATCCCAGCTACGCCGCCTATGTGCAGAGCGAGCTGATACACGCGGTGGAGGTGGCCGGTTCCGGGGGGGCTGCCGTCGTCCTCATGACGGCCCCCTGCTACGACACAGGTGAGCAGTCTGATGGTCAGTCTTGGCCCGAGGACTCGAGGGGCCGCCTGGCCATCTACAACGGGATCGTGCGCAGTGTCGCCGCCTCCACGGCAGGCGTCTCGCTGCTCAACTTCAATGCGATGGCCTGTCCCGGGGGTCAGTACGAAGAGTTCATGGACGGAGAGCAGGTCCGACTGGCCGACGGCATCCACTTCACGTTCACCGGAGGCAGTGTCTTCGCTCCCACGATCTGGCCCTTCATCGCCAAGATCGGTCGTCAGCAGATGGCCCAACCCGGCTAGCTCGAGGAGCCCGGCGTCACTCTGATGGGCGCGACCGGGGCCGTGGACCACGCAAACGGAAAGCCGTGACGGGATCCACGAAGCCTTTGAGTGTCAGCGGGTCCAAGGTCTCGAACCGGAAATCATCGGCAGACTCCGCTCGCACGGATTCAGAGACGACCACCGCCGAAGGGTCCGCCGCCCCGACCAGCCGAGCGGCCAGGTTGACGTCGGGTCCGTAGACGTCACCGAACGCCGACAGCACATGGCCCGCCGTCAAGCCGACTCGCACCGGGGGAAGCGGTCCAGAGGCGAATTCCTCGACCAAGGGCTGAGGGACGCCAGACGATTCGATCAGCTCTTCGGAACGATCTGGTAGCTGAACGGCGCGGCGGGCGGTTTGAGGATCTGAGAGTGCTTGCCCGAGGTCACCGTCACGGTGGTGCCGCCGGCGCCGATCTCGATCGTGCTCGGGCCGAGCAGGATCTGGTGCTGCGTCTGGCCCGGGTTCATCACGCCTTCGAATGCGGGGCGGTGGCCTGACGGGCTGATGCTGACCCATGAGCGTGCCGCCCCCGTGCTGACGCTGACCGAGTACGCAGCGATCGGGATGGTGTAGCTGGCCGAATCGCCGGTGGTCGACGTCTGCGTCAACAGCGGCGTGTTGCTCGGCAGACTGGTCGGCGTGTGGACCGTGGCGGACTTGTGAGGCGGCGTGGTGCTCGAGCTGAAGTTGATCACGCCCGCCTTGACCAACCCGAGCGTGGCCGCGGCCAAGAGCACGACGACAGCGACCACGGCGACGGTGATCCGCAGCGCACGCGCCCCTCGATCACGACGTCGCGGTCTCGACTGGCGCGACACGGCCGGGATCTGGTCCGTGTCGGCGTACGACGTGCTCCCTGGAACGGCGGGCTGCCCCTGCGTCACCGCGTCCGGGCGTTCGAAGACGATGGTGGCGTGCTCACCCTGGAGCTCCGTCTGGTCAGCCTGCACATCCATGGCCGTCTTTTCGACCTCCTCGCGCCCCGCCTTGACCGTTCCGCCCCGCGAAACCCGGGGAGAACCCCCAGGTCACCCCTCACGGTACCGCCCCGGCCGGCGAATGAGCGCGCGCCCCACTGGGACGGGGACCGATCGAACCTGGTCGTCCCGATCCCGAGAGTCCGGCCGGACGTGACGGGGGTTGCCCGGGCCGACGAGGAGGGCCCGATGAGACCGATCGTGGCCGTGTCGGCAGGCCCCGCCCAGGTCCTTCCCGCCTTGCCGTGGCTCAGCGACCAGTGCGCCCGTCGAGCAGCTCCCGCGTGATGTCCATGTGGCCCGCATGCCGGGCGGTCTCTTCGATCATGTGGAACAGGGCCCAGCGCCACGTCGTTGGCCGAAAGTCCGCCGCCGAGGGCTGGTCGAGCGACCCCACCCGGTCGAGCGCCGCATCGGCGAGGGCGCACTCGTTGCGGTAGAAGGCGACGACGTCATCGACCGCCCATCCGTCGGGCAGCTCGAACATGTGGGCCCGCCAGCCCATGTCCATCGGCTCACCTGCGGCGATGGCCCGGAACCACAGTCGTTCGGCGTAGCCCAGGTGGACGACGAGCACGCCCAGCGAGTTGGCCCCGGGCGCGGGCCGCCAACGGATCTGCTCGGGGCCGAGGTCCTCGAGCTTGAAGACCGCGCTGTCGCGCAAGTGTCGGAGCCAGGCCCGGGCCATCGGCGTCTCCGCCTGCGGCGCGGCCTCGTCGGGACGGGTGACCCGGAGCTCGGGCGGTTTCTCGCTCATCGCCATCCTTCGCGGGACAGTTCTCGGACCCGGGCCGTGTCCGACGCCACCGGAACGTCTTCTCCGGTGACCCACCAGTTTGTGCGCGGGCAAGGCCGTGAGCCAGGCCTGCGGCGCCGGCACGCCGGCCAGGTGAAATGCACATCCCCGCTTAGGTCTCCACGAGTTTCTGCCGAGAATTGATCGTGAGTTGGGCAATGACGGGCCAGTCGGTCTCGAGGGCCTGCTCCGGCGGAAGGGGTTGGTTCACGCCTCCGTTGATCAGCGAGGAGACGACGTGTCCGAGGCTCTGCAGGTTGGCCCCGTGAGCGGTCCACGACAGAGGGATTCGGATCGACGAGGGTTTCGGCGAGCACTCCGCCACCTCATTGCCGGCGTTCTCGTGGTGGGCACGACGACCGCCATCGGCGTGGGGCTGTCCCTCTCCGCGGGAGCGAGCAGCCGAGCGCCGAACGCCTACGTCGTCAATCTTGCCGACAACACCGTGAGCGTGATCGACACGGCCACCAACACGGTCAGCGCGTCGGTACCCGTCGGGAACTCGCCGACGGTGGTCGCGCTCACGCCTGACGGAGACTTGGCCTATGTGACGAATTCTGGCGACAACACTGTGAGCGTCATCGACACGGCCACCAACACGGTCACCACGACGGCTCCTGTCGGTGTGGAGCCGTCGGCCATCGGCATCACGCCGAACGGAACAGCGGCCTATGTGGTCGACACGGGCGACAACACGGTGAGCGTGCTCGACACGGCGACCAACACGGTGAGCGCCACCATACCTGTTGGCGACCTCCCCTTTGGCGTTGCCATCACACCCGACGGGACCCGGGCCTACGTCGCCAACTTGCTGAGCAACGACGTGAGCGTGATCGACACGGCCACCAACACCGTCATCGACACCGTGCCCGTCGGCACCCATCCGACGGCCCTCGCCGTCACGCCCGACGGAACCATGCTCTACGTGGGGAATCAACTCGACAACACGGTGAGCGTGCTCGACACGGCGACCGACACCGTCGTCAGCACGGTGCCCGTGGGTGCGATCCCCGCAGCCCTCGCCATCACACCGGACGGGTCCCGGGTCTACGTGGCCAACGGCTCCAGCAACGACGTGAGTGTCATCGACACATCGACCAATGCGGTCATGCAGACGGTGGCCATCGGCAGCGGCCCGATCGGAGTCGCCATCACGCCAGACGGGACCCAGGCGTATGTGGCGAACAAAGTCGACAACGACGTCACGGTGATCGATACCGCCACGAACAGCGTCACCGCCACTGTGCCCGTTGGCGCCGTCCCCCGGGGCGTGGGCATCACGCCCGACCAGGCTCCCGTGGCCTCGTTCAGCGCCGGGGCTGCACCTCCAGGATCGGCCACCACCTTTGACGCCGCAGCCTCGTCAGCCCCCGACGGCGCGATCACGTCGTATGCCTGGAGCTTCGGGGACGGCTCGTCGGAGACGACGACGTCTGCGAGCACCACGCATACCTATGCCAGCCCGGGCACCTACACGGCGACCTTGACCGTGACCGACGCGGCGGGGACCTCGGACACCCAGGTCTTCACCGGCCAGACCATGTCTCGCAACGGCGGCCCCTCCGCCACGGTCGGCCACCCGGTGGTGATCGCCGCTGCAGCCGCGGCCGCGTCGACGGCCGGCTCGGTGCTGGCGGCCACCCCGCACGGGGCGGGCTACTGGATCGCCACTCCCGACGGCGGGGTCTTCAGCTACGGCGACGCGCGTTTCCACGGTTCCCTCGTCGGCAGCGTGACCCTCGACGCCCCGATCACCGGCATCGCCTCGACCCCCGATGGCGGGGGCTATTGGATGACCGGTGCAGACGGCGGAGTCTTTGCCGAGGGAAATGCGCCCTTCTTGGGATCGATGGGCGGCAAGCCCCTCAACGCCCCGATCAGCGGGATCGTGGCCACCCCGTCCGGGCACGGCTACTGGCTGGTCGCCCGAGATGGCGGGGTCTTCGCTTTCGGTGACGCCGCCTACCTGGGTTCCATGGGTGGGACCCACCTCAACGCAGGCATCGTCGGCATGGCGCCCAGTTCTTCGGGACACGGCTACTGGCTGGTCGGATCCGACGGTGGCATCTTCGCCTTCGGCGACGCCCCCTTCGACGGTTCGGTGGCCGGCCTCGACCTGGCCCAGCCCGTGCTCGGCGTGGCCCCCACCCCGTCCGGGCACGGCTACTGGCTCGTGGCCAAGGACGGCGGGGTCTTCGCGCAAGGCGATGCCCCCTTCTTTGGCTCCCTCGCCGGATCGGCGCACCATGGCGGTCCGATGGTCGGCCTGGTGGCCGGGCCGGGTGGCGCCGACTACTCGGTAATCGGCAGCGACGGGACGGCCACGACCTTCGCGCCCTGAGCCGTTCGGGCCACCGATCGACCTGTGCGCGCGCCTGACGCCCCGTCAGGTCGGCGTTATGGTGGGCCTTCCAGGGCCAGCGATCGGGGGCGACGGAGTGGATGACCTGAGCGGCAAGGTGGCCGTGGTGACCGGGGGAGCGGCCGGCATCGGCCGGGGGATCACCGAAGCCTTGCTCGAAGAGGGCGCTCGGGTCGTCGTGGCCGACGTCGAAGAGCCCGTCCTAGACCTCGCCATCAAGGAGCTGTCGGAACTGGGGCCGGTCCGAGGTGTGGTGACCGACGTCTCCTCTCCCGAAGTCGGTCGAGGCCCTGGCGGCCGACGTGTTCGCCACCGAGGGCGCCTGCCACCTCCTGTTCAACAACGCCGGCGTGACGTCGGGCGGGGGAGGGCGCCCCTGGGAGCAGGAGGCCAACGACTGGACCTGGTGCTTCTCGGTCAACGTCTTCGGGGTGGCCAACGGGATGCTGTCCTTCGTGCCCCGCATGATCGAGTCGGGCCACGCAGGGGTCGTCGTGAACACCTCGAGCATGGACGGCGGCATCGCCCCGGTGCCCTACGCCTCGGTCTACGCCTCGAGCAAGGCGGCGATCTCGTGCCTGACCGAGGCCCTGGCCCACCAGCTCATCGCGGCGGGGACCGAGGTCCGGGCGGCCGTCTTCTACCCCTCGGGAGGATTGCTCGACACCGGGTTGTGGACGGCCCAGCGCAACCGGCCCCAGGAGCTGGCCCGGGTCAGGCCCCGACCGCCCGCGCCGGGCACCACCTTCGAGGAGTTCAAGGAACAGCTGGCCGCGGCCGGGCGTGCGGTCGACGTCATGGACCTCCACGAGTTGGGCCGCTTCTGCGTCGAGGGGGTCAAGCGGGGCGACTTCATCATCGGCCACGGACTCGACGAGAGCGCCGCCCTGTTGCACCGCCGGGCCGATGCCATCGGTCAGGGCCAGCTTCCGCCGGCCGCGCTGAGCTGATGACGGCGACCGCGACGCCCGCGCTACACCGTCGTCTCGGCCGACGGCCACGCCGGGGCCGACGTCCGCGACTACCGGCCCTACCTGGCCAGCCGCTTCCACGACGAGTTCGACGCCTGGGCGGCCGAGTACGTCAATCCCTACGCCGACCTGCTCGCACCCATCGCCTACCGCAGCTGGGACAGCGAGCGCCGCCTGGCCGAGACCGAGTCCGACGGCATCGCGGCCGAGGTCCTCTTCCCCAACACCGTCCCGCCCTTCTTCCAGGAGGGCAACCTCGTCGCCCTGCCGCCCACGCCCGAGGACTACGAACGCCGCTGGGCCGGGGTCCAGGCGCACAACCGCTGGCTGGCCGACTTCTGCGCCTCGGCGCCCGGGCGTCGGGCCGGCATCGTCCAGGTCTTCGCCAACGACATCGACGATGCGGTGGCCGAGATCCGCTGGGCCCGCGAGACCTTCGAGCCCTTCGGCGGCATCCTGCTGCCGTCGATCCCGCCCAACTCGCACCTCCCCCCGCTCTGGGAGGACCACTACGAGCCGCTGTGGCAGGTCTGCGCGGACCTCGACGTGCCGATCAACATCCACGGCGGCAGCGCGCTGCCCGACTACGGCGAGCACGAGGCCGCCCGGGCCATGATGCTGATCGAGATCCCCTGGTTCAGCCACCGCTCGGTCTGGCACCTGATCTTCTCCGGGGTGCTCGAGCGCCACCCCACCCTGCGCTTCGCCGTCACCGAGCAGGGCGTGGCCTGGCTGCCCCGCGGGCTCGAGACGCTCGACTGGTTCTACGGCCGCATGACCCTGGCCAACGCCGCCGAGGCCAACTTCTTCGGCGCGGCGGCGGCGAAAATGACGATGACCCCGACCGAGTACTTCGCCCGCAACTTCTGGATCGGCGCGTCCTTCCTGCGGCCGAGTGAGGCGCCGCTCTGCCGAGACCTCGGGGTCGACCACGTCATGTGGGGCGCCGACTACCCGCACTCGGAGGGGAGCTACCCCTACACGACCGAGGCGCTGCGCGTGGCCTTCGCCGACTACGCCGAGCCCGACGTGCGCGCCATGGTGGAGACCACAGCGGCCTCCTTCTACGGATTCGACCTCGACCAGCTGCGGCCGATCGGCGACCGCATCGGCCCGCGGGTGGCCGACGTGGCGCACGCCGCTGGCCCAGGACGACTGGCCGACCAAGACCACCTGCAACGCATTCGACCCCACGCAGATCCTGCGGGCGTGGTGAGCAAGGGAGGGACCATGGAGACCGTGCGCTACGGCGCTCGCGCCGAGCAAGTGAACCGCGAGATCGAGGCGAAGAAGGCGCCCGACATCTGGTCCGAGGCCGTCACCGCCGTCTACGAGACCGACCCCGAGATCGTCGCCGCCGTCCTGCCGCCGCCGCTCGAACCCGGCGACCGGCCCCTGGTGCGCATCACCATCACCCGGGTCGAGATGCCGGGACTGCCCGTGTTCGGGGCCGGGTGGATCGGCGTGCAGGCCCGCCACCGGGACCGCCTGGGCGAGTACCCGATCTTCATGCCGATGACGACCGAGCAATCGCTCATCGGGGGTCGTGAGGTGAACGGCGAACCCAAGAAGCTGGGCGAGGTCGAGGTCCAGCGCGACGGCGACCGCGTGTCCGGCGCGCATCGCCCGCATGGGCTTCACCGTGTGCGAAATCGTCGGGCGCATCAGCGAGACCCGCGAGAACTACGAACTCGAGAAGACGGACTTCTGGCTCAAGCTGTCACCCTCGTGCGAGCAGGCGGGCGTCCTCGACCAGGACCCGCTCCTCGTCTACGGGGAGAAGACCGAGCGCACCCGCCTGTACCAGGGGATTGAGGGGGATCTCATCTTGAAGGAGGCGCCGCTCGACCCGGTGGCCGACCTCGTCGTGCGCCGCATGGTCGACCTCAACTGGACCGAGCGCGCTTCGACCCAGGTGGGCCGGGTCATCGGGCCGGTGCCGAGGGAGGGCGTGCAGCCCTTCATCCACCAGCGCTACGACGACCTCTCGGTCCTGGGGGCGAAGCGATGAGCGACCGCTACGTGATCATCTCGGCCGACGCCCACGCCGGCCTCCCCTGCGAGGACTACCGCCCTACCTCGACACCGCGTACCACGCACAGTTCGACGAGTACCTGGCCGAGCGTCATGCGAACCGGGACGAGCTGCTGCGCATGAATTACGACTACATCATGGGTTGGGAGACCGACAACGAAGAGGGCTTGCGGGGCGCCTGGGACATCGAGCAGCGGGACAAGGAGCTCGACGCCGACGGCGTGACCGCCGAGGTCATGTTCGCCGACGCCGACGCCATCACCGGCATGGCCTCGCCGCCCTTCGGGGCGGGCCTCTCCGCCGGTGCCATCGCCGATCCCGAGCTGGCCTTCGCCGGCGCCCGCGCCCACAACCGCTTCCTGGCCGAGATGTGTGCCCGTAGTCCCGAGCGTCACGGCGGCATCGCGCTGGTCCCCATCACGCACGGGGTGGAGCGCTCGGTGGCGGAGATCGAGTGGCTGGCCGAGCAGCCGGGCATCCGCGGGATCATGGTGCCGACGATGTGGCACGACCTCGTGCCCTACAACAATCCCTCGATACGACCCCGTCTGGGCCGCCTGCCAGGCGGCGGGCTTCCCGGTGCACACCCACTCGGGGGAGGCACCGCAGGACGAGTACGGCGACAACATCGGCATCTACCTGGCCGAGGTGGTCTGGTGGGCCGCCCGCCCGGCGTGGCACCTGCTCTTCTCGGGCGCCTTCGAACGCTTCCCGCGGCTCAAGTTCGTGGTGACCGAGGCGGCCGCCTACTGGGCCGCCGACATGATGTGGAAGTGGGACCAGTACATGGGCGGGGGTCACACGACCAAGAAGATGGCGGCGCTGCTCAAGGGGAAGATCTCCAAGCTGCCCTCCGACTACTTCGGCGAGAACATCTTCATCGGTGCCTCCACCATGTCGCAGCGAGGAAATCCGGCGCCGCTACGTCCTCGGCTGCGACGTGGTCATGTGGGGGACCGACTACCCCCACCCCGAAGGCACCTGGCCCCACACCCAGGAGCGCCTGCGCGGCGACTTCGGCGACATCCCGGTCGAGGACGCCCGCAAGCTCTTGGGGGAGACGGCCGCTCGTTGCTACGGGTTCGACCTCGAGGCCCTGCGGCCCATCGCCGAGAAGATCGGCCCCACTCCGGCCGATCTGGGCCAGGACGCTTCGCTGCGCACCGACCCTGAAGCTGTGCGCACGGCGCCGCTGGTGGAAGGACGAGTACCAGGTGCAGCCCCCGGGCTAGCCGGGCCTCGCCGTGCCCGGGCTCGCCCGGCTCACATCTCGTCGTCGCCGAACAGGTTGACCCAGTTCGTCTGCATCGACGCGCCGTCCGCGATGATCGTCGAGCCGCTGACGTAGCGGGCGGCCGGCGAGCACAGGTAGAGCACCATGGCCGCCATTTCGTCGACCGTCCCGAGGCGCACCGTCGTGCCCTCGGCCACCAACTCGTCGGTGAAGCCCTCCTCGTTCCGTCCCACCGCAGCCAGCTCGGACTCGGCCAGGCCCGGCGACGAGAAGATGCCGGGGGCGAACGCGTTGATCGTGACCCCACGGCGCATCAGGTAGGGCGCCAGCGTCTTGACCAGGTTGACCACGCCGGCCCGGGCCGCCCCCCGAATGGGCGAACATCGGGGCGCCGCGCTCGAAGGAGAAGGTGTGCACCACGTTCACGATGGATCCCGTGCCGGCCGCGGCCATCGGGGCCATGAAGCGGTTGGTCATGGTCCAGGTGCCGTGCAGGTTCAGGTCGACCACGGCGCGCCAGCCGTTGTCCGAGATGGCGCTGGGCAACGACGGGAACTGGCCGCCCGCGTTGTTGACCAGGCAGTCCACCCGGCCGAAGCGGCCGTAGACGGTGTCGCGGAGCGCCTCGACCTGGTCCGGCTCGCGGATGTTGGTGGGCACGGCGGTGCAGCGCCCACCCGACTGCGTGATGGAGAGGACGACCTCGTCGAGCCGGGCCGCCGTCCGGCCGGCGATGACCGGATGGCCGCCCAGGCGGGCGAAGGCATGGGCCACCTCGCGCCCGAGCCCGGTGCCCCCGCCGGTCACCACGGCGACCTGGCCGTCGAAGAGTCCGGCGGCGAAGACGGACACCGC
>CAVSCV010000018.1:0-177264 GCA_963726545.1 uncultured Acidimicrobiaceae bacterium | reverse complement strand
AACGCTCTTCAGGCGGCTTCCGCCGAGTAGGCCCTTGGGTCGGGGCGCTCCACGCTCGGCCCAAACTTCAGTCGGACCTTTTTCTCGGGCTTGATTTGTCGCGCCGTCCCCCTGGCTGCCGCTCGCTCGGGTGGGGCCGTTGCCGACTACGGCTACTGGCGGGCGACCACCGTAACGGGCACCGACAAGATCGCCTCCGGCGGAATGGTGCACGGAGTCTCGTTTCCGGCGGCGCACTCCTGACCGAAGCCAGCGATCACGGTCGTCGTCCCGGGCTTGCGGGCGATCAGCCGGACGATCAGTAGGTGGCCCTTCTTCCTCGTCGAACGGATGTGCACAACGCCGGCCGGCTCCGCCTGGACCAGGGGCCGCCCCATGGCCCGGGCACGCCAATGGCCGCGTGCGACTTGTCGAACGAGATCGTGAGGATGGCACCCGAGACCAGGCAGACCGGGGAGGGCTGGGGACCGACCGCGACCGCGTCGATCGTGTATCCGCTGACGCACAGCGGCGCTGACGTGGCCGCGCTGGAGGGCACCGGCGACGTGGGCGCCTCGGTGGTGACCGTGACCACCGAATCGTGTCGCTGATGCTGGGCTCCCGCGCCGGCGCTCGCTCTCGAACTGGTCGTGGGGGTCGGCGTGGACCCACAGGACGCCGAAATGGCAGCGAGGGTCAGGCAGGCCACCGAGACGGTCGAGAGACGGCGCACCGTCCGATTATCACGCAGGTCGGGTGGATCGAACGATCGGTCAGGAATAGACCCAGTCGAAGGTGAAGGTGCCCCCACCGTCCGAGGGCCACACGCTCTGCGCCGCGCCGGCGGTGAATGGCGGGTTTCCGCTGACGTGCGAGAGAAAGTTCGTGCTCACTCCCGCCTCACCGCACGGCTGCGACCAGACAGCGAAGTCGAAGCCCCCGACGAGCTGTTCTGGCGGTTCAACCGGACCCAACTCGAGGTTTCCACCACCGCCGATGCCCCCGGAGTCGTCGGCCGTGTACGACGAGCACGGGGGCGGGGTCCCCGACCATGTTCCGGTGAAGGACGTCCACTGATAGCTGCAGGCGGACGGGTCACATGCGTCGTTTTGATCGATCGTTCCGCTGAAGCTGAAGTTGCCGTTGGGGAAGTCGCCCCCGTCGTCCGAACCGACATAGGTGCCCGTGAAGCCCGTCGGCCAGGCTTGGCCGGCTCCCGCGGCAACCTTCACCTTGACCGTGTCGACCGTCGTCCCGCCCGATCCCTTCGCCTTCAGGGTGAAGGTGTACTTGAGCGGACCGGTACCGGTGTTCTGTTGGAGCACGATGTCCTCAACAAAGGACTTGGTCGCGCCAGACCCGCACGGGGTGGTCAGGGGAAGTCCCGGGACGACGCTGGTGGACGAGAAGGAGCAGCTTGTGGCGTGGGCCACTTTCGCTGAGAAATGCACTGCCCCACTGCCCGTCTTCAAGACCGCCGGCGAGGCGATCAGGTTGGTAATGGTCGGCTTCAGGAGTGCTGCGGTCGCGGAACCGGTCAGGGGGACCATCAGAATCCCGATACCGAGGAGGGCCGAGAGCATCGCAGGCATCCGGCGACGTCGGGGTGCAGATCGAATGCGTGCTGTGGTCACTGGACCTCCGCTCTGTTCTGAGGTGACGTTAGGCGAACGACATGCGACGTGCCTCGTGTTCCGCGCTGTCGCGACTCCCGGCGAGCGGTTGCGTGTTCAGAGACACGGTGTGAGACGGCGAGTCACTCGGACAGCGCAAAGGTAAAGAGCTTCGTGGGGATGATCCGCACGCCGACCGCGTCGACCTCGTCCATCCACTGAGCGAACGACGGCCCTTGAATCGGGAGGTAGTGGTCGAGCATGGCCTGACGAAGGCCGTTGCAGGCCTCAGAACGGAGCTCGTGGCGTTCGGCTCTCCCGTGCAGGATGACGGCCAACGATTCGTCGGGTAGATGGGTGGCGCTGACCTGCGTTCGCTCGGTCAGGTGGCGTGTGCGCACCGCCGTCGTGCCCAGGCTGAACCAGAACGTGCCGTGGAGGAAGTAGCCGTCGACCGGGGCAGTGAGCGGACGACCATCGGCGGTCACGGTGGCCAGGACGAGGAGGCGCATGCCCGTGAGGCGTTCGGTCAGCTGGAGCGCGTCAAGGCGGCGTTCGGGGCCGATGATGTCGAGCAGGTGCGGTCCGGCTCCGGCCATGGAGCGGTCGAGCAGGTCTTGGAGGAAGTCCAGTTCTTCGGGGGTCTCGAGCATGGCACCAGTCCAGCACCCGGGTGCGCGTTTCCATTTGCTGCGACACCTGCGAATCCGCCCGGATCTACCTCAGCTGCGTTCCGACGATGCCCTCAGGCATCGCGTACAGCCGGCGATGACCAGTGCCGTGCCAGCGGCCATCATGACGACCGTCGCCAGATAGAGCGGAAAGAGTTTGTCTCCGAATGCCCCCATATGCCGCCAGAACAGGTAGCCGGGCGCCTGGGCCGACAGGGCGAGTGACCAGGCGACGTCGCAGAGGAGAGCGATCCCGAGACAAGTAGCGACGCCGATCGACAGGCGACCGACCCATCGACACGCACGAACCCCGAGGTTCGCCCGAGAGAGCAGTATCGCTCCACCGAAACAGAGGAGGACGACGGCAACGGTCGGGCACAACGTGTAGGCCACCGAAGGCCACTCCCAGGTCTGGCCGCGCAGAATCGCTCGGAGATCGTCCGAGAATCCGTATGGGGTCCATGCCGATCGAGTGGCGATCTGGCCCACGACGAAGAGGCCGGTCGCCATGACCAGCAATGCACCCGGGAGCAGCAACCCTCTCCGCCTTCCCCGAGCCAAGTTGGTCCAGCCGCCACGCAACGCGACAACGAGAATGGCCGTGAGACCGATCACTGCGGCGTAGAGCGCGAGGTGTTCGATCTGATTGAAGACAACGGGGGCGCCTACTGCCCGGTGCGAACCGCCGGACAATTGCCTTTGCGCCTCGGCCCAGTAGGGCTGGTCGACGGCACGTCTTTCCGCACCGGTGAGTGCGTTGCCGCCCGCCGCACGTTCTGCCGAATGCATGGCCGGGAGGACCGAAGCGAAGACCCGTCGATAGGCGGGCGAGATCGGGTACGACCGCCAGTCCGAGGCGTAGCGCGAGAAGAGCATGGCGGCGGCCAGACACCCCACGATGCCGACGAACACTTCTGCAATGGAGGCCCGGGCACGCTTGAGGGGTGGGGCGGTGGCGCCAACGAGACCTGAACCGAGCACACGCGCAATGACGCCCTCCCTCGCCACATTGAGCGACATGCGGAGCCCCCCGCCACCGTCAGCGAGCGTGCTGGCAAGCAAATCCTCGAACTCCTCGCCGTACCTGCGCGCCAGTCGCGGGGATACCAGCGCATGAGCCGGGCTACGCGGGCAGCGGTGTGGGGATCGAGAAGGGCTGCATCACCGGATGAGTCACGGGCGTTCTCCTCCTGACGCATCGAATTCGTTCACGAGAACGACCAGCCCACCGCAAGACGTCGCAGTCCGGCCTCAGCCACCTCTCGCTGCGCAGTGAGCTGGGCATGCAGCGCGGCCGCTCCGGTCGAGGTCAAGCGGTACGGTCGGCGGCGCCCCTCCCCAGGCAGCGCCGCAATCAATCCCTGCTGTTCGAGCCGGCTGATCGCGCCGTACAGCGTTCCGGGTTGGAGGCGGACACCGGCGAACTCCTCGACATCCTTCGCGAGTGCATAACCGTGCTTCTCCCCGCCCGCCAGGCTCGAGAGAATCAAGGTGGCGGGTCCGGCGTATCGGCCCAATCCGCTCAGCTCGTCGACCACATCCAACACGCTAGTACGTGTGACGTTATACCGTCAAGCGTAGTATCCGCCTTTTCAAGACCTTGGAATCAGAGGTGAGGCAATGTCGAGGCTGTATCGGAACGATTCGGGTGCCGGGGTGGGTGCGCCCTGGCAAGACCGGCAACGAACCTCGTGACTTGCGCCACGGGCAAACCTTGCGTCGAGACGTCGATCACATCGCCGCCTTCGATCCATGAGACGTCCACGTTGAGATTGTGCAGCGCACCCTGCGTGTCGGTGGAGAGGGACACCCTCCGGCGGTCGATCGTCGTGTTCGGCTTGGCGGGCGGTAGGGACGGCGGCTTGGCCGGCGAGGCCATGACCAGGATGCTCTGGGACTCGGGATCGTGATACCCGTAGTAGTCCAGCGTGAAGAGAACGGGAATGGTGGGCTGTCTTCCTGGGGCGGTACTGATGACCGATTCGGTCACGTCCGTATTGGGGTACACCCGGAGTCCACCCGCTGGGGAAATCCACCCACCGCCCGAGGTCGAGTACCCGCTCGGGAGCCACGTCGGCCTCAACACGAAAGCAACCGTCACGGGGCGATGGCGACCGGAGGCGGACGCTGCGGATTGAATGCTGGTCGCAACGGTCGCAGCCAGTAAGGCGGCACCGAGGAGAGCGATGGTCCGCCAAGGAGGCACGAGGCCCAGTGAATCACACCTGCTCTCCGGGCGTTTCGGGCCTGCTCGACACCGACGAGGGGACCACCGCTGAGCACCCGTAGGGCAGGATATTCAGCAGAGGTTGTCTCCGAAGCGAAGGTAAGTGAGTAGAAGTTCATGGAGATACGACGGGTGCGGTTGGGCGACGCAGAGGCCATGCCGCTTCTGGCCGGACTGACGGACGAGTACGACACCGCGCTACGGCGAGAACATCGAGATGACGAGGGCAAGCGCGGAGGAGTTCGACCCGCCTGCTGGGCTCTTCGTCGTACTCATGGACGAAGCCGCCACCGCCGCCGGTGGAGGCTTCCGTCGGCATGACGCACATACCTGCGAGGTGAAGAGAATGTGGACCAGCCCGCAGCACCGCCGGCGCGGGTTGGCCACCCGCGTCCTAAAGGCCCTCGAAGACGGTGCCCGAGAAGTCGGGTATGACCGAGTGATCCTCGAGACCGGACCCCAACAGCCCGAGGCGGAAGCCATGTACGCGCAACGTGGATACAGCCGAATCGAGGTCTACGGCCACTATCCCCAGGCCCGGGCCTTCGGACTCGATCTCGCCGCTCCTTGATTTGCGCCGACTCGCCCGCTCAGCCGATCACGCCTCTGGCCCGCCAGCGGCTGATGCGTGGGGATTTGCCACGGACTCGTGACGAGGGTCCTCGAGTGGGCCGGCGATTCCTTCGGGCGCGGGCGGAGGCGTCAGGTCTGCCCCGGCATCCGCCCTCGGACGAGTCAGAACGATCTGGACGGACGCGAAAACGAGCACCAGCGCCGTCACCACTCGCTCGCTCTCGCCGAGGTGCTTGAAGATCGCGAGAATCTGGATGGCGATGGCGATCGCCTGAGCGATGAGGGCGAGTGCGATGGCGCGCATGCCGGTGACCTGTCGGTCGTCGTCGTGCACCGTCGGGGACCGGACCCAAGCGGCGTAGGCGATGAAGAGCGCCCCGAGGGTCCACACGAAGTCGTAGTGGCCATTTTGGACGCCGCGGGACTCCTGGACGGCGAAGGCTGCATCGGCACCGGCGCAGGCGGCGATCCCCACGCCGATGAAGATCCACATCGCATCGGGTCTCCACCCCAAGAGTCCGTAGACACCGAGGAGCGCCCCGATGAGCAGGACGTCGAGGACCGGATAGCTGAAGTCGACGACCGTGGCGAACGTTGATTGCGTCGAGTGTTCGGCCAGAGGCTGCACCACCAGGCCGAAGCCCGCGACGAGAACGATGAGCATGACTGCGATCCCGTCCATCCAGCGGTGCACCTCGAAGCTTTTGAAGCGCACTCGGATCAGGTACACCATGCCGGCCACCATCAAGGGGTACCAGAGGAGCCAGAGGGCGTCCGCAAAGGAAGGATACGGCGGGTGTGCGGCGCCGCCGTAGAACACGCTCCACGAGATGGTGCCTGCACTCCAGACGGCCATGGCGCTCCCGAAGGCCAGCCAGGCACGTCGGGCGACGGGTTCGAACGCGGCGCGGACGAAGATGAGCGCAGTAGCTCCGACGAGAACCGCATCGTGGATCCCGACTTGGAAGAACGACGAGGGCCGTCCGATCCAACCCAACTCGTCGAACGCCTCCAAAAGGGTGAGCGCCAGAAGAACGATCCACACGGCGAGGAGCCAAGGCGGCCACTCCGTGAGTTCACCGTCGGCGTCTGCTCGGAGACGGATTCGTCGCTTCACCGAGGCTCCGTCATCCAGTCATGATCGGTGGATCACCGTTCGAGCCACGCTCCGATCGCACGTCACCGCACGGGTGGCGATCTGGGACCTGAGGAGGTCGCCGTCGCTCGGAGCCGCCACTCACTGTGCCTTACGCCGCAGCGGCATCATTGATTCGGGAAGCGGATTTGCCGTGAAGTCGAGCACCAGCTGGTTGAAGAGATCTGGCCTCTCCATCGGGACAAGGTGAGACGCGCCGGGCACAACGGCCAGCTGCCCGCTCTCGACCGACCGGGAGAACTCCTGGGCGTGCTCCACGCTGATGTAGTCGTCATCGCCGACGATGACCAGAGTTGGCGCCGAAATCCGCTGCACCTTTGCCGTCCAGTCGAAAGGCTCAGCCCACATCGCCCGCATCTTCTCCCAGACCTCGGGGAAGTGTTCCGGACCGTCTGGGGAGGCTTGTTCGTACATGGCGGCGAACATCACCATGTCGTCATCGTCGGGCGTCAGGGCCACGAGTGCCTCCATGGATCCGGGAACGTATCCGGCGCTCGAGAAGCCGGATCCCGTCACGGTCAGCGTCCGGACGAGTTCGGGGTGCTCCGCCGCGATGAGTGTCCCCACCATGCCCCCGTCGCTCCAACCGAGCAGATCGACCGGCCCGAGGCCGAGAGCGACGAGGAAGCCGATGGTCTGCTCCGTCATGGCCTGATAGGTCAGAGGGCCAGGCCGGTCAGGCGTATGGCCCTGCGCCTGGCGCTCAGGGGCCACCACACGGCGGTGCGGTGACAACCCCGAGAACTGCGCCGCCCATGTGGAGTTGTCGGCCAACCCCCCATGGAGGAGCACGATGGTCTCTCCGTCACCTTCGGTCTCGTAGAACACCGACAAGCCGTCGACGTCGATGTTCCCCTGTGCGCGAGGCGTGACCATCGGATGAGCCTACGCGGCGTGGCTATTGATCTGATGCGCCTGCTGGTGACCGGGTCAGCGAAAGAGCTCAGTCCGCTTTCGCCGCCTTAGAAACCTCGAGCCTTTTTGGCTTCCTCGAACTTCCGGTGCGCTTCGAGGATGTGCGCATGCGTCGCACCTTCGGTGGGCACGTGTGGGTGGTGCTTTCGGCACAAGATGTAGGGAGTGCCTTCAAGCGCGTGATGGCCGATCCTCCAGCATCCCTTCGTATGGCAGTTGACCTTCCGGACGCCGGTATAGACCCCGACCGCGACCGCCGTGATGAGCGTCGCCTCACCGAGGTCGGAACCGAAACCGGACCAGAAGTTGTAGTACGGGTCCGGTCCACCGTGGGTAATGCCGGTGTGCAGCGCGAACCAATGTCGCACGGCAGAGAAGAACGCGATGAGAAACGCGAGCCCGACGACTCCGAGCACGACGGAAAGCCAAAATCCGATGCGCCTGACCGGGCTCTTCGTCGTCTCGTTCTGGTCGGGCGATGGTCCGGCGCCATTGCCCACCTGATTCGCTGAAGGGGGCTCGGCAGTGGCCGCAGTGGGAGTCGCGGCTGGGTCGGACACGAAGCGCGAGCTTACGGGGTCCCCCCGCGCCGGTCCGGGACCACGCTCCACACGGCCCGGTCGGAACCGGCCTTTGGCCTCGGCATGGGAGGCTGTCGTGGATGCGGGACGGACTGGTCCTCACCCGCCGGCAGTCCGAGCGGGGCACGCACGACATGGTGCAACGCGCCGCGGCCGGCCCGGGCCAGGCCGTGGTGCGCGAATACGTGGGCTATGAGGAATGGGACGGGGCGGGCTTCGTGCGCCGGGAGATGGCTCGCCACGGCGTCGCCCTCATTCTGGGGTTCGGCGACGGCATGGACGTCTACGAGGGCGAGGTCGACTCCCCCCGGCGCCGACTGAGTGGGTTCGTCGTCGGCAACCAGATGCGCTCGAGCATGACGGGCGTCGCCGGGCATCAGCTCGGCGTCCAGGTGGAGCTGAGCCCCCAGGGTGCGGTGGCGCTCTTCGGAGACGTCGCCGAGTTGCACGACGCCGTCCTCACCCTCGAGGATGCCTTCGGGACCGCCGGCGAACGGCTGCTCGAGCGCCTGGCTGACACGCCGTCGTGGGGAGCGCGGCTCGACCTCCTCGACCAGGAGTTCGCTCGTCTCGGGTCGTCGTCGACCGCGGGCGCGGACGCCGGCGACGGTGGTGTGCTCTCGCCGGAGGTCGACTGGCTGCGCCGCCAGCTGGCGGCCAGCCACGGCGCACGAAGGGTGGAGCCCCTCATGGACGAGACCGGCTGGAGCCGGCGCCACGTGACCGAGCGCTTTCGGCACCAGCTCGGTGTCTCGCCCAAGGCGTATGCCCGGCTGCTGCGCTTCGAACGCGCCAGCGCCTTGCTCACGGAGCTCCCTTCGGAACCCCAGCGGACGGTGGCCGACGTGGCCATCGCCGCCGGCTACTACGACCAGTCGCACCTGACCCGCGACTTCACCGCCATGGCCGGCATGACCCCGGGCGCCTTCGTCGCCACCTTGGATCTGGTGCCCGAGGTCAGGTTTGTCCAAGACGCCGAGCCCGCCTCGTCGTCAGAGTGGGAGTCATGACCGTGACCCACGACCCCACCGCCCACACCAAGGCCTCGATCGTCCCGATCCTGGTCTACGAGGACATCGTGGCCGCCCACGACTACCTGGTCGCGACCTTCGGCTTCGCCTCGGGCGGGGTCCACCGCGACGGCGACGGGACCGCGGTGCACGCCGAGGTGCGCATGGGTGACGCCGCCGTGTGGCTGCACCGGGTCACCGAAGAGCACGAGATGGTCTCGCCCAAGGGCTCGCCCACGGCCACCGGGGGTCTCGAAGTGATCGTGCCCGACGTCGAGGCCCACTACGCCCGCAGCGTGGCGGCGGGGGCCACCATCGACGGCGCGCCCACGGACCAGGCCTACGGCTTGCGCGAGTACGGCGCCCGGGACCCCGAGAACCACCGCTGGTGGTTCAGCTCGCCCCTCGGCTGACGGCGCTCGGGTTCAGCGGCGGGCGCCGGCACGCGGTCGGGTCTGGCGCACCGGCCGGGTCTGGCGGGCCAGCCGGGCCACCAGGATTTCGACCACCAGCACCGAGTCGAGCCCGCTCGCCCCGCGCACATCGAGGTCGGCCTTGGCGATGAGGTTGATGGCCTCGGCGATGCGGGTGCTGCCCAGGCGCCGTGACTGCTCGAGCGCCTTCTTGGCCACGAAGGGGGCCGAGCCGAGGATGGCCGCGGCGTCGCGCTCGCCGGCCACGTCGTCCCCGTCGAGCACCAGCATGTTGGAGAAGTGGCCGTGCAGCGTGGCCATCACCTGAATGGGCACCGAGCGCGCCGCTGTCGAGCATGCGGTGCAGGACGCGCAACGCCACGCCGGGCTCGCCCCGGTCGATGGCATCGGTCAACTGGTAGCGGGGCACGGTCCCGCGCTCACCGAGATACGGCGCCAGGTCGTCGGCCGAGATCGTCGCCCCCTCGCCGTAGGCGGCGGTCAGGGCGGCCAGCAGACCCTCGACCCGGCCCAGGTCCTCGCCCACGTGGTCGGCCAGGAGGGCCAGCGCGTCGCGCTCGAGGGTGATCGGGGCCTCGCGCACGTGCTCGTGCAGCCAGGACTGGCGGTCCTTCGGCTTGCCCGTGGCCACCTCGAGCACCTGCCCGGCGGCCTGCACCGCCTTGACCAACGGGGCCGGGACCGTGCCGCCCCCGGCCACCAGCACGAGCACCGTGGTCGGCAACGGGTTGTGCACCACTTCGACCAGGCGGGGCGCGTCGGCGGTCAGGAGGCGGCCGGCGTCGCGCACGACCACGACGCGCTGGTCGATCAGGAAGGGTGGCGTGAGACAGGCGTCGACGATGGCGCCGACGTCGATGTCGTCACCCGGGCCACCACCCACCTCCTCGACCACGAGGGCGTGGTCGCGCTCGCCCACCACGTCGGCCACGAGCTCGCGCGCCTCTTGGGCCACCAGGGCTGGGTCGTCGCCCCGGACCAAGTACGAGGACATGGTGCGACTCTTGCTCACGAGGCCTCGCCGATGGCGGCCAGCGCGTCGCGCACGCGTCGGGTGCCGAGCACGTCGTGCACGCGGAGGAGCCGACAGCCCCAGGCGATGCCGAGCGCCGCCGCCCCGAGCGAGGCCTCGCGGCGCTCGGTCAGTTCGAGGTCGAGGATCATGCCCAGGAACGTCTTGTTGGACGCCGACAGCAACAGCGGGAAGCCGAGGCCGGCGAGGGTGCGCGAGGCCCGCAGCAAGGTGAGCGACTGCTCGGCCGTCTTGCCCAGGTCGAGGCCCGCGTCGAGCACAATGCGCTCGGCCGGGACGCCGGCGGCCCGCGCGCCCTCGGCCCGCTCGGTGAGGAAGTGGGCCACCTCGGGCACCAGGTCGTCGTAGACGGGGTCGGGGTCGGCCACCCGCGGCTTGAGCCGGATGTGGGTGATGACGATGGCGGCGCCGTGCTCGGCCGCGGCCGGCGCGTAGTCGGGGTCGCCCAGGCCACTGATGTCGTTGCCCATCACCGCGCCCTCGGCGTACGCGGCGCGGGCGACGGCGGCCCGCCAGGTGTCGACCGAGACCGGCGTGTCGAAGCGCTGCACCAGGCCGGCCACCACCGGGACCACCCGCTCCATCTCCTCGTCCTCGGTGACCTCGGGACCGGGTCCCGCTTTCACGCCGCCGATGTCGAGGATGTCCGCCCCGTCGGCCACCAGCTGTTCGGCCCGGGCGTAGAGCTTGTCGAGCGCGTAGGTGGCGCCCTTGTCGTAGAAGGAATCGGGCGTGCGGTTGAGGATGCCCATCACGAGCGCCCGCTGCGACAGGTCGTAGCTGCGGCCACCCAGGTCGAGCGTGGTGGCCAACGGCGCCGTGGCCGTCTCCGCCCACGACGGCGCGGCCGCCGGGCCGGGCATCAGAAGAGGCGTGCCGAGAGCGCCCGCCGGTACTCGTTGGTGCGCGGGTTGTCCGCGCCCATCGTCTCGAGCAGGTCCACGAATTCCTGGCGGGCGGCGTCGTCCTCTCGTACCCGCTCGAGCAACTCGTCGAGCTTGGCCTCAACGCCGTCACCCAGGTCCACCCCGGCCTCGAGCAGGCGGGCCTCGGCGGCCAGGGCCCGGCCCGTCTCGGTCTCGGGCAGGCGTTGGAGGGCGGCCAGCGCCCCGGCGGCATCGCCCCGGTCGATCAGGACACGGGCCAGCCCCTCGGTCGCCCCCATGTGGTCGGGCTCGAGCTCGAGGGCCTGGCGCAGCGACGCCTCGTCTCCCTTCTCCACCAGCAGGTCGGCCTCGCTCGGCGCGGGGGCCAGCCCCTGCACGAACGCGGTCACCTGGTTCTCGGGCAGGGCACCGATGAACTGGTCCACCACCTGGCCGCCGCTGATGGCGAACACGGCCGGGATGGACTGGACCTGAAAGGACTGGGCCACCCGGGGGTTGTCGTCGACGTTGACCTTGGCCAGCTCGACGGCGCCGTCCGTGGCGGCCACCGCCCGTTCGAGCATCGGGCCGAGCGTCTTGCACGGCCCGCACCAGGGGGCCCACAGGTCGACGATGACGGGGACGGTCATGCTGCGGGTGAGCACGGCCTCTTCAAAGGTCTGGTCGGTGACATCCATCGCCACGACGCTACCGGTTGGGTCGGGGTGGATCGGCCGGGACGGGGCGGCGCCACGAGGCCCCGGCGGGCGGTCCCGGCGGCGTCTCACAGGCCCCGTGCCAGGAGTCCGACCGCCGGGATCGGCCCGGCCTGCGAGGGCGGCGAGCCGTCAAGGCAAGCGGCACCTCACCGATTAGCGTCGTATCGATGCCGGATGCGCCACAGGGGATCGATGAGGCCGAGGTCACGAAGTGGCTGGCCGACCACGTGCCCGAGCTGACGACGCCCCTGAGCTTCACCCTCATTGCCGGCGGCCGCTCCAACCTGACCTTCCGGGTCGAGGACGGCGACGGGCGGGCCTGGGCGCTGCGCCGGCCCCCGCTGCACCACGTGCTGCCGACCGCACACGACATGAGTCGCGAGTACCGGCTCATCGATGCGCTCGGCCCGGCCGGCATCCCGGTGCCCGCCACCATCGGGCTGTGCACCGACGAGGCGGTGAACGAGCGCCCCTTCTACGTCATGGAGTTCGTCGAGGGGCACATCGTGCGCACTGCCCCCGAGGCCGAGCAGGCCTTCGACGAGACCACCCGGCGCGCCGTGGGCGATCACATGGCCGACACGCTCGCCGCGCTGCACGCCGTCGACCCCGACGCGGTCGGGCTGGGTGACCTGGCACGGCACGACGGGTACATCGAGCGCCAGCTCAAGCGGTGGCGTTCGCAATACGACCAGATGCAGGTCGAGGGGATCGACAACGGCGGCCTGGTCGAGCGGGTGAGCGACGAGTTGGCCCGGCGCATCCCGCCCCAGCAGCGCACCTCGGTCGTGCACGGCGACTACCGCATGGACAACGTCGTGCTGGCCGACGACGGCACGGTGAAGGCCATCTTGGACTGGGAGATCTGCACGCTGGGCGACCCGCTGGCCGACCTCGGGCTGCTCATGGACTATTGGACCGACCCGGGCGATGCCGGGGCCCTGATCGGGCTGTCGCCGACCACCGCGCCGGGCTTCAGCACCCGGACCGAGGTCATGGAGCGCTACGGGTCGGTGTCCGATCTCGACATCTCGAGTGTCGGCTACTACGTCGCCTTCGGCTACTGGAAGCTGGGCTGCATCCTCCAGGGCGTCTATGCCCGCTACATCGCCGGGGCGGGCGCGGGCGACCAGGGATCGGTCGAGGGCTTCCCCGCGCAGATCGGCCGGCTCTTCGAGATGGCGGCCGACGCGCTGGAGTCGGCGCCGTGAGCCCCGAGCTCACCGAGATCTTCGAGGTCCACCGCGAGCCCGAGCTGGCCAACCCCGTCCTGGTCGTCTCGCTCGAGGGCTGGGTCGACGCCGGCCTGGGCGCGACCACTGCGGTAGCCGCGCTCCTCGGCGCGGGTGAGACCGAGCCGGTGGTGACCTTCAACGGCGAGCACTTCTTGGACCAGCGGGCCCGGCGGCCCGTGGCTCGGATTGTGAACGGGATCACCACGGATCTGACCTGGCCCCGCACGATGGTGCGCCACGGGACCGACGAGAGCGGTCACGACATGCTCTTCCTGGTCGGTCCCGAGCCCGACTTCCACTGGCGGGCCTTCTGCGACGCCGTCGTCGGGCTGGCCCGCTCGTGGAAGGTGCGCCAGGTGGTCGGCCTGGGTGCCTTCCCGGCCCCGGCGCCCCACACCCGGCCGGTGCGCCTGGCGGCGACCGCGCCGGAGCAGTCGGCCCATCTGATTGAGCAGGTGGGGGTGGTGCAGGGCGAGCTCGAGGTGCCCGCCGGTGTCTCGGCCGCACTCGAGATGGCCTTCGGGGCCCAGGGCACGCCCGTGGTCTCGCTGTGGGCCCGGGTGCCGCACTACGTGGCCGGGATGCCGTTCCCCGAGGCCTCCGCCGTCCTGATCGAGGGGTTGGCCGGCGTGGCCGGGCTGAGCCTCGATTCGTCGGCGCTGCGCCGGGCGGCCGACTCGTCGCGGCGCCAGGTCGACCAGCTCATCTCGGACAACGCCGAGCACGTGGCCATGGTGCGCAAGCTCGAGGAGTCGATCGACGCCTCGGAGGGCAACGCCATGGGGGTCGACGCGGTGCCCTCGGGTGAGGAGATCGCGGCGGAGCTGGAGCGCTTCTTGCGGGGCGAGGAGCAGCAATGAGGATCGACGGCGGCATCGGCACCAACCTGCACGAGGTCGCCGCACAGGCGGCCAAGGCGGAGGCCGACGGGTACGACGGCGTGTTCACGGGCGAGACCTCGCACGACCCGTTCCTCCCCATCGCCGTGGCGGCCAGCGCCACGAGCAACCTGGACTACGGCACCGGCATCGCCGTGGCCTTCGCCCGCAACCCGATGACGCTGGCCATGCTGGCCAACGACCTGCAGGCGGCGACGAGCGGCCGCTTCATCCTGGGGCTGGGCAGCCAGATCAAGCCGCACATCACCAAGCGCTTCTCCATGCCGTGGTCGCACCCGGCGCCGCGCATGCGCGAGCTGGTGCTGGCCATCCGGGCCATCTGGAAGACGTGGGAGACGGGCGAGCCGCTGGCCTTCCGGGGCGAGTTCTACACGCACACGCTCATGACGCCGTTCTTCAACCCGGGGCCCAACGAGTTCGGCCACGCCAAGATCCTGCTGGCCGGCGTGGGCGAGGTCATGACCGAGGTGGCAGGCGAGGTGGCCGACGGCTTCCTGGCCCACGCCTTCACGACCGAGCGCTATCTGCGCGAGGTGTCGTTGCCGGCGCTCGAACGCGGCGCGGCCAAGGCCGGCAAGACCCGGGCCGACCTCACCGTGTCGTACCCCGGCTTCGTCGTGACCGGCGTGGACGAGGAGAGCACCCTGGCCGCAGACAAAGGGGTGCGCCAGCAGATTGCGTTCTACGCATCGACGCCGGCGTACCGCCCCGTGCTCGAGCTGCACGGCTGGGGCGATCTCCAGTCCGAACTCAACACGCTGTCCAAGCGGGGCGAGTGGGTGCAGATGGGTGAGCTGATCGACGACGACGTGCTCTCCGCCTTCGCCGTCGTAGCCCCGCTCGACCAGGTGGCGCGTGAGGTGCGGGGCCGCTTCGACGGGCTGATCGATCGGTTCTCGTTCTACGCGCCGTACAAGGTGCCGGCGGACCAGTGGAAGGGCGTGCTGGCGGGGTTCCGGGACTGAGGCCTCAGCGCGGCGGCGCTCAGTTGATCACGATCGTATGCGGCGCATAGACGGCGATGATCTCTCCCGTTTGCTCCACGGTGCAGGTCGCCTTGATCGTCCAGCTCCCCGCGGGCGCGCCCGAGGGTGTAGGTGGCCGACCATGACCCGTTGGCGTTGACGCGGGTGGCGTCGCCCCATCCGCCGCTGCCCTGCGTGACGAAGATGGCGCCGTACACCGTGCCGTTGACCGGCGAGCCGTTGGGCAACGTGGAGGGACACGGGTCGATGGAGAAGACGGCCAACGGTCCCCCCGCCGTGGCTTCCGCCGGGCTGTTCCAGGTCAGCCCGGATGGGGGCGGCGGGCAGACCGTGCCGCCGAAGCTGCCGACCGAACCCTTGACGAGCTGGCCCGTCTCGCCGGAGCCGGGGCCGCCGAAGGTGCCGGCGTATTCCTTGACCGGCGTCGTGCTCCACGCGCCCTTGAACTTCAGGCCGAGGTCAGTTCCTCCGGTCCACTTCAGCTTGACGGTGGCCCCCCCGCTCGTCCACGTGCCGCTGTCGCCGTACGCCGGGAAGCTGAAGGTGCCGTCCGACGAGAAGGTGCCGACCGCGCAGGTCTTCGGGTTCACCTCGATGGTCCACTTGGAGCCGTTCTGAATGTGGGGAGCCGCCGGGATCGCCCCCCAGGCCCCGCTCGTCCCGAAGAACCCGAGCGTCCCCGCCACCATCACGAGACCAGCCATCGCCAACGCCGCCCGTCGCACCTGATTGCCTCCCCGTTCGAAGGGGCCTCATTGTGGCGCCTCGGCCGGCGATCTGCTCGGGCCGTTGCCGCGAGACGTCAGTGGCCCGGTCGTCGGGCCTCTCAGACCCGCAGGTCGACCAGACTCCGGCCCGGGGCGGCGAACCACTCGGCCCGGCGGCCGGCGGGAGTTGGCGAGCTGATGGTGCAGCCCGATGCGGGTGCCGGTCCGGCTGCAGGTGCGGGTGCGGGTGCGGCTGCGGGTGCGGACGCACTCGGTGTGGGTGCCCCGGCACTCGAGCGCCGGTCGTGCAGATGGCGCCGCTCCCGGCGCCGCGGCTTGCCGTCGGCGCTGACGCGATCGTCGTAGGCGTTGAGCTCGTTGGCCAGGAGCCGGTAGGCCCGCTCGGCGAGCGCGGCCGCTTCGGCGTCGAAGGGCGTGGCCTGTGCCTTGGCCAGTAGTTTTGTCGCCATCCCGAGCGTTCCCTGATCCATAGTGCTGATTTACGCTACGGCGACACCGCTCGGATTACACCCCTACGAACGGCCCTAGTTGCCCAACGGGACGACAACAACCTGCGGGTCGCGAACGGGCCTCGGACGGCGTCACGCCTTCGAGACGATGAGTCGAGTGCCCGCCGATATCCCTGTTTGTCCGGACTGGGGCAGCCCGGTCACCCATGAGCGTTGCAGCCCGGTCGCAGCCCATGGATTCGTCAGGGGGTAGGACTCGAATGCAGCCAGGATGTCCGACACCGTCAGCCGGAGAAACTCTTCGCGGTCTTCGCCGGACATTCCGGCCTGCCATCCACCCAGTATCCCGAGGAGGGCAAAGACCGGGTGGAAGTTGAGCGGGACGAAGGACTCGACGACCTCGACTCCCGCAATGCGCTCGAAGGCGAGCCTTGCGCCCTCCGGCGTCGCGTTGAAATAGTGATGCGGATACCCGTGCAGTGGCACGAGGAAGGGCCAATCAACGACGATCCGGCCACCGGGTTTCACCACTCGGACCAGCTGCTCGGTGACATGGAACGGGTTTTCCACGTGTTCGAGCACCGCGAGCGACACCACCCCATCGAACGTGTCGTCGTCGAATGGGAGCGTGTCACCAAAGCACAAGACATCGGTCGAAGGGAGCATCGCAATCTCTGCGTTGACCACGTTTGGTCGATAGACATTGCGGAGTCCAGCCCCGGCATCGAGGAAGAGGAGGTCAGGATTCCCATCGATCCAGGCGTCGATGGCCGGGTCGTAACGGTTGTAACTGATGAGGTCGTAGGGTGCCGGCAAGCGGGAGTCTCCGGGTACTTTCAATGCCTCGATCGTGTGCCCGCAGAACAGTTCGCTGTATTGCTCCAGGGCGGCCATTGCATGTGGAGACCGCCGGCGTAGTGTGGCCAACTTTGAGGCTCGCATCGCGGCGACCCCGGGGAGCGCGCTCGTGATCAGCTGCTGGCGGTGCTCGCTGCGCCCGAAGCCCTCGAAATGCCGAGAGGCGAAATCCGAATCTGGCGACTCCGCCGCGACCGCTGCGATGTCTGGGTTGGCCCACAGGTAGCCGTCTGGGTCGAAGTTCGCGTCGGTCGGTTGGTCGAAGAGGAGAATGGGATCTCTGCCAACATTTGGAAGCTCCTGCGCCATGCCGGTCGTTGGATGATGCACGTTGGGCAGCTCCCTTCTCAGAGATCTCGGACTCTACTCAGTACGTTGTGCGCCGGCACCGGCGATTGAGGCAGGCGCAGGGCTCAGGCCATCACGTCGAGCGGCAGCAGTCGCACGCAGTGCACGTCGCCGACTAGCAGCCCGAAGGCCAACGCCCAACGTCCGGGCGGCACGGCCCAGCCGAGGTCGGGCCGCAACGACGCGGTGCCGACGAGGACCGGGATCTCGCACGAGTCGCCGGGCGCAATCGTGAAGATCTTCAGCATCAATGTCAGTGCTCCCTCGTAGCCGCCGACCGGTTGCGCGGTCACCGGGTCCACGACTGTCGGGCACAGGCCTCCGTTCGTCGAGGCTGCGACCTCTTCGGCGGTGTCGTTGCGCACCGTCAGGGTTGTGTGTCCCCGCGCGCCGGAGCCAACGGTGAATCCGTCGGTCAGCGAAAGCGTGACGCCGTCGGGGAGCGGCGGGTGGTCAGACGCTTCGAGAAGCACCGGCGGGAACCGCTGCGAAGAGAACCGGTCCGGATAGGGCAGGTAGCCCACCTGGAGCTCGACCGCCTCGCCGTAGCGCCCGTATAGATCTTCGGCCGCCTCCGCGCGATCGGCCCACAGGCGGACCTGCACCCGACCCTTCGAACCCCCCAGGCCGTGCCACGCGCCCTCGTAGGTCGACGTGATCTCCTGGCGGATCTCGTCGAGGTGACGCCCGGACCAGGCGGAGCGGCGCACGTCGAGTTGGTCCGGGAACCTCACCGCGGCGCGCAGCGCGCCCTCATGGGACGCCACGTCGTCCTGACTCCCGGCCAAGAGCGCCACCAGCCGAACGTCCTCGAACCACAGGTCGACGAACGCGTCCGTGTGGGCTTCGCCGTAGCCGCGGATCGTCTCGATATCGGGGCGCAGGTCGCCCTGCGTGACGGCATCGCGCACGGAGGCCGCCGGTCAGACCACCACGTTGACCAGGCGGGGCGGCTTGACCACCACCCGCTTGGGCGTGGCCCCGGCCAAGGCCTCGATCACCCGGGGCGAGGTCAGCGCGGCCTCTTCGGCGTCCGCCTCGGAAATGGCGGCGTCGACCTCGATGCGGTCCTTCACCTTTCCGTTCACCTGCACCACCATCGTCACGGTGTCCTGGCGCACCAGGTCGGGGTCGAAGGCGGGCCACGACTGCGCGTGCACCGAAGCCTCCCCCGGATGGCGGATCTCCCAGAGCTCGGCCGTGACGTGCGGGGCCAAGGGGGCCAGCATTTCGAGCAGGGAGTCGAGCCCCTCGGCCCAGACCTCGGCGTGCGGTCCCTCCTCGCCCTCGCCCCGGCCGTAGCGCTGCAGGAGGTTGAGCAGCTCCATGCAGTGGGCGACCGCCGTGTTGTAGGACCACCGCTCGATGTCCTTGGTCACGTCCGCGATGGCCCTATGCACGGCCTGGCGCGTCGCCCGGTCGGCCTCGGTCTGCGCACCGGTGCGCACCGTGGGCTCGAACGTGGCGGTGCGCCAGAGCCGGTCGCAGAAACGGCCGCACCCCTCGATCACCTGGTCGGTCTGGTCGGACCAGTCCATGTCGTCGAACGGCGGGCCGACGAAGAGGTGGAAGAGCCGCAATGCGTCGGCCCCCACGGTGTTGAAGTAGTGCTCGGGCGCCACGAGGTTGCCCTTGGACTTGGACATCTTCGACCCGTCCAACCTGATCATGCCCTGGGCGAGATAGTGCTTGAACGGCTCGCGGTCGATGCCGGGCGCCAGCCCCACGTCGATGAGCGCCCGGGTGAAGAAGCGGGCGTAGAGCAGGTGCAAGATGGCGTGCTCGATCCCGCCGATGTACTGGTCGACCGGCATCCACTTCTGCGCCGCAATGGGCGCGAAGGGCTGTTCCTTGTTCCACGGGTCGCAGAAACGCAGGAAGTACCACGACGAGTCGACGAACGTGTCCATGGTGTCGGTCTCGCGCCGGGCCGGCCCGCCGTCGATCGGGCACGTCGTGTGCAAGAAGCCCTCGTGCAACGAGAGGGGCGACTGCCCGGTCGGGAGGAACTCGACATCGTCGGGCGCCACGATCGGCAGCTGGTCCTCGGGCACCGGCACCACGCCGTGCGTCTCGCAGTACACGGCCGGGATGGGGCAGCCCCAGAAACGCTGGCGCGAGACCAGCCAGTCGCGCAGGCGGTAGTTGACCTTGCCCTCGCCGATGCCCTGCTCCTCGAGAAAGTCGATGGCCAGCCGCTTCGCCGTGTCGATGTCGAGCCCGTCGAGGAAGCCGCTGTTGATCTTGACGCCGTCGCCGCTGTAGGCACCGCCGCCCGTCTCCGCCTCCCATCCCTCCGGCGGTTGGACCGTGCGCACGATCGGCAACTGGTGGAGCGTGGCGAAGGCGTAGTCACGCTCGTCCTCGGCCGGTACGGCCATGATCGCCCCGGTGCCGTAGCCCATGAGGACGTAGTCGGCCACGTAGAGCGGGACGGGCTGGTGGTTGAACGGGTTGATGACGTTGGTGCCGGTGAAGGCGCCGCGCTTGTCGAGCGCGGTCGGGTCGCCCTCGGACATGCGCTCGATGTCGGTCTCGCCGGCCGCCCGCTGGCGCAGGTCCTCGACCGCCGGGCGCTGGGCGTCGGTGGTGAGCGCGTCCACCAGGGGGTGCTCGGGCGCCATGACGGCGTAGGTCATGCCGAAGCTGGTGTCGGGCCGGGTGGTGAAGACACGCACGGCGACTTCGGGCTTGCCCTCGACGGTGAGGTCGAACTCGGCTCCCTCCGAACGCCCGATCCAGTTGCGCTGCATGACCTTGGCCCGCTCGGGCCACTCGAGGTCGTCGAGGGCGGCCAGGAGCTCGTCGGCGTACTTGGTGATGCGGAAGAACCACTGCTCGAGGTCCCGCTTCTCGACCAGGTCGCCCGAGCGCTCGCAGGTGCCGTCGGGCAGGACCTGCTCGTTGGCCAGCACGGTCTGGCAGCCCGGGCACCAGTTGACCGGGGCCAGGGCCCGGTAGGCCAGGCCGGCCTCCCAGAGGCGGAGGAAGATGGTCTGGGACCACTTGATGTACGACGGGTCGTGACTGCGCACCTCGCGACGCCAGTCGTAGACGGCACCGAGGCGGGTCAGCGACGAGGTCAGCTCGGCGATCCTGGCCTCGGTGTAGGTGCGGGGATGCGCTCCCGTCTTGATGGCGGCATTCTCTGCCGGGAGCCCGAACGAGTCGAACCCGATGGGGCTGAGGACCCCCTTGCCCTGCATGGTCTGGTAGCGAACGACCAGGTCACCGAAGGTGTAGTTGCGCACGTGTCCCTGGTGGGCCGGCCCCGAGGGGTACGGGTACATGCACAGGGCGTAGAACTTCTCGCGGGGGTCGTCGTTGTCGATCTGGTACGTGCCGGCTTCGATCCAGTGGCGCTGCCACTTGGACTCCACCGCTTGGACGTCGTACGCGCGTGCCATCCCTCCAGGGTACGCGAGGCGGGCTGCGGCTCTGAGCAGGGTCAAGGGGGAATAGTCGGCCTTTCAGGGCCCCGGGCTCGAACCACTCCCCACTCGATTCTCCGAGCCACCCGTCGTCGACTGCCGGTCGACCATTTGGCGGCCCGGGGGCCGCCGCGTCGACTGCTAAGTTGCTCTCCCACCACTGGGGGCGTAGCTCAGCTGGTAGAGCGCCTGACTGGCAGTCAGGAGGTTCGTGGGTTCAAGTCCCATCGCCTCCACCAAAGATCCTGGTGAGAACCCTTTTTTTCGGGGCCACATCTATGCCTCGCTCGTTGTCTCGCGTTTCCCCGCGCGTCAACGAGGGTGGTCGGTCGCGCACGGTCCCCGACGTTTTAGGGGCGATGCTCCACATCAAGCATGGACCCGACGGTGTTTGCCGGCGTCCTTCTATTCATCCTTTTGTCACGGGCCCCGTTCAGTTCCGCCCGGGAAGGTGAACAGTCGCCTGCCCGGCGCCAGCGCGGCGGGCTCTCTCGTCAGTCGGTGTGCTCCAACCGACATGAAGCCGTCGTGGCTGGTGTCGAACGCCTCCTCGCGGAAACCCGCCTCCCCGAACCAGGATCTGATCGCGGGAGTCAGGTCGGGCGGACTGCGGTGCCTGGTCCAGATGACGAGCGCAGCGGGAGCACACAGGCTGGGCAGGGCCGCCACCGTGACCTGGATGTCGCTGTTGGTGATGTTGCCGAAGATGCCGCATGCCACCACGATCTGGGCGGGTACCGCGCCCGCGCAGGCACCGGTGGTCCCGGCGTCGGCCTGCAGCACCTCGACGCCGTGCAACCCAGCCGCCTGCCGGGCGAGCGCGACGTTGCGCTCGTCTAACTCGACCAGCCGAGCGCGCACCTCGTCTCGGCGTGGATGTCCGGTCAGCACGCCGATCACGTCGCGACCCTGCCCGGCGCACAGGCTGATCAGGCGGACGGACCAAGTAGGCGCACGTTCGAGTTCGGCGCGCAGGTGCCCCTGCACGAGTTCCCCCCGCTGCGAGAGCAGAGAGGCCGGATCGTCGTAGTCCCGGTGCCACTCCACCCAATCACGCTGCACGGCTCTGCGACGCTACCGTCCGCGCTGGGTCGTCCTCAAAGCTGGCCTCGCTCTGTCCCGACTGAAGCGTTCGAGGTGTCCGCCAGTGCCTGCCCGGGCACAGGTGACCGGCACAACTGAGTTGGCGATTTCTCGTGAGGGTCTCTTCGCCAGTGGGCAATATTGAGTTGTCAACGATGACGCCTCACGATGGTGCTGAGGGCGGCATGATGAGGATATGGAGGGATTGGATCTTCCCGCTGACGGCTCCATCGTCGCGTTCACGGCAGAGGAGCGGCCCGACCTTTGGGAAAGTGCTCGCTCATTGTTTCAAGACGTGTGGCCCGAGTACAACAACCACGGAAACGACAGTGGCACATACTTCCGTGCCCTGTTCCCGCAGTATGCACATCTCCAGATTCTGTTCTTCGATCGCGACATTGAGCAGGTGGTGGCTCGAGGACGGACAATCCCATTTCGCTGGGACGGGTCACTCGACGACCTTCCGCAGGGGATCGATGCCGTGGGACTACGGGCAGTCGACGGTCTGGGAGGGCCGACGGCGCTTTCGGCGTTGGCGGCCGAAGTAGCCACCGACCACCAAAGACGTGGCCTGAGTCGGCCAGTAATTCAAGCCATGGCACAGGTGGCCCGGCGGGCGGAGCTGTTTCCTCTCGTGGCCCCGGTCCGCCCCAGTTGGAAGGATCGGTACCCGCTCATTCCAATCGAGCGGTACGCCTATTGGGAGCGAGGCGACGCTCTGCCCTTCGACCCTTGGCTCCGTGTACACGCTCGGTTGGGAGCGACAATCCTGCGGCCGGCACCAAAGTCCATGCGAATCGAAGGGCTAGTGGACGAGTGGGAGCGCTGGACCGACATGACTTTCCCGGAGGACGGCGAATATGTCTTTCCCTCGGGGCTCGCACCGCTCCAGGTCCGCGATGGTGTGGGTTCATATTGGGAACCGAACGTCTGGATGCTCCACGAAGTGTGATCCTGTCGCCAGGGGCCGCGAATACACAGCACCCATTGCCATGCCATCAACAGGCCAGCACTCTTGATTCCACCCATTCCGTTCCGACGCGGAAGCCCTGTTGAACCAAGAGGCACTACAGATGGAATTTCGAGTCCTTCGGCAGAGTGAACTGTTCCGACGGACTCAAACACACTGCAGCTTTGAGGGCATCTCCGATGGCCGGAATCCCGCGACCGTGGGTGGACGCGGCAATCACCGATCCAACGAGGTCAAACTCGGTGCTGCCCTGCTTGCATCTGGCAGAAGAGGGTGCTTCGGAGAACTGAATTGTTGTCGTCGCGCCGCTGTTCGTCCAGGACATCGTCTCCGTAATCGTTCCACCAGCGATCAACGCATCCAGGATTTCGTTACTCAGCTGTAGGTGGCCCTTCTTGTAGCCCTTGGCTGCCAAGCCTGCCGGGGCGGGCGTGCACGTGCCGAGGATGACGCTCGTATTGGGGGTGCCGCTGAGCGTGGCGCACGCTGGCGACCGGGCACTGGCTCCAGCCTGGACTCCGCCTGTCCACGCGACCGAAGCCGGCAAGGAAATGGCGGCCGCAATTACGGCGATTGTGATGGCTCCCTGAGACCGGCGCTTGGCCGATCGCTGGCCGATTGCAGACGTACCAGTGCTCTTCACCTACGAACCCCCTAGGGATGCTCGGGAGACGGTGGCCCGGTACTGAACTCCTAAGCCGCGCACCGCCAATGAGCGGAACCTGCCAAGCGAGCAAGTTTTGTTCACGCTATACCCTCGAATTAATTCGTGTCTTGCCTCAGGGTCAATCGGGCCCGTAGCTGTTCCTCGTCGCGGACGCCGACCGGTAGGAGAAAGGGAGCCTCGGCAGGCAAATCCCCGGCCTGCGCCCGGGAGGGTTCAGTTGTTCCCCCCGAAGATCCGGAGAAAGAACAAGAACACATTCAAGATGTCGAGAAAGATCGACGCCGCCATAAGTGGCGCCGAAGCGACGTCGCTCGAGCGTCGGAGGCGCTGAAAGTCGAACATCGTGATGATGGCGAAGATGACCAGGCCCAGGACGGCGTAGATGAGCGTCCCTTGGGGGATGTGGACAAAGATCAGCACGATCCCAAAAACGATCAAGGCCAGCAGGGCGAAGAAGGCGACTCTGGCCAGTGCGGTCAGATCGCGCCGGATGGCGTAGCCGGCAGCCCCGAAACCAGCGATGAACAACGCCGTGGCCCCACCCGCCTGCCAGAGGATCGCCGGGTCGGTGGTGGCGTAGTAGGCGAGCAAGGGTGCCGTGGCCAGACCCATCAAGACACCGAACGCGCCGAGAAGCAGGATCGTTGCCGGGACGGAGCGCCGAGACGTGAAATTCATGGCGAAAAGGCAGACGATCGCCACGATGAACCAGACCCACCCGAGCGATTCCGAAAGGTTCCGACCGGCGTAGGCGCCAAGGGCGAAGAGTCCAGCCGTGGCCGCCACATACACCATCGTCTGGCCAAAAAGAGTGAGGCTTCGATCTCGGGTCGTGGCTCCGCGAGCCCCAAAGCCGATTGTCTCGCTCATCACCCGCGCCTCCTGCCTCTCCGATCTTCAGCAAGCATCGTAGGGCCGTCTGGCCGAACTGGGCCGGTATCGGACCTAGAGAATCAAGCTGGCAATGGTGGCGCCCATGACCGCGAGGCCAAGTGCCCGGCGGAATGGATTTACTCCACGAAACAACTCATCAGCCGCCCACACGAAAAGCGCCACATCTGCGATTGCACGGAATGCGTTTTGGGCTCCCCCCTTCGGGTGGAGAAGTCGCAACGCGAGGGAGAGGACGATGAATACGGTCAGGGACGCATTTGGCCACTGGGCCACAGTCACGCGTCCAGTCCGGCGGTTGAGGAACAGCCAGCGACCGGTACGGCGGGCAACACCGAATTGCCGATCCGGGGGTTCGTCCGGCGTCATGGACCAACCATGGCCGATTCTCGCAGTGCATATGTCGCGGTTGAGCATCCGGTGGTCCAATCGCCGGAATAGACACCCTCAACCTGTGGGCTATCGACGATGCGGACGGTCGCCTTTCGCACAATGGAAGGCCAGCGAGCTCGCTGGGTCGCGCCGAGTGGGTGGATGCCGGTCGCTCGACACCCACCCACTCTGCCGCTGCCGATCGACGCCGTTGTCGATCGACAACCGCCTTATGGCCGCTCAGATCGCGTTGATCGCCGGGATCTTGGTTGCAATCAACGACACCTCTGCGGCGTAGCTGGTGATCGGGGGCGCCGCCTTGGAGTCACAGTTGACCGTGAGGGTGTCATGGTGCGCCGTGATGACCACGGTGTCGGTCACGATGGCGTTGGCATAGACGCCGGAGGCTCCGAGCCCCGAGTTGCTGGCTCCGTTTCCGGTCGATCCGCCGGTGCCATTGATGACATCAGACGGATTTGCGCTGGTCAGCCAGCAATTCTCCGCATCGCTCGGCTGCATGACCAAGAAGACGTTGGCCACCACGTTGTAGCTGCCCACCGGGAGCGTCTTGGTTGTCAGCACCGGCGCACTCGACGCCGGCCACTGCCCCACCGGGACGGTCTGGCAACAGGCCAGATGGGCCTGGTAGACGGTTCCGAAGGGGACGCTCGAGGCACTGCCGGGCTCTTGGGAGCTGAGCGACGTGGCCAGCATTCCGAGTGGGATCAGGCACGCGGCCGAGCTCCCGAGGACGATCTTCCTCCACTTCGACATTGGTTCATCCCTTTCTTGACGCGGGCCTGCCTCGCCACGGAACTGCGTGCATTGCCTGCCCTCCCCGAATCTCTGCGGATCTCGCCGAGGTGAGTGTCAACATCACTGTGCGAGGGGTCGGTAAAGGGACGGTAAGGAACGGGAGCTCGCGGAAGACACCCTGCCAGTTCAGTATCAAACAGGTCCGAGAGGCGTGGACACGAACGTTTTCCGGACCGGCAACCTGGTGAGACTTCCGGATCCTCGCGGGCACTAAAACTTGTCGCAGAGAGCTTCGGTGGCAGGCTGCATCGACCCGAGCGATTGATCCGATCGACCTCTCGTTTCACCTGATCAACCACCCACACGCTGTGGCGCGGATAGGGATCCTGGGATGCCAGCCCGAAGTCAGTCTCCGGTTCGCCGCTCGACGTGCTGGAGTTCGATCCACAACGGGATCAAGAACCAGATGTAGGCGTTGGTGAGCGTGTACTCCTTCTCGCCGTAGTGCGTCACCATGGCGCCAACATCGGTAACACGCACTCGGTCATCCTTACTCTGGTATGCCTTGGCCCGGTCCAACAATTCCAGCATCTCCTCTTTGGATGACACCTCCATCCCAAAGTGGTCCATGTTCGGTGTGACCATGAATTGATCCTTGGCCGGCAGCAGGTACAGGAACTGCCCCAGCGACCCGGTGTAGAGGATGAGTGGATTCCCCTTCTCCGTGCTGTTGTCTCCCTCGGTCCACCCGAAGACCTCGGAGTAGAAGTCCAACAGTGCCGCTCGGCCCTTCTCGTCCATGATCTCGGCGTCGACGCTGATAGCCACGTGATTGATCCGAGGAGCGAACGAAGAGGTGCTCATGAGGACAAGCTTGGTTGGACCATCACCTTGCTCGGTATCTCCCCGCGAGCAAGTCGCTCCATGGACATCATCACGTCGCCCAGCGGAACGTTGTCGGGTTCGATCAAGGCGTCGAACGGCAACGTACCGCCGTCGAGTAGGTCCACGGCCGGTTGAAATCCCTCATCGTTGTAGTTGTAGGCGCCGATGATCTGGAGCTCGAAGATGATCATCCGGTTCTGATTGATCCGTGGCGGTTCGAAGCCAGTCCCGACGATCACGAGCGTGCCCGCGTAGTCGAGCTGACCGAATCCCGCTTCGGCCGCGCTGGCATGGCCCGAGCATTCGAATACCACCGAATACGGCTCCGCGACGGGCAGCACCATCGGTGGCGGTTCGAGCTCGTCCGGCGTCAGAACCCGGGCGGCCCCGACGTCGAGGGCCTGCTGGCGCCGGACCGCTGAAGGCTCACTCACCGTGATATCGGAAACTCCCTGAGCCCGAAGGACCGCCACAAGTAGGAGCCCGACTGGCCCGGCTCCCGTGACGAGCACACGATCGGCTGCCTCGACGTGTGCCAGCCGTATCGCGTGCAACGTGATGGCCATCGGCTCGGCGAGCGCGGCCACTCGGGTCGGTAAAGAATCCGGGATCCGGATCAGGCCATCGGCCGCCACCGTCTTGTACTGGCAGAAGGCACCGCGGTACCCGACGAAGTCCGCAGAGGCGCGGTTGAGACACACCGAAGGCCGGCCCCGCCGGCACGGTCGGCACGCCCCGCACCCCGGAGCCGGGTTCCCCACCACCCGGTCGCCGGGAGACCAGCCGGAGCCGCTGGGCGCAGCAGCCACGATGCCCGACCATTCGTGGCCGAGGATGGCGCCCGGTTTGGCGTACCGCTCCAGGACCATGTGCAGATCGGAGCCGCAGATGCCGCACTCGGCGATCTCGACCAGCACGTCACCGGGTCCTGGCTCTGGACTCGGTACCTGCTCGACGGCGATTTTGCCGTCGCCCACGTAGACGGCTGCCGGCATCAGTGGCGATGGCATAACGCAAAGACTAGGGACTTCGTCGGCACCAATGCTGGAGTGATCCTTGAGGGCGATCGCCGCCCTCGGGGCGCCCAGGGTGGCGGTTGGCGCGATCCCACACAAATATGCCCTTGGACGCGCCCGCTGGGGCATCGCGTCACGCGGCTTTGGATCGACCTCGCACGAGCATGTCGTAGAGTTCAGCCGTGTCCGACATGCTGACCCTGTCGATGCATCTACCGCTGATCGAAATCGATGCAGGCGAGGCCGTGGTCACCGAGGGCGGCGCCAGCGGAGCCCTGTGGGTCTTGGTCGAGGGCGCGCTCCAGGTCTTCAAGGGTGACGTCGCGGTGAACACCATCACCCAGCCGGGTGCGATTGTCGGCGAGATGTCCGTGCTTCTCGGGACTCGCCACGGCGCCACTGTCGTCGCGACCGAGCCCACCCGTCTCCGTTTCGCGGACGAGGGCCAAACCTTTCTCCTTGGTGACCCGGAGATCACAAAACTCATCGCCGTGAGCCTGGCGGAACGGCTGAACTTCGTGTCGAGCTATTTGGCCGACCTGAAACACCAGTACGGCGAGTCCACCGGGCTCTCCATGGTTTCCGATGTGCTCGCGCAGTTGGCACAACGTCAGTCCGAGCCCGCCAGGCCCGGCTCCGCCCGAGATCCCGATCCGGAGTACTAGCCGCCGCAGACGCCGGAGCACGATCGACCACCGGCAAACCCGATCAGAACACCGTGCGGGCCGGGGGCGTGGGATCGCCCAGGTCCACCGACTCCGAGCCCATGATGGAGGCCCATCGGGCTTGGTTCGCCGTGAAGTCGAGCTCGACGAAAGTGGGCACCTTCCCGATCTGATGACCGGCGTTGAACACCCAGGTTTCGCCGATCCGGTCGACCCAGGATCCGTCGATCTTGAAGGGCGATTCGTGCACATGGCCGCAGAAGACCACATCGGGTTGGAACTGGGTGATCCACTCTCGGACATCGGAGTCGCCGTAGTCACGCCGACCGGTCCAGCACGTCGGCGAGCCCAATGGCGGCCAGTGGTAGAGCCACACCCAGCGTGCAGGCCGCCGCTCTGCATCGACCCGAAGTTGTGACGCCACCTCGGAGCGGCCGTTCGGACCGTCCCACCAAGGGCAGATCGTGACGAGCGTGTCCTCCACCACGACGGAATCCCCGTCGATCGGGATACCAGCGCTGCGTGCTCCGCTCAGCCACAGTGCGGTCTGTTCGCCATGCTCGTCCGGGCCGGTGAGATCGTGGTTGCCCGAACTTACGACCAGCTGCGTCCTCGACGCGATCTCTTCCAGATAGCGGGTGACCACGATGCTCTGCGCGTCGAGAGGAACGGCGGAGCTGATGTTCAGGCTGTCCCCGGCCACAGCGACAACGTCATACGAGGAACTCGCGTCGACGACCCAGTCCAACTGCGGCAAGGAGTAATGGAGGTCGGAGACGAGGAGGACTCTCACGTGATTTCCTGACGGCAAGTAGGAATGCGGGAGCTCCGCGAATCGCTCACCCTAGCGACAGCAGCCTGCGGGATTCGGCCACCCCTCCACTCGGCAACCCCAGTAACCCAGGACCGACACAGGAATCCCTCGTTTGCCGGACTCCACGTCTACTCAGAGTCGACTGCACTCGACGCCGTTGACCAGGGACAACCACGCCACTCACGCGCTACGACAGCGACCGGATCAGGGATGCACGAGCGGAGATCGCGGCGCGCTCGCCGCGATCTTCTGAGCGTCCACGACGCTTGCTCTTTCGGTGCAATCTTCCGTTTACATGTTCTCAAGCATTGCTGTGACCGTTATGAAAGGCTCACCGGCGCAAACAGTGCCGCACGGCCGAGACTCGTTCGATCCTCTGAGGATGGGCGCACGACGACCGTCGGCCTCTAGGGGAAAAATGGGGTGGAGAATGTTTCGTAAGTTCATGGCAGCAGTTGTCTTGTGTTCGGTACCCGTGCTGTCGTTCGGCGTCGCCGAGGTTGCGACGAGCGGAAGTGCCTTTGCAGCAGGGGGGACGACCTTGTGTAACGGAGGATCCCAGACGGTGACCTTCGCTTCGCCGGGCATATCAAATGGAGGAGCCGCCCAGCTGAGCAAGACGTCAGTATCCACAACGTCGTCGGCGCCATCGATCACATGCACAGGAAAGCACGCCGGCACCGGAACGGTGGCCGCCAGCTCGATCAAGACCAAGAGCAAGTTGGTCTGCTCGAAGGACACGAGTCCAAACACGCCGGCGGCGTGCGCCTCGAACCCGACCTGGTTCGTCTACGACACGGCCACTCAGTTCGCCGGAGGCGCCACCACGTTGTACAAGGCTGCGAAGACCACGTCATGGACCGTTGGCAGCACGACCTACGTGGCGGCGAATACTTCGTCGGTCCAGGCAGGTTCCGGGACCGGGGTGGGAAAGTGCCCGGCCACCGAGGCTGGATTCGAACTCATCGGCCACCTCACGGCGCCAGCCTCGCAGTCCGGTAAGGCCACCCACATTACGGCCTGCCTCAACACTGACACCGGAACGGGTGGCACGACCGGTAACTTCAAGAACGACGTCACCGCCGAAGTTTTTGGGAACGCGTCGATGATCATCACCAGCTCCGGATTCGACGGGGCGGCAAGTTCGATCCAGTTCGCCTAGCGCAAGAGCTGCATCTGACTACAAGCCCAACTGATCGGGCGCGAAAGGGGCGGGGCTTCGGCCCCGTCCCTTTCGCATTGCACCTCACGCCAGCCCCTTGCCGGATTTCATACGTGAGTCAGTGCGGAGAGTTCGCCCAATAGACGAAGACCGAATCGCCTCGATGATCCGATCGCACATGTCCTGCGAGGGACGCTGCTTTGGCCAGCGACGAGGGATGTTGTGGGTGGAAGTCATACGATCACGCCCTGAAATACCAGTAGCAGAAATGCGATCTATTGCTCATACTGAAAGGGTCCTCGCTCGACGTCCTCGATCACGGGCTCGACCCGATGACGCCGTGGCCGGTCTGCATCAACAAGACGCACATGGGGAGGACCACATGAAGAACGCGAGCATCCGAAAGTCAGGCTGGCTCCACCGCGTCGTGGTGACCCTGATGGGAGCCGTTCCGCTCGTCGTCGGGGGACTCGTCGTCGGTGCCACACCGGCGAGCGCGGCGTCGCAAATCACCTCCTGCACGACGACCGCAGTCGAGCAGGCCCTGAAGGCGGGTGGGAACTGGATGTTCACCTGCAGCGGAACGATCCTCGTTCCCCAATCCGGCGGCGTGTCGGTGCCGTTCGCCGTCAAGACCGGTAAGAAAGTATCGCTGGATGCCACGGGTCAAACGGTGACCTTGGATGGCAACGGTGAGTCATCCGTGTTGACGATTGCCTCGGGCGCCACCGTGACACTCACCCACTTGACCATCTACAACGGACACGCAGGTGGCGCAAACGGGCTCCTCGGATCGCCCGGCACGGCGGGAGGCCAGGGCACGACGGGCTCGACCGATCCGACGCCTGGGGCACCCGGGGGACCGGGAGGGGTTGGCCAAGCTGGCGGAAAAGGCAAGTCAGGATCGGCGGGAGCCGCCAGTCAGGGCGGTGGCATTCAGAACCTGGGCGCTCTTTCGCTCAATGGCGATGTGGTTGAGTCCAACGTCGCCAGCGGTGGCATCGGTGGCAACGGCGGCGACGGTGGCGTCGGCGGGACCGGAGGCAGCGGTGGTCAGGGCAACGCCGGCGAAATCAACTCGATGGGGATTCCGATTGGCGGTGGCGTCGGCGGAAACGGTGGGAACGGCGGTGCCGGAGGTGCAGGCGGCGATGGCGGAGCCGGGGGCATTGCAGAAGGCGCTGGGATTTACAGCAGCGGAACGCTCTCCATTACTGACTCGCAGATCGAGAACAACGACGCGTTCGGTGGACAAGGTGGGATCGCTGGTCGAGGAGAGTTCGCCGGTGCCGGTGGGTCAGGTGGCCCAGGCGGCGCCGGGGGCGCGGCCAATCTCGATGAGAACGGAAATCCCGTGAGTAAGGGGACGGACGGCGGATCGGCAGGCGCCGCCGGCAAGGGCGGCAGCGGCGGGGCGAGCGGCATGGGCGGTCCGGGTGGAGCGGCATCTGGCGGCGGCGTCTACGCCACGGGACCACTCAACCTGGTGAACGTCGCCTTCTCTGGCAACGAAGCCGTCGGTGGCCGCGGTGTTGATGGGGGTGGGTCGCAGGGCGGTGTCGGCGGGACCGGCGGATCCGGCGGCACGGGAGGGAACCCCTGCGGCAACGGAGGGAACGCAGGTGCCGGTGGGAATGCGGGCAAACCGGCGTCAGCAGGTAACGGCGGCCCCGGAGGCAAAGCAAAAGGTGGTGCCCTCTTCTCGAAGAAGGCACCCTCCGAATCCTCCGTGTCCCTCGGAACGGCGGGCGCCGACAGAGTCATCGGGGGATTGCAGGGCTCGGGCGGCGGCGCCTTCGGTGCGAACGGTGGGCCTGCTGGTCACTTCGGCGGACCGGGTGCGAGTAGTGCCGTCCTGGACTGTATCGGCGCGGCGGGACAGGGAGCGGGCGGCGGTACGAACACGCCGGCCGGTCCCCCGGGCGCGAACGGCAAAGCCGGAACTGCCACGGATCCGGAGTACGACGGCCCCGCCCCCACCTGAGGCACCTCACCGCGAACGAGGAATTTCACGGGCACCCGTCGTCCACAGTCGGAGCGCTCGAGTCTCACGGAGCTGAGCGCAAGGTCACGTGCCCGCCGTTCACCGTCTCGAAGCCATGGGACCCCACGATTTCGATTCAGCTGGGGTAGGTTCCGTCGGCATGACTCCTGACGACTTGGCGGCTGGGCTTCTTGAGACAACGCTCGATGCCGACCCGCTCGCCGGATCGCTGTACGGCTTCCCCGGCTACGACGAGCGGTTGCCTGATTTCTCGAAGGCCTCCGAGCTGGCACAGGCCACGCGGCTGAGCACACTCGCCGAACAGGCCGCCCGACTCGACGAGTCCGGACTCACCGAGGTCCAACTGCAAACACTGGACTTTGTTCGCCGCATGGCTGAGAACATCGCCGGCGCGGCGTCAGTGCCCCTCGTGGAGTTCACTGTCTGCGATACGTTCGTGGACCCGGTCAACGGCGTCTTGACGCTGCTGCCCAAGCTGGCCCTCGACACCAAAGAGCGCCAGGACGGCTACATCACTCGCCTCCGCGATCTGCCGGGCATGCTCGCCGGCGTGGCCGACCGGCACCGAGAAGGCACTGCCGAGGGCCGGACGGCCGTGCGACGCCTGGTGGAATCGGCCATGGTCCAACTCGAAATGCTCGCCACCGACGAGAGCGCCGGCGGTCTGGACTTCCGCGGTCACGATGACCCAGCATTCACCGACCGGTTGGCGGTCGAGATCGACACGCACGTCCGACCGGCACTCGTCAGCTATCGCGAGAGCCTGGCCACCGACGTCCTCTCCGCGGCACGCGACGACGAACATCCCGGGATCTGTCACCTCCCCGACGGCGATGCCATGTACGCCAAGCTGGTCCAACTGCACACCTCCACTCACCACAGCGTCGACGAACTCCATGCCATGGGACTCGAGATCGTCGAGCAAGTAAGTGAGGAGTTCCGCCAGACGGGCTCGAAGCTCTGGGGAACGACAGACCTCGGTGAGATCTTCGATCGACTCACAACCGACCTCAGCCTGCGGTACAAGAGCCGCGAGGAGATGCTGGAACACGCCCGTCGCGTCGTGGCCGCGGCCGAGGCCGAAGCCCCGAGATGGTTCGGCGTGATCCCCAAGGAAGCGTGTGTCGTCCAGCCGGTACCCGAAACCGAGGAAGTGGGCATGGCTGCGGCCTACTACCTCGTCGGCGCGATCGACGGGTCCCGTAAAGGCACGTACTTCCTGAACACGTCCATGCCGGAGGAGCGTCACCGCTACGCGGCCGAAGACGTGGCCTTTCACGAGGCGGTGCCGGGCCACCACTTCCAGCTGACCATCGCCCTCGAGGACACCGAATTGGCCCCGGCCAGGCGCGTCCTCTTCGACACCGCCTGCGCCGAGGGCTGGGGCCTCTACAGCGAGCGGCTCGCCGACGAAATGGGTCTCTACAGCGACGATCTTTCCCGCATGGGTCTCTTCTCGGCCGACGCCTGGCGTGCGGGACGCCTGGTCGTCGATACCGGGTTGCACGCCATGGGCTGGACGCGGGCACAGGCAGTCGACTGGCTGGTGGAGCACACGCCAATGCCACGGATCGAGATGGAGTCCGAGGTGGACCGATACATCTCGTATCCCGGCCAGGCGTTGGCCTACATGACCGGCCGACTCGAGATTGTCCGACTGCGCCGCGAAGCATCGGAACGCCTCGGGACGCGTTTCGACCTGCGTGAATTCCATGACGTCGTCTTGCGAGCCGGCTCCCTCCCACTGCCGGCCCTCGCCAAAACGGTCGAGCGCTGGGTGGCCCGTTCGGCCGGCTAATACCCTCAGCCCGGGCGGCGCAACGTCCGCGCCGGCTCGATCGGTGAGTGCGCTAGAGGCCGAAGGTGACTTGCTGGCTGCGGATGACCGCGTCCACGGTGTCAAGCCATTGGCGGGGTGTCCACCGGCTGACCTCCGGGCGAGACGCCATCTCGAGCTCGAGCGGGATCAGAACGTCCTGTTGGAGTTCTTCGAGCACGTAGCCGGCTTCCATGAGGTCGAAGATCTCGAAGGCCAGGAGGGCGCGGGCCACGCTCCAGTCGCGGTCCGAGCGGCTCGGTTGGTTCGGCGAGCACACACAATCGGTGATCTGCTCGGGTCCGCCATGGGCGAGCAGGTTGGTCCAAGCCCATACGGGCACCACGATGCCCCTCTCGTCGAGGTGCTCCGCCAGCGTTCCCTCGAGGAACGCCTCGCACTCCCGCACCAGGACGCTGACACCGTCTTCCTTCGGGTGCTCACGCTGCTTCATCGGAATCTCCTCCCGCCCACCAGCATCCCGCTCGTGCAGATGGCCTTCCCTGATTGTGAGCGGACGCACCGTGATCGCAGTAGGGGCAAAGGCCCCATCTCCGCCCGTTTCAGACACGGGCCGTCACCGCCACACTGGTTTGTGCCCGTGCAGCCATGACTACGCCGAAGAGCGCGACGGCGGTCACATGGATTGCGGTGCACCACAGGCAGATGGCGCCGATGCGGAACAACTCGGTGTAGACGAGGTACACCACCGTCAACGCCCCAGCCCCTGTTGCAATGAGGCGAGTTCGCTCGACCCACTCGCCCCGCGCGCGCCACGCCTTGGGTACGCACAGACAGACCATCGCGAAGGCCCAAATCAGTCCGAGCACGGCGACGGGAACTCCGAGCACCACGGATTCGGGGCTGGTGGTCACCAACGCGCAGTTCACCACTCCGCTATCCGGGCAGGCGAGTGCGCCGGGATCGGCGTAGTGGGCGATGGTCAGGTATGTGGCAATGCCGACTGCGACCAGAGAGAGGCCGAGCGACGTGGCAATCAGCCAGTTTGGGACTCGTCGGTTCGTCGGTAGAGCCATGGTCATGCTCCCAACGTCTTGGCGATGGCAGAGATGGTGGCCGAGCTGCTGACGCTGCTCGGTTGATTGCCAGTGACGTTGGAGATGGCCGCCGTGATGTCGTTCGCCGTCCCGTCGATCGCCTGGGCCACCCGTCCCGACGGATCGCTCAGCTGCGCGGCAATCTGCTCACGGGAAAGGCCCTGCAACACCTGGGGCGAGAAGCTGGCTCCGGTGACGACGTACTTGTTGGCGATGTCGAGGAAGGGAATGCTCCCTGCGGAGTCGAACTTGGCCATGAGCGCGCTCTGGGCCGCAGTGGGTGCCTGGAGTGCCTGGTAGGAACCGTTCACGACCTGATTGGTCGCCTCTTCGACGGCCTGGAAGTCGACATAGGGACTCGTGTAGCTCGATCCATAGAACGACAGTGTCTGCGTGTTCGGGTAGACGTCTGCGCTGGCGGAATGGGTGGCCGACAGGTTCGTGAACGACCCAAACCGCGAGAGGGCGACCGCGAGGGCCCACCGCTCAGCCGCGCAGTACGGGCAGTACTCGGCGCCCACGTACGTGATGAGCGGCTTGCCGTCCTGACCTTTGAGGATCGGGGTCCCGCTGATCGCGCTGGGCAGGCTGTCGCCACTCGGGCTGCCAACGGCATCGAGCGTTGCGGCGGGGACGGCCAGATCTGCGAGGACCGTGGAGGACAGAGCTACCGCCCCGGTCTGCCCGGCTTGGCTTGCTCCGCCCGCCTGAAGCTGTGAGGACGATGGGGCGGCCGATCCCCCCGAGGCTTTGATCACGACCATGGTGGCGATGACCGCGAGCACGAGCCCGACCGGGACAAGTGCCGTGATGACGGGGTGCCGCATCCGAAAGGACCTCGGGGCAGGTGATGGTCCGCCGGCCTTCATCTGGTTCGATGCGGTTCGAGTGGTGGTGGCTGCGCCCTTCGATGGGCGATGGGACGACGAGGGCCGCGTGGGCCCGGAATGGGACTTCGACATTTTGGAGTTCTCCTTGGAGGGCCGAGGCGACACGGAATGCGCTCGGCGACGGTGAGGCGGCAGCCATATTGGGCAGCCGAGGTGCTCTGAATAACTGCGCCCTCTGGCCGTCGGGACCATCACTCATGAACGAGCGGGCGACGGGACGCGGGGCGTCGAGACGGACCGAGCTAGGAGAACTGAGGAGGGTGGAAAAGCGTGTCTTGGCGACCACTTGGTAGTGCGCCGACCTTGCCGGGTCGACGACGAATCAACCCGGCCGCGGCAGCCACAACGGCGAGTCCGCCCAGCACCGCCACGAGGGCGATCGCGGGTGACGGTGCGGCCGGGGTCGGAGCTCCCTTCCCGCAGCTGGCGTCAGCACAGCTGGTGGGAGACGCCATGGGCGACTCGACCGCCTGGACCAAGGTTGCGCCGGCGCTCTCCGCGCCCGAGCCGACGGTGTGTGGGACCAGCCCGCCCAGGACGGCTGCGGCGACCACCGCGACCAGAACCAAGCGCCACTTCAAGCCCATGCCTCCAGGCTAAGAGGCGCACCTAAATGCCAGGTAAGAACGCCTGGGATTCAAATAAGAAAGCTCGAATTTTTGCCGACCCGAACGAGTCGTTGGGGGCCGCATGGCGTCGGAAGCCATCCCTCCGCGAGGGCGGCTAGCGAGGACGAGTCGAGCCGGGTTGTCCCACTTTGGGTCCGACCTGACGGCCAACCCTGAGCGGGATGCGCCGCACGCTCGCCTCGAGCCGGCGACGCCACCTGATCTGCCTTGCCACGAAGCCGAGCGCCGCGAGGCCCAAGGCTCCAGTCACCAGCACCAGCTCCGTCATCTCGTCTCCTGCCCGTCGTCCGTGATGCACCGTGTTCATACCCTGGTGAGCCGTAGAACCCACCTCGCCGACCCCGGTCCCGTCCTGCCTCGGGCTCGTCCAACGGCCGCCGTGTCGGGCATCTGAACGACCCACAACCTAATTTCACGCTGACCCAGATGACGGTCGGGCAGTCGACGCCCGTCGAGGACGAGCAGAGAATCTGCACGCAGGGAGTGCTACGCCGCCTCCGGAGTGGTCCCGGGCGGGGCGACCCTCCGTGCCCACGCGGCCAGAAGCTGCAACAGACCCAGGTACACCAGCAGCACGATCAGGATGATCAGCAGGCTCCAGCTGGTCAGATTCCCGCTGAAGAGCAGCACGATGGCGGCCACGGCGACACCCACGATGCGCAGACCGTTGAGGTGCTCCTCAATGAAACTCCCGACACGACGAGCACCAGCGGACCCTGCCGCCGCCCGGCCAGCGCCTGCGTTGAAGGATTTGGACTGCGCGCCGAGCCAGTGAGCCGCCCGGGCCACGTGGGTGCGGATGCCGACGGCCCAGCGGGCCGGTCCGAACACCCAGGCCAGGAAGGCCACGATCAACGCGACCAGCAGCATCCAACGGAAGTCGGTCTTCAAGTAGCGCAACAGGGTGTCCCACACGGCACCCGCAACGTCACGTCTGAAACTGTGGCCGGCGGCCTCGTTGAGGAAGAAATTCCGGCCGGTGGCAAGCGCGGCAAGGAAGATCAGCGTGACCAAGGAGACGCCGAGGGAGACCCGCAACAATGCTCTCCGCCGCCGTACCGCCACGGCGATAGAGAGGATGCCCAAGACGACGGCGACGATTGGGACGGCCCAGCCGAGGTCGACGATGGTGTTGAACAGCCCCGAATATTTGTCCACCTGCTGCTTGGTGACGATGGTGATTCCGAGGCCCTGGTTCCCCTTGGCTGCGATCGCTGAGACGGGGTTGAACAACCTGATCCCACGCTGATCCAGCTGTTGGATGATCGTATTGAGGGCCGGGACCACGTTGACGACGATGGCGCCGCCGTTCTTTGAGACCTTGTCGAGGATCGGGCCTGTCTTCCCCTCCATGATGTCGACGACCGCTTCGTGCGAATGACGGTTCAGTCCGTCCCACAACTTGCCAAACGCCGGGCTCTCGTAGAACTTGAGGGCAAGGCCGTGCGCATAGGACTTGACCTGGTTCGTGATCGGGACCACTAAGGGCTTGGCCTTGGTGGGGAGGAGACCGGCCACCTTGTTCTGGACTCGGTGCGACGAGAAGAGCGCGTCCGTGGTCTTGTCGGCCAGGTGGTCGATGATGATCGGATTGCGCGCCAGCGGCGCCATCGTCGCCACGTACTGGTCGGTATTGGTGACGGTGCGGATGGCCCAGGCCGACACCACCGAGACCGGGATGAGCAGCGACGCCAGCACGATGAGTACCCAGGAGACAATTCCCCTCGTCCGGCGCGCCCGAGGCTTTTTCTCGGCGATTTCCGGCGGGCTCGCCTCAGCGACCTCCGTCGACGGCGTCTCCTCAGGGTTGATGTCGCTCATCTGTGCAAAGGCTCCCAGGGCTGCCTCAGACCAGCGAGTACTGGCGCCCACAGCCTCAACAGGTGTAGCACTAAACGCGTGGATACGCAGCGAAAGGGGACGAATCGAGTCCGGATCATGGGTGTCAGCGCCATGGCCGGCTTCGCCGCTCCCCTCGTTTTCGTCTTTGCGCTCCTCATGCGCAAGGTGAACCGCCGGGCGACGTTTCTTGCCCGCGGCTGGAAGAAGCGTCTGCAGCACGAACTCGCTCGCTGGACCTGATCGCGTGTTGACCGGCATGGCCCATTCGGCCATCTGCGTACCCGATCTGCAGGCAGCCGTCGACTGGTACCACGACATCCTCGGGCTCGAGGTCCTCTCTCCGCCGTACCGCATGGAAGGCGAACAGATTCAGCACGACATGGGTGAGCTCGTGCCCGCGCCGGTCGTGGTCTTCGCCGCCATCGTCGGATTCGGCAAGGACGATCGGGTGTTGGAGCTCATTGCATATCCCGAGGCCGACGTGAAGAACGGGCCTTCGGGCCGCCCCACGGTGACCGAAGTGGGTCTCACTCACGTGGGCATGGTCTGCGACGACCTCGAGGCGACCCGCCTCCTTCTCGAGTCCCGCGGCGTCGAGTTCCTGACCACGGAAATCGCCGCGGTGGCGGGTCTGAAAACGACGTGGTGCCACGACCCCTGGGGGACCGTGATCATCCTCATGGAGAAACGCACGACCGCAAATCCCTATTGGGCACAATGGATGCCGAACGACTGAAGCTTCGTCCGTCGCATCGCAGACACCCCGAACTGACCATAATTTCGGTTAATTCCCATACATTTCGCCTCGAAAGATGTGCATTGGCAGGCGCGCGTCAGCCACAATGTCGCCATGAACAAGCGTGAACTAGCCAGAGCAGTCGCAGTCCAGTCGGATGTCGAACTGAAGACGGTCATCACGGTCATCGACGGCTTCACCGATGTGGTGACCGCCGTCGTGGCCAAGGGTGAGCCAATTTCGATCCCCGGCTTCGCAAAGTTCGTCAAGGTCGACCGCCCCGCTCGCATGGGTCGCAACCCGGCCACGGGCGAAGCCATCCGCATCAAGGCGTCGAAGAAGGCCCGGATCACCCCGGTGAAGGCCTTCAAGGATGCCGTGCTGGCCCCGGCCAAGGCCCCCAAGCTGGTCAAGGGTGCGTTCCCCACCGACGACGCGGCGGTGGCGTCCGCAGGCAAGTCCGCTGCCCCGGTTGCGGCTCGCGCCACGGCGACCAGGACCACGGCCAAGAAGGCTCCGGCCCGCAAGGCCGCCACGGCACGCAAGGCACCGGCGAAGCGCGCACCGGCCAAGCGCGCACCGGCCCGGAAGACCGCAAAGAGGTAAGTCAGCGCCGCCCGGTCCCGCGTGCGGGACCGGGCGTCCTGGCCCGCGGCACATGGCCGATCCGAGGCGCGGGCCAGATGCAGCGTTCGAGCCATTGGCCGACCGCCCCCTGGGCCAGCCGCATCCCGACCGCCTCTCCCCCACCAGACCGGATTACGGCGAGATCCTGGTGGCACACACAGAGGCCATGCGGATCGGCAACGACACCTACGTCGATCCCACCTCAGGCCTGACCGTCCTCACCGCCGGGTACTTGGCCCGTCGCGCCTACTGCTGCGGCTCGGGTTGCCGCCATTGCCCCTACGTGGTGTGAACGCGAGCAACGCCACTCCCAGGCGCCTGGCCGCGACGGCCCGTAAGCTCAGCTCCGCACACAGCGTACGGAGAGCGGTCACGGCATGAGCGACACCTCACAGGGTCCCGGATGGTGGTTGGCCTCCGACGGCAAGTGGTACCCGCCCGAGCAGTGGACCGGCCCGCCGAACACGAACCCCCTGAGCGGCCAAACCGGGGAGCAGGCGCAGCCATCGATGCCCGGTCAGCCCACGGGACAGCCCAGCTCTGCGTTTCCCACGGCACAGCCGGGACCCGCCGGGCCGGCTGATTCGCCCGCACAAACAGGCCTTCCGGGACAACCACCGGCCTACGGCGCCAGCCAATGGCCGGGTGCCGCCCCTCCAGTCCCGCCGGCCTACGGCGCCACGCCCTACGGCCAGCCCGCCTATGTCGCCGGAGGCGGTGCCTCCATGAACGGTCTCGCCATCGCCTCGTTCGTGTGCTCCATCGTCGGGTTCTTCTTCATCACCTTCATCGTGGCCATCGTGCTCGGCTTCGTGGCCCGCTCCCAGATCAAGAACTCGGGTGGGCGACAGCGGGGCGACGGGTTGGCCATCGCCGGCATCATCATCGGCTTTGCCTGGGTGGCCTTCTACGTGCTGCTGATCATCATCGGCGCCGTCAGCAACAACACGAGCAGCTCCGTGATCGGCCTGGCTGGAGCCATCGCCCACATCGCCTGAGCGCAACGGCACCAGACAAATTCGAAGCACCGAACGACATACGAGCGCATCTGCGCGGAGGAGGAACGTGATGCAAGGTCTCTTGTACGGGGTCAAGCCCGAACGTTGGACGCCACCGGACGAGTCGAACCATCTGCTCGTCGGGCTGTCCAGGACGCCCATGCGGCTGGAGGAGCTCGAGAAGCCGACCGTCATCCGGGACGACTGGGCCGTGGCCAAGACCCGATTGACGGGGATCTGCGGGTCCGACGCCAAGATGGTCTTCATGGACTTCGGGGACGATTTCGGCGACGGCGCCCTGAACGGCTTCTTCACCTTTCCGACCGTGTTCGGCCACGAAGTCGTGGCCGACGTCGTCGAAGTCGGCCCGGCCGTCACCACCCTGGAGATCGGCCAGCGGGTCGTCCTCAACCCATGGCTCTCGTGCGCTCCGCGGGGCATCGATCCCATGTGCCCGTCGTGCCAGGCAGGCGACTACAGCCTCTGCTACCACTTCACGCAGGGGCCGATCGCCGCCGGTATCCACACCGGCACGTCGAAGGACGCGCCCGGTGGCTTCGCCGACTTCTTCCCGGCGCATGAGACCATGCTCATCCCGGTGCCCGACAACCTGACCGACGAGCAGGCGGTCATCGGTGATCCGTTCGCCGTGTCGCTGCACTCGGTGACCCGACACCCGCCCACGCCCGGCGGCAAGGTCCTCGTCTACGGGGGCGGTGCGCTTGGCACTTGTGCCACCGCCATCATCCGGACGTTGTGGCCCGACGTCGAGGTCATGGTCGTCGCGGCCTGGCCGGCCCAGAAGGCACTGGCTGAGCGACTCGGCGCCACCGTGGTCGACCCCTTCCCGGTCGAGCAGCTGCTCGAGGAGGCCGCCGCCTGGTCGGGTGGCGTGCTCCAGAAGTTCGAGGGCACCGGCCTGCCGATGGCCCACCCGGGTGGCTTCGACGTCGTCTACGACACCGTGGGTACCTCCCAGACGGCGGAGGTCGGCGTCCGCCTGCTCAAGCAGCGCGGCACCATGGTCAAGAGCGGGGTCCACGCGCCCGAGCGCTGGGAGTGGTCGCCCTTGTACTTCAAGGAGATCTCCTGGGTCGGGTCGAACGCGTTCGGCGTGGAGGAAGTGGACGGCGTGCGCATGCATGGCATCGCCCACTACCTGAAGTTGGCCTCGGAGGGCCGAGTCGACATGACCGGGATGCTGACCCACACCTTCCGCCTCGAAGAGTGGCGCGACGCCTTCGTCTCCTTGGCGACCCAGAAGGAGAGTGGCGCCATCAAGGTCGCCTTCGACTTTCGCTGAGCCGCCCGAGCTCACCCGGTCCAGGGGCCAGGTGGCCGCGCCCAGGACACACCCAGGAGGTCGTCGGGCCGGTGCCGCGGGGCGGACTCACCATGACGTGGAACGAGCGACGGGGTAGCGTCGCGCGGCAAGGACGGCGGTCCCCGCCGTGCAAGGAAGCAGAGGGGGCACAATGGCCACCATTCCGACCGCGTCAGATGCGGACTTCGCCTTCGAGCCGAAGTGGGGCATCGAGTCGCCGTCGACCACCATGTTCGACTTCAACTACACGGGTGGTCGAGACCAGTTGCTGCGCCTCTACGACAAGGGGACGCGGCGGCAATGGATCGGCAGCGACCGGCTCGACTGGAGCCAGGAGGTCGACCTGAACAACCCGGTCGGCATGCCCGACGAGATCATCCCGATCTTCGGCACCGAGTGGTGGGACAAAATGTCCGACGAGCGCAAGGGTGAAGTGCGCCGGCACACCGAGGCGTGGCGCTTCAGCCAGTTCATGCACGGCGAGCAAGGTGCGCTGATCTGCACGGCCAAGATCGTGCAGACGGTCCCCGACGTGGACTCGAAGTTCTATGCCGCGACCCAGGTCATCGACGAAGCCCGCCACGTCGAGGTCTACAGCCGCTACCTGCACGAGAAGGTGCAGCTCGTCTACCCGCTCAACCCGCATCTCAAGGCGCTGCTCGACGACGTCATCTCCGACAGCCGCTGGGACATGACGTATCTGGGCATGCAGGTGCTCATCGAGGGGCTGGCCCTGGCCGCCTTCGGGATCATCCGCAACAACGCCACGGACCCGCTGGCCAAGGCGCTCAACGCCTACGTCATGCAGGACGAGGCTCGGCACGTGATGTTCGGGCGCCTGGCCCTCGCGCGACTACTACCCGCAACTGAGTCAGGCCGAGCGCGACGACCGGGAGGCCTTCTGCATCGAGGCGTGCCACCTCATGCGGGACCGATTCCTGGGCGAGGAGGTGTGGGAGCGCCTGGAGCTGCCGCCCGAGATCGCCACCTACGTCGACAACAGCGACTCGCTGCGCGAGTTCCGCAACTTCCTGTTCATGCGCATCGTGCCGATCCTGCGTGACATCGGGCTCTGGGGCCCGAAACTGCGCGCGGCCTTCGAGTCAATGGGCGTGATCGGGTTTGCCGATTCGGACATCGATGCCGAGATGGCCAGTGACGAGCAGGCGGCACAGGATCTGGACGAGGCCCGTGACGCCCGGATGGCCCACGTAGAGGCGGTGGCGGCCGAAGGCTCGGACTGAGCTCGGGGCTGGCCGGCGGAGTCAGCCGCCTTCGAGGGCCCGCTCGAGGCCGTTCTGAATCTGCTGGGTGGGCTCGTTGGTGTCGAGGTAGTCACGCCAGTCCGTGACCTTGCCATTGTCGTCGACGTCGATCACGGTCGCGCCGGTCATCTCGATGGGGATGCCCGGCTTGCCCTCGCCGGCGCTGAAGGTCGCCGTGCCCGTCCACTCGAAGATGGCCCAATCGTCCCCGCCACGGATGCGGTCGACCCGCTGGTTCCAGTCCGGGAAGATGGCGTCGGTGTCAGTGGCCACCTTGTGCAGGTTGGTCGTCCAGGGGGTCACCGGGTCCCGGAAGCGGCCACCCTGGGCGAAGAGGGCGGCGAACTCGTCGGGCCCGTCGATGGACTCGAACGTCCGGGCCCAGGAATCCCAATCTCTGGTCGAACTCATCAATGCCTCCCCTGTGCTGCATTGCGCAGACTCTCGGCGTCGAAGCTAACCACAGCGTCGTCGAGCGGGAGAACTACCTGGGGCTCAATGGACTGGTGCTCCTCGGCCACCAGCTTGACGGCGGTGCCCCAGGCCGTGAAGCCGATGGAGTGGCGGGCGAAGGCAACCGGCCCCTCGGTGACCTTGACCTCGACCACGCCCTGCCCCCCGGCCTGGAGGGCGGACTGCTGCATCCGCTCCATGGCCGACTCCCGAGCGGCGTACATGGCCTGGGTGTAGTTGGTGAGCTCCACGTTCTGGGTCGTCTGGCGCATGGCGGCGCCGGCCGAGCGCCGCGGGGCGTAGGCGAAGGCGGTGCCGAAGGCCAGGCCCACCGGCATCCAGCCGGCTCGGAGGAGGAGGGTGAAGTCGCGGGCCGACAGGTCGGACACGAAGGGCCGGGCCAGCGCGGCGACCTGGCCCTCAGTGGGCTGTTGCATCGGGCGCACCGCCGTGCCCACGAGCTCGACGTCGACGTGATGCTGGCGCAGGCTGACCTCGACCTGGACGCCGACGACCCCGTACCCCTTGACCTTGCCGCACTCGGCCCGGATCTGGGCCACCGCCTCGCCCATGGCGATGTTGTTGGCGTCCGAGGCGAGGTTGATCGACATCCCGCCCCCGGACCCGCCCCAACTCCAGACCCCGTAGGGAATGGAGCAGACGGCGACGCCGCAGACCAGATCGAGCGGCTCCCAGCCGCCGCCGTGGAGGAGGAGCGCCTCGTCGACCGAGAGGTCCGAGGTGATCCCCCGGGCCTTGGTGGGTGGCGCCGCCTTGGCAATCGCCTCGGCGCCCTTGCGCATCTCGGCCTTGGTGTCCGGGACGGTCATCCGAGTCGCACCGTCGGCCGAGGGGGCGGGATCTCGTCGTAGTCCTTGAACCGCCGCACCCGGTTGCCCCGCAGGGTGCAGTCGATCACCTCGTCGCCCTGGGAGAGGTCGCGTCCGTCCACCTCGATGCGGGCCCCGTGGAGCTCGTCGCCCATCAGCTGCTGGCGCACGTGCTTGCGGGCGAGCTGGCGCACGGCCATGTGGGCCCGGCTGATCTGGTCGACGACCAACGGCTGATTGGAGCCCCACCCCATGGAGCCCTCCATGAGGTACTCGGTCATGCAATAGGCCCACACCCGCACCGAGGCCAGGGCGGCCACGATGGAGATGGGCATGAAGCCGGCCTCGATCGACTTGGTGAGCCGCTGCCCGGCCAGATACGTGCTCCAGGGCGCGCCGCCGGCGGGGGGAGGACCGTCTTCGACGACGACAGCGGTGCCCAGGAAGTGGAACTCGGTGTTGCCGGTGTCGGCCACCGGTGAAATGCGGTCCACCACGCCGATCACCCCGTGGGCGCCGTGCAGCCGGGCCTCCTCGACCATGCGGCCGTACGCCGTCATGTAGCCGGAGGTCCAGGCCTGTTCCACCCAGGGCTGCTCGAAGTTCTGGCCCCAGGTGCGGTGCTCGTTGCTGTTGACGTAGCCGTAGCCGTGGGGGCAGCGGTACGTCTCGGAGTAGGCGTCGGAGGTGCCCTGACCACCGTAGGGGTTCATGCCCCGCATGTAGGAAGAGCCGGGGCCGTACCAACCCCAGCGCATGACGCAGAAGCCCTGGACGAGGGTGACCGGTTGGAGGCCGAGCTCGAGGCACGCGGCGAAGTCCGGCACGCTGAGGCCCGAGGAGAAGGTGTCGGAGTCCAGGCGGCGCAGTGCGGCCTCGGGCAGATCGCCCTGGGGCCCGCCGGCCGTGGTCGTCACGGCATCGGGCGGCGGGCTCTGCATATCCGCCCCGTCACCGCCGGACATCAGTTGTCCAAAGAGATGATCGTGGTGGGCTTGGGCAGTGTCACCTCACCGCTCACCTTGGTGACTGCGGTGCCGAGTGCCAGGAACTCGATGGTGTGCGAGCCCCACTGGTGCGACTTCTCCTCGAGGCGCACGCCCACGATGCCGCTGGCGTTCAGCCGGCTGGCCTCGTCCTGCATCCGGGTCATGGCGAGCTCGCGGGCCTCGTAGAGGGCCTGGGTGAAGTTGGGCAGCTCGACGTTCTGGCCCATGGACCCGAGAGCCTGGGTCAGCTTGCGGTGCGCGATGTGGAAGACGCACGTGCCCATCACGAGGCCCTGGGGGACGTGCCCGGTCTGCATCAGGGTCCAGAAGTCCTGACCGGAGAGGTCCGACGTGAAGGGCTTGCCGAGGGCGTTGAGGTACGAGGTGCCGTCCTCGGCCTTGACCGCGGTGCCGAAGGCGATGAACTCGGCGGAGTCGTTGCCCCACTCGTAGTAGTTCACATCGAGCCGCACGCCCACCACGCCGTCGGCTCCCAGTTCCTCCGCTTCCTCTTCCATCCGAGTCATGGCGAGCTCGCGTGCCGTGTACATGGCCTCGGTGAGCTTGGACAGCTCCTGGCTCTCGCCCCACTTCCTCGTCTGAATACCGATGTGGTAGATCGACGAACCCATCACGAATCCCAAGGGGTGGAAGCCGGCCTCCTTGACGAGGAGGAACTCGTTGACCGAGAGGTCCGAGGTGAAGAGGCCGTGCTCGAGCTCTTCGAGACGGTGGGCGGCGTCCTTGGGCAGGTCGCTTGGCGGTTGGGGTTTGGGTTCCGGTTGCGGCTGTGGATCCGTCACGATGATCCTCCGATCACGATGTTCTCCAGCGCCTGGCGGGTCTGCTCACTCGTCTGCGCTTCGGCCTGGAGGGTGGAGAGCAGGCGGGTCAGCCAGACGTCCATCCCGACTTGCTCGCTGCGAATTCGGATGCCGCCCGAGGCATGGCCGATACTGCACCGCACCGACGGCCCGTCGACTGACGCTTCGAGAGTGTCGTCGCCCAGGATGACGCGCACCGACTTGATCTCGTCGCTCTTCCGGAAGCGGCCGCCGGACCGCTCCACCGTCAAGCGGTTCCCTAGGGCGTCGGACAGCTGCGACACCAACAACTTGAGCATGATGTGCAGATCAGTGCTGTTCGAGGCCAGTTGTGAGACGGCCATGCTGAGGTCGAAGGCGGGATCAGCGTTGGCGTCAGCGTCCCCGGCGGGCTCGAGCGACATTGAGCGCATCGTAGTGGCCGGGCTGGAGAGCCGACCGGGCGCCTGCGGCTCGGAGCGGCCGGCGAACCCCGCCGGTCCCGCCTGGTCCCGCCTGTTCTTGCTTGGCCTGCTTTGGTGCTCGACTCAGGCGGGACGTGCCGCGGGCAGTGGCTCGCAGATCACGACCGGGATGTCCCGGCTCGAGCGTTGCTGATATCCCTCGTAGTTCTTGTAGACGGCGACGATCTCGGGCCAGAGCACAGCCTTCTCCTCGGGCGAGGCTGTGCGAGCTCGCATCGGCCGGGTCTCGCCGTACATCGTGACCTTCACCTCAGGATTGGCGGTCAGGTTGACGTACCAGGCCGGGTGGTTGTCCGCCCCACCCCGTGAGGCGACGAGGACGACCCGGTTCTCATCGTGCAACGGCGAGGTGAGCATGGTCGATCGGGCCTGGCCGGTCCGGCGCCCGATGGTCTCGAGCTCGACCGCAGGCATGCCGCGGAGCGTGGCCGGCCAGCGGCCGCCGGTGAGGCGCAGGGCCCCCTTGTGGAGGCCGTTCAGGATCTTCCAGCCGATCCTCTTCGAGAGCTTCCGGTGGGGCGCCGGGGAGCTCGGTGGGGAGGGCGGGGTGGGCGGGGGTGTCGGCATGGTCGGTTGCTCAGTCTGCGCTTTCCGGAAGGGGGCCGCTTGGGCGGGGATCGGTCCCCGTGTGCCTGCGTTCGGGTGAGGCGCCACGGTACTGGCCGCACCCGAAGTTGGATGCAAGCCCCGATGTCTCCGTAATCAGACTTTCACCTTTCGCGCCTACTTCGGACACAGACGACGCTTGTACCATTACCCGCTGGATCACAAGCTCGTTCGCGGCGTGGGGCATCTCGCTCGTCGTCGGCTTTGGCTCGGCGGCACGACAACCCGCCGTCGCCGGCAGTCGTCGAGGATCCGCCGCCGCCCACTATCCGCCCACCCGCCCCCAGCAAGGAGGATGGTGTCACGTCCAGGGTCGAACCCACTCCGGCGCAGCCGTGATAGCCATCGCCGGGCGTGGGGCCGGTGCGAGAGAGCGCTCCGTCGGCGTGGCTCGCTGCGGGGTGCCGTGTTGGCGCTGACGGCCGCGCTCTTGGTCGGCGTGTTTGCTGCGACGGCGGCGGGGCTCACCGTGCCGACCGCGGCGGGTGCATCGAGCTGGGCGCCGGTCCACAGTGGCGACTTCCCCGACCCCGACATCCTCCAGTGGCAAGGTGGGTACTACGCCTTCGCCACGCAGAGCACACCTCCGGCGGGCGGTGGGGCGCAGGTCAACATCCAGGTGTCCTTCTCCACGGATGGTGTGACCTGGAACAGCATGGGGACCGATGCCCTGCCCGACAGTGGCCTCGGCTCTTGGGCCGTGCCCGGTGACACCTGGGCCCCGAGCGTGGCCGTTTTTCAGGCCCAAGGCGGGAACCCGCCACCACCTCCGGTCTTCGTCATGTACTACACCGCGACCGAGCGGTCCACGAGCGACCAGTGCATCGGGATGGCCACGGCCAGCACTCCCTTCGGGCCGTATGTCGACTCGTCGTCCGCGCCGGTGGTGTGTGACAACGGCCGGGACGCACACGGCACCGTCGACGACGGGAACTATCGGGGGAAGCATCGATCCCGACATCTTCACCGACCCCGCCACGCAGGAGTCGTACCTGATTTGGAAGGGCGACGGCAACCACGTCGTCCCCCCGGTGAGCACCGTCATCTTCTCCGCGCCGCTGTCGCAGAACCTGAAGAATTTCACGAGCAATCCGGTCCTCTTGATGGACGATGACCAGAGTTGGCAGAGCGGCATCGTCGAGGGTCCTGACATGTACGACAACCAGGTGACCTCGGGCGGTGGCGGTGGCTCGACGACGGACAACTACTACCTCTTCTATGCCGGCAGCGACGAGGGCGCGAACACCTACGCCGTCGGATGGGCGACGTGCCAGGGCCCGCAGGGTCCGTGCCAGGACAGCAGCGGCCCGTTGCTCACGACCCAGCCCGGCATGTCCGGTCCCGGTGGTCCTGACGTGTACACACTCCCGCCCACCCAGAGCAATCCCTCCGGCCAGACCGTGATGGCGTTCGCCGCCTGGGAAGGCACCACCATCGGCTACCTGCAGTGCGGCGTCAGGCCCATGTACCTGGCCGAGCTGGCCTTCTCGAGCGGTCCGAACGGCACGAGCGGCGCGCCATCCTTGCAGCCGGCCGTCGACACGGCCGCTGCGGTCGGACCCACCTGCCCCGAACCGCCCACGCCCCCCGCCGGCTACTGGCAGGTCGCGTCGGACGGCGGGGTCTTCACCTTCGGCGGTGCCCATTTCTACGGGTCGACCGGTTCCATCAGGCTCAACCAGCCGGTCGTGGGCCTCGCACCCACCCCCGACCACCGGGGGTACTGGCTCGTGGCATCAGACGGGGGCGTGTTCGCGTTCGGTGACGCAGGCTTCTACGGATCGACCGGTTCGATCAGGCTCAACAAACCCATCATCGACATGATCCCCACGGTCGACGGTCGGGGCTACTGGCTCGTCGCCTCCGATGGTGGCGTCTTCGCCTTCGGAGACGCCCCCTTCTACGGTTCGGCCGGTGGCGAGAACCTGGGCTATCCCGTCACCGCGGCGACGGGCTCCTACCTCGATGGCGGCTACTGGCTGGTGGACTCCAACGGGCAGGTCTACAGCTACGGCGACGCCAAGTACGAAGGTCAGCCGTCGTTCGCTCCGGGCGGCTTCCGCATCACCGGCATGGCGCCTTCACACAGCTGGAACGGCTACTGGCTGGCCAGCGCCAACGGCTACGTCGCCCCCTTCGGGGACGCCGCGCCGTACGGCAACGTGTACGGCCTGAATCTCAATGCGCCCATTGTCGGGATGTCGACCAGCACGGACGGCGCCGGCTACTGGCTCCAGGGTGCCGACGGCGGCATCTTCACCTTTGGCGACGCACCGTTCCTCGGCTCCATGGGCGGCCAGCATCTCAACGCGCCGATGGTCGGAATCGCTTCTACGTAGGGAGACCGTTTCGGTAGGCGATGGGGCTCACGACGCGAGTCCCCTGACCGCCCACCTCACCTGGCCTCACCTGGCCTCACCTGGATGCGTTCACCCGCGGCTCCGGATGGGTCAGAAGCCGGTCCCGCCGGTCATCGGTGGGACCGTCGTCGTCGTCGGGGGTGCCGTCACCGGGGGCGAGGTCACATGCGTGGGGGCCGGAGTCGGCGGCGTCGTGACCCTGGTCGGCGGCGGCGAGGTCGCCGGTGTCGTCGACGGCGTGGGGGCGAGAGTCGGCGGCGTCGTGGCCGGGGTCGGGGTCGACGCCGACGCCGACGCCGACCGCGCGGGGATCCCGCTCTTCATCACGGCGAACCACGCGTTCGCCACGCCCTGGCCCTTGACCTCACCCTTCTTCTTGTCACCGACGAAGCGGTAGAGCGCCACCTTGTGGAACGCCACCTGCAGGCGACCGTGGCCGACGTTGATCACCGACAAGCCCTTGACACCCTTGGGTCCCTGCACGTGCTCGCCCTTCACTGCAGTGAGCGGCGGCCAGGCCTTGGCGCAGACCCCCGTGCAGACCGACTTGCCCGTCGGGTCCTGGGTGAAGCGGTAGAGGGTCAAGCCCGAGGCGGTGGTCAGCACGGTTCCGACCTTGGGAATCGTGGTGGTCGAGACCTTGATCGTCTTGGCCTTCCCGTTGCTGGTGCCCGAGGCGCCGGCGACGTTCACCATCCCGACGGTGACCCCGGTCAGCACCACGGCGGCGGCCAATCCGTCGGCCACGAGGCGAGTGCGTCGCACCCGCCTCGATGCCCCGGCCAGCTGTGACCTGCCCATCAAACCCATTCGAGCCATACCGTTGTCCTTTCGTGCGGTCGCATGCCCGCGGGCGCCGCGTGCGGGCCGCCGTACGATTCACCGCACGGTTTGCCGCACGGATTCGCCACCCGTCGCATGACCAGTGATACGGCCCACGGTCCGGAGCGGATTGCCACGTAATGTGGACGTCACCGACCGAGGGTGGGTTACCGGGCCGGTCACAGGGAGGGACAGAGACCATGACTGAGGACGCAGGCGGTCCATTCGAGTTCAGGGGCGTCAACCACCTTGCTCTCGTCTGCCGGGACATGGAGCGCACCGTGGACTTCTACACGAACGTGCTCGGCATGCCGCTGGTGAAGACGATCGAGCTGCCGGCTGGCATGGGCCAGCATTTCTTCTTCGACTGCGGGGGCGGCGACAGCCTCGCCTTCTTCTGGTTCCCCGACGCGCCCGATGGCATCCCCGGTGTGAGCGCGCCACGAGGGCGGCCCGATCAGGGCGAGCTCACCAGCGCCGTCGGCTCCATGAACCACGTCGCCTTCAACGTGCCGGCCGAGAAGATCGACGAGTACCGCGAGCTCCTGCTCGCCCGCGGCATCGACTGCACGGAGGTGGCCAACCACGACGACTCCGAGTGGGGCATCAGCGACGAGCTGCACCCAGGTGTCTTCGTCCGCAGCATCTACTTCCAGGATCCCGACGGGATCCTGCTCGAGTTCGCCTGTTGGACTCGACCGCTGACCCCGGCGGATGTCTCCCACGCCCCGGCCCGCGCCGTCGACGCAACGGCACCGGCCCCGGCCCACGCCTGACGCACCACACCACCCATGCCCCGCCTCCGCCAGGTCCCCAAGGACGAAGCCACCGCGCCCATCGTCACCACCATGTACGAGTGGCTCTTCGAGGGCCGTGACCCCGTCGCCGAGCCAGGCCGCTGGGATGGCACGACGGGCGACTGGTGGACCGTCTTCGCCAACAGCCCCGACATCCTCGATCACTGTGTCAAAGGATTCGGCCTCTACCAGTCCCCCACCCGCACGCTCGACCCCAAACTCCGCGAGCTCGGGCAGATCCGGGCCGGATGGGCCGCCGGCAGCCAGTTCGTCTACAGCCAGCACGCCAAGTCCATGCGCGAGCTCGAGATGCCCGAGCCCCAGATCACGCACATCCCGGCCTGGGCGGTGGCACCCACCGGCACCTACGACGAGACCGAGCGGGCGGTGCTCGCCTACACCGACTGCCTCGTGTACGACCACGGCCGGGTGCCCGACGAGCTCTTCGCCGAGCTACGCCGCCACCTCGGTGACGTGGCCATCCTCGAGCTCACCTACATCACCACGCTGTACTTTCAGCACGCCGTGATGTCCAAAGCACTCCGCACCGAGTTCGACGACCGGGACGATCCCATCGTCGAGGTGCCCGGACCCAAGGGGGCCAGCGCAATGCATCCTGGAGAAAATCGGTGACGGCGGCTCACGTCGTTCTGCCCTCAGACGAGCAGCGTCACGAACCTGACGACGAGGCGCTCTGGAACGAGTCCTATTACTGCGACTTCGTCCAGGCCGACGGCTCGCTCGGCGGCTGGCTCCGCCTCGGGCTCTATCCGAACCTCGGCGTCGCCTGGTGGACGGCGTGGATCGTGCGCCCGGGGCAGCCCGGCATCTGCTCGGTCGACTACCAAATGCCCGTCCCGGCCGGCATGGGCCTGGCCAGCGCATCGGCCCCCGACGCCGCGCACCCCGCCACGATCGAGATCGACGTCCGCCGGCCCCTCGAGGAGTTCCGCCTGGCCGTGCCGCGCATGGAGGCCCAGCAGTTTGCCAAGCCCGAGGACGCCTACACCGACACGGACTGGGAAGCCGTCGAGGCCAGCCTCGATCTCACCTGGACCACCGACGGCACGCCCTACCACTACGACGTCACGACCCGCTACGAAATCCCCTGCCTCGTTTCGGGCACGATCACCATCGGCGGCGAGACCTTCACCATCGAGGGACAGGGCCAGCGCGATCACTCATGGGGCGTTCGCGACTGGTGGGCCTTCGGGTGGTGTTGGAACTCCATGCGCCTGGACGACGGTACGCGTGTGCACGACGTCGACATCCGCTTCGACGGGTTTCAGGCCTTCTTTGGCTACGTGCAGACGCCCGACGGCACGCCCGGAGCCTTCCACTCGGTCACCGCGCTCAAAGTCAGCGAGGACCTCGGACCGCATGGCTTCCCCACCACGGCCAGGATCGAGTTGACCGCCGGCCTCGACGAGAAGGGCGAGCCCGCCGCACCGCCGGTGCATGACATCGGTCTCGACGTGACGCCTGTTGCCTTCGGACCGGTGCTGTTGCGCAACGACCAGGACGGCCGGGTCAGCTTGTTCCCCCGGGCCATGGTGCAGTGCCGGACCGACGACGGGCGGACCGGTGCGGGTTGGATCGAATGGAACCAACCCCAGTCGTCACCCCCGACGTAACCCACGCGACCGTCGAGCCGTCCGTTACACAATCCATCCACAACGAATCGATCTGCTCACTGATCCACTCCCCCCACTGATCGATTCGTCGAGATCGCGCCAACTACCCTGGTCTGCGGTGGCTCGACGTAGCGCAGCAGTGTTCGCAGAGCGTGACCGCCGCCACCGCCCCAGCCCCCGATTGGGCGTCTTCTCGTGGGGTGCCACTGTCCTCGCGGCGGTCGCCTCCATGCTCGTCGTGAGCGCCTCGCTTGCGAGCGCGCAATCGACCGCCGCCGCCTCCTCCACCACCACCACGACCAGCTCGGGCAACGCGATCCTCCCGGGTCGTCTGTCCCCTCCCGCGCCCGAGGCCGAGGCCGAGAACAGCGCCGCCACCACCTGGGTCCTCAAAGCGATCGCCGCCGAGAAGCAAATGGGCAGCGTCCACCTCGACGGCACGATCAAGCAAGGCAAGTCCGTCATCGCGTTGCACTTGGTGCTCGACGGCGACGGTGACGGCACCGGCCAGTTCACTCAGGCGGGCAGTCCGATCAAGCTGACGCGCACCGGCCAGCTCCTCTTCTTCAACGCGCCGAAGAAGTTCTGGGCCAGCCATGCCAGCAAGGCGCAGGCGGCCAAATACGGCGGCAGGTGGCTGGAGTTCTCGGCTCTCGACACCAGCCTCTCGTCCTTCGACCAATTCCTCAATGCTTCGGATTTGGTCGCCGCGACGTTCATGGGCCACCCGACACCGCTGACCCTCAGTCAGCCCATCACCGACGACCACCACAAGGTGGTCGTCGTCAAGGACGCCTCGACGAGCAATGGGCACGCCGCGACCAGCACGATGGACATCGCCAGCACGGGTCAGCCGTACGTCTACCGCATCGTCGACAACCTGCCGAACGAAATCAGCACTCTTGTGTTCAGCAAGTACGGCAAGGCGGTGAAGGTCACGGCCCCGGCACATGCGCTGAACCTGACTTCGCCGAACACCACCACAACCACGACCACAACCCCGTAGCCAAGCCACGGCCTCCGGACGGTCGCCCCACTCCCCCCGAGTCGCCGACCGTACTCCGGTTCAGCGCAACAGATCGCCGATGATCTTGGCGCCGCCCACGGCGGCACCTGCGTCCGCAATGCCGTGGTCGTCCTTGTCGCCGTGAGGCAGGTTCTCGTAAATGACCCCGGCCAGGATCGCCGTGGGCATCGACTGCAGCCAGATACGCCCCGGGCCCGTCAGCACGGCAAAGTGGTGCCCGTCCTTGCCCATGTATCGGTTCGCCATTCCCTGCACCCTCTGCACGGTGAAGGTGACCGAGGCCTGGAAGAGACCGGCGTGGCCCGGGTGCACGCGCATCGTCTGCCCGGGTTGGAGGTCGTAGACGATGACCTCGCCTTGAAGGTCGATCCAGGCCCGGCCCTCACCGCTGATCTTCTGGAGGACGAGACCCTCGCCACCGAAGATGCCGCCCCGCAGTGATTGTTGAAAGCCCATGGCCAGTTGGATGCCGGGTGTGGCGGCCATGAACCCGTGGCGGTGCACCATGAACTCGTTGCCCGCGGCCACGTCGATGGGGAGGATGTGACCCGGCACCTTCGACGCGAAGGCAATGGATCCGGGGCCGCCCTGTGCGGTGTAGGTGGTCATGAAGACGGACGCGCCGGCGACGGCACGCTTGACCGCTCCCATGATCCCCTTGCCCCCCATGCCGCCGCCGGTACCGGTGGCGAACTGGATGGAGTCGGACATCCAGCTGAACTCGCCCGCCTCGGAGACGACGGACTCGCCCGGCTGTAACGAGATCTCGAGGACCGGCATCGTCGTGCCGTGGATGGTCTCTTCCATTGTGCGTGTGCCTCCTCGTTCGGTGTTCCCGCTTGGTTCGGTATTCCCGCTTGGCTCGGTGTTCCTCTTCGGATCGGTCGGTTGCTGGCTCGTCCTGAGCGCTCCAGTGCGCCAGGGGTGCTCAAGAGCCTCTTACCCGAGAAGATCGGGTAGCTCGATGTCCTGCGAGCGTACGTCTTCACCTGGGCCTTGTGCTCCCCGAACCAGCCGCTCGGCCAGGGTCACTTCCATCAGACCCAGGGCCATGCCGAAGAGGTCCCCCAGAATGAAGTTGGAGAGGAAGACGAGCCAGAGCGCCTCGTTCGGGATGAGGTCGGCCACCAAGACCAGCACCTCGTGCTCGATGGCCAACGGCAGCGTGATGAAGCAGAACACGATGAAGAAGTGGGGCCAGACCACCTTGACCGAACGGCGCAGCGCCTGGGGCACGGAGACGTCGAGAAGGTTGATCAGCGGGCCAACCAGTGCGAACAGCGTGCCGACGACCAGACCCGGCACGACGATGAGCAGGGCCGCGATGGCATCGATGAAGAAGAGGGCCAGATCGGCCAGGATGAGCCGACCCCAGGGGAGGCTGCGCAGGACCTGCGAGACCGGCTGGGGAGCTTCGTTGCGCTCCACGGAGCCGACCAGCCGCTCGAGCATGCCGGCGTAGAACGTGAGCCCGAGGCTCGAGACACCGAACACCGCGATCCCGGCAGCCGCCTCCCATCCGAACCGATTGCTCGAGACCTCCGTGAAGAAGGTCGCCTGGATCGCGTCGAGGCCGAAAATGACCAAGGCCGGCACGATCACCCGGGCTGGTTCGGCCCGGGCCGTACCCCAGGCCATCCGGGCCAGCTCGAGCGGGTGCAGCCGGTGCCGACTCGGCTCCGCGCCCTCCTGGTCCCCGGCCCCGCCCTCGCTGCCACCACGGCCGCCGGCGCCCGAGGCCCCGTCGCTCATCGGGATTCGCTCACGCCGGTGCGCACCCGTCGCCCACGAAGTCGAAGAGCTGCCGCTCCGGATCGAACGGGCCAAAGGCGCCCGGATCACCATCCAGGCGATGGCGCCCCGTCCCCAGGATGAACCCCTCGGGGGCATCGAAGGCGACCTCGATGAACCCGGCCTCAGCGAACTGGGCCCGGATACCCGGCGTGGCATCGGGTGGTCGCCGGTGCCGGGTCCAGACGACGTTGGCCCCCGGGCGGCAGAACGCCGGCAGTGCCCGGATGGTGGCCGCGATGTCCTCTCCGCTCACGTTGCCGAATATCCCGCAGACCAGGACGAGATCGGCCGGCACGAACCCGACGTAGGAACGGCACAACGAGGCGTCCCCCTGTACGACCCGCACCTGATCCGCCAACCCCGCCTCGGCCGCTCGCCGCCGGGCGAACTCCACCAGCGCCGGATCGAGCTCGACCAGCAGCGCCTCGACCCCCGAAGCCTGTGGATGGGTGGCCAGGACATCGATCACGTCTCGCCCCTGCCCGGCACACAGGCTGACGATCCGGATCGGCTCCCCCGGATCACGCCCGAGCGAGATCTCGTCGAGCGCGCCCCGCACCATCTCCTGCACCAGGCGCAACCGCTCCGAGAGCGGCGACGTCGGATCCTCGTAGGCGCTGTGCCAGCGCACCCAGTGCGAGCCGCCCGTGACCGCCTCGCCACGATGGTCCCCGGACGCCATGAGTGCCCATCGTAGGGTGGAGGCCCGTGACCGCTCGATGAACAGCCGCCGACCCGTGACGACCCACCGAACCGGGATGGGCCGCCACCGGATTGGGCCCAGCGAGTGATCAAGTACATCGGGTCGAAGCGCCGCCTGGTGCCGGTCCTGGCGCGGATCTGCGAAGCCGCCGGTGCCCGCACCGCCCTCGATCTCTTCACCGGCACCACCCGCGTCGCCCAGGCCTTCAAGGCCCAGGGCGTGCACGTCACCGCCGTCGACAGCGCCCGCTACGCCGAGGCCTTCGCCCGCACCTACATCGAGACCGACGCCGCCGCCACCGACGCCGGCGAGCTCCGGGCGGCGATCACCCGGCTCAACGCCGTCCCCGGCAAGCCGGGCTACGTGACCGAGACGTTCAGCCGGCAGGCCAGATACTTCCAAGCCGAGAACGCTGCTCGGATCGATGCCGCCCGGGACTGCATCGAGTCGGAGTATGCGGGGTCACCCTTATATCCCCTCCTCTTGACGTCACTCATCGAAGCGGCAGACCGGGTCGACTCGACCACGGGTGTGCAGATGGCGTACGTGAAGCAGTGGGCGACGCGGTCGTTCAATCCGTTGGAGTTGCGGGTGCCCGAACTCTTGGCCGGGCCTGGCCGCGCCATCCGGGGCGATGCGCTCGCCCTCACCGGCGCCTCATCCCTCACCGGCGCCACTGAGGGGGCCGCTGCTCCGTTGGGGCACTTCGACTTGGCCTACCTGGATCCGCCGTACAACCAGCACCGGTATTTCACCAACTATCACGTGTGGGAGACGTTGGTGGCCTGGGATGCACCCGAGGCGTACGGCGTGGCCCGCAAGCGGGTGGATTCCCGCGATCCGTCGACCCGTTCCGCGTTCAACTCGAAGCGCACGATGCCCGAGGCGTTGGCGTCGGTTGTCTCGGGGGTGTCGTGCGACCTGCTCGTGCTCTCGTACAACAACGAGTCATGGCTCGACGCGTCGGAGCTCGAGGCCATGTGCGCCGGACCCGACGCATCCGGGCGACTGCGGCACGTCGTCACCCTGGCCTTCGACTCGGCTCGATACGTGGGCGCACGCATCGGCATCTTCGACCCATCCGGGCGCAAGGTGGGGCGGGTGAGCCACCTGTCGAACCGGGAGTTGCTGGTCATTGCCGGCGAGGAGGAGCTGGTGCGCCACGTCGTCGAGGCCTGCGACGAAGCGAGCGGCAAGGCGAGCGGCGAGTCGATCGCTGCGGGTGCCGCTCATGCAGGTACTGCGGATGGTGTGGGGCCCAAATCGGCCCGGGTCAGCGTCGGCGCGGCGGATCGGCTACAACAGACGACGTGAGCAAGCACGATCACGGTGGCGGCCATGACGACGGCGGCCACGGTCAGAGCAGCCACGATGACACGGGCCACGACGACAGCAGTCCCGACGACAGCCACCACGGCGGTGGCCACAAGGAGAGTGTTCACGACAGCGCCCACGGGGGTGCCGTCGGCAGTCGGGACTACGCCCGCCTCGAGGACGTCGACCTCTCGCTGCGCTTGTCCAAGGACGAAGAGGCCAAGCGGCTGGGCCGGGCGCAACGCCGCCTGTTGCACCTGAGGCTCATCAACGGCGGTCAGCTCAACGAAGGCAACCTCGGACCGCCGGTCTGCATCGTGTTCGAGGGCTGGGACGCCGCGGGGAAGGGTGGCGCCATCAAGCGGCTCGTCGAGCCGCTCGACCCCCGCCACGTGCACATCGCCCCGTTCGCCGCGCCGACGCCTGACGAGTTGCGGCACCACTTCCTGTGGCGCTTCTGGCCACCACTTCCCGGATGGGGTGGCATGACCATCTTCGACCGCTCCTGGTACGGCCGGGTGCTGGTGGAGCGAGTGGAGAATCTCGCCACCGAGGTGCAGTGGCGGCGGGCGTACGAGGAGATCAACGACTTCGAGCACACACTGGCCGAAGAGGGAATGATCGTCATCAAGCTGTGGATGCACCTGTCGCACGAGGAACAGCTGCGGCGGTTCGTGCGCCGGCGGGACGATCCACTCAAGTCGTGGAAGCTGACCGACGAGGACTGGCGCAACCGGGAGAAGCGGGGCGCCTATGAGTCGGCCGTGTCCGACATGCTGCGCCTGACGTGTGGCCCGCTGGCGCACTGGGACGTCATCTCGGCTGAGAACAAGCGGTATGGACGGGTGCAGGTCATCGAGACCGTGATCCGGCGGATGGAGCAAGGGATGCGCCGCTGGGGCATCCAGGTGCCTTCGCACGAGGCCGAGGACGAGGAGACCGAGTTGGCGCTGGTGATCGACGACGCGGAGTACCAGCCCGATCCGGTGGCGGCTGCTGCAGCGGCGGCGGCAAGTGCGAGCGCCGATACGGGCGCAGATACGGCCGCGGATAGGGGCGAGGCGCAGAACGGATCCCGCGCGACGGCCAAGGACGGTGCCGGCGAAAGCACGGAAGATGGCGCCGCCGCCACGGCCCCGCGTCGTATGGAGGCTTGAGCATGACACCCCCACCCGGCACCCCTCCGGCCCGGCCGGGCATCACCATCCCGTTCGACGGGATCCCCCTCCACGGGCACAAGGAGTGGTTCGCCCGCCTGCGCGAGCTCGGATACACCGACATCTGGTCCGCCGAGGTCGACGGGGCCGATGGCTTCACGCCCCTGGCCCTGGCGGCAGCCTGGGAGCCCACCTTGAACCTGGGCGTGGCCATCACACCGGCCTACACCCGAGGGCCGGCGCTGCTGGCCCAGAGCCTGGCCGCCATGGCGGACGCCGCACCCGGTCGTTTCTTCGTCGGTCTCGGTGCCTCCTCTCAGGTGATCGTCGCCAATTGGAACGGTCTGCTCTTCGAGAACCAGTACAAGCGGGTCCGCGACAGCCTGCGCTTCCTGCGTCTGGCCTTCAGCGGCGAGAAGGTGACACAGGATTACGACACCTTCAGCGTCAAGGGATTCCGCCTCTCCCGCATACCCGAGCAGCTGCCCCCCATCTATCTGGCCGCCCTGCGGCCCGGGATGCTGCGCCTGGCCGGGCGTGAGGCGGACGGCGCCATCTTGAACTGGCTGAGCGCCGAGGATGTGGCCACGTCGGTGGCCGAGGTCGACAAGGCGGCGGAGGGAGCTCCCCGCGAAATCGTGGCCCGCATCTTCGTCATCGTCTGCGAGGACGCGGAGATGGCCCGCTCCATCGGGCGCCGGATGATCACGGCCTATCTGAACGTCGAGGCTTACGCCGAGTTCCACCGCTGGCTCGGCCGCGGCCCGGCGCTCCAGCCCATGTGGGACGCCTGGGCGGCCGGCGACCGCAAGGGAGCGCTCGCGGCCATCCCCGATTCGGTGGTGGACGAGCTCATCGTCCATGGGTCCGTGGCCGAGTGTCGGGCGCACATCCAGCGCTACGTGGACAACGGGATCACCGTGCCGGCGCCGATGATCATCCCGATCGGGATCGAGCTGGGTGACGCGGTGGCCGGATTGTCGCCATCCGCCGGATAGAGCGACCACTCCGGACCGGCGCTCGAACCCAGACCCAGACCCGAACCCGGACCCAGCACAGCAACCGAGCACGACCGGCGCCCCACCGGGCGACCACCAGCGGAGGGATCAAGACGTGACCGACGTGGACATCGATTTCCGGACCACCCCACTGGCCGACATCGCCCGGGCCGTGCGCTCGAAATCCGTCTCGGCGAGAGAGCTCACCCAAGAAGCCCTGGATCGGATCCAGAGATACAACCCCACCTACAACGCCTTCGTCGCCGTGGATGGGGAGAGGGCCCTCACCGATGCCAAGACCCTCGACGACCGCATCGCCGCCGGCGCCGACCCCGGACCTCTCGCCGGCATCCCGATCGGCGTCAAGGACCTCCAAGATGCCGTCGGCTACACCACGACCCACGGATCGGCCCTCCACCAGGCCGACCCGCCGGCCACGACCGACAGTCCATCGGTGGCCAGACTCCGGGCGGCGGGCTGCATCGTGGTCGGCAAGACCAACACACCCGAGTTCGGCTGGATGGGCAACACGACCAACGCAATCTTCGGCCCCACCCTGAACCCGTTCGACACATCCAGGGGGGCGGGCGGCTCCTCCGGTGGAGCGGCGGCAGCACTGGCCGCGGGCATGGTTCCCCTGGCCACGGGATCCGACGGCGGAGGCTCCATCCGCATCCCGTCGGCCTGTTGCGGCCTCTCGGGGATGAAGCCCTCCCTCGGACGCGTCCCGGCCGGCGGCGCCACCCCGCCCGGCTGGATCGACCTCTCGACCAACGGCCCCATGGCCCGCCGCATCGCCGACGTGACGCTGGCCCTCGACGTCAGCGTCGGCCCCGACCCGACCGACCTGCGCAGCCTCCCTCGACCAGAAGCCTCGTGGCTGGCCGCGCTCGAGAACCCCCACGTCCCGGTCCAGGTCGCCTACGCCCCCACCCTCGGCTACGCCACCGTCGACGACGAGGTCCGGGCGGCGTGCGACAAAGCCGTCGAGCAGATGGCCGCGATGGGTGCCGACGTCACGGTGCTGGACTCCGTTTTTGAAGCCGACCCCGTCAGGGATTTCCTCACCATGACGGGGGCCTGCACCTTGCGATCCCTCCAGAACTACAGGGATCACCCGCGCTGGGAGGAGGTCGATCCCATCCTGCGCCATCTGCTCCAGCTGGCCGAGTCCACCAGTGCGGTCGAGCTCCTGCAGGCGATGGACCGCTTCCACTTCATGAACCTGCGCCTGGTCGAGCTGTTCCACACGGCGCGGATCCTGGTCACCCCGACCTGTTCGGCCGTGGCCCCCTTCGCCGGCGAGATGACCAGCTCGGTCAACGGGGAGACGACCGTCAACTGGGTCCAGTTCACCTACCCCTTCAACATGACGCGCTCCCCCGCCGCCTCGGTCTGCGTCGGCCTGAACAGCCAGGGCCTGCCCATCGGCCTCCAGCTGGTGGGACCACAGCACGCCGACCTGGTGGTCCTGCGCACGGCCGCCGCCCTCGAGGCCGCCCTCGACGTCGACACCCTGGCCCGCCTCCCGACCTGACCCAAACCTGATCCAATAGGGACCGATCCATCCACCAACTGCCCGTCCGGACCCGCCACCGCCGAGCACCACGGGCGACCAACGACATCCCGAATCGAGAGGAACCAGCCATGTCGATCGACACCCCCGTCAACCCGAGTGACCTCGTCCGCGTCGTGGGCGAAGAGGACGCCGCCTGGGCCGACACCGGCATGGGCGTCCTCCTCAAGGTCGTGCGCTTCGACATCAACCGCGGCACGTGGGTCATCCTGAATCGGTTCAAGCCGGGCGTGCAGCTGCAGAAGCACCGCCACACCGGATCGGTCGATGCCTTCACCTCGGCCGGGCGTTGGCACTACCTCGAATACGACTTCTACGTACTGCCGGGCTCCTACCTGTTCGAGCCGGCCAACTCGGTGCACACCCTGCACGTGCCCGAGGACAACACGGTGGACACCGACGTCTGCTTCATCATCGAGGGCGCACTGTTGAACCTGGCCGAGGACGGATCCGTCGAGTCGGTTTCGGACGGGCCGAGCACTCTGGCCGCGTACTACGCCATGCTGGAAGCCCAGGGCGACCCTCGGCCCAACGGCGTCATCGCCTGACCCGACCCGACCCCACCCGACCGATCCGAATCCGTGTGATCCGAATCAACGATCGGAACGAATTGATCCGAGCAAGTCGTCCATGACCTCTTCCGACACCGAAAGCTCCCCCGCCGGAACCGTCTCAAGCGCCGGCGCGGGCACGAGCGCTCGCCCGGGTGCGCGAGCGGACGCCGTCCGCCTCCTCGACCCGACGCTGTATTCGAGCGACGACCCCTTCGAGCTCTACGCCGAGCTTCGACGGACCGCTCCGGTGTGCTGGGTCGACCGGGAAGGCGGCGGCTTCTGGGCGGTCATGACCCATCCCGAGGTCTCGTCGATGGGCGCGGACCCCATCACCTTCAGCTCGTCTCGCGGCATCCTCGTCGACGAGATCGGGTCGTCCTACGACAACCCGCCCACGATGATGCACACCGACCCGCCCCAGCACACCCGCTACCGGCGGCTGGTCCAGCCCGGGTTCAAGCCGTCGATGGTGCGGCTGATGGAGGCCGGGGTGACTGCGAAGGCCCAGGCGTTGCTCGAGCGGATCGAGTCGGGCTCGACGTTCGACGTCGTGCAGGAACTGTCCATCCCCTTCCCGCTGCAGGTGATCTGCGAGCTGCTCGGGGTCGACGGCGAGCAGTGGCCCCGTTTCTACGAGTGGTCCGAGGCGGTGATTCCCGGCGAGTCCGAGCACACCGAGGAGGAGCGGGCGGCCCTGCAGGTGGAGATGTGGGAGTACCTGATCGGAGTGGCCGAGGAGCGGCGGCGGGCGCCGGCTGACGACCTGGTCTCGGTGTTGGCGACCGTCGGATCAGATTCGGAAGGTGGCAGCGGCGGTAGCCCGGCCGGTGCCAACGAGGAGCTGAGCGAGGCAGAGCTGGCGATGTTCCTGATCCAGCTGTTGGTCGCTGGGAACGAGACGACCCGGAACCTGATCTCGGGTGGCCTCGTGGCGCTGGCCGAGCGGCCCGATCAATGGGCGGCGTTGCGGGCCGACCGGTCCTCTATTCCGAGTGCCGTCGAAGAGCTGCTGCGTTGGACCACACCCGTGATTTCGTTCATGCGGACGGCGACAGTCCCCACCACCATCCGTGGGATCGAGGTGGCAGCCGGTGATCCGGTGCTGTTGGTGTACGCCTCGGCGAATCGTGATGAGGGGGTGTTCGGACCGGACGCCGGCGAGGTTCGGATCGACCGTCATCCCAATCCACATGTGAGTTTCGGGTTCGGCCCGCACTTCTGCCTGGGTGCGGCACTGGCTCGACTCGAGGCCCGGGTCGTGCTGGGCGAGCTACTCGACCGCTTCGAATCCCTAGAGCTCGCCGGGGCCGTCGAGCGGACGTCCAGCCCGGTCATCGCCGGGGTGCGCCACGCCTCACTCGTGTTCAGCTGATCCGACTGGGGTCGAGGCAGTTTCAGGCGGGTAGCGGGGCGAGGCCATCGGGGCAACGTTCGGCCTGGACCTGGTCCACGACATCGCTGCGCTCCCCGAGGTCGCCCACCGATCCGACCAGCTCTTCTGGCGCGTTGCGCCCGGGGAGCAGGATCCAAGCGACTATGGCACCGATCACCGCCACCACGGCGCCGGCGATGCACGCCACGTACAGCCCGCTATGGAAGGCATCGAACGCCGCCCGCTCGAGGAATGGCTGCACGGAGTGCGGCGCCCGCTTCACCACGGCGAGGGCCGCCGCCATTGATTGGTGTGCCTCCGTCTTGGGACCGGCCGGGATCGGCAGCGGGCGGAACGCACTGACGATCCGGGCGCGTAGGACGACGCAAAGATCGAACCGAACACAGCCACGCCCAGAGTGCCTCCGAGCTCGCGGGTCGTGTTGTTGACGCCGGCCGCGGCGCCCCGCTGCTCGTCCGGCACGGACCCCATCACGGCTTCGGTCGTCGGTGCGCTGATCGAGGACAACCCGAGGGCCAAGAGCACCATGGCGATGATGAGGGGCCCGAAGTAGGTCGTGTTCGCCTCGGAGTTGAAGGCCGCGACCACGAGCCCGCCACCCATGAAAAGCAATCCGGCCGTCACGACAACTCTGGTCCCGATCTTCAGGGCGAGAATGGCGGCCAGCGGTGTGGCGATGGCGGCCACGATGGCGAAGGGCAGCGTGTGCACGCCCGCCGACAACGTCGAGTAGCCCTTCACGAACTGGAAGTACTGCGTGATGAGGAAGATGAAGCCGAAGAGGCAGAAGAAGGCGACCGAGAGGGAGAGCGCGCCGCCGGTGAAGCGCGGAATGCGGAAGACGCGGACATCGAGCAGCGGGCCTTCGGTGCGCAGTTCCAACACGGTGAAGGCGCCCAGCAGCACGACGGCCAGTGCAAAGCAGGCCAGGGTTCCGGCCGAACTCCAGCCCCACTGCGGACCCTCGATGATGGCCAGGACCAGGCTGGTCACGCCGGCCGTGGAGAGAAGCACCCCGCGCAGGTCGAAGGAATGGGAGGCGACCTTGGGGATCTTGGGAATGAGCGCCTGACCGGCGATGAACGTGACCACGACGATCGGAACGTTGACCAGAAAGATGGATCCGTACCAGAAGTGCTCGAGCAGCGCTCCGCCGACCACCGGTCCGAAGGCCACCGCGATCCCCGACGTTGCCCCCCAGATGCCCAGCGCCTTTTGCCGCTCGGAAGGATCCGGGAAGACACTGGTCAAGATGGCCAGGCTGGCCGGGAAGATGAAGGCGGCCGCCACGCCCATGAGCGCCCGCGCCGAAATCAAGGACCCGGTCGAGTTCGACAGTGCGGCCGCCGCCGAGAACAGGCCGAAGAAGACGAGGCCGACCTGCATCGTCCCCTTGCGACCCAGCCGGTCCCCGATGCCACCGCCGGCTAGGAGCAACCCGGCGAAGGCGAGGCTGTAGGCATCGACGATCCACTGCAGCGACGTGATGGAGGCGCCGAGCTGGCGGTTGAGCGTGGGCAGGGCCACGTTGACGATGGTGTTGTCGACCACCACCAGGAACACCGAGAGGCACAGAACGGGAAGCACGATCCAGCGGCGTGCATCGAGGCGGGCGTGAGGTTGGGGGTGGATCCCCTCCTCCGTTGGGACAATCTCGAGCTCAGATCCAGGCATGGCGGGTCCTTCCTGAGTTAATAGAACGCCGTACCATTGTTATAGCACGACGTTCTTTAGTACGCTAGGGCCCGTGCCGAAAAGCCGCCCAACCAGGAACAGGACCCCGAGCGCGGACATGGTCGAGGTCCTCCTGGCCTCCGCCGCCGAGATCCTCGAGACCGAGGGGCCCGAAGCGCTCTCCGTTCGCCGGATCGCCGCCGCCGCCGGCGTGGCCCCGATGGGCGTCTACAACCACTTCGACTCGAAGAACGGGATCATCGAGGCCCTCTTCATCCAGGGTTTCGAACGCCTGCGGGAGGCGTTGACGACCATCGCCGAAATCCAGGATCCGTACGAGGCTCTGCGAGAAGCAGGGCGCCGCTATCGCGCCCTCGCCTTGGCGCATCCGAAGGTGTACCAGCTGATGTTCCTGCGCACGCTTCCGGGTTACGAGCCGAGTTTGGCTGCACTCGAAGTGGCGGGACGGGCCTTCGACAGCCTGGTGGCCGAAGTGCAGCGCGCCATGGTGGCCGGCGTCATCGCCGAAGGACCGCTGACCGAAACAGCGCAGCTCATCTGGTCGTCCATCCACGGATGGGTGTCACTCGAGCTGCTCGACATGGGCATGATCGAAAACGAGGACTCCGGATTCGACCGGGTCTGCACGACCATGCTCCGTGGGCTCCGGCCCCAGTCAGAGGAGGGCGAGTAGAGGCGTCGTCGTTGCCGCCTCACTCGAGCACGGCAGATGCGCTAGCGAGGATCAGGCCGGTCCAGATTCGAGTGGAGGGCGGTCGAGGGATACCAGCGGACGCCCTCGTCGACTCTCATCGGGATCATCCCGAAGCGGGTGATCGTCCGCTGCCCGCCTTCGGCATCGCCGTAGAGCAGTTCGACAGTGAAGGGTGTCGCCTCGTTCAGATACTTGGTCAACCAGCCGTAGTCCGGGTCAGCGGGCTCACGGATCGCGGCCTGCCAGAATCCCATGTCGCCCGAAGCGATGAAGAGATCGCGGGTCTGGCGCCGAAACGAGTCTGGGTCCTCGTGCGACCTGTCGGTTCGGGCCGCGTCTGGGCTCAACAACCATCCGATCGGGACGGCGAGGCCCGTCCCGACGTTGCGCAACGAGATAGCCAAGTAGATGGATCCGTCCTCCAGCTCGGCCGACCCCTGTCCCCCGTCGAGATGGGCCCAGTGATCGTCGACCCAGCGGATCTTCTGCATCGGGTCCTGTATCCGGGAGGTCACGAGGACCGGACGGAGGTTGGCCTGAAACGCCGCCTCGGCGACGCGGGCGGCGCGGTTGGCGGAGCGCACCGAGGCAAAGGTGGCCACAGCGAGGACGAGCGTCCCGACCGCCGTGGCCAGGGTGGCCACGGTCGACCAATCAAGGGTCGCCAACACCGGTGCCTGCCCGAATCCGGCGAAGACCCCCACAGCCACGGACGCACATTAGGGCGCGCCGGCGCGGCGGCGCTCCGGCGCGGACGGGTTGCCTCCGCACGATCGGGTGCTGCCAGAATCTGGTCATGCTCGCTCACGTGTCCATCCAGTGCGCCAACTTCGAGGACAGCGCAGCCTTCTACGACGCCGTGCTCGCGCCGCTGGGCGGGGAGCGGATCATGGAGGAGGAAGGCGGTGGCGCCATCGGCTACGGCTTCCCACCGATCGCCACCTTCTGGATCGGCCGGCAGCGGACCGGCGACGGCTTCCGGGAGACCCACATTGCCTTCCAGTCACGCTGACCGAGCCGCGGTCCACGGATTCTTCGAGGCAGCCTCGGCGATCGGTGCCGAAATCCTCTACGAACCCAAGATCTGGCCGGAGTACCACCCGACCTACTACGCCGCGTTCGTCAGGGACCCCGATGGGAACAACATCGAGGCCGTCTGCCACTCGCCCGAATAGCCCTGCATTCAGGCGTCGACGGTCAAGTCCTCCAACAGATCCGCAAAGCGACGCTGCGCCTCGACCCGCCGGGTCGGGATGTGCTCCGATGGCACCTCGTGCACGGTGTACCCCTTCAAGACCTGGCGGGCCACCGTCTGGCGGTGCACCTCGTCGGGGCCGTCATAGATGCGGGCCGCCCGGGCCGCCCGGTACATCGACTCCAGCGGCAGGTCGCACGAGTACCCGAGAGAACCGTGCACCTGGATGGCGCGGTCGATCACGTCGTAGAGGACCTTGGCCCCGAAGTACTTGATCATGGCGATCTCCACCCGCGCCGCCGGCGCCCCTTCCTGGTCCATCTTCCAGGCTGCCTGGAGCGTCATCAGACGGGCCGCCTGCATCTCGGCCATCGAATCGGCCACCCAGTTCTGGATGGTCTGCTTCTCGGCCAGCATGGACCCGTGCGCATAGCGCGACACCGCCCGCTCACACAGCATGTCGAACGCCCGCCGGGACTGGCCGAGCCAACGCATGCAGTGGTGGATCCGGCCCGGGCCCAGCCGCTTCTGGGCCAGGACGAATCCCGACCCCTCACGACCGATCAGGTTCCCCGCCGGCACCCGCACGTCGACGTAGCGAATCTCGGCGTGGTTCCCGAACCGTCCGAACGGCGTCTCCGGATCCTCCATCGTGGCCACGTCCCGCACGATGTCCACACCCGGCGTCGTCACCGGCACGACGATCATCGACGACCCCGAGTACGGATGGACGTCCGGATTGGTCACCGCCATCACGATCAGGAAGTCCGCCACCGACCCGTTCGACGTGAACCACTTGTGCCCGTTGATGACCCACTCCTCGCCGTCCCGCACGGCGGTGGTCGCCAGGAGCGTCGGATCTGATCCAGCCGTGTTCGGCTCGGTCATGGAGAAGGCCGACCGCAGATCCCCGTCCAACAACGGCTGCAACCACTGACGGCGCATCTCCTCATCGCCCGTCTCCTCGATCCCCACCGCCAACAACTCTGCGTTCCCCGAATCCGGGGCGTTGTTGCCGAAGACCACGGGGGCCAGCGGCGATTGCCCGAGGATCTCGTGCATGAGACCGAGGCGGACCTGCCCGAACCCCATGCCGCCCAGCGCCGGGGGCAGGTGTGCCGCCCACAGGCCCTCGGCCTTGACCCGCTCCTGCATCGGCCGGATCACCTCACGGACCTGGTCATAGGTCAGATGCAGGGTCTCGAGCGGGAACACCTCTTCCCGGACGAACTCGCGCATCCACGCCAACTTCGCCTCGAACTCGGGCTCGGTCGAGAAATCCCAGGCCATGCGCTCTTCTCCCTCTCCTCGGCGCCCGTGTCTCGGCTACCGGGGATCCTCACCCTGCCACTACCTTGGGCGCCGTGACCACCACGAGCCCCGTCTCCTTCCGAACGCCCGGAAATGCCGGCCAGCCAGGCGGCCCCCAAGGCAGCCTGCAGGACAGCCCGCAGGGCAGCCCGCCGCCCCCGCCCCAGGCCGCCCTGAGTCCGGCGGAACGAGCGGTGATCGCCGCCGCCGAGACGGCGCTCCTCGACGAGCGCCGGTTGCTGAGCGCAGACGAGCTCACCGCTCTCGCCGCCCTGCCCGACGGCGCGGTCATGAACCTGGCTGCCCTGGCCCACCAGGTTCGCCTGGCCTGGTGCGGTCCCGAGGTCGAGATCGAAGGCATCCTCTCGGCCAAGACCGGTGGCTGCCCCGAGGACTGCCACTTCTGCTCGCAGTCGTCTCGCTTCGAGACTCCCGTCAAAGCGACGCCCTTCCTCGACCGGGACGAGGTCCTGACCGCGGCCCGCGAGACGGCGGCGCTCGGCGCCTCCGAGTTCTGCATCGTGCTGGCCCTCCGCGGACCCGACGAGCGCACCATGCAGCGCATCCTCGACCTCGTGCCCCTCATCCACGACGAGACCGGCCTCAACGTGGCCGTCAGCGCCGGCATCCTCACCGAGGAGCAGGCCCGCCGCCTAGCCGACGGTGGCGTCCACCGCTACAACCACAACGTCGAGACGGCACGGTCCTACTTCCCCGAGATCGTCACCACCCACAGCTGGGACGAGCGGGCGGACACCTGCCGCCTGGTCAAGCAGTTCGGGATGGAACTGTGCTGCGGCGCGCTCATCAACATGGGCGAGTCCGACGCGCAGAGAGTCGAGCTCCTCGTCCAGCTCCAGGAGCTCGAGCCCACCGAGGTCCCGCTCAACTTTCTCAACCCTCGGCCCGGGACGCCGCTGGGCGACCGTCCCATCCTCGGTCCATGGGAGGCCGTCCGCTGGATCGCGCTCTTCCGTCTCGCTCTTCCCTCGGTGATCCTCCGCTACGCCGGCGGACGCGAGGTCACGCTTCGCGACCTCCAAGCCATGGGCATGACCGCCGGCATCAACGCGCTCATCGTCGGCAACTACCTCACGACGCTCGGCCGCTCAGCGGACGAGGACATCCAGATGCTCGAGGACCTTCGCATGCCCATCGGCGCCCTCAGCGCGGCCATCTGAGACCAAGCTTCCCCGGTCTCGGCACGCCACGGAGCACGGCCTTGCCCACCCCGCCGATCTCCCCCATGCACTGCACGAGCTGCGGCCGAGCGACCACGGAGTGCGACGGGTGCGGGCGCGAGCTCGACCCACCACGCTTCTGCCCCGAGTGCGGCCGGCGCATGACCGTCACCGTTACGCCAACCGGCTGGGTGGCGCGTCTGCCGCGACCACGCGGAACTCCGGTCCGCCTGAGTCCTGCTTCAGGCGGACACCGCCGGACCGGGCCGGCGTTCTCGGGACCCGCAAGGAAATTGCCCTCAGAAACCTGAGAAAGAACTGAAAAAAGGCCTGTTGTTGGGACTTGGTGTCTGTCAAGGTGGAGACGCGAGGCGCTCCAGGTTTTGTCCTGCGCCTCCACAGAATCCAACCAAGGGGGCTGGATGAGCGTTCTGGTGCGCACGAGCGGAGACCGACCGGCGGCGGCCAGAAGGTCGAGGTCCGGAGCGAGGAGGGTGCAGAGCCGGGCTCCGCTGCTCTCGACCTTGTTCCTCCTCTCCGTGGCGATCCTTCTCGGACAGGCCGGACCTGTCGGTGCTTCCGGCTCGGGAACCCCAGGCGCTCCTGCGCCCACGGTGGAAGAGACGCTCACCACTCCCGAGGCCGTGGCCGGGCTCCACGTGGTGCACAAGGTGTCGCTCGAGGGCATCTCGTGCTTCTCCAAGGACCAGTGCGTCGCGGTCGGCGTCAAGGGCGGCTTCCCCAACACGACGGGAGACAAAGGAGTCGTCGTCACTATCACCGACGGGGTTCCTGGCCCGGTCGAGGTCGTCAAGGGCACGTACGGGTTGGACTCGGTGGACTGCGTCAGCGCGACAACCTGCTACGCCGTCGGGACCGCCCACTTCGTCAACCCGCCGGAACCGAAGACGACGGGTGGCGTGGAGGTGACCATCGTGAACGGCTCGGTCACCTTGGTCGCGGACGCAGGGGCCCCGAACGTCGGCCCTGGTGGTCCGGGCACCGAGAACCTCTACGGCATCGGATGCCCGAATCCCACCTTCTGCGTCGCGGTCGGATTCTCCAACGTCGTGGGCGGCTTCGCAGTCGAAGCCAGCAACGGAGAACCAGGCGCCCAGCAGAACTTCCTCCTGACGGGCCCGTACAACGCCAACGGCATCGAGTGCGTGACGGGCGACTCGTGCATGGTCAACGCCGAAACGATCGATCCCGAAAATAACAACAAGATCGTCGGATCCGACGAGGTGGTCACACCTGCTCGGCATGGCGACCTGGCAGTGAGCAAACAAGAAGGTGGGCAAGTCGGCACCACTCTCGGTGGCGGCAGCTGCCATGGGAACGACCTTGCGTTCTGTCTCATCGCCGGATCGGCCGGCGCCCACGGCATTCCACTCCAAGGAGGCCATGGCCTCGTCTACGTCGCCGTCGGGATCGACTCCACCAGCGACGTGACGGTGCCGAACACGAGCTCGCTCAGCGACGTCTCGTGCGCCAGTTCCTTCTGGTGCATCGCCGTGGGCCAGAGCACCTCAGGTGAAGGCGTGCTCGTCCCGATCGGTTGGGAGACCCCGGCCGCTCCGGTCCCGGTTACCCGGACAACGGGCTTCAACGCGGTCAGCTGCGTCCCGACCGGACTCTGTGTCGCCGTCGGCGGCACGAAGGTCGACAGCTTCCGAGTCTGGAAGGGGTAGTAAAGGACACACCCACCGAGGTCCTCTCGATCGTTCTCAATCCCAGACGAGCATCGCCAAGCTGAAGGACCCAAGGTCGAGGTACACGCCAGGTGTGATCTGGACCGCGGCGCCAGAGGGCGTTGTCATCAATCCCGCAACGATTCCGACGACCGCTACCAAACCCAAGCCGACTCGGGACACAGCCGCACCCTACCGCCGCTCGTCCCGAGCCTTCATTTGGCAGTTCCCTGGGGGCCGAACTCCATTCAGCCAGACCTGGTCTGACCTGATCTGCCTGTCCGGACTCGCCGCCGATCAACCCACAGCCCTCAGCTGCTCAACGCCGCAGAACCTTGCTGCCCTCCCCGGGATCGGAATTGCCACCCGAGGCCGGTCCGACGCTCCCGGTCGCCTTCCCCGCCCTGGCCCGACGCTCCTCCACCGTCGACGAGGACCTCGACTGATCCATGGTTTGAAGCCGCCGCCACGTCGGAGACGGCACCGAGATCATCGTTTGTCCGGTCGGGCTGACAAACGTCACCTCTCTATTCGCATCGCCCTGCATCGACCAGCCGAGTTCGTGCACGGCATTGTGATGACGGCCGCACAATGTGATGAGGTTGTCCAGATTCGTCAGACCACCCTTCGTCCAGTGCTTTATGTGATGGACGTCGGTGAACTCGCAGAACGGGCAGCCCGGCATGCGACACCCCTTGTCCCGCCGGGCGATCTCGATCCGCTGCGCCGTCGTCGGATCCCGACGAGCCCGTCCCTGGTCGAGGATGGATCCATCGGGACCCTCGACCGACACGGTCACTCGGGCGTCACACGCCAGTCGGCGAGCGACCTCAGCGGCCACCGGACCCACGCCTTCGAGTTCGGCCACCCCGCCCTCGATCCCGAGCATCAGACCGATGGGCGCATGGAGAACGAGATGGGGCCGGATGGCACGGCGGCGGCCAGCGGATGCACGGTCATCGGCAGGAAGCCCGGGACGAGCCTCGGCCGCCCCCTGGAACAACTCGATCAGGACGTCGTAGAGCCTCTGGTCGTAGGGCACGTAGGCGCCGCTCGCCCCCGTGCCACTCGCCGGCGCACCATTCGCCGGCGCACCATCCTCCCGCCGAGCCCGCTCCGGCGATGACGACGCATCCCGAGCCGCCGCCGCGTCGGCGGAGACCCGCCCGACCAGAGCCGACTTCGCCAGTGCGTACTCGTCACGGGTGAAGGCCACCCACATCGTCCGCCGATCGTCGTTGAAACGCAGGGTCCGGTGCTCGAACTCCCGCCCGGCCGAGTGGGCCAAGGCCTCCTCGGTCGCCTTGTGCCACTCGGCGAGATCCCGAGCCTGCTTCACCGTCCAATGCGTAGCGGCCGAACGGATCTCGGCGTCGGTCTCGGGCGAGGCCACCTCGGCCAAGGGGGCAACCTTGTCGAGCGACATCTCCCCGGAGGCCAGGCTCTCCGACAGGGCAGGCAGCTCAGCAAGATCCGCCGCCGCCCTCACCCACTGCCGAGCCGTCGAGGCTGACACTCCGCACTGATCGGTCACCCACATCGTCATCGACCCAGCGCCGTCGCCCCGCCACGCCTCGGCCGAGTCGAACTCGGCGATGTCGGCCAGCTGCTCGCGGAGCAACGCCGAGATCTGACCCGCACGAGTCCGCATCTGCGCCGCCAACTCCCTCGAACGGGCGTCCCGTCCGAAGTCCCGGCACGGGGGACGCCGCCGCATGACCCGCCCGTCGACCACGGGCGCAGGGCCCGAGCGATCACTCCTCATGTGAATGAACGGTCGGGGGTCCGTTCAGTCGTGCGCGGTTTGCCGATCATTTTTGTGCAGCCGACCCCGTCGACCCGCCGGACCGTCGCCGGGGGACATCGCCCCGCCGCGCGGCGACCGGCGCGACGATGGCGAAGTGAAGCTCGTGCTGCTCCATCCTCTCCCGCTCGACGGGTCGAGCTGGTCCGACGGCATCACCGGCTTGGTGGACGAGTGCATCGCCCCGGATCTGTACCCCTTGGGGGAAGACATCGGCGAGTGGGCACGCGCCATACTCGACTTGGCTGGCGACGGAGAGATCAATCTGGTCGGGAATTCGATTGGCGGCTCCTGCGCGATCGAAGTGGCGCTTCTTGCTCCCGACAAGGTCCGGGGGCTTGTGCTGAGTGGCGCGAAGGCGGGTCATGATCCAGATCCGGCGCTGCGAGACGAAGCGCTCCGACTGCTTGATGAATCGGGGGTCGAGGCCGCGTGGGACCGCTATTGGCAACCTCTGTTCGGTCCGGACGCCGACGACGCCGTCGTCCGTTCCGCCCGTGGCGTCGCCGTCGCGCAGGGATCCGCAGCCCTCGCCAATGGGGTTCGCGTGTTCCATGGCCGTCCGGACCGCGATGCGTTTCTCGACGAATGGCCAGGGCCGGCCTGGGTGGTATCCGGCAGTCACGATATTCGCCCCGACCGGGCACGTGCTTCGGCGAGACGGCTGCGTCGAGGGCGCTTTCGAGAGGTGTCCGGTGTCGGTCACTTTGTGCCGCTTGAAGCGCCCGAAGAGTTCAGCCGCATCGTGGCAGAAGCGATTCAGCCGTAGCTATAACCCAGAGGCCAAAGGCACGGATCGTGACCAGGTCGCCTCGCTCAACCCTGGACGAGCTTCACGAGGCGATCCACTTCGCCCGGCATCGTCACCACGGCGAGTTCGTCTCGAATGAGCAACCAATCGAGATTCCTGGCATGGAGATCGTTGTCGGGGTCGAAGCGATTCAGGACGACGATGACCGGTCCGTCGAGAGCAGCGAGGGCGTCCACCGTGAGGCGGACGGAGTTGATGGTGCCCAACTCGGGGTCGGCGATCACCAACACAAGGTCGGGTGACACGGCACGACAGAAGGCGAGGCAGTCACCGTCCGCCGCAAGCGGAGATCGCAATCCGCCCGCCGTTTCCACCAGACCCACGTCGCCCCCGGTCCAGACCAACTCCTCTGCGAGGTCGCGAATCGTGAACCAGGGCCGGCCGAGGGCCTCCGCCGCCATGGGCGGCGCCATGGCCACCTCGTACCAACGATGCGCCCGGCACACGACCTCAGGGGCCTCTCCGCTGGCGCCGCCGAGGATGGTCGCATCGAGCCCAGCCGGATCATTCTCGGGATCGAAGGACTGCGCAGGCTTACGGGCCGACACCGACACACCGGCCGCGCGCAACCTCGTGAGAAGCTGCGCTGAGACCCAGGTCTTTCCGATGTCGGTGCCAGTGCCGACGACGGCCACGACGCGGCGTGGACGGGCCATGACGGTCAGCGAACGCCGGCGGGCGCGGGCGAGAAGGAGGTGGGCGTCGACGGGGAGGTAGGTATCGACAGAGGCGTGAGGGGGAGCGTCGACAGAGCTTCGAGAAGCCGGTCGACCTCTGCATCCGAGTGGGCGGACGAAAGGGTGACCCGCAGGCGGCTGGTGCCGGCCGGCACGGTCGGTGGACGGATGGCCGGGACCCAGAGGCCGGCCTCGAGCAGCGCTGACGACGCATCGAGCGCCGCCTGCTCCGATCCGAGGATGACGGGCACGATCGGACTGGGATGGTCCGGCGGCACGATGCCCGCCTCCGCCATGCGGCCGATCAGGTCAGCGAGGCGTCCCGTCAGGGCCGCCCCTTCGTCGGAGCGCAGGATCCGTAGCGCGGCGAGGGCGGCGGCGGCGTCAGCCGGAGTCAGCGCGGTCGAGAAGATGTACGAGCGGGCCCGGTTGACCAGGAGGTCGATGACGTCGCGGCTGGCGGCGACGAATCCGCCCAAGGCGCCGAGGGTTTTTGACATGGTGCCGACGCGCACGACCGTTCCTCTATGCGTCCCGACAGACGCAACGCCGGCCCGGTCCCCGCTTCCCTTCGCCTCTCCTCCGCCTCCAGTTGCCGGAGGGAGGTGGGGGCCGAGGACGGCGTGAGCTTCGTCGATGACGAGCAGCGCATCGTGCTGCGCGCACAAGGAAAGGAGGTGGTCGAGCGGGGCGGCATCGCCATCCATGGAGAACACGGAATCGGTCACCACGATCGTCGGCAGCGGCGGCGGCGGCGTCGGCGTCGGCGTCGACTCGGTGCCGGCGTTGGATGGTGCGCGCCCGGCGAGCAGCTGCTCGAGATGGTCCATGTCCGCGTGGCGGTACACCGCCAGCTCGGACCGCGAGAGCCGGCAGCCGTCGATGATGCTGGCGTGGTTGAGCTCGTCGGAGAGCACGCGCACGCCCCGGCCGCCCAGTGCGCACAGCGTCCCGAGGTTCGCCGCGAAGCCGGTGGGGAAACAGATCGCGGCCTCGGTGCCCTTCCACGCCGCCAGCTCGAGCTCGAGCTCGGTGTGCACGGGTCGGGAACCCGTCACCAGCCGGGAGGCGCCGGCGCCGGCGCCCCAACGGTCGAGCGCCTCATGGGCGGCGCGCACCACCTCGGGGTGCGCGCTCAGGCCGAGGTAGTCGTTCGAAGCGAAGGACACGACCGGGTGCCCCTGGAGGGCGCCGGTTGGACCGCGGGCGTCGAATTCCCGGGGGGCACGCCAGCGGTCCTCGGCGACCACCTGGGCCAGCTCGCCCCGGATACGTTCGGGCCAGGTCACGGTCGGACCGGTCGAGGAGCCGGTGAGCCGGTGGCCGCAGGGGTGGCGGTCGTGAGGTCGTCGAGGCCGCCGCTGAGCGCGTCGACGATGCGGACGATCTCGTCCTCGGTCGTGGTGAGGGGCGGCATCAGCACGACGACATCGCCGAGCGGCCGCAGCAGCACGCCACGCTCGACCGCGCCGGCGCAGACCTGCCGGCCCCAGCGCCGGCCGGGTCCGGGCGGTGCCAGCTCGACGCCGACCATGAGGCCGCGCTGTCGGATCTCGAGGACTTCGGGGCGCAGCGCGATGCGCTCGCTCAACAGCGCCGAGAGCTGGTCGGCCCGGGCCCGCACGTTGGCCAGCACGTCCCACTCGTCCATCAGGCGCAGGTGCTCGAGGGCGACGGCGGCGGCCAGCGCATTCCCGCCATAGGAGTGCCCGTGGTAGAAGGTCTGCGGTCCGAGGTCGCAGCCCAGGAACGCGTCGAAGACCCGCCCCGAGGCCACCGTGGCCGACATGGCCAGGTAGCCGCCGGTGATGCCCTTGCCCAGGCACAGCAGGTCCGGCAGCAGGCCGCATTGCTCGGAGGCGAAGAGCGTCCCGGTCCGGCCGAAGCCGGTGGCCACCTCGTCGCAGATGAGCAGCGCGCCGGCCCGGCGACAGGCCTCGCCCACCTGTCCCACGTCGGTGGCCGTGGCGCACAGCATCCCCGCCGCGCCCTGCACCAAGGGCTCGAGCACGACCGCCGCCAGCTCGCCGGCGTGGGCCTCGATGGCGGCGCAGGCCTTGGCGGCCCAACCGGGATCGGCGTATCCGGGGGTGCGCACGACCGGGAAACACAGCGGCTCGAACACGGCGCTGAACACGCCGCCGTCCCCGAGCGAGAGCGCGCCGATGGTGTCACCGTGGTAGGCGTCGCCCAGGGCCAGGAAGGCCGTGCGACCCGTCTCGCCCCGATTGGCCCAGTACTGGAAGGCGATCTTGAGCGCCTGCTCGACGGCGACCGCACCGTCGCCGGCGAAGAGGATGTGGGGATCGTCGACCGGGACCACCTCCGCCAGCGCCTCGGCCAGCTCGACCACGACGGTGTTGCCGTTGCCCAACATCGTGGTGTGGGCGACCTTGGACGCCTGCTCGGCCAGGGCCCGGTCGAGCTCGGGCACGTGGTGGCCGAGCGTGTTGACCCAGAGGGACGAGATCGCATCGAGGTAGCGCCTACCGGCGGCGTCGACCAGCTCCCGCCCCTCGGCCCGCTCGATCACCAGGGGGGCATTGTCGGCGTAGGCGGCCATCTGCGTGAAGCCGTGCCAGACGACGGCGGCATCCCGCTCGACCCAGGTGCGGCCCTGGGCGGGGGTCCCGATCCCCGTTCCTGTTCCTGTTCCTGTCTCGGTCTCGGTCGCAGGGCCTTGGGAGGCCCCGGATGGGTCGGAGGGCACGCTGGTCACGCCCCGATTCTGGACGCTGCCGGACCAGGAGGTCCATTCCGCGAAAATGGGTCATGGATCTCATCGGTGTGGTCGACACCATGTTCGCCCGCTACGACATGGGGGGCGAAGCCCTCGATGAGCTGGCGCAATGCCCCGGATACGGGACCGTCTTCACCACCATCCGCCGGACCGTGCCCGGGTTCAAGGACCTGGCGGTGCAGGCCAAGAAGCTGATCGAAGAGGACGGCTGCCGGATCGTGGTCGCCCTGGGCATGCCCGGGCGGGAGCAGGTGGACAAGGTCTGCGCCCACGAGGCCTCCACCGGGATCATGACGGCCCAGCTGATGACCAACACGCCGATCCTCGAGGTCTTCGTGCACGAGGACGAGTCAGATGACCCGGCCACCCTGGCCATGGTCTTCAAGAACCGGTCCCGCGACCACGCCCGCAACGCCTACCTCATGCTCTACGAGCCCGAGGAGCTCACTGCCCGGGCCGGCCAAGGCGTGCGCCAGGGCTTCGCCAACGCGGGCCCGCTCGACGTCTAAAACCCGGCCCTCAGTCGGCGAGCCCCGAGCCGATGATCCCGGGAACAGACTGCTCGCCTCACTGAGGGCCGGTGGCTGTGAGACCGCAATGAGCCAGCGCGGAACGAAGGGCCCAGAGCCGCGCGGCCCGCCGGAGGGAGGAGATGAACAAACTCCCTCCGGCAGGCTCGCCGCGAAACGGGCCGATCGAACGACGAAGAAGACGACGACGACGACAGCCAAGCGCGGCCCGCTCGTTACAGTCCGAGCCCCAGACCGTCCAAGGTGAGCCCGCTCAGCCCGCCACCGCCGGACGACTTGTAGGCCACGGTGAACGCAGAGCCGTCGGACGACAGTGCGCTCGGCTGGGCCTCGACCGTGCCCGAGGTGCTGTCCGCCATGGTGATCTGCTGGGCGTCGAAAGCCGACAGGCCGCCGCTCGTGCCCGAGGCGTTGAAGACCTTGGCGCCGGTGAAGGACACCTGACCGAAGTTGGTCAATGGGACCTCGGAGCAGAAGAGCGTCGTGCACTCCTCGGGTGCCTCGGCGATGACCTCGGCCGACGAGCGGGAGAAGCTGCCCGACTCGGGCTGCGTGAACGTCCAGCCCTGGGTGCTGTCCTGGATGCTCAGCGTGAACTGCGAGCCGCTGTACGAGGTCCACGCCGTGATGGAGTCACCTGGCTTCACCGTGTTGGGCAGCGTCACCGACGGATTCGGGTACATCTCGTACCAGGCGTAGTAGCTGGGGGTCGTGCCGTTGCAGTCCGAGTCGGTACCCAGCTGCTCGACGCTGGTCGAGTTGTAGCCGTCGAGGCCGACCCAGAACGCGCCCGCCGTGCTCGGGCCGCCGAGCAACCCGCTCAGCCCCCCGCTGCTCGATGAGCAACTCGCCTTCGGCTCGGTCCAGCTGGACGCCACCGAGTTGAAGGTGTCGTCGATGTCCGCGTAGCCGGACCAGTTCGACGATTGCACCGCGGTGGCGTGTCGCACGCCGCCGAGGGACGAGCCCAGACCGGGCAGCGTGACCTTGCCGACGATGGGCAGGTGATACATGCCCGGCTTGAGGTGCGTGCCCGACGCCGCCGTCGGGGCTGCTCCTGTGGTTGCTGTGGTTGCTGTGGTTGCTCGTGGTTGCTGCGCCGGCCGCCGCCGAGGGCAGCGCCGCCGCCGTGAGCACCGGGGCGACCGTGGCCGCCAGACCGATCAGTGCGAGCGCACCGGATCGAAACACCTTCCGCATGGGACCTCCCGCTTTCCGGATTCGGCTCACTCCCGAGCCCTCGTATCCACCCCCGGGCGCGCCACAGTGCGGTCCCGTTGCCATGAGGAACGGCGGGCGGCGGTGCATCTCGCGCCCTATCCAGAGAAAATCGAGGATCCGTCGGGAATCAGAGGCCCAGGGATACCGAGGGATACCGAGGGCTCAGGGGTCCCGGGGCAGCCCCAGCACCCGCTCGGCCACGATGTTGCGCTGCACCTCGGCCGTCCCCCCGCCCACCGTCAGGGCGGGGGCGAAGAGGAACCCCCGGGACCAGGTCGGATCGTCGAGGCTCCCGGCCGGCCCCGACCCCATCAGCATCCCCGAGGCACCACCCAGGTCGCGGGCCACGTCCATCACGTGTTGGCCGTGGGCGTCAGCCAGCGCCTTGCGGACCGACGCCTCGGCCCCCGGCTGGCGCCCCGCCAGCACGGCCGAGACCATCCGCATCCGCAGCACCCGCAGAATCTGGCTCTCGACCCACACCGAGACCAGCCGGTCACGCAGAGAGGCCGTGGGCGCCCCGCCGGACGCCCGCACCAGAGCGACCAGGTCCTCGGCCGTCGGGCCCATCCCCCACAGCGCCCCCTCGCCCGACAGCGAGACCCGCTCGTTGCCCAGCGTCACCTTGGCCAGGTCCCACCCGCCGTGCTCGGGCCCGATCAGGTGGTCGGCCGGGATCCGCACGTCGGTGAAGAAGACCTCGTTGAAGGCGTGCTCGCCGGTCATGTCGATGAGCGGCCGAATCTCGATACCCGGAGCGTCCATCGGGCACACGAAGTAGCTGATGCCCATGTGCTTGGTGGCGGTCGGATCGGTCCGAGCCAGCAGAATCCCCCAGCGAGCGATGTGCGCGTAGCTGGTCCACACCTTCTGCCCGTTGACGACGTAGTGGTCGCCGTCACGCCCGGCCCGCGTGCTCAGCGAGGCCAGATCCGACCCGGCGCCGGGCTCGGAGAACAGCTGGCACCAGAACTCCTCGCCGCTGAGCAGCGCCCAGAGCCAGCGTTCCTTCTGTTCGGCGGTGCCGGCGTACATCAGGGTTGGCCCCGCCCAGCCGATACCTATGGGGTTGATCGGGCGCCGCACCCCTCCCCGCCGGAGCTCCTCGTCGATCAGGAGTTGCGTGATGGGATCGGCATCGAGCCCGTACGGAGGGGCCCAGTGGGGGGCCACGTAGCCGGCCTCGGCCAGCTGGCGCCCGGTGGGCTGCGGATGCTCGGCCAGCCACTGCCGCACCCGGCTCCGGCGGGGGTCGTCGTCGCCGGGGAGGCCGAGGTCCACGGCGGGAGCGTATTCTCGGCGTCTCGCATCACGCACTTCGGGTTCGTGGGCGGGGGGGCAAATTTCGGAGCAGTCGCCGTGTCGGTGGTGATCGCCGGGTCGGTGGTGATCCCGGTGGCGGATGGGAGCGTGGTCATGACGGATTGGAATTACGCAGACGTCTGGGAGACGGTGGCGGACGTACAACCCACGGTGCCGGCGGTGACCCAGGGCAGCCGCACCGTGAGCTGGGAGGAGTTCGACCACGGGGCCGACGGCGTGGCCCAGTTCCTGCTCGACCTCGGCGTGGCCCAGCAGGACAAGGTGGCCATGTACCTCTACAACTGCCCCGAGTACCTGCAGAGCACGTTCGCCGCCACCAAGGTCGGCCTGGTCCCGGTCAACACCAACTACCGCTACGGCGACGACGAGCTGAGCTACCTGTGGGACAACGCCGACGCGGTGGCCGTGGTCTTCCACGGCACCTTCTCCGAGCGCATCGAGGGCATTCTCGAGCGGGTGCCCCGGGTCAAGGGCTGGCTCTGGGTCGACGATGGCACCGGCCCCTGCCCCGAGTGGGCCACCCCCTACGACGACGCGGCCAAGTCGGCCATCGGCCGGGTGCGCGCACCGTGGGGACGGAGCGGTGACGACCTCTACATGCTCTACACGGGCGGGACGACGGGCATGCCCAAGGGCGTCATGTGGCGCCAAGACGATCTCTTCGTCCGCCTCATCGACAGCTCGGTGCGTCACTACCCCGTCGACGGCGGCCTCGAGGCGGTCCGGGCTGCCATCGAGGCCAGTCCCGGTGGTGCAACCCTGTTGCCGGCCTGCCCGCTGATGCACGGAACGGGCAACTTCCCCTCCAACACCGTGCTGGCCGAGGGCGGCCGGGTCTGCCTGCTCGAGTCACGGCGCTACGACCCGGTGGAGCTGCTCGACACGATCGAGCACGAGAAGGTGAACGGCCTCGTCTTCGTCGGCGACCCCTTCGCCCGGCCGCTCCTCGCCGCGCTCGAAGAGCATCCCGGCCACTGGGACCTGAGCTCGCTGCTGATGATCATCTCGTCCGGAGCCATGTGGAGCGAGCCGGTGAAGGAAGGGCTGTTGGCCCAGCACCCGGGCATGCTCCTGGTCGACGCCTTCAGCTCGTCGGAGGCGCTGGGCATGGGCGTGTCGGTCTCGGCCAGCGGAGCGGCGGCCAAGACGGCGTCGTTCACGCTCGGGCCCGACGTGAAGGTCCTCACCGATGATGGCCGCCAGGTGGAGCCCGGGTCCGAAGAGATCGGCGTCCTCGCCCTCGGCGGACGCAACCCGTTGGGGTATTACAAGGACGAGGAGAAGTCTGACCGCACCTTCAAGGAGATCGACGGGGTGCGCTACTCCATCCCCGGCGACTTCGCCCAGGTCGGCACCGACGGCACCATCCACCTGCTCGGGCGCGGCTCGGTCTGCATCAACTCGGGCGGCGAGAAGATCTTCCCCGAGGAGGTCGAGGAGGCGCTCAAGACGCACGACGCCGTGCGCGACGCCGTCGTGGTCGGCATCCCCCACCCGAGGTTCGGCGAGCAGATCGTGGCGGTGATCGAGCCGGCGGACGGGTCCGATGTGCCGGCGGAGGCCGAGCTGATCGCTCACGTGAAGGAGCGCCTGGCGTCGTACAAGGCGCCCCGGCGGGTGCGTTCGGTGGCCACCATCGGGCGGGCGCCCAACGGGAAGGTGGACTACAGCCGGCACAAGAACGAGTCCATCGAGGAGATCGGCGCCGCCGCCGATTGAAGCTCCCGGTGCTCGCAACGGCGTTCGCAGCGGCGTTCGCGCGATCATCGACAGGCGATCGCCTCGGGGCGGGCGTTCAGCCTCGAGTCGCCACCCTGAGCCCGCTGACCGTCACGTAACCCAGAGGGGTGCCCGCCACCACCGGGGAGGCACTCCTGAACGAGACGCCAAGAAACACACGATTGAGTCCGCGATCCAAATGAACGGGAACGTTCCAAGATCGGTCCTTGGGCAACGGAACGACCTGTCGATGCCTGTTGACGCTCGTCATCAAGACCACCGAGTTGGGTTGGCTGATCCCCGAGAAGGTCGTCGCGTGCATGGCGAAGTCATAGACGCGGTTGGTCGGCGCCACGATGTCGACCTCGTCGGGCTGCCGGAGAATCCAGAACGGGGTTTGTCCCGGGTCCAGCGTTCCCGCATTACCAAGATCCTCTGGGTACGGGGGGTAGGCCGCGATGATGCGCACGATGTCCGGATGCCCAGTGATCATCGTGAGGACAGTCGGGAGCCCACTCGTGACGTCTTCGAGGGCGTTGTATGTGCCCGGACTGCCCGTGCGGAGCCAGTCGTAGTATCCCGTGATCGAGATCGCGAGACCGACAAAGGAGACATACACGAGCAGTGCAGCTCCGACGATCGCGACTGGACGTCCGACCGTGCGGTGCTCGGTGAGCACCAACCAGACAAGTAGTCCGGCCAAGAGCAGGATGGTCGAGAAATCGACCTCGTAGCGCATGGTTGTCCCGATGGCGAGTGCCAGACTCAGGATGATGGCGCCGCCAGTGGCGGCCAAGACGTAGACGACATGCCGGAGCTCCGCCTGAGGGAAGCGCCGCAGGATCCACGGCGCGCCGAACAGCAAGAAGAGGATCGGCATCGTGACGAGGACGCCTCCGAGCAATTCGACCTGCAGGCCCGTCACGCTGAGGGGAGTCCCGTCGGGGGTCGGCCACGAGGGAGTGAGCGCCACAAATGGAAAGGCAAAGGAGAACCGTATGGGCTCAAAGAGATAATGCGCGAGCCCGGGGCCGATCAACGAGAGGCTCAGCAGCGACTCTCGTGACTGGTCGACACCAGCAAGGGCGTAACGCTGGCCGAACTCGGTCACGGAGTTGAAGCGCGCGTAGTTGTACACCAACAAGAGCAGGACGACACACGCGAACGGTCCTGTAACGAAGGCAAAGCACACGAGGCGATCGACCCAGCTGCGAAGACGGTCACGTTTGATCAAACCGAGCGTGACAAAAAAGACGGGGATTCCGAGCAGCGCAAGATCTGGCCTGCCGCCCATCGCCAGGCCTGCACACGCGCTCCCGCACACGAGGCGCACCATCCCAAGACGGCCTCCGAGAAATCCCGTGCCGAGAAAATAGAGGCTCGCCATGGCGAAGCAGTAGCCGCAAGCCACTGCCACCTCGTAGACGTCGGGTCGTCGGAGAAGGAACGGGACCACGCTCCCCATCGCGAGGGCGACCCCGCCGAGCGTGACCTTCCAGAGTTGGATCCTCGGCAGGTAGGTGGTCACGAGAAACGACCAGAGCGCAAGGGCGAACCCGAGTCCGACGACCGCGTAGATCCATGTGGCGAGAGGGCCCTGGAGTTGGGGCAGATCCAACAACCTCCAAGGCGCGTACAGCGTGAGGACTGGAGTCGGACCCCACGACAAGAAGAAGTGGCCGTGGTAATAGCTCAGATCGTGCCAGGCAGGATTGGCGCTTTGGTACGGCCCGTTCAACGCAGGGTTGTACGGATTGGAAAGGGCAATGAGTCCGCGGGGCGGTTGAATGGGTAGGTAGAGATGACCGTGGAGGAAGCCCGACGTCAATTCGTTGTAGTCGAGCTCTCCCCCATACCCGGCGGTCTGGCTTCCGTTACTGAGCATCGTCCACAGATAGACGAGACTCGCAACCACGAACACACCAAGGAGGTTCCTCCTCCGTTTGGCGCGGCCGGGCTCGGAACCGGATCGAGGTCGCGGTGATGCGGCGGCCTGCGTCACTTCATCCGAGTCGGAACGTTCCACTTGAGTCGAGCTGAGCACTGCGAACCGACTTAGAACTTGCTGAAGCGACGTGTCAGCCCGGCCACCACGGAGGGTTGATCACGGAAGAGTGGTTCGTACCAGCCGACGTTGAGGTGGTCGTCTGCCGAGGGCCTTCGGGCGCGACAAGACGCGTGATGGATCGTCGCCGACGGCACGCCGGAGTGTACCTTGAGTGTCCGCCGAACGGGGTGCAGGAACCGCCGCGTGGCGAGACGCTCGGTGCTGCCGCTGCGTCCTCTTCGTCGCCCCACCTGCCTACATGGCGCGACAGGGAAGGGTGGGTCACCGCGTCAGGCGTCGGCTGAGCCAGACTGACGTCATGTTCATCGCTCCGGTCGACGCCAGCCTCGGCGAACCGGAGTGGCGCTCCTTTGTCGAGACCCACCCCTTCGGACATCTTGTGGCCGGGGGCGGACCCGAGCGCCTCGTCCCCGTGGTCGTGCCGACCCAATTCGTCTTGGCCGATGACACCATCTGGCTGCACCTGGTGCGGGCCAACCCGATCTTCGCCGTGCTCGAGGAGAACCCGATGGTGGTGCTGAGCGTGGCCGGGGACTGGGCCTTCATCCCTTCGGCCTGGAAGGCGATCGACGCCGAGGATCCGGCGCTCGGCATCCCGACCACCTACTACGGGGCGGTGCAACTCCAGGGGACGGCATGGGTCCACGACGAACGGTCTGCGCCGGGCACGGTCGCGGCGATCTTGCGCCGCCAGCTGGCCGCCTTCCAGCCCGGCGTCGACGTGGCCGATCCCGCCGAGGCCCACGCAGCCAAGCTGCTCGGGATCCTCGGGATCGAAATCAGGGTCGAGCGGGTCAGCGCCAAGTTCAAGTACGGCGGGAACGTCGACGGGGCGCACCGGCGGGCCGTGGCCGAGCGCCTCTTGGCCCGGGGCGCGCACGAGGACGGGGCGGCCGCCGGGCACACGCTGCGCCGCCTCGAATCCGGCGACTAGGCCGTCGTCGACTCCACGGCCTTGGCCAGGTTGGCCAGGGTCTTGGTCATCTCCTGCTCGGCGTGCTCGCTGCTGTGATCACCCATCGTGCGGGCGATGAGGGCGAACCAGGGCTTGCGCCGATCTTCGAAGGACTCGGTGACCCGACATCCCGTTTCGGTCTTCTCGAAGTCGTAGCGCCAATGGGACACCTCGAGTGGGCCCGAGGTCACGGCGAATTCGAAGAGCGTGCCGGGATCGAAGCCGGTCACCGTCACCGTGGTCGACCAGCGTCGGATCCCGTTGCGGTTGGTGCCCTGGAACACGGCGCCCAGCGCCGGTCCCGTGGACCCCTTGACCCACTTGCCCCCGGTGTTCTCCGGAGACCACTCCCCCATCCGGGGCAGGTCGGAGACGAGTGCGAAGACGTCGTGGGCAGGGGCGCCGATGTCACGGCTCACAGCTGTGGGGTACGCCATTGGCCTGACGATAGGTGGAGTCCGTGGTCCAGACCGGGGATTCCGCACAGAACAGGAACGTGTTCTAATCTGACGCCGATGGAGTTCAACCTGGCCGACCTGTTCGAAGCCGCCGTCGACGCCTACCCCGAGCGGGAGTACCTGGTGGCGAACGGCGAGCGCCGCACGTACGCGCAGATGGAGGCCCGGGCCAACCAGCTGGCCCACTTCCTCGCCGACCGGGGCATCGGCCCCGGTGACCATGTCGGCATCTACTCCTACAACTCGGTCGAGTGGGTCGAGACCGCGTGGGCCGTGTTCAAGCTCCGCGCCGTCTGGATCAACATCAACTACCGCTACGTCAAGGACGAGCTGCGCTACCTGCTGACCAATGCCGACCTCAAGGCGATCGTGCACCAGCGCGAGTTCTCCCCGCTGGTCGCGACGCTCCTGCCCGAATTGCCCGAGCTGCGCCACGTCGTGGTCGTCGACGACGGGACGAACGCCGAGCCCCCAACCGGCGCCATTCACTACGAGGACGCGCTGGCCGGACAGTCCGAGGCCCGCGACTTCGAGCCTCGTTCGGGTGAGGACCTCTACATCCTCTACACCGGTGGAACCACCGGCATGCCCAAGGGCGTGGTCTGGCACCACCAGGACGTCTTCTACGCCCTGGGCGGCGGCACCGACCCCACGACGAACACGCGGATCACCGACCCGACCGCGATGGTGGCCAAGGGTGCCGGCGGTCACATGACCCACCTCCCCATTGCCCCACTGATGCACGGGGCGACCCAGTGGTGCGTGATGGGCCAGAGCTTCGTCGGGTCGAAGATCGTGCTCATGGCCAAGTTCGACCCCCACGAGGTCTGGCGCCTGGTCGACGACGAGGGAGTCAACTCGGTGATGATCACCGGGGACGCCATGGGCAAGCCCCTGGTCGAATCGCTCGACGACCCCGGCTTCGACCACCAGTTGACCTCGTTGCTGGCCGTCGTGTCGTCCGCCGCACTCTTCAGCGCGCCGGTGAAGGACGACTTCTTCGCCCACCTGCCCAACATCGTCATCACCGACGCCATCGGTTCCTCTGAGGGTGGCAACAACGGCATGACGATGGTCACCGCGGGTAACACGGCGATGAAGAGTGGCCCGACCGTGCATCTGCTCGGCGCGACCGTGGTCTTCGACGAGAACCTCGTGCCGGTCGAACCGGGCTCCGGTGTGATCGGCAAGATCGCCCGCTCGGGCGACATCCCGCAGGGCTACTACAACGATCCGAAGAAGACGGCCGAGGTCTTCGTCGAAGTCGAGGGGAAGCGTTACGTCATGCCGGGCGACTACGCCACCGTAGAGGCTGACGGCTCCATCACCCTGCTCGGGCGTGGATCGATCGTGATCAACTCGGGGGGCGAGAAGATCTTCCCCGAAGAGGTGGAGTCGGCCGTGCGGTCGCACCCCGACGTCATGGACGCCATCGTGTGCGGCGCGACGGACGAGCGCTGGGGTCAGACGGTCGCCGCCATCATCCAACCGCGAGTCGGGCACGAGGCACCGTCGCTCGAGTCGATCCAGGAGCATTGCCGGGAGGCCATCGCCGGCTACAAGGTGCCCCGCCGCCTCCACGTCGTCGAGACGGTCGAGCGCTCACCCAGTGGCAAGCCTGACTACCAGTGGGCGGCCACCATCGTGAACGCCGGCGCCGAGGCGAAGACACTGCCCTGACTTCGGGCGGGCCGTCTCGCCGGCCGGCGGGAGGTGGTGCGCTCATCTCCTCGATCAGTCGAAGCGGTCGTGCTCTGCGCCGATCAGGGCCACGGCGATCACCGCCGGCACCGTGCCCTTGTTGGACCAGCGATGGCGGGTGCCGTTCTGGACGTAGGTGTCGCCGGCGGCGAGGGTCACGGTGGCACCGTCGTCGAGCTCCATGATGGGCTCGCCCGAGAGGACGACCCCGTAGTCGATCGTCGCCGTGGTGTGCATCCCGGGATTGTCGGGCTCGAGGTGCTCCATCATGCCCGGGAGCTTCTGTTCGAACTCTTCGAGGGCCGCCCCGATGTCGAGACCCTCCGGCGCGCCCGCTCCCCCGTCGGGTGGGATGGTGAAGAACGCGAAGCGCGATCCGCCGAGCGGCGGGAAGTATTTCGGTCTCTCGGGCTTCGAGCCGTCGTCGGGGAAGTGGGACGGACCGTCTGCCCCCCAGAGGAGGTGGAACTCCATGCCCGGAATGAGCGAGAGCGTCACCGGTTGCACTTGCTCGTCGCTGGCGAAGACCGCCTTGCCGTTGCGGTCGTGGCCAGTGACCACGAGTCGTGCCGTCATGGTGAGTACCTCCCTGTCGTCCCGTACCAGCGTCATCTGCGGCGCGTCGATTGGCTCCCCCCGTTTCGATAAAGATGCAAGAGGGGGTGGGCGGACTGTACCGCCGGAATGACACGCTCGGGAGGAACACGGAGCAGCCGGGGGGATGACCCTGCCCGCCGTCGACGGCTCGGGTAAGGCGCGTTAGCGTTCGCCAATGGCAACCACGCACTCGTCCGGGACCGAGAAGAAGACACGGCTGGCGCCGACCCGGCGCACCAGCGTGGCGCATGCAGCCTCGACGGCGTTGCTCGCGAGTGCGCTGATGGCGATCTTCTCGCTCGCCACCCCCGCAGCCCCGTCCGGCGCGGCGAACCTGCCCCACGTCAACGCCGCCGCGTCGTGGACGGTGTACCACGGGGATCCCCTCGGCAGCGGAGCCGACACCTCCGGCGTCACCTTCTCGCCCGCCACCGGCGCCTGGACGTCGCCCGCCCTCGACGGGCAGCTCTACGGCGAGCCCCTCGAAGCGGCCGGGCGCGTCTACGCGGCCACCGAGAACGACACGGTGTACGCGCTGGCCGCCGACTCGGGCCAGGTCCTGTGGTCGACCCACGTGGGCACACCGGTGCCCTCGGGCGACCTCCCCTGCGGTGACATCAGCCCGACCGTCGGAATCACCGGGACGCCGGTCGTCGACGCGGGGCGGGGCGAGATCTTCGCCGTGGCCGATGAGCTCGTCGGCGGGACACCCGCCCACTTCCTGATCGGTCTGAACATGTACTCGGGTGTCGTCCTGTTGGACCAGGCGGTCGATCCTCCCGGCCAGGATCCGGCGGCCATCCTGCAGCGCACCGGGTTGAATCTGAGCGACGGCAACGTGGTGTTCGGCTACGGGGGCAACTTCGGCGACTGCTCGACCTATCACGGGTACATCGTCGGGGTGCCCGAGGGGGGCGGCGCCATGCGCGTGTACAACGCCACCGCGAACGGCACCCAGGGCGCCGTCTGGATGGGAGGCGCCGCACCCGAGGTCGATTCGGGCGGGAACGTCTGGGCGTCGAGCGGCAACGGATCGTCTGCCGCTCCGTACGACGGCAGTGACTCCGTGTTCGAGCTCTCACCGTCACTGGCTCGAGAACAACTGTTCGCGCCGAGCGACTGGTCGTCGGACAACTCGAACGACCGGGACCTCGGATCGACCGCACCCGCGCTCCTTCCCAATGGCACCGCCGTGCAGGTCGGGAAGTCCCAGACCGCCTACTTGTTGAACCAGGGCGGCCTCGGCGGCATCGGGGGCCAGCAGGCGACGACCAGCGTCTGCAACGGGGCGGACGCGGACGGCGGCGACGCCGTGGTGGGCGCCGTGGCCTACGTTGCGTGTGAGAACGGGTTGGCGGCCCTCCAGACCTCGAGCGCACCTCCGTCCTTGACCACGTTGTGGACCACTCCCAGCAGTTCGCCGGGACCGCCGATCGTCGCGGGAGGTCTGGTCTGGTCGATCGACGGGAGCACGCTGAAGGGACTCGCGCCGTCGAACGGCGCCACGGTGCAGACATTGGCCCTGGGCGGACAGGCGAACCACTTCCCCACCCCATCGGTCGGTGACGGTCTCCTCCTTGCTCCGACCAGCAACCAGGTGCACGCCTTCTCGGGCTCGGCCGGGATTCCCGGCCCACCGACAGCGCCGCCACCTGCGCCCCCGAACTCGTCCTATTGGCAGGTCGCGTCCGACGGCGGCATCTTCACCTTCGGCAATGCCGGCTACTTCGGGTCGATGGGTGGCAAGCCCCTGAACCGCCCCATCGTCGGGATGGCGGCGACGCCCGATGAGAAGGGCTACCGGTTGGTGGCGTCCGACGGCGGCATCTTCAGCTTCGGCGACGCGGGGTTCTTCGGGTCGACCGGAGGTATGCGCTTGGTGGCGCCGGTGGTCGGACTGGCCGGCACCCCGGACGGCGGCGGCTATTGGTTGGTGGCGTCCGACGGGGGCGTGTTTTCCTACGGCGACGCCCATTTCTACGGTTCGATGGGTGGGAGGCCGTTGAACCGGCCGATTGTCGGCATGGCGGCGACCCACGACGGGCTCGGCTACTGGCTCGTTGCCTCCGACGGCGGCATCTTCGCCTTCGGCGATGCCGCGTTCCATGGATCGATGGGCGGGAAGCCGTTGAACCGGCCGATTGCGAACATGGCGGCGACGCCGGATGGGTTGGGCTATTGGTTGGTGGCGTCCGACGGCGGCATCTTCAATTTCGGTGATGCGGGGTTCTTCGGATCGGCCGGCGCGACGCCACTCCACCGGCCGGCCGTCGGGATGGCCAGCACGCCTGATGGGCTCGGCTACTGGATCGTCGCCTCTGACGGCGGCATCTTCAACTACGGCGACGCACGATTCAACGGCTCAATGGGTGGGATCGTGCTGAACCAGCCGGTGGTCGGGTTGGCCTCGGCCAGCTGAACGAATCCGCCCACGACGCAGGCAGCGCACGCGTGTGGCGACGTCGTCTTAGCGACCTGCGTCAGGAGGCCCGAGCTGTCCCAGGGTTGTCGCCAACTGCGCTTGGCGGCCCAGGTCGCCTGGATGCGAGGCTTCGTCGGGCACGGTGCAGGCCACGTATGCCCGCCGGCCCAAGGGCCCGGGCGAGCCGACGCGCCTTGAGCGCATCGACGTTTCCCTGACGGAACGACGCCGGTGGCAGGAGGCTCCGGAGGCTCGGCCAGTCCCCGGGAACGCAGTTGAGCTGCTCACGCATCGTTCCGTCATCAAGAGCGCTGTAGGGAATCGCCAGGTAATGCTCGACAATCTCATCGTAGTGATCGTGCAGCACGTTGGATGCTGGGTCCAGAGCGCGGACGATGCCGAGACCGCTCGGGCCCGAATCGGCCACGGCAACCTCGAGATCCGGCCGCCAGGCGCGCAAGAGGAGGACCAGACGCCAGATGTCGCCGGCCCACTTCTCGGTTTGCCTATCTCGGGCGGCGTGGACCTCGTTCTTAGGCAGGCAGTCGTGAATGAGGATGGTCGTCGTTGGGTGTGCCGCCTGCTCGAGATTCATAAAATCGCGTAAGGCGAACTCGAAATTGTGCATGCCGTCGATGAACGCGAGGTCGAGCGGGACACCACCGAGCACCTGTTCGAGCTGGTGTTCCGCGAAGAAGCCGTCACTGGTCTCGGGATACACGGTGGTCGTCCCGTTGAGAGGGAAGGCGACTTGCGGGTCAGGGTCCACGCCAACGCAGACCGTTCCGGGCAGAGCAAGGGTCAGCGACCGCCCGGTCGAGATCCCGATCTCGACGTAGGTACGGGGCAGGAGATGCTGGTGGATGCGATCCAGCAGTTCGAAGTACGGCTGCTGGGGCTGGGTGCAGTAGCGGTAGGTGCGATCCACGAGTTGCATGGCTGGCGAGACTACCGAATCCTCGCTCTTTCGACCCCGTTCCGACCCGAGTCGTTTCAGTCGGGCTGCGCTCAGTTGTGCTGGGGAGTGCGCGCCGAGCGCAGATGATCACGCCCAGCTGCCGAGACCGAGATCAGCACACCCACGCCGGCCTGGTGCCGGCGGACCACGAAGCCGCGCTCGTTGGCCTCCTCCCACACGGGGAGCCGGGGACAGGAGGTGCGCCACGCATCGAGCACCTCGTCGTAGGAACGCGGGGCGGGACCGATCCACTCGAGCAGGTCGAGGACCAGTGCGTCGACGGTCTCGCTCTCAGGCATCGCGGACTCCGTCTTCTCTCCGGCTCAGTCTCCCGGCATCCCAAGCCACCGCCCAGCAATCGTACCGGGGGTGCCCCGGACGCGATGATGCAGGCCATGGGTCCCACCCCCGCTCGTCTCCTCCTGCTCACGGGGTCGCCCGGGTGCGGCAAGACGACGGTGGCGCCGCTGGTGGCCGACCGCCACGAACCCTCGGCCTGCCTCGACCTCGACTGGTTCTTCGCCAAGGTGCGCCGCGGTGCCGTCGAGCCGTGGAAGGCCGAGGCACACGACCAGAACCGCACAGTACTGAGCGCAGCGGCGGCCGCCGTCGCCCAGTTCGCCCGGGGCGGCTACTTCACCGTGGCCGAGGGCATCCTGTACCCCTTCATGCTCGACCTCTTCGAGGCAGCTTGTGAGCCGTTGGGCATCAGCCTGGACTACGCCGTGCTGCGCGCACCGGTCGACGTCGTCCAACGACGCGTACAAGATCGCAGAACCGAACCGCCGCACGCGGGTGCGTTGGCCGATGCCGCAGTGGTCGACGACCTTTGGGCTCAATTCGAGAGCCACGGCGTCGACGAGCGCCACCGGGTGGACTCAGGACGGCAGGCGCCGGCCGAGGTGGCCGAGGAGATCGATCGCCGCCTCGAGGCGGGCGACTTCAGGCTGTAAGAGGAGCCCCGCCGGTGCGCGCCGCCGGCACGAGCACGCTCCAGGCTTACGAGCCTCCGGCCGCCAGACGCTGCTTCGTCGTGCTGTGCACGCGGTCCTTGTCGAATTGCGGCAGCACGTGCTTGCCGAAGGTCTCGACGGCCTCCTGGCAGGCCTCGATGGGCATGGAGGTCGACAGCATGCCGAAGGCGACCTGGTCGGCGCCGGTCGTCGTGTAGTTCTCCATCGCCTTGACCACCTCGTCGGGGTCTCCGATGGCAATGGCGCCCATGCCAATGGCGGCGTCGAGCGTCTCGGGGTCCATGGCCGGGACGATGTTGGGCCATTCGGGCACGCCGGGGGGCTTCGGGAAGGTGTCGAGGTACCGGAACACCAGGCTCAGGTGATAGTTCGACTCGGAATCGAGGAAGGTCTGGCGGGCCTTCTTGCCGTCTTCCATGCAGATCATCTGCGTGGTGATCATCACGTTGTTGTTCACGAAACCGCCGACCGGGTTGGTGCAATCCCCGATCTTCTCCTTGTAGCGGGCCACCAGCGGGGTCAGCTGGTCCGGCGTGGAGAAGCCGAAGCAGAGGACGCCCACACCGAGCTCCGCCGCCAGGTCGAAGGTGGACGGGCTGCCCGCCGCCATCCAGATGGCCGGATGCGGCTTCGAATACGGCTTGGGCAACACGTTGCGGGGGGGCATGGAGAAGAACTTGCCGTCGTAGCTGTATTCCTCGTCCTTCCACATGCGCACGATCTGGGGCAGCGTCTCGGCCACCATCTCGCGCGTGATGTCGGGCTCGGTGATGCCGAAGCCCTTCTGCTCGGTCGTGGACGAGCCCCGGCCGGTGCCGAACTCGAAGCGTCCCTCCGAGAGGTGGTCGAGCATGGCTACGCGCTCGGCAATGCGGGCCGGGTGGTTCACCGGCGGCGTGATGTTGAAGATGCCCGAACCGATGTGGATGTAGTCGGTCTTGGCCGCGCAGTAGGCCAAGAAGGACTCCGAGGCCGAGAGGTGGGAGTAGTCCGTCAAGAAGTGGTGCTCCGAGGCCCAGGTGTACTTGAAACCGGCCCGGTCGGCCGCCACGATGAAGGCCACCTCGTCCATGATCCGGTCGTGTTCGGCCGCTTCACCGTGCGCGGCGCGGTACTTGGGAAGCAGGCACGCGGCGTTGAAGATCCCGAATTCCAAGGGTCTCGTCCTCTCGTAGGGTGGCCGCGGTCCATTCCCGCTGGCGCTCCTGAGCGAAGGTAACACGGGAGGGTCTAAAGTGCAACGTGTTTCAATAATGGCCCTTCCATCCCAGGTCAGGGACGTTTGGAGATGTAGTGACCGCAGCTGAGGTGCCGCCGGACGAAACCCGCGATGCGGGTGACAATCTCCCGCCACGCGAGACGATCGCGCGGGCCGTCCTCGAACGGGCCGACGACACGCATCTCGGGCTCGTCGCCGGCGAGTTGCGCCTGACCCACGCCGAAGTGGTGGCTCGGGCGGCCCAGCGGGCGGGGTGGCTCCGGGCGCAACGGGTCGACGGCCCGTTCCACGTGGCCGTGCTGCTCGACAACGTCGCGGAGTTCGTCTTCTGGCTCGAAGCGGCCGCGCTGGTCGGCGCCGTGGTCGTCGGGGCCAACCCGACCCACCGGGGCGACGAGCTCGCCCGCGACCTGACCCATACCGAGTGCCAACTCTTGGTGACCGAGTCGGCCCACTTCCCCCTCGTCGAGGGGGCGCGCCTCGCGCCCGTGCTCGGTACCGTGTCCCACGGGAACGACCGCGTCCTGGTGCTCGACACCGAGAAGGCGCAGACCGCACTGGCCCTGTTCGCCGGCACCGCGGCCGCCGACGTCGTGGAACGCAGCGTGACGGCCGACTCCCTGGGCTACCTCCTTTTCACCTCCGGCACCTCGGGCGCCCCGAAGGCCTGCCTGTGCAGTCAGGGACGCCTGGCCCGGATCGGCAGCATCGTGGCCCAGATGTACGCGCTGGTACCCGAGGACGTGTGTTACCTGTCCATGCCTCTGTTCCACTCCAACGCATTGATGGCGGGCTGGGGGCCGGCGTTGATGGCCGGCTCGACCTTCGCCCTACCCTCGACGGGTCGGTTCTCGGCCTCGGGCTTCCTGCCCGACGTACGAGCGGCCGGCGCCACCTATTTCAACTACGTCGGCAAGCCACTCTCCTACATCATGGCCACGCCCGAGCAACCGGACGACGCCGACAATCCACTCGTACGGGCCTTCGGCAACGAAGGCTCCGTCGACGACGTGGCGCGCTTTGCCGAGCGGTTCGGCGTCGCGGTGACCGACTCCTACGGCTCGACCGAGGGCGGCGCCACTGTCGTGCGCACACCCGACACACCGCCAGGCGCGCTCGGTGTGGGCCCAGAGGGGACGGTCGTGCTCGAACCGTCGACCGGCGAGGAGTGCCCGCCGGCGCGCTTCGACGAGCGCGGGCGGCTGCTCAACGCGGAGGAGGCCATCGGCGAGCTCGTGTCCAAGGGCGGCGGCGCCGGCTTCGAGGGGTACTGGCGCAACGACGAGGCGCAGCGCACCCGCCTGCGCGAGGGCTGGTACTGGACGGGCGACCTGGCCTACCGCGACGAGAAGGGGTTCTTCTACTTCGCCGGGCGCGACCACGACTGGTTGCGGGTGGACGGCGAGAATTTCGCCTCGGCCCCCATCGAACGGATCGTGCAACGCCATCCCGACGTGGCCCTGGCCGCCGTCTACGCCGTGCCGGATCCGGTCGTGGGCGACCAGGTTATGGTGGCCGTGCAACTGCGGCCCGGACTCGACGGTCTCGACAGCGAGGAACTGCCGGACTTCCTGGCCGCCCAGGGCGACCTCGGCACGAAGTGGGCGCCGCGCTTCATCCGCATGAGCGCGGCGCTCCCCATCACCGCCACCAACAAGGTGCTCAAGCGCGGCCTGCGGGCCGAGCGCTGGAACTGCGCCGATCCCGTCCTCTGGCAACCCGAGAAGGGCGGTCCCTACCGGATCCTCACGGCCGAGGATGCGGCTCAGCTGGAAGCCGCGGTGGGTGATCGACCAATCTGAGCAGGTGCATCGTCATGCCGGCGGATTCGCGGCCGTCTTGGCGATCGCAGCCCTCGGCATGGCAACGGCATTGACCGGCGGCCTGGGGCGCACGCCCGAGGCCGCGGCCGCAGCCTCGGCCTCGTCCAAATCGACCGCGGCTGCTCCCACCTGGTCGACGTACTTCTACCCGCTCAAGGTGGGCTGGACCTGCCAGGAGAAGTTGACCACCGGGGCCCAGGGCAGCGAGACCCTCACCGTTGCCGCGATCACCAAGACCGACCAGGGTCAGGCCGTGATCGTCGACGAGGGCAGCTCGACCGAGGTCGATGGCAACAGCGTGCCCACCAACGCCGCCGATCACTTCCTCATCACCAGGGATGGGCAGCTGATCTCCACGCCCTCGGCCGGACAGCGGGACGGGCAGTCCTACCAGGAAACCGGGAACACGATCTATCCGACCGTGCACACGCTCTTGGCCGGCGGATCGGGCCTCTCCCACGTGCACGTCACGGCACCGCTGGGCCAGAGCGAACTGGCCCAGGTCAAATCCGTGCTCCTGCCCCACGCCACGTCAATGGCGATCAGCGTGGTCCTCAAACTGTCGGGCACCAAGGTGGCGCAGTTCCGGACCCCGGAGGGGACGTACCACAACGTGTTGGCCGTCCACTTCACCCTGCGCTCGCTCGATGTCACTAATGCGCTGGGGAGTGCCCGCCACGAGCTCGACCGCGAGATCGAGCCCTCGCTGGCCAAGGCGGAGGCCAACACGGTCTGGTACGCACCCGGTCACGGACCGGTCAAGGTCGTCGGGGGTGGCGTCACCGGCATCGTGACGAGCTGCGGCCTCGGCCCAAGCGCGAACGCGAACGCGAACGCAACGACGCCGTCCAGCTGAGGCGTCCGCCTCAGCGATCGACGCCCAGCACCAACCCGCTGGTCGGCACCCCGGTACCAGCCGTCACCACGACGTGCTCCACGTCGGGCACCTGGTTGACCGATGTACCGCGCACCAGGCGCACGCCCTCGGCGATCCCGTTCATCCCGTGCAGATAGGCCTCGCCCAGCTGGCCGCCATGCGTGTTGATGGGCAGCGCGCCCCCCAACTCGACACGGCCGTCGCGCACGAAGTCCTTCGCCTCACCCTTGGCGCAGAAGCCCAACTCCTCGAGTTGGTAGAGCACGTAGGGGGTGAAGTGGTCGTAGAGGATGGCGGCCTGCATGTCGGCCGGGCCGAGCCCCGAGGTCGCCCAGAGTTGGCGGGCCACCACCGACATCTCGGGGAGCCCGAGCAGGTCGTCGCGGTAGTAGCTGGTCATCATGTCCTGTCCGGCGCCCGAGCCCTGGGCCGCCGCCTGGACCACGGCGGGCGCCTGGCGCAGGTCACGGGCCCGCTCGAGCGAGGTGACGACGAGGGCCTGGCCCCCGTCGGTCTCCTGGCAACAGTCGAGGAGGTGCAAGGGCTCGACGATCCAGCGACTGGCTTGATGCTCCTCGAGCGTGATCGGCTGTTCGTAGAACCAGGCGTTGGGGTTGGTCGCCGCGTGCTTGCGGTCGGCCACGGCCACCCGGCCCAGGTCCTCGCTCGTCGCTCCGGTCATGTGCAGATAGCGCTGGGCCGCCATGGCCACCCACGAGGCCGGGGTCAGCAGGCCCACCGGGAGGTAGGACGCCATGTGCGCGTTCTCGGCGGTGGGTACCGGCGGTCGACCCTGCACGCCCATGCCGAACCGGCTGCCCGATCGCTCGTTGAAGGCGCGGTAACAGACCACGACGTCGGCGACGCCGGAAGAGACGGCCAACGCCGCCTGCTGAATGGTGGCGCACGCCGCGCCGCCCCCGTAATGGATGCGGCTGAAGAACGTGAGGTCGCCAATGCCGAGGCTTCGGGAGATGTCGATGTCCGGGTTGGTGTCGGAGCTGAAGCTCACCATGCCCTGCACCTCGGCGGGCGCGATGCCGGCATCCTTGAGAGCCAGGTCGACGGCCTCGACGGCCAGGCGCAACTCGGAGCGGCCCGAGGCCTTGGAGAACTCGGTCGCCCCGATGCCGGCGATGGCCACCTGTCCCGCGAACGAGTGCGCCGTCACGACTTGCCCTTGCCCTTCTTCTTGGCCTTGGCGGCCTTGCCGGCCTTCCCCTTGCCCTTGTCCGCACCCTTGTCCGTGCTCTTTCCCGTGCGCGTGCGCGTGCGCGTGCTCTCGGACACCGAACCGAGCGGGAGCACAACCACGACGGTTCCGGTGACGTGGTCGCCCAGAGCGTTGGCGCCCCGGAGAGACACGGTGACCTTGCCGGTCGCCCCGTCGTCGTCCACCGGACCCTTCTCGGTGACCGAACCGGTCAACGTCATGGTCCCGTCGGGGTGGTTGGGCGCGCCCAGTCGGATCTTGATCTCGGCCAGGCGGCTTCGTGGCCCCGACCAGTCAGTGATGTAGCGACCCACCAGCCCGTTGGTGGTCAGGATGTTCATGAAGATGTCCTTGGAACCCCGGGACTGGGCCAGCACCTGGTCGTGATGCACGTCCTGGTAGTCGCGGCTGGCGATGGCGCCCGAGACCACGAGCGTGCGGGTGATCGGGAGCACCAGCGTGGGCAGCGCATCGCCGACGGCCACCTCCTCGTACGTCGGCCCGGCCGAGACCGCCGTCGAGGTCGCGCCGGGGCTCGCCGTCACGACGCTCCCGCCAGCGCCCGCTCGGCAATGGAGGCGCCGAGCTTCGACAGCTGCAGGCTCGGGCCGCCGAGCACCAGCTCGATCTGCTTGCCCCAGAGGAAGTAGCGGTGGATCGGATACGTGATGTCCGCCCCCATGCCGCCGTGCAGGTGCTGGGTGGCGTGCACCGTGCGCTGGCCCCGCTCCGCCGCCTGCCACTTGGCCACGCGCGCCGCGTCCGCTGCGTCACGCCCGGTGTCGAAGAGCCAGGCCGCGTTCAGCCACGTGACCCGCATGGCCTCGATGTCGATGGCCGCATCGGCCGCCCGCAGCATGGTCCCCTGGAAGGTGGCGAGCGGCCGGCCGAACTGGGTGCGCCCGTTCAAGTACGTGGCGGTCTGGTGCAGGGCCGACTCGCACACCCCGACCTGCAGGGCGCACAGCGCGATGCTCGACGCGGTCAGGACGACCTCGAGTGCGGTGCGACCGGCGTCGGGACCGACCAGCACGTCACCGACTCCGATCCGCACGGCGGACAGGTGCAGATGCGGATGGATCTCGCGGTTGGTGGTCACGGTCCGCTCGAGCGTCACCCCCGACGCCTTCGGATCGACCAGGGTCAGGACCACCGCGCCCTCGTCGGTCACCGCCGGCACGACGACACGATCGGCCACGTGCGCCTGGGGCACCGCCAGCTCGGTGCCCTCGAGCACCCACCCGCCGTCGTTCCCGTCACGCCGCGCCCGTACCGCCGGCGACGAGGTCGGGCTGAGCGCACTGCCACTGAGTGCGGCCGTCAGGACGACGTCACCCGCCACCACGCCGGGCAGCCACGCCGCTTGCTGCGCCGGGGAACCGAAGCGGGCCAGGGGCAACGCGCCCAACACCAGGGTCGCCCACAGCGGGACGGGGGCCACCACGTTGCCCTGCGCCTCGAGCAGCAGGCACAGCTCCAAGAGCCCGAAACCGCCGCCGCCCTGCTCTTCGGGCACCGACAAGCCGAGCAGATCCGCCGCCGCCAGCGCCTGCCACAGCTCGCGGTCGAAACGCTCCTCGGTGCACTCCACCATGGCGACGCGTTCCGGAACGGCCAGGCCGCCGGAGAAGATGCCCGTGGCCGCCTCGGACACCGCACGCTGTTCCTCGGTCAGTGCGAAGTCCATCAGGATCAGGCCCCTCTCCCGGCCGGCACCGCCGGAACGAACACCGGCAACGACAGGTCCTCGTCGAAGTCCACGAACTCGGCCTGCAGCGCCATTCCGATCTCAATGTCGTCACGCTCGACCCCACCGAGGTTCGCCACCACGCGTGTCCCCTCTTCGAGCTCGACCAGCCCGATGGGCAGCGGGTACTCGAACGAGGGCACCTGCGGATAGTGGACCACCACGTAGGAGTACAGCGTCCCCTTGCCCGACGACTCGACCACGTCCCATTCGAACGAGCCGCAGACCGCGCACGCCGGGAGCGGCGGATGACGCAGCGTCCCGCACGACAGGCAGTGCTGGATGAGCAACCGGTGCGCCTGCGCCCCCTCGAACCAGAACGCGTTGTCCTGGGTCAGCGCCGGGTGCGGCCGTGGCGGCCGCACCGCCTGCCTTACCGGCGGCAGGAACTTGAGGATGCGGAAGTCCATCGTGGCCACCGGCTCGCCGGCGTCGAACAAGGCCTGCACGGTCGCATCGCTCAGTGCGTCGGACTCCCCCGCCGGCACCGACGACTCCGGCACGGCCACGAAGGTCAGCCGCGTCGTGATGAAGCGCCCCGTGCCCAGTCCCGTCCGCTTGGGATCGCTGATCGACTGAATCACCGACTGCACCAGCAGGCGGTCTCCCACCACGAGCGGGCGGGCGTAGGTCTGGTCACAGTTGGTGGCCACTACCGAGGTCAGCCCCTCGTCGTCGAGCAGCGCCATCATGCGCTCGCTCGGGCCGTCGCCCTGGGACTCCCCGGCCGCCCGGGCCGCCTCGATGTCGTTGGAGACCTTCAGCCCCCGCATGATCCAGGCCTGCAGCATGGACGGCGGCGCGATGAGCTCGTCGTACCCGGCCGCCCGCGCCGCCTCGTCCGACAGGTACACCGGGTTCTCGTCGCCCATGGCCTCGACCCAGTGCCGGATCATCGGCACGTTCACCGCGTCCCACGACAGGTTCGGCTTCCCCGACACCTGCCCGACCAGTGCCGCCAGCTCGGCGGAGTGGTCCGGCAACTCGGCCAGCTCTTCGAGCCGCCCGCCGCTCATCGCGAGCCCCGCGTCATGCCCAACCCGGCCGTGGCCACGATCTCGCGCTGCACCTCGTTGACCCCGCCCCCGAACGTGTTGATCTGGGCCTGGCGCTGCGACGACTCGATCCGCCCCCGCACCAACGCGCCCGGCGAGCCCGGCGTGAGGTAGCCCGCCGACCCGATGATCCCGGCGAGCAGCCGGAAGACGTCGAGCGTGCGCTCGGTGCCGAAGACCTTGATCGACGAGGACTCGGCTGCGGTCAGTTCGCCCTCGGCCACGTGCACGGCCATGCGCCAGTTCAGCAGCCACATGGCATCGAGCTCGGCCTTGCACTTGGCCAGGTCCATCTGCACCCAGCCCTGCTCGATGAGCGTGCGCCCGTCGTCGGTCGGCTGCGCCGCCGCCCAGCGGACGACGTCCTCGTAGAGCGAGATGGAAAGCCCCGACCACGCCGCCAGCCCGACCCGCTCGTGGTTGAGCTGGGTGGTGATCATGCGCCAGCCCTCGTTCTCCGCGCCGACCCGGTTGGCCACCGGCACGTGCACGTTGTCGTAGAAGGTCTGCGTCGTGGTCAGCCCGCCCACCGTGTTGATGATCGACCACTCGAATCCGGGCGACGACGTCGGCACGCAGAGGATGGAGATGCCTTTGTGCTTGGCGACGTCGGGGTCGGTCCGCACGGCCAGCCACACGTAGTCCGCCGCGTCGGCGCCCGACGTGAAGATCTTGGCCCCGTTGACGACGTACTCGTCGCCGTCGCGCAAGGCCCGGGTGCGCAGGGAGGCCAGGTCGGTGCCCGCCTCGGGCTCGGTGTAACCGATGGCGAAGTTCAGCTCGCCGACGAGGATCTTCGGCAGGAAGAACGACTTCTGCTCTTCCGTGCCGTAGCGCATGATCGTCGGACCGACCGTGTTGATGGTGACGAAGGGAAACGGCGCACCGGCGCGACGCGTCTCGTCGAAGAAGATGAATTGGTCGGTGGCGGGCCGACCCTGGCCGCCGAACTCGGTCGGCCACCCGATCCCGAGCCAGCCGTCCTTGCCGATCCGGCCGACGACCTCACGCCAGGCGTCGCCACCGTCGCCGTCCTCGACCAGGCCGGATCGCACCTCGTCGGTCAGCAGATCCTTGTAGTACTGCCGCAACTCGGTGCGCAGCTGCCGCTGTTCAGCACTCTCTTCGAGAAACATCGTGGGGCAGCCTCGCGCACCTTTCGGCGGTCCCTGCGCGTCAAGGCCGCCCTCGCAAAAACTGTAACACGTTCTCTTTTCGAGCTGCCCTGGGCAGGCCACCGCCCCGGTGTCCTCATGGCGTCTTCCCGGCGGCCGGACCGCCCGCCGCCACCGGCACCAGCTGGCCCAGGAACTGGTTCCACCCCGACTGGTGCGAGCGCCGGAAGTCCTCGGGCAGGTCCCGATGGGTCAGGGTGACCACGGTCTCGTCCCCTTCGGCGACCAGGTCCACCTCGACGGTGCTGGTTCCCGGGGGGAGGTTCTCGTTTCCGTCGATGCCCCAGGTGAAGACGATCCGCCGCGGCGGGTCCACCTCGACGAAGACGCCTGTGGCCGGGTTGCCGTCGACGACGATGTGGAAGACCCCACCGGGCTGCGGATCGAGGTTGGCCGACTGAGCGATCCATTTCGTGACCAGGACCGGATCGGTGAAGTACGGAAAGACGACGTCGGGCGCCGCGGCGATGCGCACACTGGCGATGACGGGAATCATCGGCGTCTGTGGCGTCGAAGGCGTGGTCACGTCGTTCCCCGCGGTGGGTGGTCACGCTCGACCGCCTCCTTGAGGCGAGCCAGCGCGTCGGGCCAGAACTCTTCGAGCAGTTCGCGCACCGGCTCGAGTGAGTCCCCGCGGAAGCGGTACAGCCGTCGAGGGCCGTCGCGCCGTTCCTCGAGTAGACCGGCTCGCTTGAGCACGGTCAGGTGTTGACTCACCGCCTGCTGGGTGAGTGGGAAGTGGGTGGCGATCTGCCCGGCCGGCAGCTCCCCGTCGCGGACCAGACGGATGATCTGGCGGCGATGGGGATCCGCGAGCGCCCGCAGGACCGCGTCGGGTCCGGCGGGGCTCTCGGGTTCTTCGGGCGCCAACATCACGCAGTCCATTCTCGTAGACCTCCGCGACGCCGTCTGCTCACGCGCCGCGATACGGCTCGCCTTCGCCCCGGTCGACGTAGTCCACCAGGCTCGCCAGGTAGTGCGTCCAGCCTTCGTGGCACATGTCGAAGCACTCGAGCTGCGGGGTGAGGCCCTGGTGGACGAAGCGCAGCTCGGTCCCTTCGCCGGCCGCGGTCAGCTCGAACACGATCGTCGTTCCGTGCCACTCGGGGGTGAACGGCGATGCGTGCACGAGCCATTCGACCAGGCGGGGACCGTCGGCCACGGCCTCCATCTCGATCCCCTTCTCGCTGCCGAACCCGACCTCGAAGCGCTGACCCCGGGTCGGGGCCCCCACCGTGACCCCCCACCAGCCGGAAATGGCCTCTTCGGTGGTGAGGGCGGCGAGCACCCTGTCGGGCGCGGCCTCGAAACGCTTGACGGACTCGAAGTCCCTGGTCTCTGCCTTGGTATGCGTGGTGGACATGCTCTGTTTTCCTTTCGCGAGTTTCACAAGTAATCAGTTGTACAAGTATTTACTTGTAGAAGTGGGATGTCAACCCTCGGGTGAAAGGAGCGCACGAAGCGCCCGGCGAAGCCGGAGGCCGGCGAGGGGCGAGGAGGAGCGGGACGTCTACGAAGCGCGTGGGCCGGAGGCCACGTCCAGTGGCTTCGACGCAAAGAGGTTGAGCCCGAGGTGCTCGGAGAGGTAGGTGGTGATGTGCTGGCCACGCACGCTGTTGCCCGCCTCGTCGAGCGGCGGCGAGTAGGTCCCCACCCCGCCTTTGCCCGGCGAGACGGTGACCAGACCGCCACTCACCCCGCTCTTGCCGGGCAGGCCGATGTCGTAGAGCCAGTCGCCCGAGCGCTCGTAGAGACCCGACGTGGCCAGCACGGCCAGCACCCGGCGGCAGCAGCCCGGGGCGACGGCCCGTTCCCCCGTGAGCGGGTTGACGCCGCCGTCGGCCAGCGTGGCCCCCATGACGGCGAGGTCGCGCGCGGTCACCAGCAAGGAGCACTGGCGCGTGTAGACGTCGGTCACCAATTCGGGGTCGCAGTAGAGACGCCCGTAGCCGTGGAGCAGGTGGGCGATGCCGCGGTTGCGGTCGTTGGACGCGGCCTCGGACTCGTAGACCTCCTCGTCCATCTCGAGCCGCCGCCCGGCGAAGCAGGACAGGAGATCGACGATGCGGGCGAACTTGTCTTGCATCGTGGCGCCCGGCACCAAACTCGCCGTGGCCAACGCGCCCGCGTTGACCATGGGGTTCATGGTGCGGTCGTCGTTGAGCTCAATGCCCATCACCGAGTCGAACGGCAGGCCCGTGCTGTTGACCCCGAGCTTTCGCCGCGCCTCGTCGTGGCCCAGGGCGTCACACACGAGGGCGAAGACGAAGACCTTGGAGATGCTCTGGATCGTGAACGGCACCTCGGCGTCACCGATGGCGAAGTAACGACCGTGCACGCCGGCGATGCAGACCCCGAACGCGTCGGGCGAGGCGTTCGCCAGGGCGGGGATGTAGTCGGCCACCTTCCCCGAATCGTCGGCGCGGAAGCGCTCGTAGCCCTCCGACACCGCGGCCCGGACGGCGGCGTCACCCGGCAGGTTGCCGGTCGAGATGCTCGGGACCACCGCGCCGTCAACGCCGTTCCCGCCCCTGCTGTCGTTTTCCATCCTTGCCTTCCGTGTCCGACGACCGGCGTCCGAGCCGGCCCGGCTCCATCGTGGCGTCTACGTCAGGTCGTCGAGGTCGGTCAGGTCGTCCTGGGTGATGGGCGGGAGGTCCGCGATGCCGCGCAGCAGGTGCTGTTCCCAGCCGTGGCGCAGTTTCTCCAAGAGGGGCGAGTCGCTCTCAATACGGAACTGGCTCAGCGTCCGGCTCTCGTTCAGGTAGAAGCCGATGTCGTAGGGCGGCCCCACCGACAGATTGGCCCGCGCCGTGCTCAGCATCGACCCGAGCGCGATCTTCGCCGCGGTGACGAGGTCGACGTGGGCCTCCACGGCCAGTTCCAGCATGAACTTGCCGTACTTGCTCTCGCCGATCTGGAGGAAAGGGCGCTCGTCCGAGGCTCGGATGTAGTTGCCCTCGGGATACACCAGCAGGATGTCCGGCGGGTCGGACCCGACGTGCCCGCCGAGGATGAAGGTGGCGGTGCCGTCGGCCCCCACCTGGCTGAGCGCCAGGTGGTGCGACGCCGCCACCTCGCGGCCCAGGCGCCCGAGGTACAAAGCCGCCTCGAAGAGATGGCTGACCGTGGCCAGGCTTTCCGTGGCGTCACCCGCCTCGAGGTCGTGGGCGATCCGGTCCAGGACCTGCTGGGTGGTGGCCAGGCTGCCGGCCGACTCGATGACGAAGAGCCGGTCCGGCGCCGGCTCGAGCACGTGCATCTTGCGGTACGTGCCCACGTCGTCCACGCCCGCGTTGGTGCGGGTGTCGGCCAGGAAGAGCATGCCTTCGTGGAGGCGGAGGGCCAGGCAGTAGGTCACGTCGGGTACCTCCCTCTCTCGCGGCGCTCGGATGCCGGCGCTCGCACGGCGGGCGGGGGGCCAGCCCTCGGGACCCTACAGCCCACGCGTGCCGGGTCGACCCCTCGGCACACCCGTGACGCCGCCCGGGTGACCGTGCCTAAGATCACTGACACACGTTCTAAAAAACGTCCAAAAGCGCAGGCACCGCCCTTAGGGCAGCGGCGTGTGGAAAGGGGGGGCCTTGAGCCTCGAGGAGATCGACCTCGTCGACGGGCGCAACTTCGTCGCCGGCGTACCGCACCAGTGGTTCGCCGAGCTACGCCGCGAAGCTCCCGTCTACTGGCACAAGGAGGCGGTCGCCCCCCGCGGCGGCTTCTGGGCCGTGACTCGCTACGAGGACTGCGTCACCGTCAACCGCGACTGGGAGCGCTTCTCCTCGGCCCGGCGGGGCTCGCTCTTCGGTGAGATGGAGGACGACCAGCTGGCCCAGCAGCAGCTGATGATGGTCAACATGGATCCGACCATGCACACGCGCTACCGCCGCCTGGTCAACAAGGGCTTCACTCCCAAGATGGTGCGCGACCTCGAGGCGCAGATCGTCGGCTACGCCGACGGCATCATCGACTCGGTGTGCGAGCGCGGCACGGCCGACTTCGTCGAGGAGATCTCGGCCGAGCTGCCCTTGCTGGTCATCGCCGAACTGCTGGGTGTCCCCCAGGAGGACCGGCGCATGGTCTTCGACTGGTCCAACCGCATGATCGGTTCGGAGGATCCCGAGTACCAGATCCCCGGCGCCGACCCCGGCGAGGCGGCCATGCAGGTGTTCAGCTACGCCGAAGAGCTGGCCAACAACCGCAAGTTGGCCCCCAAGCAGGACCTCGTCTCCGTGCTCATCGGCTCCGAGGTGGAGGGCGAGAAGCTGAACGAGCTCGAGCTCGACCTCTTCTTCCTCCTCCTCATCGTGGCCGGCAACGAAACCACCCGGAACCTGATGTCCGGCGCCATGGCCGCCTTCTTCGAGCACCCCGAGCAGTGGCAGAAGCTGCGCGACGACCGCTCGCTCCTGCCCGCCGCCGTCGAGGAGATGCTGCGCTACGTGACCCCGGTCATGCACTTCCGGCGCACTGCGGTCAGCGACACCGTGCTCAACGGCCAGGAGATCCAAGAGGGCGACAAGGTGGTGTTCTGGCACACTTCGGCCAACCGTGACGAGAGCGCCTTCGATCAGCCCGATGCCTTCGACGTCACGCGCTCGCCCAACAACCACATCGCCTTCGGCGGCGGAGGCCCGCACTTCTGTCTGGGGGCGAACCTGGCCCGCATGGAGATCATGGTGATGTTCGACCGCCTGCTCGAGCGCATTCCCGACATCCGCCAGGACGGCGACGTGCAGCGGCTCCAGTCCAATTTCATCAACGGCACCAAGCACCTGCCCGTCGCCTTCGCGCCCACCGCCCCGCTCGGCGGAAAGCCCCTGCCGGCTCGGGCCGGCTGAGATGGGCTACGTCATGGGAGGCGGTGCCAAGAGCGCTGCCACGAACACCGCCGGGCAAACCCTGGGAGGTCGCATGGGAAGCGACGTGCGCTTCCACCAATCGGTGGCCTTCCTGCCGACGCGCCAGATCATGCCCATGGCCCTGCTGAGCGAGGAGCTCGGCTACGGCGGCATCTACGTCTCGGACCACGTCTTCAATCCCCGCAGCCGCGAGTCGCGCTACACCTACTCCAAGCGCGAGGACGGCCATCCGGGGTGGGAGGACGAGACGGCCTGGCCCGATCCGATGTGCGTCATCTCCGCCCTGGCCACCCTGACCGATCAACTCGTCTTCACGACGGGCATCTACATCGCCCCGCTGCGCGACCTCATGACGGTGGCCAAGACGACGGCGACCGCGGCAGTGCTCTCCGACGACCGCCTGCGCCTCGGCGTGGGCGTCGGCTGGAGCAAGGAGGAGTTCGACCAGACCGGGCAGGACTTCGCCAGCCGGGGCAAGCGCCTCGACGAGATGATCGCCGCCTTGCGCGCCCTGTGGCGCTCCGGCTACGTCGAGTTCCACGGCGACTACTACGACGTGCCCGAGTGCCAGATGGAACCATCACCGTCGGCATCGGTGCCCATCATCGGGGGCGGGCACTCTCCTGTCGCCCTCCGACGCACGGCCGCGCTGTGCGACGGATGGATCGCGGCCGGCGCCTACAGCGAAGAGGAGGCCTGGGAGCATCTCGGAGATCTCCGGGAGGCACTCGAGAAGGCTGGGCGGAGGACCGACGGGAACTTCGCCATCTACCTCTCCATCAACGAACGCCCGAGTGTCGACCTCTACGGCCGCTTCATCGACGCGGGGGTCACCGACTTCGTGTGCGCGCCCTGGATGGGCGTGCGCGTGACTCCGGACATGCCCGAGGAGCAGACGCTGGCCGTCCGGCTCGACGCCGTGCGCTGGTTCGCCGACGAAATCGTGTCCAAGTTCTGAGCAGAGGGAGCCCGTCGATGAAGTCGATGAAGATCGGACTGCAGCTCGGCTACTGGGGCTCAGGTCCCCCCGCCCACGCGGTGGAGCTGGTCGAGGAAGCCGACCGCCTCGGCTATGACTCCGTCTGGACGGCGGAGTCCTACGGTTCCGATGCCCTGACCCCGCTGGCCTGGTGGGGGTCGCGCACCGAGAAGGTCAGGCTCGGCACCTCGCTCTGCCAGCTCTCGGCCCGCACGCCGACCGCTATGGCCATGGCGGCGCAGACCATGGACCACCTTTCCAATGGGCGCTTCGTACTCGGCCTCGGCGTCTCGGGGCCCCAGGTGGTCGAGGGCTGGTACGGCCAGCCGTTCCCGGCCCCGTTGGCCCGCACCCGCGAGTACGTCGACATCGTGCGCCAGGTGTGGCGGCGCGAGAAGCCGGTGACGAACGACGGCCCGCACTATCCGCTCCCCTATCCCGGCGGGACCGGGCTGGGCAAGCCGCTGAAGTCGATCGTCCACGCCCTGCGACCCGACATCCCGATCATCCTCGGGGCCGAGGGCCCGAAGAACATCGCGCTCGCCGCGGAGATCGCCGACGGCTGGTTCCCCATCTTCTTCTCGCCCCGGGCCATGTCAGCATTCGAGACGTCGCTCGACCAAGGCCACGCCCGACCGGGCGCCCGGCACTCGGCCGAGGACTTCGAGGTGCTGGCCATGGCGCCGACGGTGATCTCCGACGACGTCGACGCGGCGGCCGACGGCTTCCGGCCCTACCTCGCCCTCTACATCGGAGGGATGGGCGCCAAGGAGATGAACTTTCACTTCGACGTGTTCGCCCGCATGGGCTACGAGGAGGCGGCCACCAAGATTCAGGACGCCTACCTGGACGGACGCAAGGACGACGCCGCCGCGGCGGTCCCCACGTCGTTGGTCGAGGAGATCTCGCTCATCGGCCCGGCCGAGAAGATCCGCGACGACCTCGCAGCCTGGCGCGAGTCACGGGCCACCACGTTGCTGGTCAATGGCGACGTACCGACGTTGCGCACCATGGCCGACCTCGTCCTGGGCTGAGCCGCGTGCCGGAGGTTCAGGGGCGGATGCGGTCGAGCGCAGACGCCGCTCGTCGCTCGACGGTGCCGTAGCCGCGGAGCCGCGACATCGCGGTGCTCGAATCAAGAGGTCATGTGCCCTGTCCCGGTCCCCCGGTGCGTCACGCTGCGTCAACATCCGTCCCCAGGCCTGGTCGGTCTGCGCCATGAAGAACAAGGCGTCCGCCTTGCGACTCGAAGCCTGGGCCGCCGCGAACTGCTTCTCCGCCTCGCCGTAGCGTCCTAGGTTCGTCAGCAGATCGCCTACGGTGCGGCTTACCGGCCCCGACGCCGACACATCGGTACAGAGCCATTGGTCGGCGAAAGGCGCGAGCTGTTCCAGCAGAGGTTGCGCATATCGGGGATCGCCGCATGCCGCGGCTGCCTCGGCGCTGGCGATCGTCGCCGTGAGCCAAGCGACGTCGAGCGGAAGCCGGAAGTCGGAGCCGGCGAGCCTGTCGAGGACGCTGCCGAGCTTCGTCGAACCGATCGGCCTCGGAGTGGGCCAAGGCCAGGACGGCGGTGAAGACCGGGAATCCCGGGTTCTCGCTGACAACCTGCTCGATGAGCGGCACCAGGGTTCCCAGCGTGCCCCGCTGCAGCTGGACCATGATGAGCTGAATTCCGAAGGCGGTGGCCGCATCAGGCTGACCCCCGTCGGAGCCGAGCTGCATGGCCTCCTGGGCCAGCTGCTCGCCGGCGTCCGGATCGCCGTCCACCAGTGCGTGTGTGCGCTGCTGCAGAGTATGCACCCAGTTCAAGAAGGGCAGGTCGAGCTGTTCGACCAACCGAGCCTTGACCTCGAAGCAGCGGTCCATCTCGGCGATGTCCCCCGTTGAGCCGGCGATGAGTCGTCTTCCGCTGGCCGCGGTGCAGAGCAGCATGGGGTCGCCGACCGACTCCGCCCGGGCCAGTCCTTCCTCGGCGCCGCGACGTCGACAAGTCGAGCAAGTGAGGGATCGAGAGCGGGAGCAGCACTTGGTTGATCACCCTGGCCACCGACGCGTCGTCGCCGCTGGCTGGCGCGCGATGGCCAACGCCTCGTCGGCCAGCGCCTCACGACGCTCGAGCGAGCTGCCCACGGTGAGCTCGGTGCAAAGGGTGGCGAGAACCAGGGCCCGGCGCACGTCGTCGGGGTCCAGCCGGTCGAGCGCGACCTCGAGCATTTCGACCTTCGCCTCGTCGATGGTGCTCACGGTGCTGAAGGTGCCGCGGTTGTTCGCCAGCACGGCGGCGACCAGGCGGTCTGTGTCGCCGAGCGCGGCGGCTCGACGGCAAGCTCCCAGCAGCATGTCGCGAAAGCCGGGATCTCCCGATTGTCGCAAGGCCGTGCCCAAACCGGTTGTCAAGTCCAGTTCGAGGACGGGGTCTGCGCTCAGAAGTTGCGAACCCAGCTCCAATGCCTGCGTGTAGTAGCGCGCGGCATCAGCCGGAGCAAGAGCCGCCAGCGCCGCGTCTCCGGCGTGCCGGGAGTATGCGATCGCTTTCGAGAGATCACGTCGGCTGAATGGCCGCGACCCAGTGGCGGGCCAGCTGGCCTACGTCGACCCCGGCTACTCCTGGCGGACCGGTCTCGAGCGCCTCGGCGACTTGGCGATGTGCGCGGGCACGGCGGGTCGGCCTCAGATCTTCATAGAGCGTGTGCTGAATCAGGGCGTGCGTGAACTGGAAGCGGCCTGGTGCCTCTGCGAACTCGTTGACCAGTGCAGCGCCCACCGCCGCCTCGAGAATGTCGAGCACATCGTCCTCGGAAGCCCCGGACGCTCGGGCCAAGAGATCGAGGTCGAACTCGCGACCGATCACCGCTGCGACTGCGAGCACTCGCTCAGCGTCCTTGCCCAGGCGCACCACCCGTCCGCCGACCACCTCGCGGACGCTGTCGGGCAACACCGTGGTTTCGAGCGCCCTCCCGGCCACCCAGCGCCCCTCGGCGTCACGGCGGATGGCGCCGCTCTCGGCCAGATGACGCAACACCTCTCCCACGAAGAAGGGGTTCCCATCGGTCTCGCGGTACACGGCATGGGCCAGGTTCAAACCGTCTTCGTCGAGCGTCTGGCCCGACGCCGCCTCGAAGTACGACACCACCTCGTGGTCGTTGAGGCCGCTGAGCTCAATCCGCTGCACGCCACTCTGGCGCCGGAGCGCACCGAGCGTGTCCCGCAACGCCTCGGCGTGTCTGAGCTCGCTGTCACGGTAGGTGGCGAGAATCAACAGTCGGGAGATCTGTTCGGCCCCGGCCAGATGGCGCAACAGCAAGAGGCTGCCTTTGTCGGCCCACTGGAGATCGTCGAGAACGAGGACGACCGGGTCTGACCTGCGACACATCGGCAACGAAGCCGGCAACCGCAGCAAAGAGCAGGTAGCGCTCGGTGTCCATGTCGGTACCCTTCGTCGCCGGGAGTCCCGGCAGTCGCCTCGAGATCGACGGCACCAGTCGCGACAGGTCGGGCGCAACCGGCAGGACGTGCCGCGCCAGCTGCTCGTCAGCGGCATGCGTGACGAAGTGTTCCAAAGCCTCGGCGAAGTACCGGTACGGACTGGCCAGATCTTCCTCGCAGTGGCCGAACAGCACGAGCGACCCTTCGTCGAACGCAGCGCGGGCGGCCGCGGCGGCCAGGGTCGTCTTGCCCAGGCCCGCCTCCCCGGCGACGAGAACGATTTCACGTCCCCCGTCGCTAACCACCCGCTTGCGCACGTCCGCAATGGCCCGGAGCTCGTCGGCACGACCGATCAATCCCATTGTCGGATGCGCGTCCAAGCGTGTCGGCAGAGGTACGTCGGCTGCACCCTGCCCGGGCGCGGCCTGGACCACAGCGGCCGCAGACGCGCCCGATGGGGTGAGATCGAGTCCAGATGACTGCTCGAGAATGGCGACTTCCAGTGCTTGGAGGGTCTGGCCGGGGTCAATGCCGAGTTCCTCGGTCAAGAGCCGGCGCGCCTCGCCGTAGCTGGCGAGGGCATCGGCCTGGCGACCCGAACGGTAGAGCGCAACCATCAGCTGCCCGCGCAGGTGCTCGCGCAAGGGGTGGGACTTGACCAGCGCCTCGAGTTCGCCCGTGACCTCGCGATGGCGACCCAAGGCGAGGTCGGCGTCGATCCTCCACTCCAGCGCAGACAAGCGGTGCTCTTCCAGCTTGGTGACGTCGGATTGGCCGAACGTTCCGACGTCCATCCCGTCGAGGACCGGCCCTCGCCAGAGGAGCAGGGCCTGGGCCAGGCGGGCGGCAACTGCAGCCGGTTTTTCATCGGGACCCGGCACGCCCGCCAGCCGCTCGAACTCGACCGCGTCGAGCTCCGAAGCCGAGAGTTCCAGGAGATAGCCCGGTGCCCTGGTGCGGAGCACGTGCTCGGCGCCGACGGCCGTCGCCAGCAGTTTGCGCAGCTTTGAGATGTGCACCTGGATCGCATTGGGCGCCGTATCCGGAGGTTCGTCACCCCACACGGCCTCGATCAAGCGGTCGCGAGAGACGACACGGCCAGGTGAAAGCAGCAACGCCCCGAGGATCGTCCGGTCCACTCGCCCCCGAACAGCAATGAGGTGGCCCTCGGCGTCGAGAACCTGAAGCGGACCCAGGATCAGAAACCGCACGCCATCGTGCTTTCACCGTCAACGCTGTCCACAGCGGTGAGACTATCGGCCTCTGACCTGGTGATTCTTCGGGTCTGTCTCCTCTTGGCCAGTAGGGCACACGACCGACGCCCCAGCTCTTCAGCTCCCGTTGCCGATCCTTCAGCAATCGATCAGGAGTTCGTCAGGGCCCGAGCAGAAGCTGACGGCCTCGTGCGCCATCCGGCGCCCGGCAATCGATCCCAAAGGAGGAGTCATGAGGGACCACAGATTCAGCTTCGTGCGCCAGACCCACCACGAATGGGGTGACGAGCGCAATGCGAAACACGACGAGAAGGTCGAAATTGACACGGCGGTTGCAACACGGGTTACGCTCCAAGGGAATTCCGACGGGGCCGAATCCGGCTCAACGAAAGGCGAAAACATGCAGGTAGTCAAAAATGGAGGGCTCCGCGCCGGAGGCCGGGCTTCAGGCAGCCGCCGGATATCGCCCTTGGCGCGGATGGCCCAGGTGATGGCCGCAGGCCTGACGATCGCCGGAGCGACAATGAGCCTTGGCGGGGCTCCGGCGCAGGCCGCTGGCGGCCTCCCCAGCATTTCGGCTGCCCCGAACGTCGTCGTCGGCGAAGCTGACGGGTCGGTGACTTTGCCCGTGACGCTGAGTGCTGCGAGCGCCAGCCCGGTCACGGTCAACTACTCCACCAGCGATGGCAGTGGCGGCTCGAACACCTCGTGCAAATTCGCCAGTTCGATCTACACGGGTAAGAGCGGGATGCTGACGTTCGCGCCAGAGCAGACGACACAGAACGTGACGATCAATTTGCTCAACTGCGGGAAAAGTCTCTCGACCGGCTTCTACACCTTCTCCCTGAATCTCGCATCGCCCTCAGGTGCGACGATCGTCGACCCCAGCACTCAGGTCGACGTCACGGGTGATGCCGCCGCCACCTCCACCCCCGGTCTGTTCGTCAAGAACGCCGTGGTGGATGCCAGCGTGGGCACGGTCCAGGTCCCGGTCGTCCTCGGCGGGCCCTCGGGCTCGGCCCAGGGTCTGCCGGTCACGGTCAACTACACGACCGTCGATGGATCGGCCACCCAGGGAACGGACTACACGCAGAAGAGCGGCACCTTGACCTTCCCGGCCGGTGAAACGGCTCAGAACATCAGCGTGCCCATCACCAACCACACCGGGGCAACCCGGAGCTTCTCGGTGACGCTGTCGACGCCTTCGTCGAACGCGACGATCGCCACGGGCACCGGCACGGTGACCATCGAGGCCAACAACGGCTCCACGGTGACCAACCCGGGCATCTCGGCACCACCCAACGTGGTGGTCGGGGCAACTGACGGCTACGTCGATCTGCCGGTCACCTTGAGTGCGCCGGGGATCAACACGGTCACGGTCAACTACGCCACGGCCGACGGCAGCGGCGGCTCGAACACCGGGTGCGAATTCGCCAGTTCGATCTACCAGGGCCAAGGCAGCACGCTGACCTTCCTCCCCGGCGTGACGAGCCAGGTGGTTCGGGTGCCGTTGCTCAACTGCAAGGCCAGCCTCTCGACCGGCTTCTACACCTTCTACCTGAACCTTTCCTCGCCCTCAGGTGCGACGATCGTCGACGGCAGAACTCAGGTCGACGTCACGGGTGATGCCGCCGCCACCTCCACCCCCGGTCTGTTCGTCAAGAACGCCGTGGTGGATGCCAGCGTGGGCACGGTCCAGGTCCCGGTCGTCCTCGGCGGGCCCTCGGGCTCGGCCCAGGGTCTGCCGGTCACGGTCAACTACACGACCGTCGATGGATCGGCCAAGCCCGGGAACGGACTACACCGCAGAAGAGCGGCACCTTGACCTTCCCGGCCGGTGAAACGGCTCAGAACATCAGCGTGCCCATCACCAACCACACCGGGGCAACCCGGAGCTTCTCGGTGACGCTGTCGACGCCTTCGTCGAACGCGACGATCGCCACGGGCACCGGCACGGTGACCATCGAGGCCAACAACGGCTCCGCGGTGACCAACCCGGGCATCTCGGCACCGCCCAACGTGGTGGTCGGGGCAACTGACGGCTACGTCGATCTGCCGGTCACCTTGAGTGCGCCGGGGATCAACACGGTCACGGTCAACTACGCCACGGCCGACGGCAGCGGCGGCTCGAACACCGGGTGCGAATTCGCCAGTTCGATCTACCAGGGCCAAGGCAGCACGCTGACCTTCCTCCCCGGCGTGACGAGCCAGGTGGTTCGGGTGCCGTTGCTCAACTGCAAGGCCAGCCTCTCGACCGGCTTCTACACCTTCTACCTGAACCTTTCCTCGCCCTCAGGTGCGACGATCGTCGACGGCAGAACTCAGGTCGACGTCACGGGGGACACCGCCGGCGAGCTCCACCCCGGGCCTGTTCGTCAAGAACGCCGTGGTGGATGCCAGCGTGGGCACGGTCCAGGTCCCGGTCGTCCTCGGCGGGCCCTCGGGCTCGGCCCAGGGTCTGCCGGTCACGGTCAACTACACAACGGTGAACGGTTCGGCCAAGTCGGGCACCGACTACAAGGCGACCACCGGCACCTTGACCTTCCCGGCCGGTGAAACGGCTCAGAACATCAGCGTGCCCATCACCAACCACACCGGGGCAACCCGGAGCTTCTCGGTGACGCTGTCGACGCCTTCGTCGAACGCGACGATCGCCACGGGCACCGGCACGGTGACCATCGAGGCCAACAACGGCTCCGCGGTGACCAACCCGGGCATCTCGGCACCACCCAACGTGGTGGTCGGGGCAACTGACGGCTACGTCGATCTGCCGGTCACCTTGAGTGCGCCGGGGATCAACACGGTCACGGTCAACTACGCCACGGCCGACGGCAGCGGCGGCTCGAACACCGGGTGCGAATTCGCCAGTTCGATCTACCAGGGCCAAGGCAGCACGCTGACCTTCCTCCCCGGCGTGACGAGCCAGGTGGTTCGGGTGCCGTTGCTCAACTGCAAGGCCAGCCTCTCGACCGGCTTCTACACCTTCTACCTGAACCTTTCCTCGCCCTCAGGTGCGACGATCGTCGACGGCAGAACTCAGGTCGACGTCACGGGGGACACACCTGGCGGATCCACGTCGGGCCTGTTCGTCAAGAACGCCGTGGTGGATGCCAGCGTGGGCACGGTCCAGGTCCCGGTCGTCCTCGGCGGGCCCTCGGGCTCGGCCCAGGGTCTGCCGGTCACGGTCAACTACACAACGGTGAACGGTTCGGCCAAGTCGGGCACCGACTACAAGGCGACCACCGGCACCTTGACCTTCCCGGCCGGTGAAACGGCTCAGAACATCAGCGTGCCCATCACCAACCACACCGGGGCAACCCGGAGCTTCTCGGTGACGCTGTCGACGCCTTCGTCGAACGCGACGATCGCCACGGGCACCGGCACGGTGACCATCGAGGCCAACAACGGCTCCGCGGTGACCAACCCGGGCATCTCGGCACCACCCAACGTGGTGGTCGGGGCAACTGACGGCTACGTCGATCTGCCGGTCACCTTGAGTGCGCCGGGGATCAACACGGTCACGGTCAACTACGCCACGGCCGACGGCAGCGGCGGCTCGAACACCGGGTGCGAATTCGCCAGTTCGATCTACCAGGGCCAAGGCAGCACGCTGACCTTCCTCCCCGGCGTGACGAGCCAGGTGGTTCGGGTGCCGTTGCTCAACTGCCCCCAGACGCAGAACCGGACCTTCACGCTCAACCTGTCCGGGGCGTCACACGGGACGATCACCAGCGCGACCACCACGGTCACGGTCGGTGACTACCCGACGATCACAACCTTCACTCCGGCCGCCGGACCGGTCGGGACAAAGGTCAAGATCACCGGTTCGAACCTGGGCGACGCGACCAGCGTCAAGTTCAACGGCAAAGCGGCGACAATCAAGAAGGACTCGGCCAACAAGGTGAAGGTCGTCGTGCCTGCCGGCGCCACCTCGGGCCCGATCACGGTCACCACACCCGTGGGATCAGTGACGAGTGTCGGCAGCTTCACGGTGAACTAACGAGCGGGAGCCGTAAGGACGCAGCCCACCTGACCCGCATCGGGTCGGGTGGGCTGCTCCGCGTCCGGCCTGAGCCAGTCCGCTTTCTCGGATCGCCCCTAAGGACGGCCTGAATACTGAAACCACGACAGGCCGATCCACCGCGACGATCGCTGCCGTCAGCCGTGCCTCTGTGATGGATCAAATCGACAGTGGTTGCCCTCCGCTCAAAGGACCAACATTGGCCAGCGGCGCTACCGCATCGAGGGTAGGTGCGGATTTCACGCCCGACCATCGTCTCCACTGGTAATCGTCTGAACTCTGCATGGAGATCAGATCGCACCATTGACACGCCAGGGCGTGCGAAAGCCCAACGGCTGGCCCAGACTCCCGGTCGCCCACACCTGACGCGGATGGACACAATGGCGGTCACGAACTGATGCCGACACCCAAAGGGATCGTCGTGATTCGGACAACCATTCAGCCGTCCGAGTATCGGACCTGTCTCGCTGTCGCCCCGCGAGGCAGCCCGCGATCCGATACGGGAAGTCTCGTGTTCAGTCGAGGCTGAACGGTGGGTAGGTGTCCGTCATCAGATAGATGTACATGCTGACGCGGGTGGCCCAGCGGACCACCCCGATGATGAACGTCCGCAGGCTCTCGGGCCACCTGCCCGTGATCAAGACGGCGAAGAACCCGATGATCACCACGACGTAGACGGCGATAAAGAGGAAGAAGAGCACGAAGTAGTGGGGAATGGCCAGGAGCCACTTCACGAAGATGAGGCCACGGTTCAGGTGGGCCGACGGCTCGAACGACACACGTGCCGGGTCGTCTCCCGGATCCGGACCGACCGTCGGGAACTCGAACGGCGGGTAGGCCTCGCGCATGAAGAGGGTGTACGTCGTCACCCGCCACTGGTAGCGGTGCGTCATGGCCATGAACCCGAAGAAGCTGTCGGGCATCCGTCCGGTGAACAAGATGGCGAAGAAGGACAGGAACAAAATGACATTCTGGACGATGCCCAGCCCGTACAGGACGATCACCTGGGGTATCGCCAGCAACCAGTGGACGAGGGGACGCCACCGGGCGATCTTGTCGGGCGCCTCGAGGTCAAGCTGGATCGGGAAGCCAACGGCTGGGTACGCGGGAGTCGTCGTCACCGAAAAAGGGTATCCCTTACCCCCTGGGTAGAGAGGGATCGTCGCTCGCCGACGGGATCGCCCGCGGCAACTGCTCGACCCGCGGCCCTCGAAACGCGGCCCGCCTTCTGACCGAAGGGATTCGCGAGACGGGTCACACGGCTGCGCCACAATGCCCGGCGTGACTCTCTTCGACACCGTGCCGCTCTTCGGCGAGGACCCCGAGGAACGACCGGCCGCCTGGGATCATGGTCGATCCGGCAGAACCGATCGACCCGCCACCCCACGCAGTCGATCCCGCCGCCACCCCTTCGCTCCCCGAGATCGAGGTGCGGGTGAGCAGCCGTCGCCGCAAGACGTCCGAGGCGAAATGGGTGGGCGGAAAGATCGTGGTCTCCCTCCCGGCCCATCTCAACCTCGAGGCGCGTCGCAAGACGACCGATTGGCTCGTCGAGCGCCTCATGACCCGACACCGGCTGCAGTCGGTGCACGGCGACGACCAACTATTGGAACGCGCCACCACGTTGAGCGAGCGCTACTTGGTGGGAACCCGACCCACCTCGGTGCGTTGGGTCACCAACCAGTCAGCCCGCTGGGGCTCGTGCTCCTGGTACTCGGGCGAGATCCGCATCTCGCACCGGTTGCGCATCGTGCCCGGCTGGGTGCTCGACTCGGTCCTGGTCCACGAGGTGGCCCACCTCACCCACCACAACCACTCGGCCGCGTTCCACCGTCTGGCCGACGGCTATCCGCGCCACGCCGAGGCGGGTCTGTTCCTGGCCGGCTACGGACTCGGGATCTCGACGGCCCCGTCCTGAGGCCGGTGCAGACGGTCCGGTTCAGACCGGTTCGTCGGCCAGGATCTTGCCCAGCCGGCGCAGGCTGTCGCCTGCACCCCCGAGAGTGAGTTCGATCTGCTCGGTCAAGAGGAAGTAGCGGTGCAGCGGATAGTCGCGGTCGACGCCAACCCCGCCATGAAGGTGCGAGGCGGCGTGCACGACACGCTGGCCGCCTTCGGCCGCCCAGTACTTGGCCACCGCTACCTCGGCTGTCGCCGGCAGGCCCGCGGCCAATCGTGACGCAGCCTGCCAGGCCGTGAGGCGGACGGCCTCGGTGTCGACGTAGGCGTCGGCCGCGCGCTGGCCCACGGCCTGGAAGGTGGCGATCGGCTTCTCGAACTGCACTCGCGTCTTTGTGTACTCCGCCGTCAGGTTGAGTGCCGTGGCGCACGCCCCGGCCTCCATGATGCACAGCGCCGCAATGGCGAACTCGGTGATGGCCGTCACGATGGCCGCCCCGTCGGCGCCGTCACCAAGGCGGCGGTCGCCGGAGACGGAGACGTCCGAGAGCTCGACGATGGCCTCGGGGCGTCCGGTCGTCGTGCTCTGGCGGGTCAGGGTGACGCCCGTCGCGGTGGGGTCGACGATGAAGACGGCGACACCCGCACTCGAACCGTTCGCCGCGGTGCACGTGGCCGGGACCAGGATGGCGTCGGCCACCAGACCGGCCGGCACGCACGCCTTGGTGCCCGAGAGCACCCACGACCCGTCAGCCTGTTCCTTCGCCGTGGTCGCCGGCGCCGTGCCACCGGGCACGATGACCTCGCCGGCCAGCTCGGCCATGGCCGCGGTGAGGATGGTCTCGCCGCTGGCCACGCCGCTGAGCCAGGTCTTGCGCTGGGCCTCCGTGCCGAACCGCTCGATCGGCACGGCGCCGTAGACCATCGTCTCGACCACGGGCACGTAGGCCGCGGTGCGGCCCGCCGCTTCGATCACCAGACAGGTGGCGATGAAGTCGAGACCCGCGCCGCCGACGTCCTCGCCCAGGCTGATGCCGAGCAGGCCGGCGTTGGCCAACTCGCGCCAGAGGTCACGGTCGATCGGACCCTCGGGTCCGGCCGCCGCCTCGATCGCCTTGAGCGACTCGTGGGTCACGCGTTCATCGAAGATCTGCCCCGCCAGCTGGCGGACGGCCTCTTGCTCTTCGCTGTAAGTGAAGTCCATAGCGTCTCCTGATTCCGTCCTGCGATTTCCGTCCGGCTCAGCGCAGCGAGCGCGGCATGCCGAGCCCGAACATGGCGATGAGGTCCCGCTGGATCTCGTTCGTCCCGCCGCCGAACGTGAGGATGATCATGGAGCGGGCGTACATTTCGAGGCGTCCGGCGATCACCGCAGCCGGTGAGCCCCGGGTCAGGTAGCCGGCCTGGCCCAGGATCTCCATCAGCGAGCGGAAGGCCCGTAGGTAGAACTCGGTGCCGAAGACCTTGATGCTCGACGCGTCCGCCACGTCGAGCTGACCCTGGGTGGCCTGCCAGGCCACCTTCCAGTTGATGAGGCGGAGAAACTCGAGCTCGGCGTGCACGCGGGCCAGGTGCTCTTGGACCCACTCCTGATCGACGATGCGCCGGCCGTCGGGCAACTTTGTGTTCTGGGCCCAGGCGCGCACGTCGCCCAGCACCCGCTCGATGATCCCGGGCGCGCACAGGGTGACGCGCTCGTGGTTGAGCTGGTTGGTGATGAGGTTCCAGCCCTGGTTCTCGCCGCCCACCAGCGCGGTGGCGGGCACGCGCACGTCCTCGTAGAAGGTGTAATTGATGTTGTGGTCGCCCAACAGCTTCATGGGCACCACCCGGATGCCGGGCGTGTCCATGGGGATCAAGAACATCGAGATGCCCTTGTGCTTGGCCACATTGGGATCGGTCCGGGTGGCCAGCCAGATGTAGTCGGCGTCGCCGGCCAGGCTGGTGAAGATCTTGGCGCCGTTGATCACGTACTCCTCCCCGTCGCGCACGGCGCGGGTGGTCAGCGAGGCCAGGTCGGTACCGGCGCTGGGCTCCGTGTAGCCGATGCAGAAGTGGATCTCCCCGGCCAGGATCTTGGGGAGGAAGAACTCCTTCTGCTCCTGGGTCCCGAAGTTCATGATGGTCGGACCCACCGTGTTGATGGTCAGCATGGGGACGGGCGCTCCACTGCGCATCGACTCGTCGAAGAAGATGAACTGTTCAATGGCCGATCGCCCCTGGCCGCCCCACTCGGTCGGCCAGCCGATGCCGAGCCACCCGTCGGTGCCCATCTGTTTGACCACCTTGCGCACCACCGGACCCACGCCGTTGGCGTGGGAGAGGTCCTCTTCGAGCTCGGGCGTGAGCAGGTTCTGGTAGTAGGCGCGCAGCTCGGCCTTCAGCGCCTGCTGCTCCTCGGTGTACGCAATCTCCATGTGTCCCTCCCGACTCGCGCGGCTGCGTGGCCCCACGTCAACGGCGCATCGTCGCCTGCCCCCACCAGGGGCTCGGCGCGCGAGAACACGTTACAGTCCGCCCTGTCCGAGCAGCCAATGCGCCAGGGATGGGGCCTTCTGTACTGACGAGTAACCTGCAGTCCGCCTCGGGGAGGAACCCCTGGGGCGTACGACCGAAGTGAGGAGCAGTCACCATGCCTGAAGCCGTCATCGTCGCCACCGGCCGCACCCCGATCGGTCGGGCCAACAAGGGCTCCCTGGTCGACTGCCGGCCCGACGACCTGAGCGCCCTCGTCATCAAGACGGTGCTCGAGAAGGTGCCCCAGATCAATCCCTCCGACGTGGAAGATGTGATCCTCGGCTGCGCCCAGCCCGCGGGTGAGTCGGGCTACAACATGGCGCGCGTCGCGGCCATCCTGGCCGGCCTCGAGGACGCGCCGGGCGTGACCGTGAACCGCTACTGCTCCTCCTCGCTCCAGGGGATCCGCATGGCCGCCCACGCCATCAAGGCCGGCGAAGGTGACGTCTTCGTGGCCGCCGGTGTCGAAACGGTCAGCCGATACATGTACGGCGCGTCGGACACCGGTCCGCACAACACGCTGTTCACCGACGCCGAGGCGCGCACGACGGCGCGCACCCCCGCGGTGACCCAGCCCTGGGCCCCGCCCAAGGGTCTGCCGGACGTCTACATCGCCATGGGCCAGACGGCTGAGAACGTGGCCGAGTACGAGAAGGTGACCCGGGAGGAGATGGACGAGTTCGCGCTGCTCTCGCAGACGCGCGCCGTCGAGTCACAGCAGAACGGCTTCTTCGAGCGCGAGATCATCCCGGTGACCCTGGCCGACGGCACGGTGGTCACCAAGGACGACGGGCCCCGGGCCAACACCACCCTCGAAGGCCTCTCCCAGCTCAAGCCCGTCTTCCGCGAGGGCGGCACCGTGACGGCGGGGAACGCCTGCCCACTCAACGACGGCGCTGCGGCCGTGATCGTGATGAGCGACACCAAGGCCAAGCAGCTGGGCATCACCCCGCTGGCCCGGATCGTCGCCAGCGGGGTCTCGGGCCTCAACCCCGAGATCATGGGCCTCGGGCCGATCGAGGCCTGCCGCCAGGTGCTCAAGCGGGCCAACCTGTCCATCGACGACATCGATCTGGTCGAGATCAACGAGGCCTTCGCGGCCCAGGTGGTGCCGTCGGCCAAGCACCTCGGGATCAGCTGGGACAAGCTCAACGTCAAGGGCGGCGCCATCGCCCTCGGCCACCCCTTCGGTCAGACCGGGGCCCGCATCATGACCACGCTGCTCAACGCGCTCGAGGACACGGGCAAGACCATCGGCCTCGAGTCCATGTGTGTCGGCGGTGGGCAGGGCATGGCCATGATCGTGGAGCGCCTCAGCTGAGCTGATCGGCACCTCGCGCCGAACCCGAACGGACCTTCGGAAATCGAACTGACCGCCTCGGCCGGTTTGGCTCCGGCGGCGCTCGCCTCTAGGGCAGTGCGGCCCCGGCCAACGCGTCGTCGACGGCCGGGGCGGGCCCCGGGTCCACGCCCTCCTGCGCCGCCAGGTGCAGGGAGACCAGTTGACCGACCAATGCGAGCTCGAAGAATCGGGTCAGGTCGTCTTCGCCGGCTGCCTCGACCTCGAGCACGTCGGCCATGACCTCGTCGGTCGCCGCGGTCACGGCGGCGAAGAGGTCGGTGGTGCGTTGGCTCTCTCCCCCGTGGCGGAGTTGGACCAGCGTGAGCATCTGGCGGGTCACGTCGCCGCTCTGCCCCCAACCGGCCAGCTCGCCGTAGACCAGGTTCGGCAGCTCGGCGGCGAAGGCGGGCGACTTGGCGTTGCGGTTCACCGCGTCCTTCCACCACCGGGCAGCCACGGCACCGACGCCCGAGGACCCGTACACGAGCGGGAAGGTGCGCCCGATCCGGCGGGCCAGTTCTTCGGGGAGCCCGCCGGCGGCCACGAACACATCGCGTCGCGGGGTCAGGGCGGCCGACGCCGTCCGCAGGTCCTGCTCCCACTCGCGGCTCAGGCCAAGGCGATCGAGCGCCATCAACGCCGGGACAACGAGGCCGGGCAGGGTGGCCCGACCCGACCGCGCACCCGAGACGGCCGGCCACCAGGTTCTGGTCCCGCCCGCCTCGGAGACGGTGCCTTCGGCGTCGTCCTTGCCCTCGGGTCCGATGGTCAACACGTGGGCGCCGACAGCCAGAGCCGAGTGGACCGCCGCGTCGGTCTCGGCGCACCCGGGCGTCGCGGAGAACGCAAGGACGAGCGTGTAGCCGTCCACGAAGTCCGGCAGCTGGGCGTCGTGGCGAACGGTCAGGGGTACGGCAAGCGAGGGCGCGGTCAGCGCGGCGACGGCATCACAGGCCGAGGCGGCGACGCCCACCCCGATGGCCACGACGGACCGGCTGGCGTAGGCCGCCAGGGGGGACGTGCCGGCGGAGACCCGACTCAGCTCGAGCGCCTCGACCAGCTGTTCGGGCAGCGCAGCCGCCTCCTCCCAGAGGCCGAGCGTGTCGACGGCGGGCTGGGGGCTCACCGAGCGGCGGGACCCGTGGCGCGCACGCCGCCCTTCTCGGCCTTGGCGCTCAGTCGCTCGTGCTCGGCGTCGCCGACGTCGGCCGCCTCGTCCACCAGCAGCACCGGTACCCCGTCGGTGACGGCGTAACTCTTGCGGAGGCGCGGGTTGTAGAGCACGTCCTCGTCCTCGAAAAAGAGCAGCGGCCCCTTGTCGATCGGGCAGGCCAGAATGTCGAGCAGCAGCGGGTCCAGGCTCACGGGTTGGCTCCTTCCTCCAGGCTGGCGTTGGCGGCGATGAGCGCGCGCACCTCGGCGACATGCGCCGCGCAGGCTTCCTCCGTCCTGGCCTCCACGTTGAGGCGCAGCAGCGGTTCGGTGTTGGACGGGCGGACGTTGTACCACCAGTCGGCGTGTTCGACGGTCAACCCGTCGAGCAGGTCGATGGACGCGCCGGCGACGCGCTCGTGCTCGGCGATGGCCGCGACGGTGGCCAGGGGGCTGGTCACCTCGGTGTTGATCTCGCCCGAGTCGGTGTAGCGCTGGTACGGCTCGAGCATGACCGAGAGCGGTTGTGCGCTCTGGCTCATCAATTCGAGCACGAGGAGGGCCGTGATGATGCCCGAGTCGGCCCGGAAGTTGTCCCGGTAGTAGTAGTGGCCCGAGTGCTCGCCGCCGAAGACGGCGCCCGTGTCGGCCATCACCTTCTTGATGATGGAGTGACCGACCTGGGTGCGCACCGGGGTCCCGCCCATCTCGGTGACCACCTCGGGCACCACGTGCGAGCAGATCAGGTTGTAGAGCACGGTCTCGCCCGGGTGCTTCGTGAGCATGGAGGCGGCCACCAGGGCGGTGGTCAACGAACCCGACACCCCTTCGGCTCGCTCGTCGACGAGGAAGACCCGGTCCGCGTCGCCGTCGAAGGCCAGACCGATGTCGGCCCCTTGGGCCAACACGGCCTCCTTCAGGGCGACCAGGTTCTCGGGTTGGATGGGATCGGCCGGGTGGTTCGGGAAGTTGCCGTCGAGCTCGGGGAACAGGATGTCGACCGAGAAGGGGAGCCGCTCGAAGACGATCGGCACCACCAAGCCGCCCATGCCGTTCGCCGTATCGGCTACGACCTTGAGCGGCCGCAAGGTCGAGACGTCGACGAAGGAGACGACGTGCTCGGCCCACTCGTCGAGCAGGTTGAGGTCGCGGCTGCTCCCGGTCAGCGGGCCCGAAGGCTCGCCGAGGAGCTTTTCCGCGTCGGCCTCGATCTCGGCCAGACCCGTGTCGCGCCCAATGGGACGCGCGCCCGACAGGCACATCTTCAGCCCGTTGTACCGGGCCGGGTTGTGCGACGCGGTGAACATGGCGCCGGGGGCGTCGAGGTGGCCCGAGGCGAAGTAGAGGAAGTCGGTCGAGGCCATGCCGAGGTCGGTCACATTCACACCTTCGGAACGCACGCCGTCGGAGAAGGCCGCCGTCAGCTCCACCCCGGACTCGCGCATGTCGCGGCACACGAGCAGCTCGGGAGCACCGGCGAAGCGGGCCATGGCGCGCCCGATGGCGTGGCACATCGCCGCGTCGAGCTGGTCGGGCACGATGCCCCGCACGTCGTAGGCCTTGAAGACCTGTTTCATCCGATTCACGGGCTCATCCGATTCACGACGCCAACCATAGGGGCAGCGCACGGCCCGTCTCGGCGGGCCGTCCTAGTGGATGACGGCGTTCCCCTGTGCGACGAGCGCCAGGATGGCCACGGAGTTGAAGGTGGCGTGGGCCAGGAAATTCATGCCCAGTCGCCCGGTGCGATACGAGACGGTGGCCAGCACCATGCCGAAGACGGCCAGGCCCGCCAGCTGGACCCATTCGCCGTGGGCGAGGCCGAAGAGGAGCCCGTCGACGATGACCGCCAGGACGACGGTGGCGGCGCGGACGCGGCCGGTCGCCCCCATCGGGGTGAAGGCGCGCAGGAGGCCCTTGAGCAGCAACCCCCGGAAGAAGAGCTCCTCCATGGCCGGGGCGAAGATGCACACGGCGATCGCGATGACGACGAAGCCGCCGCCGTGGGCGCTGCCGGTGAGGCGGTTGGTCGGCCCGTTGAAGTCGTGGATCTCGTGCTGGAACGGCGCGTACATGAGGACGACGATGAACTGGCCGGCCAGACCGATCGGGATGCCGATGAGGTCGATCCACTTCATCCGGATGCCCAGGTCGCGGAAGAAGTGGCGCGTGCCCTGGAAGAAACTGGCCATCCAGGGAGCGCCGATGAAGCCGATCCAGAGGCCGAGGAGGGTGACGACGACGTACCACTCCGGGGGGACCTGGGCCGAGGCGATGGCCTGGAGCTGAGCTCCGCTGTCGCCTGCGATGGCGCCACCGATGGCGGCGAAGACCACGGCGCCGATCTGGCCGACGAGGAAGCCGATGACGGCGAAGAGGAGCCAGAACCAGGCCTGGCGCCTGGTCATCGGGGGGACCCAGGGCGTATCGAGGAAGGGCGTACCGAACGAGGACTCGAGCGGCGGTGGGGGGAGGGCCGCGAAGGCCGCGGCGTCCCACGACGCGGCGTCGCGGCGAGGCGGCGGTGGCGGCATGGCGGTCATCCCCGGCATACCCGGAACCGGCGGCGCCGGCTGTGCCCTGAACGCGCCCGGCGGGGGCGAGGCCGGAGGCGACCCGGCCACCTGGGGTTGCGCCTCGGGGCCCTCCGAGGCGGTCTCGATCTGCCCGCGGACGTGGGCATGGTGCGTCTCGATCCACTCCCGGGGCACGAAACCGTCGGGCGCCGGGGCCGGCGAGCGGGCTGGTGGCCCCTCGGGTGGGGGTTCCGGCACGCCGGAGTCGGTCTCGGCCATCGTCAAGACGTTACCGGCGCCAAGGTGACCCCCAGCTAGCAGGCTCGACCGGCCGGCCTCCGGTCACGAGGCGGTCACCGTTGTGGAGGGTCGGCGCCTAGCATGGCGGGGTGACTCCGCAGCGCACGGACAAGCCCGCCCGGGGCCCGAACGCGCCGCCGGGAGGCGAGGGGGGCCAGCAGCCGGGCACGCCCGGTGCATCCGGAGGTCAGAGCTGGCGCTGGCTGTGGGGTGTCCTGGCCATCGGCATCGTGGCCATTCTGCTCGCCGTCGGCACGATCAAGACGAGCAACGCCCACAGCATCACCTACACCAAGTTCATGTCCCAGGTGGCGGCCAAGGAGGTCTCGACGGCCCAGATCTCCAACGCCTCGGGCACGATCACCGGGAAGCTGAAGGACGGCACCGTCTACACGGTCCAGGGCCCCAGCCCGTCGCTGCCCAACGACGTCTCCGAGATGCGCCACGACGGCGTCGCGGTGTCCTTCCCGACACCCTCGACCAACATCTTCACCGCCCTCCTCCCCTACCTCTTCATCATCGCCCTGGGCGTCGGCTTCATCTACCTCATCGGTCGCCAGACCCGGGGCCAGATGTCGGGAATCATGTCGATCGGCCGCTCGAAAGCCAAGACCTTCAGCAGCGACCGGCCCACCACGACCTTCGACGACGTCGCCGGCTACACCGGGGTGAAGCAGGAGATCAGCGAGGTGGTCGACTTCCTCAAGACGCCCGCCCGCTTCAAGGAGATCGGCGCCAAAATCCCCAAGGGTGTCCTCCTGGTCGGCCCGCCGGGAACGGGCAAGACGCTGCTGGCGCGGGCCGTGGCCGGTGAGGCTGGAGTGCCCTTCATGTCGGTCAGCGGCTCGGACTTCATGGAGATGTTCGTGGGTGTCGGGGCCAGCCGGGTGCGCGACCTCTTCCAGACGGCGCGCAAGCAGGCTCCGGCCATCGTCTTCGTCGACGAGATCGACTCCATCGGGCGCAAGCGCGGGGCCGGCCTCGGCGGCGGCCACGACGAGCGCGAGCAGACGCTCAACCAGATGCTCTCGGAGATGGACGGTTTCGACACCTCCGAGGGCGTCGTGATGATCGCGGCGACCAACCGGCCCGACATCTTGGACCCCGCCCTGCTGCGGCCGGGCCGTTTCGACCGCCAGATCGTCGTCCCGCTGCCCGACCTCGACGAGCGCCTGCCGATCCTCCAGGTGCACTGCAAGGGCAAGCGCATGGCCGGTGACGTGGACCTGGGCGTGGTCTCGCGAGGCACGCCAGGCATGAGCGGCGCCGACCTGGCCAACCTGGTCAACGAGGCGGCGCTGCACGCGGTGCGCCGGGGCAGTGTCGACATCGCCATGGCCGACTTCGAGACGGCGCGGGACCGTGTGCTCCTCGGGCAGCGCCGCGACTCCATGGTGCTCTCCGAGGAGGAGAAGGAGCGTGTGGCCTACCACGAGGGCGGCCACGCCGTACTGGCCTACGTGCTCGAGCACGCCGACCCCGTGCACAAGGTGACCATCCTGCCCACCGGCATGGCGCTGGGTGTCACCCACCAGTTGCCCATGGAGGAGCGCCACATCCACTCGCGCGACTACATCGAGGACTCGCTGTGCGTGCGCATGGGCGGGCGCGTGGCCGAGCTGCTCGTCTACGGCGACCTCTCGACGGGAGCGGCCAACGACCTGGTCGGCAACACCGAGCTGGCCCGCAAGATGGTGCGCGAGTGGGGCATGAGTGAGGCCATCGGCCCCATGGCCTGGGGCTCGCAGGGCCAGGTGTTCCTGGGCGAGGACCTCATGCACACGCGTGACTACTCCGAGGACACCTCCAAGGTCATCGACGACGAGGTCGAGCGCATCCTGCGGGCGCAGGAGGAGCGGGCCATGGAGGTGCTGAGCAAGCACCGGGGCGGCCTCAACGCCCTCGCCCGCGCCCTGCTCGACAACGAGATCATCGACGGGCGCGAAGTGGCCCGCCTGGTCGACGAGGCGCATGGCTCCCCCGTACACGCCGAGGGATCCAAGTCGGTCCCGCACTTCAGCGGGGCGGCGGTGCGGCCACCGGTGGTCCCGAGCACCAACGGAGGCAACGGCGCCGACGCGGGGGCCGGCAGCACCAACGGGCACGCCGGTCCGGCCGCCACCAACGGCGAGGTCGATCCCGTCACCGTGCGGGCGGACGCCGATCCGTGGCCGCCTCCGCCCTGGCCCCCCACCCCAGGTTCCGACCCCGGTTCGGGCACCACGCCCGAGGGTCCCACCTCCCGCTAGGTCGCCCCGACTCAGACGTCGAAGCAACATTTCGAACCTCTTCGGGCCGCGCGGCGTCATGAAGGGGGATGGTGGAGCAACAGCTCGAAGAGTGGCTCGAGGAGGGTTACGCCGGCTCGTTCCGCACGGCGTGCCTGATTCTGGGCAACCGGGCCGACGCCGAGGAAGCCGTCCAGGACGCCTACCTGCGAGCCTGGCGCTTCCGCGACTCGCTCTCGTCGGTGCCGAGCATCGGGCCCTGGCTCTACCGGGTGGTCGTCAACGCCTGCTACTCGAAGCTGCGGACAGAGATCCCCCACCGCGACCGGCGGGCCACTGACGAGCCGCTGACCCGGCTGCCCCAAGTCGGCACCGGCCCCGAGGACGGCGCCGAGCACGGCGAGGTGGCCGGCACCGTCCTGGCCGCGCTGGCTCGCCTCCCCCTGTCGCTGCGGGTCCCCGTCGTCCTGCGCTACTACGCCGACCTGAGCGAGCGCGACATCGCCCTGGCCATCGGGCGGCGCCCGGGCACCGTCAAGTCCCGTCTACACGAAGCCAGGCGTCGTCTGGCCGCCGACCCCGCACTGAGCGCCCTCGTCGACCCCGAGGCCTCCCGATCCATTCAGGAGACCGCACCATGACCATGCTCGACGACGACCAGCTCTCGACTCTCCTGGCCCGCACCGCGGCCGACTTTGCGCTGCCCGCATCAGGCCCGGCCGACATCGTGGCCCGAGCCCGACGGGACGGGCCCGGAAGCGAGGAAGACCCCGCGGGTGCCGAGGCCGCGGGCGACGCGGGTGCGCCGTCCCGGTGGCGGGAGGGTCGCCTGCGCCGGGCCGGCGCAACGGCGGCGCGGCACCGCGTCCTGACGGTGGCCGCCTGCGTCGTCGTCCTCCTGGCCGCGGCGGGCATCGTCGGCGCCATCAGCCGGAGCCCGTCGGGCCCGACGACCACGTCGAGCCTGCGCACGACCGGGGTGGCGAGCCCACCCCGCTCCGGGTCCGCCCCGGTGACGACGACCGTGCCTTCCTTCGCGCCGGACCATGCCGGCTCCTCGTCGGGCGTGGACGCGGCGCCGTCCCAGAAGCAGACCGGGAGCCGCCCCAACGCCGTGCTCCCGAGCACCACCGTCCCAGGCCCGGGCACGGCCGCCCTGCCGAACGGTGCGGTGGGCCAGCCGGCACGGATTCAGGAGACGGGCTCGCTCGGGTTGACGGTCAAGCCCGGCGCGCTGAACCGCACCATGACCCAGTTGACCGCCATCGCCACCGCGGTCGGCGGCTTCGTGGCCAGCTCGCAGACGGAGACCGGCGCCGGCTCGGACGGGCCCCCTTCGGGCACCATCACGCTCCAGGTGCCGGTGGCCGACTTCGCCAGCGTGCTGAAGCAGGCACAGGCGCTGGGCAAGACGTCGAACCTCACGACGAAGGCCACCGACGTCACCGGGCAGTACGTCGACCTCCAGGCGCGCCTCGGCGCGCTCGAGGCCACACGGCAGCAGTACCTGACCATTTTGGCCAAGGCGACCAGCATCGGCGACATCCTGTCGGTGCAGGAGGAACTGGACTCGGTGCAGACACAGACCGAGCAATTGCAGGGCCAGCTGCAGCTGCTGACCAGTCAGACGGCCTACTCGACGGCGACCATCACGCTGAACGAGCCGACCACACCACCACGTACCGGACCGGCGCCCGAGTCCGGTGTCGTGAAGTCCTGGCACGACAGCATCAACGGCTTCGCCGACGGGGTCGAGGGCGTCATTCGCTACGCCGGCCCCGTGCTCTTCGCGCTGCTCTGCCTGGCCCTGATCTGGCTGGGTGGGCGGTCCCTGTGGCGGCGCTACCAGCGTCACAGCCTCTGACGCCGGAGCGGCGCCGAGTTCAGAGGCCGATGTCGGCCGACACGGGGATGCCGGGCATCGTGACGACGCCCACCATGCCAGTCGGGCCCAGGTCGGCGCTCACCGCCATGGTGCCGCTCGAACGCACCAGCACGGGGTTCAACCCGACCGGAGCCAACGCGTTCCCACTGACTTGGGTCGTGGCACCCGGAGCGAGTGCGCCCGTGACCAGAACCGTCTGCTTGGCGGATGTGACGACCGACGCACTGAAATGTTCGGTCGCACTCGAGGTGTTCATGAAGGCCATGCTCTCGGGGGCCACGTTGGCCACCGGCACCTGGGCCGAGCTGCCCGGACCGGGGATGATCCAGCGGCCGCTCGACGGCGAGGTCGAAAGCCCGTCGAAGGCGCCGGCCACACCCACCTGGGGCGACTGGGCCGTGGCCGGGGCCACCACGGTTCGACCGACCACCACCCCGGGACCTCCGCTGGCCTCGATGTGCGCGGAGTAGAAGGCTCCGACCGGGATCCGGGTCTCCGCGCTCGTCTGCAGGACCCAGGTGCTGCCCGGGGCGACGGTCTGCTGCAGCGGGGCCAGTGCACCCGAGGGCAGGCGGAGCTGCACTGTCACCGATTCGGGCACCTGTCCGGGGTTGTACACGTCGATGGCCGACGACCCGTTCGCGATCTCCTCACCCTGGGGGATGAACCACGCGCTCTGGGGCGCGTTGGCTCCTGCCACGAGGGACAGGCCCGAGGTGGGCGCGGCGACCACCTGGACCTCGGAGGCGACGATGCGGCCGGTCCGGGCCGTGACCGTGGTGCTGACGGTGCCGATGTTCTGGACGACGGAGCCGACGTCCTCGGCGACGACCTGGTCGGGTTGTAGGACGATCCCCTGATCGTTGATCGGGTGCACCACGCCGGCCGGGGTGACGAAGCTGAGATCCACCACGACGGGCGTCGAGGTGGGATTGAGCAACGACACGTACAGCCCGTTCGACCCGGCGGTGGAGCCGCCGGCGAAGAACCAGGCGGCCGAGGTGGTGCTCTGGCACGGGGAGACCGACCAGCCTGCGGACGTCGTCACCGCCTGGCTCACGGCCACCCCGCCACCCGCCACCGTCACGATGGCCGAGAGCCACGCGCCCGAAGACGGCGCGGGCACGCTCGGGACCAGCTCGCCGAGCGCCGGCACGGACACGGCTGCGTTCTCCACTGACCCGGTGTCGGTTTCCTCGCGGACCGTCGCGGCCACCGCATGACCGGTCGTGTTGGTCAGGAGCAGGAAGCCGGGTGCACCGCCCCCCTGGGTGGTCTGCCCCGTGCAGTACCAGGCCGAGGACTCGGCGTTGGCCGGGCTGACCATCGAGGCCGGCACGACCAGCGGGCTGATCGGTGCCGGCGTACCGCGCGTGCCCGCCGCCACCCCGACGCCGGCAACGACGACCACGACCAGCACCAGCATTCGCCAGCGGTGCTCGCGGCTCCTGTGGGCCGGTGTCATGCGCGCCCGTGCTGCGGGGTGACGACACGCCGGGGCCGCCCGAGGAGCGCAACCAGCAGCACCGCCCAGGCCAGGACCTCGAGCGCAACGGCGAGCGGGACCAGCGGGAATTGCGAGAGCTGCAGGGTCGCGGGTCCCGCGGCGACCTGGTACTGGCCGGCCCATCCGAAGGCGGGACGGCGCAGCGCGGCGTGGCCGCCCGCCGTGACGGTGAAGTGCCCGGCCGGCGCGTAGCCCGCGTACAGGGTTCCCGCGGCCACCGGGCCCGTCGCCGGCGCACCACCGGTCAAGGGCGTCAACACGGACAGCCAACCGGCCACGTCGGTCGGTCCCGGGTACGACCAGGTCCTCGTCGGCGGCAGCGGTGTGGCCCGACCGGCCGTCACGGGCACGTACTCGCCGTTGGCGAAGACCTGCACCCCGAGCACACCGGGAACCACCTGGAGATCGTCCTGCTGGAGCAGGTCCCGTTCGAGCCCGGCGGGCGGCGGCGCGCTCACCGAGGGCGGGCCTGTGCTCTGGCCCGAGGCCGACAGCCCGTCGACCACCACGACGTAGCGCACCCCCGCCGAGGCCAGCAGGCGCCCGAGGTGCACCGTGCCCCCGGACACGGCGAGATCGACTGCGTTGCCGACCAGGCTGGCCGGGCCCGGTCCGGCCGGGGTGAAGACCTGGGCGGCGTCGGGGAGGTCCTCGGGCGTGAGCGTGTAGGCCAGGCCTTGCCGCACCGTCCAGCCTCCGACCGGGAGGGCACGTGGATCGCCCAGCCACAGCACCCGGGAGACGCCGACGGTGGACGGGCGAGCCAGGAAGGCGAGGGGCTGTTCCGCCCCCTGGGTGGGCAGACCCCAGCGCCCGTTGACCGCGCCGGCGGCCACCGGGAGCAGGCCTACGGCCACGAAGACCAGCGCGGCCACGCTCAGCAGCTGACGCCAGCCGAACTCGCGACCCGAGAGGTCGTTCTCGAAGGCCGAGATGCCGAGTCCCACGCAGGCGGCCACGGCCAGGGCGGCGGGGGCCAGCACCACCGACTCCGACGGGGTGAAGCTGCCCAGGTCCCCCCGGGTCGCGGCCAGGGCCAGCCCCCAGCTGCCGAGGGCCAAGACCCAGAGCCGAGCGGCCCAGACCAGCCGCAGGCCGCGGCCGACCACGAGGGGCAGCGCGGCGGCGAGCACGATGCACCAGGCCAGCGGCGATCGGGCCACCGGGCCGATGGCAAAGCGAAGCACCTCGCCCCAGTCCGGTGCGGTGGCGCCAGAGAGCGGGAGCCCGAAGATCTGCACCGCCCCCCTCCCGGCCAGGGCGGTCCCCACGACCCACGGCGCCAGCAGGACGAGGGAGACGACGACGCCTTGGACGGCGACCACGAGGACGCGCCCGCCCCCCGCACGCACCCCGACGATGAGGGCACCGAGAGCCCAGGCCACGGCGGTCGCCAAGACCATGGGCTCGACGGCCGGGGCGAAGGCGGCGGCGAGCGCGATGACCGCGCCGAGGGCGGCGACCTGCCCGATCGGGCGCGCCCGCCACGCCGGACCCGGTTCGACCGCGAACGGCGAAACACCGGCCGTCCGGGCCAGGCGGAGGGCGATGAAGGGGAAGAGCGTGTAGGCGACCAGCCCGTCCCAGCGGCCCGTGCCCAACGCTCCGTAGGGCAGCGGGAGCCCGAGGTAGCAGATGACCGCGACCACGCGCGCCCGCGGCGAGACGAGGGGCCGCAAGAAGCGGGAGACGCCCCAGGCGCCGATGGGGATGCAGCCCAGCAAGAGGACGCGCTGCAGCGTGCCCATGGCGCCGAACAACACGGTCCCGGTGACGCCCACGAACCCGAACAGCGGCGAAGCCGGAGCCGTGGTCCCCACGCCCGCCTGTTGCCAGCCCGAGAAGAAGTGATGCCAGGCTCCGGTCCACGACGGCAGCGGGGCCAGCTGGCCCACGAGGGGGAGCGTGCCGAAGAACAGTTCACGCGTCCCGAGCACGATGACGAGTGCGGCGATCAGGACGGCCAGGGCGCGCTGGCGTCCGGTGCCGAGCGGGGCCGAGCGCACCCGGCGGCCGAAGCGGTCGCGCCCCGAGCGCCGGCCGAGGTCGTCCAGCTCGTCGAAGTCGGTGTCCTCGCTGAAGGCAAGACCCACGCTGCCCGTGAGCTGCGGCACCTCGTCGCCCTCGGTCTCACGCGTGCGCGAGGCGGTGGTGGCCGCCGCGTTGGCCGCCTCGAGACCCTGATGCGACAGCCGGCTGAAATAGCGCGACAGGCGCGCGCTGCCGCGCAGCTGCAGGCGCCGCACCTCGGCGTCGGGAAACAACCGGTGCGCGGCCACCTCACCGCGCAGCAGCGAGACCTCGGTCAGGTGCTTGGCGTTCCATCGCCACGCCCCGGCCACGGCGCGGGCCCGGTCGCGGTCGCGCGCCAGCAGCGCGACGAAGAGCTCGCCCAACGCGAGGAGGGCGGCCTGCGGGAGCACGCGGACGAGGCTCAGCCGCGTGTAGCACTTGAGCACGGCGCGCAGCTCGTGGCGCCGCTGCAGCATCTGCAGCGTGACCGGGCGTCGCCCGCGCCGCTCCGCAGCCACGTCGAGCGGTTGCAGCCCGCTGGCCACGGCTTCGCGGTGGCGGACCCGGGCATCGGGCGCCACCACCACCCTCGAGCCGGCGACCTGGCAGCGCCAGGAGAGGTCCAGGTCCTCGCCCATGGCGACGATCCCGGGGTCGAAACCCTTCAACTCGCGAAACAGGTCCGCCCGGACCAGGATGCACCCGCTCGGAGCGACGAAGACATCGCGCACCGCATCGTGCTGGCCGTGGTCCACCTCACCCTCGAGAATGCGGTCGACCACCGCTCCGGTCTTGTCACAACTCATGCCCACGTGGAGCAGGATCCGCGGGTCGTCCCAGTTGACGAATTTGGGGGTGACCACCCCGGCATTGGAGCGAAAGGCCTCCTCGACCAGCCGCCCGACGGCGTCATGGTCGAGCGCCACGTCGTCGTGGCAGAGGAGGAAGAAGGCGGCCCCCTCCACCATCTCGAGGACCTCGTTGGAGGTGGCGCCATACCCGGCCCGTCCCGGCAGGTGGCGCACGAAGGCGTCGGGGAGGAGCCGACCCACCCGCTCGGTGACCTCGTCCACCTGGGTCCCGTTCGAGAGCACCAGGATGGAAAGTTCCTGGTAATCCTGGGCGGACAGCGCCGAAAGCGCCTCTTCGAACCAAGGACCCGGCTCGGTCGTGACCATGACGGCGACCACGGCCGGGGCTTGGGGGTCCATCAGGGAGCAGAGGCTATCCGGTCCGCCCAGAACCCCTCTGGCACGAATTCCGGGCCCTGACTGCTTGCTACTGTTTAACAAAAGCTATACTCTTGTACGTGAACGCAGGAGCCGATCGAAGGCCTTGCGAGCAGATCGACCCAACCCAAACCAAGCGACAGGAGGCCCCCGATGCCTGACGTAACCAACAACCTCACCGCACTCTCCAAGGGTGCGACCGACCTCGCCCGCGACGCCGCCTACGTGGCCGTCGGCCTCGGCGTGCTGGCCTACCAGCGAGTCCAGGTCCAGCGGGTCGAGCTGCAGAACCGGCTGTCCCACGACTTCGACATCGATCTGGACAAGCGGATCGAGGACGTGCGAGGCGGGGTGGCCAAGGGCATCCACCAGCTGGACGACCTGGCCGAGACCGCGGTGCAATTCGTCGAGACGACCTTCGAGCCCATCGAAGAGAAGCTCCCTCCGACCGTGTCCCAGCTGACCGTCAAGGCTCGGGAGCAGGCCCGCGAGGTGCGCTCGCAGATCCGCAACCTCGTCAACGCCTAACGCGCACGTCCACTCGGACGTCGCAGCTCGACGCTCGCCGTCAGTCCGCTTCCCACGAGGAGAGGACGTCGGCGAGCGTCGTCGCGAGAGGGATGGTGGGCGCCCACCCGGTGGCGGCTCGCAGCAGCCCGGCGTCGCCACGCAGCACCGGGACGTCCACCGGGCGCAGAAGGCCCGGATCCGTTTCGAGCGTGAGGTCCGCTCCGGCCAGGGTGAGGAGCTGCGCGGCCACGTCCGACATGGCGACGTCGCGACCCGAGCACACGTTGTAGACGGTGCCCGGTTCCCCTTGCTCCACCAGGAGCCGGTACGCACCCACCACGTCGCGCACATCGGTGAAATCCCGCCGGGTGGTGAGGGTCCCCACCGACAGGGAGCCCGCCCCTGACCGCTTGGCCTCGACGATGCGCTTGGCCAGTGCGGGCACGAAGAAGTTGGGGGACTGGCCCGGTCCGATGTGGTTGAAGGGCCGCACCACGAGCACCGGTTGGCCGAAGCCCCGCCACGCCTGGAGGGCGACCGCCTCGGCGGCCAACTTGCTCGCGGCATAGGGGCTGGCCGGGGCGGCCGGCGTGTCCTCGGCGAGCGGAAGCTGATCGGGGGTCACGACGCCGTAGACCTCGGCCGAGCTCACGATCAGGACACGGGGGGCGCGAGGCAGGGTCCGGGCGGCCGCGAGGACCTCCGCCGTGCCCAGCACGTTGACGCGGAGCACACGACTGGGGTCGTCCCAGCTCTCACCCACATGGGTCATCGCGGCCAGGTGGTAGACCGCGTCCGGTTGGACGTCGGCCATGACACGCCGCACCGCCGAGCCGTCGGCGACGTCGGTCTCGATGTCGATCACCGCGACCTCGTCGCCGCCGTCCTTGAGGTGGGCGGCCAGCCACTGGCCGACGAAACCCTTCCCCCCGGTGATCAACGCCCGCACCCGCGGAACCCTACTTCGGGTCCGCCAACGCCATGGCGTACGCACTGAGGTGGCCGGCCACGCTGGCCTCCCAGGTGTAGGCGCCCGCGACCTCGATGCCCCGGCGCCGGCGCTCGTCGGCTGAACCCTGCCTGAGCGTGTCCTCGAGGGCGTCGGCCAGGTCGGGCACGTTCCCGGGTGGCACCAGGGTGGCCGCTCCCCCGGCCACTTCGGCCATGGCCGTGCCCTGCGTCGTCACGAGCGGTGCGCCGCAGGCCAAGGCCTCGAGCGCGGGCAGGCCGAACCCTTCCTCGAGGGCCGGACAGGCGGCCACGGCGGCCTGACGGAGGAGCGCCGGCACGGTGGCGTCGGGCAGATAGCCGGTGCGGACGATTCGATCGGCATGACGGGCCGAGGCCAGGGCGCGCTCGGTCTCCTCGAGGCCCCAGCCCGGTTGGCCGGCCAGGACGAGCACGACCTCGCGGTCGCCGTCGGCCACCCGATCGAATGCGGCGATCAACGGAACCACTCCCTTGCGAGGCTCGAGCGTGCCGACGAAGACGACCAGGGGGCGATCGACCGGCACTCCCGCCGCGTCGAGCGCACGGCGATCAGCTCCGGGCGCAGCTTCGCTCGGACGAAAGCGCCCATGGTCCACCCCGTGGTGCGCCACCACGACAGGGGCCCGCACCGGACACGAGGCGCGCAGGCGATCAGCGGTGACCTGACTGACGCAGATGAGGACCCGGGCCCGGAGCGCGGCATAGCGGATGGCCCGCCGGAAGAAGACGGCCTTCGTGCGGACGTGCCATTCGGGATGATCGAAGAAGGTGCAGTCGTGGATGGTCACCGCACAGGGCACGGGTGTGCGGTGCGGCATGGTGTAGTGCGGCCCGTGATGCACCGCGGGGTCCAGCGAGCGCAGCACCGACGGGAACCCCACCTGCTCGAAGGCGAGGCGAGCGGGTCGCGCCACGGGAACCGCCCCGCGCACCCGTGCCCCCGGGCGCGCGCTCGGTCCACCGCACCTCGTCGCCGCGGCGGCTCACCAGGGTCAGCGCGACGTCCTCCCGGGCAGCCAGGCCGGACGCGATCTCCATGGTGTAGTACCCGACCCCGCCCGGCCGCTCGGGTACCGCGGAGACGTCGAGCGAGAGGGCGAGCGGCCCGGTCATCGGAGCCTGCTCCAGAGAGCGATGTGCTCGCGCGCTGCGCTCGCCCACGTGCGGGCGAGGGCATAGGCCGACCCGCGCGCCGCCAGGTCGGCCCGCAGGTTGTCGTCGGTCAGGACGGCCCCGATGCCGCGGGCGATGTCGTCGACGTCGAGTGGATCGACGATGAGGGCCGGCGGCTCACCGGTCGCCCCCAAGTCGAACACGCTCGGTACCTCGTTGGCCACCACGGACGGCGTGCCCATGCGCATGGCCTCGAGCGGGGGCAGGCCATAGCCCTCGGTCAGGGGCACGTAGGCGAACGCGCGGGCTCGCTGGTACAGCCCGGCGAGGACGGGATCGGACACCGCACCGAGGAAGACCACGCCGTCAGCGTCCGGGGGGTGGGAGGGCTCCTGGCCCCAGCCCGACGGACCCACGATGACCAGGGGCCAGCGCCCGGGCAACGAGGGCCGCACCAGCCCGAAGGCACGCACGAGCCGGTCCACGTTCTTCGCGCGGTTCGAGCGTGCCCACGGTGAGGAGAAACTCCCCGGACACCCCGGCCCGGCGCAGCAGGTCGGCCGTCGCCGTCGGATCGGGGTCCGCGACGTGATCGGCGCCGCCGGGCACCAGCACCAGCCGGGCCGGATCCACCCCGGCCGCTTCGAGGTCGGCCGCCACCAGGCGCGAGGGCACGACCAGGGCGGTGGCCGTCGCGGCCGCCCGTTGCAGCGCTTGCTCGTGCCAACGCCTTCCCCTCGGCGTGGTGGCGTCGGGATGGCGGCGCCAGGCCACGTCGTGCACGGTGACGACGAGCTTGCTCCGGCTGCCCCGGCGCAGCATCGGCGCGGCCAGGGAGACCGAATGCACGACGTCGAACCCCTCGGGCGCCCGCAGCCAGCCGCGATCCCACGCCCGGGTCAAGGCGGGCCCCGGCAGGAGCGACGCGATGACCGGCTTGCCGAACTTGGCCAGCGGGTCGGGCTCGGAAGCGGGCCGACCGCCGGGGGCCCGGCTGGCCAGGAGGGTCACCGCGAGGCCCCGTCCGGACGGCGCCTGCACTTCGAGCCCGGCCAACAGCCCCCGGGCGTAGGCCCCGATGCCGCCAGGCACCCGGCGCCGCAGTTGCTCGACGGCGACCAGGACGGAGCGAGTCGGTTCAGACATCGCGCCGTGCGTCCCGGTAGAGCTGCTCGAGCTCGGCGCCACACCGGGCCCACGAGAAGCGACGCACCCACGACTCCCCCGCTGTGATCAGGCGGGCGCGCAACGCCTCGTCATCGAGGCACCCGGCAAGGGCACCCGCCAGCGCGTCCTGATCCGCGGGCTCGACCAGCCAGGCACCGTCACCGAGGACCTCGGGCAACGAGCCCACCTTGGTGGCCACGACCGGCACGCCGGCCTCCATCGCCTGGAGGGGCGGAAACCCGAATCCCTCGTAGCGCGAGGGATAGGCCAGCACCCGCGCGCCGCGCAGGAGCGCGGCCAACTCGAGTGGTTCGACCCACCCCGTGCGGACGATGCGATCGCGCACGGGCGACGCGTCCAGCGCGACGCTGGAGCTCGTCTTCCCCCCACCCCTCGGGTCCGGCCAGCACCAGGGCGGCGTCGGCGTGCTGCGCCCCCACGGCCGCGAAGGCGCGCACGAGCCCCGGCAGGTCTTTGCGCGGCTCGGCCGTCCCGATGGCCAGGCAGTACCGCGTCGCGCTCTTCGGAAGCAGACGCGCCCGCACGGCGGCCGCTGCCTCGTCGCCCACGTCGGGTAGGTCGGGCACCCCGGGGGCCACGGTCCGCACCCGGGCGGGGTCGGCCCCGAAGGCCTCCACCACCTCGGCGGCGACGAACGCGGAATCGGTGTGCACCCATGCACCGCGACGCAACGCCCGCCGGATCAAGTCGGGATAGGCCAGCGTCGCCTGGTTGCACAGCTCGGGATGGTGCACCGGGGTGAGATCGTGCACCGACACCACCGCGGCAGCACGGGCTGTCGGGGGGACGACGAAGTTGGTCCCGTGCACCACGTCGGCCGGGCCGACGAAGCGCTCGAGCGGGGGGTGATCGAACCGGCGCCAGAGAGCGTGCAGCGGCCGGGCCGGCATGGGGCGTTGGCGGTCGCTCACCCCCGGGGCAGGAGCGGACCGACGAGCTGCCGCCGGCGCCAGCTGACCGCGTAGGCCTGCACCTCGAGTCGGGGCCGGAGGGCCAGCGCGCCCAGCGCGCCCGCACAGAAGGCCCCGATCCCGGTGGGCTGCCCGAGCAGCGGTGTCGCATCCACCGCGACCCGGAGCCGTGCGGGCTCGGTGCCCCTGCTCGTGTCGAGACCGCTCAGGTCGTGATCGCTCCGTCGATGGAGAGGATGGCGCCGGTGATGTAGGCCGCCTCGCCCGATCCGAGGTAGGCAAAGGCACCCGCGATCTCGTGGGGGTAGGCGAAGCCGATGGGCGTCATGAGTCGCTCGATCAGCTTGAAGTCTGCGTCCTCGGGCGGGCCGAAGTTGTGGATGATCGGCGTGTCCACGCCGCCGGGCGCCACCCCGTTCACCCGGACGCCACGCGCCATGTACTCCACGGCCAGGGCCTTGGTCAGCATTTTGACCCCGCCCTTGGACGCGCAGTAGGCCGCCGAATACGGCTGGCCGATGACCCCGGCGGTCGAGACGGTGTTCGTGATGGCGCCACCATGCTCGAGCATGCCGGGCAGCACGGCGCGACACATGAGGAAGGTGCCGGTCAGATTGACGGCGAGGATCTTCTCCCAGCCGGCGAGCGACTGCTCGGGCGTGTGGGCAAACCCTCCGATCCCGGCGATGTTGCACAGATAGCCGATGTGGCCCAACTCCTCGCGCACCTGGGAGATCGCGGCGGCCACCGCGTCCTCGTTGGTCACGTCGCAGGGCAGGGCGACGGCACGCCCCCCGGCCTCGGCCGCCTCGCGGTTGATCTCTCCGGCCACGACGGCGATCGCATCCTCCGCCATGTCGAGGCAGGCCACCGCCGCTCCCTCGGCAGCCAGGCGGCGTGCCGTGGCCCGGCCGATACCCGAGCCCGACCCGGTGACCACCGCGACCATGCCGGCGTAGCGACCCGGGGTGATCGCCTCGGGCGCCGTCCCGCGGGTGGGGTCGGACTGGCCGACTCTGGTGGTGGGGCTCATGCACGCTCCTTCTGATCCGACGCCCGGGTGGGGTCACTGCCTACCACCTGGGAGCCCGGACGCGCGATTCTGCGCCAGGCGCTCGCGGCGTTCCTGGGCCGCCCCGTTCGGCCAGGTCGGCCAAGCGGACCGGGTCCACCTTCATCATCGGGGTCAGGGGGAGTTCGTCCGCCACGACCAGGGCGTCCGGCGCCTTGTAGTCCGAGAGGGATCGGGCGCAATGGGCCCGGAGCTCGGCCAGTTCGGGCTGGGCGCCGGCGCTGCGGCCACGACCACGGCGACCCCCACCTCGCCCAGCACGTCGTCGGCCACGCCGGTCACGGCCACCCGGGCCACGGACGGGTGGGTGGCCAAGACCTGCTCGACCTCGGCCGGGTAGATGTTGTAGCCGCCGCGGATGTAGCGCTCGTGCGCCCGCCCGGCCAGCTGCAGGTTGCCGCCCTCGGTGCGCCGCCCGAAGTCGCCCGTCGTCAACCACCCGTCGGCGGCCAGTACGGCCTCGGTGGCCTCGGCGTCGATCAGTTCGGCGGCGGAGCGACCCCGACCCGGTCCGCGGCCCCAATAGCCCCGCATCACGGCGTCGGAGCGGAGCAGCACCCGTCCGACCTCGCCGTCGGGCACCGCGCGACCCTCGTCGTCGACGATGGCCAGCTCGACCGCCGGGCACCGGGCGGCCCACCGTGGTGGCCACCTCCTCGTCGGTCGACTCGAGGGTCGTCCCCGTCCCGAGCGAGGCCTCGGTCGAGGTGTAGCGGACGACGACCGGCACGCCGAACCGGTGGCGCATTTGGGCGATCATGGCGGCCGTCGTGCGGGCGGCGCCGGTCCCGACGATGCGCAGCGAGCTCAGATCGGCCTGCTCGAGCTCGGGGCTGCCCAGCATCAGGGCCCACTGGGTCGGGACGCCCTGGCCCACGGTGACGCGTTCTTCGGCCATGATCCGGATGGCGTCGTCGGCCCTCCAGGGCGTGGGGGTGATCACGGTGGTGACGGCGTGCGCCACCTCGTCCCAGGTCCGGGTCATGTAGGCGACGTGGGCGAAGGGGAGGGGCGAGAGGCGGCGGTCGCCGGGTTGGCTCGAGCACGTCGGTGCCCCGGGCCACCGCGGCCAGGTTGGCATGGTCGAACACTGCCCCCTTGGGCCGGCCGGTGGTGCCGCTCGTCCACACCACGGCCACGGGGTCGTGCGGAGCCAGTTCGGGCCAGCGGTCGGGCGGCCCGGCGTCCCACGCCGCGGCGACCTCGCCCCGGCTGAGGGTCGCCACCGCGCTCGCCGGAGGGCAGTGACGCCGCCTCGGGGTCGACGACGGCGAGCACCGGGGCGGCCCGCTCGAGGATGGACGCCACCTCAGCCGGCACCCATCCGCGGGTTGATGCCCGAGGTGATGGCGCCGAGGCGCTGCAGGGCGGCGTAGAGGACGGCGTAGTCGATGGAGGAGGGCAGGAGCAGGCAGACCACGTCGCCCTTGGCCACCCCGTGGCGGGCCAAGAGACCGGCCACGCCGTCGGCGGCCCGGTCCCAGGCCCCGAAGGTCAGGACTGCGGCGGGTGGTCCCGGCCACGGCCGGCTCGACGTACGCCTCGACCTCCCCGTTGACGGTGGCGGCCTCGCGCAGGGCGGAGACGACGGTGCGGTGCCGGTCCAGGGCGATCTGCTGCGGCATGGCGGGCGGCGATGGTACCAGGGGCTCCCGCGCCGACTCCCGGCGACGGCTCTCTATGCTCACCCCGTGTTGGTCGCCCTGTGCGGCGGTGTCGGTGCCGCCCGGATGCTCTCGGGCCTGGTGCGCGTCGTGCCGCCCGGCCGACATCACGGCGGTGGTCAACGTGGGTGACGACATGGAGCTGCACGGCCTGCACATCAGCCCCGACATCGACACGGTCACCTACACCCTGGCCGGGATGGACAACCGCGACACCGGCTGGGGCGTGGCCGGCGAGACCTGGAACGTCTTGGCCGAGTTGACCAGCCTCGGCGGGGAAGACTGGTTCGCGCTGGGTGACCGGGACCTGGCCACCCACCTGTTCCGCACGGGCCGCCTCCGAGCCGGCGAGCCGCTCGGCGCGGTGACCGCCGCGCTCGCGGCGCGGCGAGGGGTGGCGGTGCGGCTCCTCCCGGTGACCGACGACGTGCTGCGCACGCGGCTAACCCTCGCCGAGGCCAGCACACTGGGGCCGGCCGGGACCGAGGTCAGCTTCCAGGACTACTTCGTCCGGCTGCGCCACGAGGTGGCCGTCCGCGAGGTGCGCTTCGACGGTGCCGACTCCGCCGAACCCGGACCTGGAGTCCTCGAGGCCCTGGAGCAAGCGGACCTGGTAGTCGTCTGTCCGTCCAACCCGATCGTCTCGATCGGACCGCTCTTCGCGGTCGCGGGCGTCCGCGAGGCGGTCACCGCTCGGCGCGACCACGTCGTGGCCGTCTCGCCCATCGTGGCCGGCGCCGCCCTGAAGGGTCCGGCCGACCGGTTGATGGCCGAGCTGGGGGCCGAACCGTCTGTCGTCGGGGTCGCCCGGCTGTATGCCCCCTGGGTGGGGACCCTCGTCATCGACGCAGCTGACGCGACCCGAGCGGCCGAGGTGGAGGCGGAGGGCCTGCGCTGCGTCGTGACCGACACCGTGATGAGCTCACCCGAGAAAGCCATCGCCCTGGCCCGGAGCGTGGTCGATGCCGGACGCTGAAGGCCTGACCATCCTGCCCGTGTCGGGCCTGGGCGAGGTGGCGCCGGGTACCGACCTGGGCCGCCTCATCGCCGAGGCAGCTACGGGCGGCGCCATCCTGCGCTCGGGCGACGTCGTCGTGGTCACCCAGAAGGTCGTGTCCAAGGCGGAGGGTCGCCTGGTCCCGGTGGACCACGGCGATCCCGCGGCCAAGCTGGCCCTGGTGGCTCGCGAATCCGTGCGCATCGTGCGCCGCCGGGGCGACCTGGTGATCAGCGAGACCCGGCACGGGTTCGTCTGCGCCAATGCGGGGGTCGACCTCTCGAACGTGGACGACGGCACCGCCGCGTTGCTACCCGAGGACTCGGACAAATCGGCCCGGCGCATCCGGGCCGGCCTGCAGGCACTGCTCGGGGTCGACGTGGGCGTGATCGTGAGCGACACCTTCGGGCGACCCTGGCGCCGGGGCGTGACTGACGTCGCCATCGGCTGCGCCGGGGTCGCCGCCGTGGTGGATCTGAAGGGCACGCTGGACGCGGGAGGCCGGGAGCTCGTCGCCACCGAGGTGTGCGTGGCCGACGAGATCGCCTCGGCGGCCGAGCTGGTCATGGGCAAAGATCGGGGCGTGCCCGTGGCCATCGTGCGGGGGGTGCCCGCCGCCTGGCTGCGTACGGCGTCCGTGCGGGCCGAAGTGATCCGTCCCCCCGCTGAGGACCTCTTTCGCTGACCCTCGGGCGCGGCGGCCCGACCTCAGCGCTCCCGCCGGCTCACTGGGACCGCTCGCGCAGGAACTCGAAGAGGGCTCGAACGCCGTCGGGCAGGGTGGTCCACGGGCGCCAGCCCAGCTGGATCGCGGCCCGCTCCACATCGAGGCTCGATCGCAGCACCTCGCCGGGACGTGGTGGTGCGGTGATCGCCACCACCTCCTGCCCGGCTCCGTCCGCCAGCGTCGCCAAGAGCTCGTTGATGCTGGTCTCGCGCCCGGTGCCGACGTTGCAGACCAGCCCCCCGCCCCGGGTGGTGGCCCGCATGCACGCGTCCACCACGTCGTCCACGAAGACGAAGTCGCGCGTCTGCTCGCCGTCCCCGTAGATCGTCACCGGGTCGTTACGCATGATCTGCTCGGCGAAGGCGGCGACGACACCGCCCTCCCCTTGGGCATTCTGCCGGGGGCCGTAGACCGTGCCGAGCGCCAAGGCGCAGAACTCCAGGGCATGCAGTTCGCGATAGGCCACCAGGTAGTCGATGACCGCCTTCTTGGACACGCCGTAGGGCATCAACGGCTTGTGGGGGTGCGCCTCGCGCACCGGAAAGTCCTCCGGGTCGGGCTCCCCGTAGAGGGTGGTGCCGCTCGCCGCGAAGACGACCCGATCCGACCCGGCCTGGCGCGCGCCTTCGAGGATGTTGAGAGAACCGACGACGTTCACCGTGGCGTCAAAGGCCGGACTCTGCACCGAGGCCATGACATCGGGCTGCGCGGCCAGATGGAAGACAAGGTCGGGTTGGCGTCGAACCATGAGGTCCACCACCGCGGGGACCGAGATGTCCAGATGGTGGATGGTCAGCGTGCGGCCAGCATTGCCGCGGGCATCAGCCAGGTTCGACAGCGACCCGGTCGAGAAGTCATCGACGACATCGACCTCGTATCCCTCGACGAGGAGACGGTCCACCAGGTTCGACCCGATGAAGCCTGCTCCCCCTGTCACCAACGCGCGCATGCGCGGGTCTTTCTATCCTGCGACGCGCTCGCCGTCGACCAGCGTTCCTGACGACACCACGGCGTCGGCACCGAGCACCGACACCGGGCGGACATCGGCACGCTGTCCGACGATGGATCGCGGTCCCATGATGGAGCCCGTGACCTTGGCGTCGGCGGCCACATGGCAGCCGTCCATCACGACGCTGCCACTGACGACGGCTCCGGGTGACACGGTGACGCCTCGCCCGAGCACGCAACGCTCGACCCGGGCCCCGGCCTCCACCACACAGCCGGCAAAGATCACCGAGCGCCCCACCACGGCGCCCGCCAGTTCGCTCTGCCCCTCGAGGAGGAGCTCGCCCTGGGCCATCAGGCCCGGAGCGATGGGACTGCCGCGACGACCGGAGACGTAGTCGAAGTTCGCCTCGAGATAGGCGGCCGGGGTACCCGTGTCCAACCAGTAGCCCTCGTCAGGCAGGGCGAAGAGACCGCCGTCGCGCACCATGGCCGGAAAGGTCTCCCGTTCGATCGACACACGGCCACCCTCGGGAATGCGGGCCAGGACGGAGGGCTCCAGGATGTACGTGCCGGCGTTGATTTCGTTGGTGGGCGCCTCGTCGCGGGGTGGCTTCTCGACGAACGCGGTCACCCGGCCCTCCTCGTCGGTGGGCACGACTCCGAAGGCCGACGGGTCGGCGACCGGATGGAGGGCGATCGTCCCCTCGGCCCCGCGGGCCTGGTGGAATTTGACCAGGGCGCTGAGGTCGAGGTCGGTCAGGACATCACCGTTGACGACGACGAAGGTCTCGGCCACCTCGCCGAACGAGGCCGCAAAGCGAACGGCACCTGCGGTGTCGAGGGGCTCGGGCTCGACGGCGTACGTGAGGCGCACGCCGGCGACCGTTCCCTCGGGATACGCCTCCGTGAAGGCGTCGGGCAGGTAGCCGAGCGAGAGCACGGCCTCGTCGACCCCATGAGAGGCCAGATGTCCGAGGACCCTCTCGATCATCGGCACACCGACGATGGGCAGCATCTGCTTGGGCGCAGTGAGGGTCAGGGGCCGCAACCTCGTCCCCTCGCCGCCAACGAGGACGACCGCCTTCATTACTTCGTCGTGGTGGTCGTTGACGGAGGCTTCGTCGTCGAGGTCGATGTGGCCGCTTTGGTGGTCGTGGTGCTCGCCGCCGTCGTGCTCGTCGTACTGGTCGGCGCCGTCGTGCTCGTCGATGACGACGGCGCGGTCGTCGGGGTGACCGGAACCGACGTCGTGGTCGACGCCACGGGCTGGTTGCCCGAGACCGCCTGGACCAGAGCCAGGATGGTCGAACTCGGAGGCTTCGGCAGCTGCGTCCCGGGCGGCGCGAAGCCCAGGGTGATGAGCTGGCGGTTGTTGAACTTCAGATCGGCGGGCTTGAGCGTGGTGGCGCCGCCCACCTCCGTTTGCTCCTGCTGACCATTCACCGTCTTGGTGGTCAGCAGCCAAGAGCGGGCCTTGACGTCGGCCACCTTGCCGGCGTCGGGCGTGCCCGCCGGGCACTTCTGCCCATTCTTGTAAAGGGTGGTCTTGGTGCCGGGGTACTGGAGCGAGGTGTTGGTCAGCGTGAAGCCCGTGTACTCCGAGGCGAATTTGCCGAGGGTGGCATTGTTGCCCGCTTCACTGGCGCTCTTCGGCGCGATCACGAGCAGACCCTGACCTGTGGTGGTCAGACCGTGGGTGCTCGACGTCGGCGAGGCCGGCAGCGCTTCCTGCATGGTTCCGCAGATGTCGGTGGCCAGACCGGCATGCCAGGTCGTCGTGGTGGAGGGCTGGACCACCGGTGCCGTCTGGTTGTAGTGGAACTTGGCCAGAGCCACCGATCCGAGCCCGACCAGGACGATGACCACCAGCGCGGCGTACCAGTTCACCGGCATCTGGCCGCGGTAAGTGGCGCCGCCGCCTGTGGCGGCGGCGCGGGCGACTGATTTTCCCGAGGAGCTGCGCGCCATGGCGGGACGAAACCCTACAGCCTTGCGGGGCGCCCTCCGGTCGCAGGCCGGAGGCCGGCCAGATCGCGATAGAGCGCCGTCGTCTCGGGATGGAGCACGCTGACCAGGGAGGATTCCTTCTCGGACCGTGACGAGAGGCCGAAGGCTCCTCGGGCCTCGCCGGCCCGGGTGAGGAGCTCCGCCATGGTGGAGCCGAGAGCGACCCGATTTCCCTGGGCTGCGGTCGCCTCGAGCAGCGCCCGAAAGAGGCGTTCGTCGTACGGGCTGACCAAGAGGGCTCGACGCAGCGCCCACTCGGCACGGTCGGGCTGATCGGTCGCCATGAGGGCACGCCAGGCGCGCAGGGCGGTGTGGACCACGAGGCTCTCGAGGGTGGCCTCGGTGCCGTCCAGTACGACCCAGTCCGATCGCCGCAGTCCGGCCAGCAAGGGGCCGCGCACGAGGGCGAGAGCCCGGCAGAGGCTTTCGGCATCTCCCATCGAGGCCAGACGCGAAAACTTCTCCACGTCGGTGGTGACATCGTCGGAAAGCCGGAGCACCCGGCCGCGGGGAAGCCGGAGCTGACCGGAGCGATCGACGCCGAGGGCGCGCCGGGCGTCGGAGGCGGTCGAGTGGATCGTGGCCGGGGAGACAGGCCGATCCGGCCACAGCGCCAGGGACCACTGGGCGTGTGCCGCCCCTTCCCGGTGCAGCGCCAGGTACACGGCAAGGTGGCGAGCGGCGGGCCGCGAGAAGGGTACGGAGCAGCCGTGAAGGTCAATCGGGCCGAGGACGGCGATGCTGACGTGGGCGCACTCCACGGAGAGAACGGTCTGCCCGAAGCTGAGCCCTACCGAGTTGCGAGAGATCGCTCTCGATTGAGCTGAGTGGCGACCTCGCGTCACGATCCTGACCCTCAGGGGTCGTGGAGTCTGGGCGGTCGACCCACATGGTGGTCAGAGCCGCGAGGTGGGGGCGGAGGGATTCGAACCCTCACTTGGGACGGTTTAAGCGCCCTGCCTCTGCCGATTGGGCTACGCCCCCGCCGTCCCATTCTTGACCGCAAGAGACGGCGCCGTGAGGATTGGCCGATGACCGAGTCGATGGACGGTGTGGATCTGACCGACCTCGACACGTTCTCGGAGGGGTTTCCCCATGACCTCTTCAGGCTCCATCGCGAGACAGCCCCCGTCTGGTGGCACCCCCCGACGGCCCACACCCCCGACGGTGAAGGCTTCTGGTCCGTGGCGACCTACGACGAGGTGCTTCGCGTGCTCAGCGACCCCGTGACCTTCTCCTCGGAGACGGGCGGCGACCGGCCGTACGGGGGCACGATCATTCAGGACCTGCCGGTGGCCGGCATCGTGCTGAACATGATGGACGACCCCAGACACGCGCGAATCCGAAGACTGGTCACCAAAGGCCTCACCCCCGCGGCGGTGCGCGGGCTGGAGGACGAGCTGCGGCGGCGCATGCGGCGGCTCCTGGCTTCGGTCGACTCGGAGTGCGACTTCCTCACCGAGGTGGCGGCGGAGCTCCCGATGCAGGCCATCTGCGTCCTCCTCGGAGTGCCCGAGTCCGACCGCCACCGGCTCTTTGCCGCGGTCGAGCACATCTTCGACATTCCCGACGAGTCCGACTTCCTGTCGATGAGCCCGCAACGGCAGGAAGCCATGGAGTTCCTTGCCAGGTATGGAGCGGACCTGATCGCCGAGAAGCGCGCGCACCCAGGTCCGGACATGTTGTCCGTGGTGATCCACGCGGAGCTGCCCGACGCCGATCCTGCGGCCTTGAGCCAGGACGAGCTCTCGGCTTTCTTCTCGCTCCTCTTCTCGGCCGGCGCCGAGACCACCCGCAACGCGATTGCGGGAGCCATGCTGGCCTTTGACCAGTGGCCCGACGAGCTGGCACGGCTTCGAGCGGGCACGGTGCCCATGGGGCACGCGATCGAAGAGATCCTGCGCTGGACCACCCCCTCGCCCTCGAAGCGCCGGACCGCGACGGCGACCTGCGAGCTGGCGGGTCAGCGCATCGCGCCCGGAGACAAGGTGGTCGTCTGGGAGGGTTCGGCCAACCGGGATGGACGGCACTTCGACGAGTCGGATCGCTTCGTGGTCTCCCGAGACCCCAATCCACACCTGTCATTCGGGCACGGCGTGCACTTCTGCCTCGGCGCGCATCTGGCGCGTTTGGAGATCCGAGTCGCGCTCGAGGAAATATTCGACCGCGTCGAATATTTTCGGCTGACCGGTCCACCGGTGTGGACGCGCAGCAATCGCCATACCGGCATTCGCTGCCTCCCCCTCCGTCTCGAGAAGACGGTGGTCGCTTAGACGCTCGCCACGAGCGGCCGGTGCCGCTCCAGTACGGCGAGCTCGCCGTTGCGAGGTGCCGGCACCAGACCGGTGTGCGGCCCGAACATCATCGTGGCCCTCGACTCGGGCTCCCAGAGGGACCACTCGCCGATCCCGTCGTGCGACGGGATCCCGTCCCGGGCGAAGGCAAGCCAGGCGGTCTGCATGTTGAGGGAGAGCATGTCGACCTCGGGTCCGGCCCCGCAGAACATCTGGACCGCCGGCTCGTGGACGACGCCGAAGACGAACGGCAACTCCAGGGCGTGACACGAGCCGAGGATCCCCTCGAAGGCCGGCGACTCCCAGTCGAAGAGGTAGACGAACGATCGGCCGCCGTGGCCCCCGTGCGTCGCGGCCAACTGCAAACTGGGCCAGCGGAAGACGATGTCCGAGCCCGCGGCAACCCAGAGGTCGCGCGGTTCGACGCCCTCCTCCCGCGTCTGCCGCGCCACTCGGTAGCTGTCGAGCACCTCGTCGGCCGCGATGTCGGGCACGGCGTTCACCATCCACTGGCGGACGCCCTCCGCATCGAGCGCCATGAGGGACGGATTCCCCAACCCGAACAAGGTGAGCTCGTCGCGGTTCGTCCCGATGAGCAGGTCGACACCTGACGCCGCGCCGTCGGCCACGGCGGCGAGCGGATGCTGCGGCATGAGCACGCCGTCGACGACCGGCAGATGAGGCAGGGGCAGCAACCCCGGATCGGGTCGGCGCCGACCAAGCTCCTCGGTGGCCGCCACCAGCTCGGTGGCCGGAACCCCCTGGAGCAGTTCCCGACTGCAGTGGGCCACGCCCAAGACTGCAGCGAGCCGCTCCGCAGTCCGCTCCCCCTCCTCCACCGAGTGGACCCAGGCGCCCCCGCTCTGCACGATGGCCCGACGGAACAAGCCGGACGCAGACGGGATTCCGAGCAGGGCAGACACGCTGAACCCACCGGCGGATTCGCCGAAGACCGTCACGTTGTGTGGGTCGCCGCCGAAGACGGCGATGTGGTCTCGCACCCAGCGCAGGGCGGCCAGCTGGTCGTGGATGCCCCAGTTGCCCAGAAGGCCGTCGGGGTCGCCCAGATCGCGGTGGGCCAGGAAACCGAGCGCCCCCAGCCGGTAGTTGATGGTGACGACCACGGCGTCGCCGTTGCGGACCAAGCTGCCGCCTCTGTACAAGAAGACAGAACCGCTCCCCGACGTGAAGCCTCCGCCATGGATCCACACCATCACCGGCCGGCCCTGCCCTGGCGTCGAGGTGGGGATCTCGGGCAGCGCGGGCGTCCAGACGTTCAGCGACAAGCAGTCTTCGCTGTGTGGCTCCGTGGCTCCGGGATCCGAGGGTGCGGTGATCCCCGGGATCGCCGCCGACTGCGGGGCAATGGCACCGAAGGTCGAGGCGTCCCTGATCTCGTCCCAAGCCTCGGCCGGGAGAGGCGGACGCCAGCGCAACTCCCCGACCGGCGCCCTGCCATAGGGGATGCCGGAGAACGTCCAGTGGTCGCTCCTCCATGCCCCCCGCAGCCGACCCTGGGAGATCTCGACCACGCCTTCCACGCTCAGGCACCCTAGGGAGGGTGGTTCGCCGGGTCAATCGAACCGGTGATCCACGCTCGGATGTCGTGTGAAGAGCACGCGAACTGGGTCTGCAACCGAACGGCGACGATCGGGGTGACGAGTTTGCCACCAGCGAGCAGTTACGCTCTCTCGGGTGAGTGCAGTGGATTGTCGGAACACTGCGCGCGGGCGGAGCATGATCGCTCGGGCGATATTGGTCGCTGGCGCCTTCGGCGCGTGGATCCTTCCCGTGGGCGCGGCGGGAGCAACGACCTCCACCACACTGCCCGGAGCGGCGCCAAACCAGTCGCAGATCAACTCGACCGAGTCGCAGGTGTCGCAGATCGAAGCGACGCTGGCCCAAGAAGAGCAGCAGACCTCGGTCCTCGACGACAAGTACAACACCGCCGTCCAGAACCTGCAGAACGATCAGACCGAGGCGCAGTCGCTCGCGGCGCAGCTGGTGAGCGCCAAAGCAGCCGTCAAGGTGGACAAGAGGCTGGTGGCCAACGACGCCGTGGAGGCCTACATCTACGGCACCCCGCAGACCGGCTTCGCGTCGTACTTCTCGCAATCGGCCAGCGACAGCGAGGCCCGTAACCAGTACACCAACCAGATCGTGGGCAACCTCACGAACGACGAGAGTTCGTTGCAACACTCCGAGTCGAAGTTGGAGGCGGAGCAGGCGCAAGAGGAGACGGCGGCCTCGCAGGCGCAGACTGAAGCCGCACAGGCCAAGTCGCTCGCCACCGCCAACGAGCAGGAAGCGGCGACGACGAAGGCGACGCTCGATCAGGTGCAGGGGCAGCTGGCCCAAGAGGTCGCGGAAGCGGCAATCCAAGAGGCACAGCAGGAAGCAGCGGCGGCGGCTCGGGCGGCGAACCAAGCTGCCCAACAGCGGGCGGCCGCGGCAGCGGCCACGGCCGCCAGTGTGGCCGGAGCCGTCGGAGGTTCCGCCAGCGGAGCGGCAGCCACCACTGCCGCGAACGGTGCGGCCGGTTCGTCCGGCTACCAGGGTGAGATCGCCGGCTCGTCCCAAGGAAACGCCACCCAAATGGCCGTCGTACGCGTGGCCGTCTCGCAGCTCGGCGTCCCTTACGTCTTCGGCGGCGAGAGTCCCGGGTCCGGGTTCGACTGCTCAGGCCTCGTCCAATGGGCCTGGGCCCAGGCCGGGGTTTCCATTCCGCGCACGACCGAGACCCAATGGCCCGCGCTCCCCCACGTCTCCCTGGCCAACCTGCAACCCGGCGACCTGCTCTTCTATTACAACCTCGACAACGACAACCAGGTCGACCATGTCGTGATGTACACGGGTTCGGGCCCCTACGGCGCAGCCACGGTGATTCAGGCTCCCTTCACCGGTTCCACCGTCTCGTACTCCCCCATCTTCACGGAGGGCCTCATCGGGGCTGCGCGGCCCTAAGGCAGGCCACTCCCGACCGACGAAGCGCAGTGCACGTGCGCAGATCCGCCCGCACCGGGCGCTCGGTACGATGGCACGATGGCCGACGGTCGCGCGGTGGCGGGTGAAAAGAACCAGTCCACGGCCGTCGTTCCCATCCGGATCCCCACACACGACGGCGAGGATCCCGAGGATCCGCGCATGTCCGACGTCGACGAGTGGGGCCGCTCGGAACGGACCCGAGCGGTGGTGCGAGCCCTCTACGAACCCGTCTACTCCAAGTGGTTCCGGGCCGAGTGGCAGGGGCTCGAGCACATTCCTCGCCACGGCGGTGCCTTGCTGGTCGCCAACCATGCGGGCGCCATTCCCTCGGATGCGCCGGTGATCATGCACGGGTTGGAGAAGGAACTCGAACGACCCGTGTACGGCCTGGCGGAGTACTTCTTCCGCACCCTGCCCGTCGTCGGGACACTGTGGGCTCGGGCCGGCGGAGTGCCGGCGCAACCGTTGAACGCCTACCGACTGCTCAAGGAGCAGGGCCAACTCGCTCTGGTCTTTCCCGAAGGGACGAAGGGGCCCTCGAAGTCGTACACCGACCGTTACCAACTCCGTCGCTTTGGCCGGGGCGGCTTCGTGGAGATTGCCATGAGGGCCGGCGTTCCCATCGTGCCGATCGCGGTGGTGGGATCAGAGGAGACGATGCCGGTCGTGTTCCGGCTGCCCAACGTGGCCCGCGCCCTTGGCCTGCCGTACCTGCCGATCACGGCGAACATGCTCACCCTGGGCCCAGTCGGCGCCCTCGTGCCCTTCCCCTCCAAGTTCAAGCTGCACGTCCTCGACCCGGTGTTCTTCGACGTCCCTCCCGATCAGGAGCGCTACTCCAAGAGTCGCATCATGGACGAATCCGAGCACATTCGCTCGCAACTCCAAGCGGCCGTCGACGACATGCTGCGCGACCGGCGCAGCGTCTGGTTCGGTTGATGGGCCGGCGCGTCCTTGTGACGGGGGCCGACACCTTCTGGGGTGGTCGGATGATTCAGGCGCTCGAATCGGACCCCAGCATGGATGTGATCCTGGGGACCGGGGCGCAGGCGCCCTCGGTCCCGTTCGAGCGAGCCGAGTTCGTGCGGACCGACCAGAACTACTCAATCCTGAGCAGGATCGTGAACGCGACCAAGGTCGACACCATTTTGCACACCTTCATGATCACCAACTCGGTGACCGTCCCGCGGCGGGCCATGCACGAGATCAACGTGATCGGCACCATGAACCTGTTGGCGGCCGCAGGAGCGGCCGGCTCGTCCGTTCGCCACGTCATCGTGAAATCCTCCACCCTCGTCTACGGGTCGTCGGCCACCGATCCGAACACCTTCCACGAGGACACCGCGCGGAAGAGTCCGGTGAAGAATTCGGTCGAGCGGGCATTGGTCGAAGCCGAAGGCCTCGTCCGGGACTTCTCGGAGGACAATCCCGCGACCCGCATCACGGTTCTGCGCTTTGCCAACGTGCTCGGTACGCATCTCTCCACCCCGATGAGCCGGAACCTCGCCCGGCCGGTCTGCCCCTCCATCTTCGGCTTCGATCCTCTGTTGCAGTTCGTCGAGGAGGACGATGTCGTGCGCGCCCTGATCCATGTCACCCGTGGCGGCATCCCCGGCCTCTACAACGTGGCGGGCGACGGGCGTCTGCCCTGGAGCGAGGTGGCCAGCATCTGCGGGACGCGGCTGGTCCCGCTCTCGCCGTTCAGCCCGCTGAAGATTCGGCCGCTGGCCCGGGTGTTCGACCTCCCCGCTGAGCTGGAGGATCTCCTGCGCTACGGCAGGGGCGTGGACACCCGACGGTTCGCCGCCACCGGATTCACGTACAACGCCACCAGCGCAGGCGCGGTCAAGAGCTTCATCCGGTCGACGCGGCTGCGCCGGCAGTCAGGACGACCCCAGCAGTCCTACACGTACGAACACGACATTGAGCAGTTCTTCCGACACTCGCCCTCGGTGCTCGGCACGACAGACCTGTAACCGGTCAGGAACCGATCCATTCGGCGACGAGCCCGCTCTCCCGGACGGCCCACTCTTCGGCGGTGATGCCGTAGCGGACGTGGTCCTCCCACACCCCGTCGATCTCCAGGTACCTCTGCGCGATCCCCTCGTCGCGGATACCCAGCTTCTCGACGACGCGCCGGCTGGCGGTATTGCGCGGGATGATGGAGATCTCCACCCGGTGCAGCGAGATCGCCTCGAATGCGAACCGCAGGGTGACCACCACGGCCTCGGGCACGAGCCCCCGCCCGGCCAAGGCCTCGTCGACCCAGTATCCGATGGAGCCGCTCTGGAAGGGTCCACGCTGAATGGACGAGAGCGTGACTTCGCCGGCGAAGCGCTCGCCCACGAAGATCCCGAAGCCATAGCCAGTGCCCAGGTGCCGTTCGCGCTCGCGGATACCGCAGCGGGCCGCAAAGCTCGGTCGATCCTCGGAGGGAACGGGTGCGCCCTTAGGCCGGGGTTCCCAGCGCAGCAACCAGTCGGTGCAGCGGGTGCGCACCTCGTGCCAGGCCAAGAAGTCGTCCTCGGTCAGCGATCGCAGCAACACCCGACGGCCTCGCAACTGCAAGGGCGCGTGGCGCACGGCTCGAGCCGCACTCATCGGTCCAGCACCTCCCCGAGCGCACCCAGGAGTGCCAGCACGTTGCGCCGGCGGGCCGTGTGCCCCATGCAGCCGATGCGCCAGATCTGTCCGGCCAACTGACCGGCGCCGGCGCCGATCTCGATCCCGTAATCGTCGAGCAGCCTGGTCCGGACAGCCGCATCGTCGACCCCGTCCGGTATACGGACGGTCGTCAGCTGGGGTAGACGATGCTCCCTCTTGACGAGGAGCTCCAACCCCCTGTCCTCGAGGCCGTCCCAGAGGAGCTGGCCACACTCGGCGTGGCGCACCCTGGCCTGCTCCAAGCCCTCGTCGAGCAAAGCCCCCAACCCAGCATGGAGTGCTGCCACCATGGCCACCGGAGCCGTGTGGTGGTAAGTCCGACCCCCTCCAGCGGGTCCGCTGGCGTACTTGGCGATCAGGTTCAGGTCCAGGTACCAGCTGGTCGGGCGCTCCACCAAGCGCTCGACCGCCCGCGGCGACAACGTCAGCGGCGACAGACCCGGTGGCACCCCCAGGCACTTCTGGGTTCCGCTGTAGGAGATGTCGATCTCCCACCCGTCGACGGCGACCTCGATGCCCCCGAGCGAGGTCACGGTGTCGACCAGGAGGAGCGCATCACCCTTCTCCCGACCTACCGCTTCGACGTCGTTGCGAACGCCCGTCGACGTCTCGGCGTGGACCAGAGCGATGACCGCCGGTGCCGGGTGCGCCGCCACGAGCAGACCCGGATCAAGGGGCTCACCCCATTCGGCTTCGACCCGAACGACCTCGGCGCCGAGCCGGTCAGCCACCTCGCACATGCGCTCGCCGAAGACCCCGTTGACCCCGACCACCACGACATCGCCGGGCCGGACCACGTTGACGAAGGAGGCCTCCATGCCGGCCGAGCCCGTGCCACTGATCGGCAACGTGAGGGCGTTGTCGGTCCCAAATGTCATTCGAAGGCGCTCACATGTCTCGTCGAGCAGAGCCAGAAAGTCCGGGTCGAGGTGGCCCAGCAGGGGCGCGGCGAGCGCCATGGTCACGACGGGGTACGGGTTCGACGGCCCGGGGCCCATGAGCAAGCGGTCGGGATTCCGCATCGGCGAATCGTGACAGGTCCGCCCTCACGTGCGCCAACGCGGCCGGTGCCGGCTTCCGTTTCCGGTAGATTGCCTGCGTGGAACGGGTGCTCTTCGCCCCGCGTGAGCTCCCCCCCCTTCTCCCCGACGTGGCAGAGGATCCCGCCGCGTACTCCTCCTGGGTGATCAACCGGGAGCGCAGCCGCGCCGCCCGCTCAGGGCGGCCCACGTCCCCTCCGCTGCGTCTGATCACTGTGGTCGCAGGTGAGGTGCCCCCGGCCGCGGATGAGACGCTCCGAGCGCTGGCCCGGCAGACGACCAAGCGCTGGCGACTCGACATCTCCACGACGACACCCTGGCTGGACGAGATCGAGGAGCTGGTCAGGTCGAGTCTGGCGAGTCGGTTCCGGCGCCGCGTCCGCGTGGTGGCCCAGGCACCCGGCATGTCGATCCGCCAGCAGCTGACCGCCCTGTTGACTGGGTCGACCCCCGAGAACGTCGCACTCATCCACCTGGGCGACGTCTGGGCTCCCGACGCCGTGGCCACACTGGCACAGGTCGCTCCCGGCAGCGTCATGTACGCCGACGACGACATGCTCCTGCCCTCGGGCGAGCACGTCCGACCGGTACTCAAGCCCGACTTCTCGCCAGACTTTCTTCTCACCACCGGATACGTCAGGCGTCCGCTGGCCATAGGCCATGCGGTCGCAGCCAGGCTGCCGCGCCTGGTTGCAGAGTCGGTGCCCGAACTCGAGCACGACTTGGCCCTCGCGGCCTGTGACGTCGCGGACACCGTGGTCCACGTCCCGGAGGTGCTGTGCCATCGGACGGACGTCATGGAGCGATCTGCGGGCGGCGAGACCGGCCATGTGGAAGAAGCGCTGAGACGACGGGCGGAGGTGGGAGCCGTGACGTCGCGGTCAGAAGGCGCCTATCGCGTCGTGCGATCAGCACCACACGACGCCCTCGTCAGCATTGTCATACCCTTTCGGGACCAACCTCGCTTCCTTCGAACGTGTGTCGACTCGGTCAGCGCCACGACACGAGAAGGCCGCGTGGAATTCATCCTTATCGACAACGGTTCCACTGATCCGGAGATGCTGACGCTCCTCGAGGAGCTGGGCACCCGCCCCGACGTGACACTGCTGACCGATCCCAGTCCTTTCAACTGGGCTCGTCTCAACAACGCCGGGGCCGCCGCCGCCGGCGGCGAGGTCCTCCTCTTTCTCAACGACGATATCGAGGCGCTCCATGCAGGCTGGCTGTCGCAACTGACCAGCCATGCCGTCCGCGCCAGGGTTGGATGCGTGGGAGCTCGGCTGCTCTATCCGAGCGGTCGTCTCCAGCACTGCGGTGTCGTCATCGGGCTCGGAGGCGCAGCCGGCCATCCCCTGATCGGACTGGCGGGCGAGAAACCCGGCTACCTGCAGATGGCCGGGGCGACCCGTGAATGCTCTGCGGTCACGGGGGCCTGCCTGGCGACCCGGCGCGCGGTGTTCACGGGTCTGGGAGGTTTCGACGTCTCACTCGGGGTGGACCTCAACGATGTCGACTACTGCCTGCGCGCCGGTGCTGAGGGGTACAGCACGATCTTCGAACCGAGCGCGGAACTCATCCATCACGAGTCTCCGAGCCGGGGCACGGCCGGTGGCGTCGGAGACATCCTGAAATTCATTGATCGCTGGGAAGGCTCCATCCGGGAGGGCGATCCCTACTTCAGCCCTCACCTCACCCGAACCGGCCCGTCATGCGGTCTGGCTGGACCCGACGAGGAGGACACGTGGAACAACTGGCACGCGACGGTGAAGGGTCTCTGATGAGCGACGAAGATGCCCCGGGCATGCTTTCGCGACCGGCGGACCTGCCGTCACCGCTGCCCCACACGAACGATCTCCCCGCCGTCCTCGTCCTCCGCCAGGTGCTGGCGAGCCGAGAGACCCCGCCGGCCACAGCCCTCCGTCCCCGCCTGCGTAGCTGGGCCTCGCACGTCTCTGGGCGAGCCGACCGGCGGCTCCTCCACGCCTTGGCGGCTGCCCACCAAGCCCTGACGGACCATTGTGACCTCCTGGTCGATCGACTTTCCGCCCAGGAGACACTGACCTCGGACCTGGCCAGGGTGTACGGAGAGGAACTGGCACGGCTCCGGGCCGAGGTCGCACACCTCTCCCATGTCGCCTCGGCCGCGGCCGCGGCCGCGGCCGACGAGGTTCGATGAACCAACCCGGCACCGTCGTGATCGCTCGCCACTGGTTCCGGCCTGAGTCCGAACTCTCATACGTCATCCGCCTGTTGGCCGGAGGCGCCTCCCGGTGCGGTCCGGTCTCGGTGCTCGTGCCGGGTCTGCCGGGCACCCGCACGCCTGACGGAGCGTTTGATCTCGAGGGAATCGGCGACGAAACGGGGTTCCAGTGGCCACCCCATTTGGCCAGCGATCAGACGGTCCTGGTGGACGAACTCACCCCGGCGGTCGAGCGGATGCTCACGCACACTGATCCCAAGCACGTGCTGTGGATTGCCGCACCAGAGGGGCACGATTTCCCCTGGCGACAGCTGAACCTGGTCGACGCCGGCCCAAAGAGCGGTGGTGCCAACGTCGATCTCCACATCCCGGTCAACCGCCTGGCTGAACGGCACCGGCATCATGGATTTGGTTTCACCGGATACCAGTTGGTCCTGTCCGATCGGGTCGAGCCCAACTCTGAACCGCCTGCACCAGCGGCCTGGGTCACGGCGGCCTTTACCGACTTGGACGTGGTCGTGGTCGAGGCGGCCACCGCGTGGGCGTGGAAGGGCCGCTCCCTGCGAGGATCCGTCGCGGTCGACACCCGCATGGATCTGTGGCGCCTTGTCGCCCATGCATCCGTCTGCATCGACATCTCCCCCGGGCCTTTCATCGGCCGGGAGTGCATCGAGGCGCTCCGTTTCGGGACACCAATCCTCGTGCCAGAGGACTCCGGGCCTGCCGCGGTCCTTGCGCACCGTGCGGGTAACGCCACGTTCTCCGACGCAGGTGAGCTCGTGAGCTCCGTCTCAAGGCTTCAGGATCCTCACGGGCACGCGGACGCCTCGAGCGCGGGGCGCGCGTACGCCGAACATCAGTTCGGCGATGCCTCCAAGTTCATCGAAAGCATGCGATCACTCCTTCAAACCAAGGACTGATCGGTGGGTCAGAGCAATGAGATCCGGGGAGGCCACGCGAGCGAGTAGTCCTCCCCATCGAGCGAGAGATTCGGGTTGTAGTAGGGATCGCGGCGCAGGGTATCGAATCCCCAGCGAGATTCCATGTAGTTGACTTCCCGCTTGAATGCATCTGCTCGAGGTCCATCATCGGCACCGCGCGTGGTCGACTCGTGGTGATACATCTCGGCATAGGGTGACCAGACGATCTCCCAGCCTGCCTCGCGCAGGCGAAGACAGAAGTCCACGTCGTTGAACGCGATGGGAAGATTGACCCCGTCCATACCATCCACCTGATCCCAGGCCTCACGCCGGACAAGAAGGCAGGCCGCCGTGACCGCGGACATGCGACGGGCCAGCTGGAGGTTGCCGAAGTAACCCGGTGAGAGTCTGTCGAACATCCGAAAGGTATGACCAGCGACGCCGTAGATGCCGAGGACCACGCCCGCGTGCTGGATGCGGCTCTCGTCGTAGTACAACTTGGCGCCGACAGCCCCGACCTCAGGGTCGAGCGCCTGCGTCACCAACTCGGTGAGCCAATCGGGATTGATGACCTCGGTATCGTCGTTGAGAAGGCAGACGAACTCCCCGGTCGTGCGATCGACCGCTGCGTTGTTGAGTTCTGCGTAATTGAATGGTCGTTCGTCTCGGATCACTCGCAGGCGATCGTCGAGGCCGGCGAGATACTGCAACGTCGGCAGGTGCTCGCTCGAGTTGTCGACCACCAACACCTCGAAATCGGGATACGTCGTGAAGGACAGCACACTGTCCAAGCACCGCGGCAGGAGACGTCCGTCTTTCGTCGGGATCACGATACTGACGGAGGGCGGTGAGTCTGGGAGCTCCCAAGAGACCCGGTTGTGGCCGGACTTGCCGATTCGGACTACTTTCCCCGGCCGACTCGTCCGCGCCAGGTGATCAGCAACCGCTCTCCGCCCGGCATCGACGGCATAGGGCTTTGCGGAGACCAACGAGGCCGTCGAGGCGGCGTGGGTTCGCCAGTGATAGAGCACGTGAGGAATGTGCACGACCTGAGCTCGGGACAATTGCTCGCTCACCCTGAGTGTGAGGTCCCAATCCTGACTGCCCTCGTATCCGAGCCGGTAGCCGCCGACACCTTCAACCAGGTCCTTGCGGAACGCACTCAGATGGCTCACGAAGTTCTGGCCGAGGAGGAGGAGTGGATCGAAATCAGGCTTGAAGAATGGATCCCGACGAAGTCCTCCCTCGTCGATCTTGTCCTCATCGCTGTAGACCAGGCCCGCGGCGGGGTTCTCCCCGATGGCGATCGCAATGAGGGCCAATGCGTGCTCAGCGAGGAGATCGTCGTGGTCGAGAAGAGCGACCCACTCGCCCGTCGCGATCGACAGCGCAGAGTTCGATGCAGCGGAAATGTGCCCGTTCTCTTCGCGCTGAACGATTTTGATGCGACTGTCGGACGCCGCGAGTTCCTGCAGGACCCGCATGACCCCCGGGTCGGTGGAGCAGTCGTCAGCGATGCAAAGCTCCCAGTCCTGATAGATCTGGGCTTTCACCGATTCGATGGCCGTCCGCAGGAGTTCGAGTGGAGGGTTGTAGGTCGGCATCAGCACCGAGATCGTGGGACGGTCCGGAAGGGCTTGGACCCTTGCCGCCAGTTGCCCACGTGCCGCGGTGTCCAGCGTGTCGAAGAGTTCGACCCATGTCTGGTACGAACCGTCTGGCGGCAGGACGGGCACACCGACCATTCCGGTGGCGATCGTTCGCCCCCGCAACCGGGCATAGACGCTCCGCAATTTCGATCCGTAGCGGAAGATCCTCGTGTTGTACACGGCCGCAATCTCTTCTTCGCGCGCCTTGACGAGGGTGGCGAGCCGCTTCTGATCGGCTTCCACACTGCGCACCATCTGGTAGGCAGCCAGATTCTCGGCCGCCCTCCTTCTCGTGACGTTGGCGACCTCCAACGCATTCTCGGTCACTTCCTGCTGAAGCTGATTTCGTGCGATTTCCAACGCGTTCGATTTGACCGCGAGGTTCTCGTGATCGTCGGCCAATTGCCGGTGGTCGGCCAAGGTCGATCGCAGCTCGGTCTTGGTCTCCCACAGCGCGCGCTCGTAGTCAGCGACAAGCAGCTCTTCGGTGATGGACGTCCGGCGGAACAACATCGCATGCGGAGCGATGTAGGACGCGTCGTAGTCGACGTCGTGCATGAAGCCGTGGTGCAAGAAATGCTGGGCCCAGTAGCTCCCAGGCTCGACGTTGAGGTGGGTCGGCTCGTCGAAATCATCCGGTGTGGACGCGAAGAGCACGCTCTCCGCGTGTCGGCAGATGTTGCCGATGGCGGCATCGGCCAATGATGGTGGGAGATGTTCGAGGACCTCGAAGCACGTGATCAACTCGTACGAACCGTCGAGCTCGTCCGTGGCCGAAGCTACCCGGCAATACGGCCGCAGGGCCGGAGGGACCTGCCCGATGGCCCAAGCCGAGATGTCGATACCGCGGGCGTCGACTCCACGCCCGCGCAGCCCTTCGATGAGCATGCCGACCGCGCACCCGACGTCAAGCACCGAGGCGGGGTGCAGAGTCGACACGATGGAGGCTGCGAGTCCGCCGAAGTAGTCGAGCCATTCCCGGTGATCCCTGGAGTAGGGGATGCCGGATTGGTCGTACGAGGTTCCGTAGTAGTCCTTGTCATAGAACTGGGACGTCACATCGATCAGGCCGGCGGCGTCGTCGTCGCCCGTCACCGCTCGATCGCCGAGCTCGTGCAGCAGGCGATGCAACGTCGTATGGCGTGCATCGATGTCATGGGGGCGGTCGGCTGGCTCTCGGACCACGGAGTCTGCGCCTTCGACCGCCTCAACGGCGGCTCCAACGTCACCCGCGAGCGAGAGTCCGAGTTGGTTCAGGAACTCGACGATCCGGGCCAGGGCGGACTTCGGCTCCGTTGTCAGCTCGTCGTAGTTGACCACCAGGGAGGGGTACATCGAACAGAGCACCAGGGCGGAGCGATTGCAGCGGTCCCACCATGTCAAGGCGTCCGTACGATCACGAAACTCCGAGGTGCTCGCTCCGATCACTCCGCTCGGTTCCCGATTGATCAGGATCACTGCCGGACGCAGATCCCACGCGGTCGACCAGAAGGGAGTGAGGAACGACAAGCGCCAGTCAGCCCAGAGCCACGGTCGCCCGCCCATTTCGGATTGGCCCGCCCGGAACGGGTCGGACTTCTCCCGACGAGCCTCGTCCAGCCAGGTCGCGGCCAGGCTGTGGGCCAGCTCGACGGGAGCGGGGTCCGGCGGGTCTCCCGCGGAGGCCATGAGCCGCCCGTTGAATTCACCGAGTCGGTCCGCCTCCCGGTCCCCCACCTGGTCCGCTCCGAGACGGGACAGGGCGTCGGCCAGGATGTCGATTCCACTGGCGGACATCCCGACGACGAACACTCCGTCGACGGGCAGTCGGAGGGATTCCGCCACATTGCGGGTCGCGCCGTTCGTTGGGCGCGGACCCTCGAGCACGCTGGCAGAATAGCACTCCACCCTCGGGACCCAGGGCACCACTTTGCGTCGTTCGCAGGGTTCTCGCGTCGTCGGGTGCTCAAGCCGACAACCCCCTGGCAGCTCCGAGGCGGCCTGTGTGCCGCGCCAAATGGAGAACCGAACGACTCCGGGACAGGCCCGCCGAGAGCAGGGCTTCCGGCCCGTTTTCCGTGCGGGTGGCTGGCGGGCTGTGGCCTCGGGAATTGTTAGATTCGGGGCACCATCGGCAACTCGCCGTGGAGACCGCAAAGGTCCGGAGGGAATCTCATGGGTGCGACCGAAGACAACATGGCGACATGACCAGCCCTTCCAGTGGCGTTCCCTCCCCGTCGGACTCTCGCGACAAGCAATTTGCAAAGGAATTCATCGCCGAATCGATTGCCGTCCTGTCGGCGATCGACCCTGATCACGTCGATCGGTGTGTCGCTGAACTTACCGCCGTCCGCGAGAGAGGCGGGCGGCTGTTCATCCTCGGGGTCGGTGGTTCGGCCGGCCACGCTTCGCACGCAGTCAACGACTTCCGGAAGATCTGCAACTTCGAGGCGTACGCGCCGACCGACAATGTCTCGGAGCTGACCGCTCGCACCAACGACGAGGGCTGGGAATCGACCTTTGAAGCCTGGTTGAAGGTCTCCAAGCTCGGATCTGATGACGGGGTCCTGGTGTTCTCGGTGGGCGGCGGTGACGTCGAACGACTCGTGTCGGTGAACATGGTCCGGGCCCTTCAACTTGCGGTGGAGCGAGGCTCTCGCATCGTCGGCATCGTCGGACGTAACGGCGGGTTCACGGCCACCGTGGCAAACGCATGCGTCGTAATACCACCGCTGTACCCCGATCACGTGACGCCCCATACCGAGGGCCTGTGCGCTGTGATCTGGCACCTACTGGTTTCTCATCCCTCCCTTGCCGTATCCGAGACGAAGTGGGAGTCAGTTCGGTGACGCAGTGGCGAACTGAGTCCCGAGCAGTGACCGCGGCAGTGGCTACCCTTTTCCAGGGTTGGCAGGAAGGATAGTGACGAGCGTGCAACGACAGAGTCTTAGGATCAAGATCTTTGCGGACGGTGCCGATCTCACCTCGATTGTCGAGTCTGCCAAGGATCCCCGGATCGCCGGATTCACCACGAATCCGACGCTCATCCGAAAGGCCGGCCTGACCGACTACGAATCGTTTGCCAAGGAGTTGCTGGTCCACGTCGAACGCCAGCCGGTCTCGTTCGAAGTGCTTGCCGATGACCCCGCTGCCATCGTCCGCCAGGCCCGGCTCATTTCCGCTTGGGGCGAGAACGTCTACGTCAAGGTTCCGGTGACGAACACCAAGGGCGTCTCCTTGGCCAAAGAGGTGGCCGCCCTGTCCCACGACGGAATCAAGGTGAACGTGACCGCCATCTTTACGCCGCGCCAGGTCGAAACCATGGCGGAAGCCGTCCGGGAGGGCGCACCATCGAACCTCTCGATTTTCGCAGGCAGGATCGCCGACGCCGGTGTCGACCCCATCCCGGTGGTGAAGGAATCTCTTGCCATCACGGCAGACCTGCCGGACTGTGAGTTGATCTGGGCCTCTCCGAGAGAGGTGCTGAACGCGGTGCAGGCCGATGCCGTCGGTTGTCACATCATCACCATGACTCCAGACCTCATCGCGAAGCTTGCTTCTTTGGGCAAGGATCTCGAGGAGTTCTCCCTGGACACCGTGAAGATGTTCCATGACGACGCCCTGGCTGCAGGCTTGAACGTCTGATCATGAAAGTCGAGATGAAATGAACCCCCTTCTCTGCGCGCCCGTTCTCCAAGTCGGTCACGCTTCATGAATCGCGTCTGCCTCACCGGTGGGGCCGGTTTCATCGGCAGCAACCTCGCCGACGCGATGAACGCGGCCGGGGTCTCTGTCGTCGTGGTCGACGATTTCCGGACGGGCCACCGGGAGTTCCTCGAATCGTTCCTGGCCAATCCGTCCAATCGGCTGGTGCAGGGAGACATCCTGAATCGCGATGTTCTCGTCGATGCCATGGAAGGGTGCGACTGGGTCTTCCATTTAGCGGCGAACGCCGACGTCAGGTACGGGCTCGATCATCCGACCCTCGACCTCGAACAGAACACCATCGCCACCTCACAAGTTCTCGAGGCGATGAGAATCGCGGGCGTGCGGCGGATCGGCTTCTCATCCACTGGGTCGGTCTACGGCGAGCCCGACATCTTCCCAACACCAGAGGACGCCCCCTTTCCGGTGCAGACGTCTCTCTACGGCGCATCAAAGCTGGCCGCCGAGGGTTTGATCCAGGCCTATGCAACCGGCTTCGGATTCACTGGCCTCATCTTCAGGTTCGTGTCCATCCTGGGAGAGCGCTACACGCACGGCCACGTCTACGACTTCTTCCGTGCACTCAGGCGCGATCCTGATCACCTGTCGGTGCTCGGCGACGGCCTGCAACAAAAGTCGTATCTGTACGTACAAGACTGCGCCGCAGCGATTCTGCATGCGGCCAACCACCACGCCGACGAATCGGGGACGTACATCTACAACCTCGGGCATGAGGAGACGCTGCTCGTGCGCGATTCGGTTCAGATCATCACGGAAAAGCTGAATCTGCATCCACAGATCCACTTCGGGGTCGGAGAACGAGGTTGGGTTGGAGACAGTCCGCTGATTCAACTCGATACATCTCGGATCCGATCGCTCGGATGGGAACCAACCAGGACGATCCGGGAGTCCGTGGAACTCACCGTGGAATGGCTCGAAAAGAATCCGTTCGCGTGGGACCAAGAGCTCTCCTCATGAGCCTGAAGTGAGCGTCATTCTGAGCCGGGCCCCGCTGAGAATCTCTCTCGGTGGTGGCGGTACCGACCTGCCCTCCTACTACAGCAACCACGAGGGCTTCGTTCTTGCCGGCGCCATTGACAAGTACGTCTACATGCTCATGCACGACATCTTCCAACGGCGGTACCGGATGAAATACTCCGCCATCGAAGAGGTCGATACCCCCGAGGAGATTCAGCACCCCATTTTGCGCGAGGTCCTGGTTCGTCACTGGAAGGGCAATCCTCTCGAGATCGCCTCCGTCGCCGACGTGCCCGCCGGCACCGGCATGGGTTCGTCGGGCGCCTTTACGGTCTGCCTGCTTCGGGGCCTGTCCTACGCCCGCCGCACGACCATCGCCCCCGGGCCCTTGGCCGAGGCGGCGTGTGAAATCGAGATCGACGTCCTGGGTGAGCCCGTCGGCAAGCAGGATCAGTACGTCGCGGCACACGGAGGCATCTGTGCGTACACCTTCCATCGCGACGGCAGTGTGGACGTTGAACCGCTCGCACTCGAGGCGTCGACTCTGCGTCACCTCAAGGACCAACTTCTGCTGTTCTATACCGGCATGGCGCGCTCGGCTTCAAAGGTGCTCAGCGATCAACACGAGCGCTCCCTCAAAGGCGAGGCAGACATGATCGAAAACCTCCATCGCACCAAGGCAATGGGATTGACCGCTCGAGACCTCCTGGTGGCTGGCGATGTGGAGAGCTACGCAGAACTGATGCACGAGCATTGGATGCACAAGCGCGAACGATCAGCCGAGATCGCAAATCCCAGAATCGACTCCCTGTACGACACCGCGCGCAAGAGTGGGGTCATCGGCGGCAAGTTGGTGGGTGCCGGTGGTGGCGGATTTCTACTTCTGTACGCCGCCCGTCCCGAAGACACACGACGAGCGATGGAAGAGCAGGGTGCTCAGGAGCTCCCCTTCGATTTCGAATTCAACGGCGCGTATGCCTTGGAGTACGCATGACGGAGCGCTCGACCATGCGGGTCGGGATCGTGGGATGTGGCCTGATCGGGCGGAAACGTGCGGAGGCACTCGGACAGGATCAACTCGTGGGGTGTTTCGATCTGCTCCCCGAGGCCGCTGCGCAGCTGGCGGCGGACTTCGGAGCCGTGGCGTCCCCCTCGGTGGAGGATCTCTTCGACTTACAGCCCGACGTCGTCATTGTGGCGGTCACCCACGATCAACTCGCCGACTTGAGCTGCCGCGCCCTCGAGTCGGGATCTCACGTCCTCGTCGAGAAACCGGCCGGTATCGGTGTCAGGCAAGTGGACCGGCTTCTCGAGGTCTCAGAGCGGGTCGGCCGCCTGGTGAAGGTCGGCTTCAATCACCGATTCCACCTCGGCATCGCCGCGCGCCATCACCGAAGCCCGTTCGGGTCTCTACGGAGATGTCCTCTACCTGCGTGCTCGCTACGGCCATGGAGGCCGACTCGGCTACGAGCGGGAGTGGCGTACGGATCCCGCCCGGTCGGGTGGAGGCGAGATCATCGATCAGGGAATGCATCTGTTGGATCTGAGCTACTGGTTGCTCGGAGAGGTTCCCGTGCACAGCTCGTTGCTCAAGACACAGTTCTGGCAGGCCCCGGTCGACGACAATGCGGTGTTGATCCTGGCTGACGGGGGCGGCGTGGGCGACACGTCGCCCTGGGCCCTCCTCCACGTCAGCTGGACCGAATGGAAGAATCTGTTCTCCATGGAGGTCACGTGCGAGCGGGCCAAGTGGGTCGTCGAGGGTCTGGTCCGCTCCTATGGGCCGCAGCGGCTGACCACCTACCGCATGAAGCCGGAGCTCGGCCCGCCCGAGACCGAACAGGTCACCTTCTCCGAGCAGGACGAGTCCTGGTCCCGCGAGTGGAACCACTTTGCCGAGGCCATCCTCGCCTCGGACGGCCGGGCGCTCCTCGGAGACCTGGCCTCGGCGCGCTATGCCTGGACGTGCGTCGAACGCGCGCAGAACCCATGAACGAGCCCCTCGTCGGACACAGAGTCCTCGTCACCGGAGCGAGTCGCGGTATCGGGCGAGCCGTCGCACTCAGGCTCGCCCGCGACGGTGCCGAGGTCGTCGCCGTCGCGACGAACACCGCTGCGCTCGAGTCGCTGCTCCCCCAGCTCGGATCTCGAGCGCATGCAGCGGTGACGATCGACGTCCGGGACGAGGCAGGCTGGAGAGGGGCTCAGGGCGCCATAGCGCCAAACGGGTTCCTCTCGGGCGTCGTGACCGCGGCGGCGACCCTGACGCCGATAGGGCCAATTGGGTCGTGGAGCATCCAGGACTTTCGTGAGACCCTCGACGTCAACGTTGTCGGGAGCCTCCTCGCCGTCGAGGCAAACCTGAGCTTGCTCAAGGAGAGCCACGGCTCTGTCGTGATGTTCTCGGGGGGCGGTGCCACCGGCCCATTCCCGAGATACGACGCCTATGCGGCCTCGAAGGCCGCCGTGGTTCGACTCGCGGAGAACCTGGCGGCCGAACTCGTCTCCGACCGTGTCCGGGTGAATGCCGTTGCGCCGGGTTTCGTGGTCACCGACATGCACCAAACGACGTTGGCGGCCGGAGCAGAGCAGGTCGGCGGGGCGTACTTCGACCGAACGGCTCGTGCAGTGGCGAGCGGCGAGGGAGATTCACCGGAACTCGCCGCGTCTCTCGTTTCCTTCCTGATGTCCGACGACTCGAGCGGTATCAGCGGGAAACTCTTGAGTGCCCGCTGGGATGCTTGGAACGACGCGTCATTTCGGCATCGTCTCGAGAACGATGCTGACTTCGCGACGCTGCGACGGATCGACGACCAATTCTTCATGAGCGTTCCGGCCAGCCCCGAATAGTCGGAGAATCGCCGTGCGTTCCGCCGAAGCCGAGCGCGGTGGAACAGCCCGTGGGCTGAACGGAGTCTCGCTAGAGTGATCCGAGAATGAGGCTTTTCAGACGTACAGCACCCCGCCCCGCCCCCGAGGAGCAATTGGCCGCGAGTCCCGCCGCGGCGGCGACCGGCGTATCGGCGCAGCCCAACGCGAACGGTGACTCCGGAACCACCCCTGAGCCAGCCGTCGATGTGCTGACCGTCCGGCGACGATTCGCCTCACACCTCTCAGGCAGTGGGGTGGAGATGGGTGCCGGCCACGCACCGTTTCCCGTGCCGTCGGGTGTGCGGGTCAGCTACGTCGATCGGTGGGATCCCGAGGAGAACAGTCGCCTCTTCCCGGAACTGGCTGACACGCCGGACTTTCCGAAACCGGACGTCGTGGCGGATCTCGACATCGATCGATTGAGTGCGCTGGACGACGCGAGCCAGGACTTCGTGATTGCCAGCCACGTGATCGAGCACCTGGCCAATCCGCTCAAAATGCTCGAAGAGATATACCGGGTCCTCCGACCGGGTGGACTGCTCGTGCTTCTCGTCCCGGACCGGCACCTCACCTTCGACAGCTTGAGAGAACCCACCCCGCTGGCGCACCTGGTCGAGGAATACCGCAGTGACATCCGAGAGGTCGACGACGCGCACGTGACCGACTTCATCATCGGGCTCCTCCGCAGCAACGGCGATCAGCGCGAGTTCACCGATCTCCTCGCAGAACGGACCCCCGAGGAGATCGAGCACCATCGACGTCGCTCCGTGCACGCGCACGTCTGGAATCGGCAGGAATTCGAGGAGCTGCTGATCTTCGCCGGAGATGATCTCGACATTCGTTTTGAGGTGGTCGACACCATGGAGTCAGGTGGCGTGGGAACGCACGGCAACGAATTCGGCTGGCTGTTCATGCGCCCGGCCCTCACCGGTCCAGGGACCTGACCTGCGACTCCCTGCGGGGAGGATCAGATACCCCTTGCTCCCCCGGGTTTCCCAGTAATCGGAGCGAACCGGTACTTGAAGCAGGCGCGGACCCAAGAGAGCGGGTCGCCGAACATCGTGATCTTCTTCCCCTCCGAGAAGGATCTGGACTCGTAGTGCACCGGAAGCTCGACCGGAGTGTGGCCGCGTCGGATCAGCTTTGCTGTCAGCTCCCAGTCGAAATCGAACCTGTCGCATTCGAGGTACATATCGGTCAGGCAGTCACGCCGAAAGACCTTGTACATGGTGAAGGGATCGCTGAGTCTTTGTCGATAGACCGCGTTGAAGAGGCCGAGAAAGGCCAGGTGTCCCACGTTCATCAGGCCGCTGGTGAACTGATCCCGTTCGAAGTGACGCAAGCCCCAACGACCATCGTGGCGCATCCGGCTGCCGAGGACGAAGCTCGCTTCGTAACGTCGCAGCGGATCGAGGAGCAGCTCGTAGTCGTCCATGTCGTACTCGGAATCGGCGTCCTGAATCAGGATGACGTCGCCCGTCGCTCTTCGGAGCCCCTCGCGGACGGCATGCCCCTTGCCCTTGGCGCTGCTTTCCAGGACCACGCTGACCCGGGGATCGTCCGCAAAGGCAAGGACGTCGTCTCGGGTGCCGTCGGTCGAATTGCTCTCCACGATGATGATGTCGATCTCCGTGTCCGGGATGGACTTTGCGAGAAGCTCTTCGAAAACGGTGCGAAAGGTCTCGCGCTCGTTGTAGACGGGCATCACGACGGACAGCCGAAGGGGCCGTTCCGTGGGAGGCAAGTCTTTGCCTCGAACGGCGCGAGCCGTCACGACTCCCTGTTCGACCTCCAACCGCGTCTCGACGAAGCCGTGCTCGAAAAGCAGTCGGCTAAGGGAGTCGACCGTGAACGTGCCCTGATCCGGGCTAGTGATCAACCGGCGACGACGCCTCCGCTCTGAGGGGGCGACCGGCTCGACAACAGTGAGTTCCCAGCCGGGCTCGTTGGCCAGGTACAGCGAAGAGAGCACCGCAGAGGGGTCTCGTTCCTCACCCAGGGTCCGGTACAGCACATGGCTGGTGCCGGTCACTCCGACAGCTCCACCCGAACCCGCATCTGCCGAGGTGCCGGTCGCCCGGACGTCACTCGGAGCTGAGCTGTCAATGGTCGTCATTTGCCTCCCAACCTGGGCGATGGCGCCGTTCCGGGCTCGTGGTCCCCACTCCAAAACCCCCGTAGCAGAGGCTCAGCGATTCACCCGGAAGCACGGCCTTTCCCGACCCGGCAACGGCCATCGGTCCGTCCCTGAGTTCCAAGATGTCAGACCGGATGGGTGCGCTCAGGTTCATTGGGGATTCGCCGTAGAGGAGGGCTTGCGCTGGTGACGGGAACAACACGGTTGCCGAACTCTACGTCCCGTGAGCGGCGATTTGGATGATAGTTTCCCTGCAGTGCCGCGGGCAATTGTGCTGGTGGCGGCGGTGCTGTGGCAATACCCGCATAAAGGGCACTCTTGACGACCCTTTCCAGCGGCGCTGCCGGGCCGACCGACCGACTGTCGCCGGTCCCCCTTTCTCCCTCCGCAGCAACCAGGAAACCCCGTGATCCAGTGGTTGGCATATCGCAAATGTTGGACGCTCAATCGGGCGAAGTCGCTTGACGGCTGATCCCGAAGACAAGCTCGTGCCGGTGTGCATCCTTGCCGGTGGATTGGGCAGCCGCTTGGGCGATGCGGTCAAGGACACGCCAAAACCGCTCCTTCAGGTTGCTGGCGAGCCGTTCCTGATGCACCAGCTCCGGCTGCTCGCCGGCGCCGGAGCGGAGAAGGTCGTCCTGTGCGTGGGCTATCTGGGCGATCGCATCGAAGACGCCATCGGTGATCAGCAGTTCGGTATCAGCATTGCGTACAGCGACGACGGGGCTGAACTCGCAGGCACCCTCGGTGCGATCCGTCGAGCGCAGCCCCTCCTCGGGGATCGCTTCTTGACCCTGTACGGCGACACCTATCTGCAGGTTGATTACCGAGCTTTCGAGCACTGGTGGAGGTCGAGCACTCTCCCCGCCGCAATGACACTTCTTCGGAATCGTGGGCAATGGGGCGCCTCGAATGCCGACTACTCGGACGGCCTCGTGACTCGCTATGACAAACGGCATCCCGCCCCGGGGATGGAATGGATCGACTACGGCTTGGGCGGGTTGACCGTTCAGGCGCTCGACGAGGTCGGCGACGAGACCCGTGACCTCGCTGACCTCCACCAGGTGCTTGCCCAACGAGGGCTCCTGGGCGGGTTTGAGGTTGACCAGCGCTTCTACGAAATCGGGACCCCCGAGGCTTTGCGGGAGACCGAGGCGTTCCTGACGAGGAAGACGACCGGACGTAGCCATGAGCCAGCGGATCGGTAAACATTCGCGCCCCGAGCATTGGGTCAGGACATCGTCTGGCCCCGTCGAGCAGGGCCAGAGTTCGAGGGTGCATTGATGAGCGACTTCAGGACATGTCCGATCTGCGGTGAGCAGCCTCGCCTGGTCGAGCCGTTGATTTCCCCGTTCTCAGCGGAGCGATTCGAACTCGGCGTCTGCGACCGATGCGAACTGAGCCTGGTGCTCAACCCGCGCACCGACTTCGACCAGCTCTACGGACCCGACTACTACGCAGGCAAGGGTGCGGATCCTCTGATCGACTACGCGGCGGACGAGGCCCGCGGCTCGTTGCGCGAAATCGAATGGAGCGGGCTCCTCGACACCGTCAGCGCCATCGCAGCACGGAAGAACGCACCCACGGCGCCACTACGACTTCTCGACTGGGGTGCGGGACTGGGTGGCCTGGTCCGCATGGCCAGAGAACGCGGCATGGTGGCCGACGGACTCGACGTGGGGTATGCCGCCAACGTGCTGGAGGAAAAGGGTCTCAGTGCTCCCCCCGCGATGGACGCTTCGTCACAGTACGACGTGATTACGGCCATTGAGGTCGTCGAGCATTTGCTCGATCCCATCGCGGAACTTCGTGCAATGGCGGCCTTTCTCAAGCCGGGTGGATTTCTGTTCATCACCACGGGAAACGTCGCCAAAGCACGGGGACCGCTCAACAAGTGGTACTACGCCCAGATACCCGATGTGCACGTGACCTTCTGGTCGCCCAATGCCTGGAGCAAGGCACTGCAGGTCGCAGGATTTGAACCGTCGCCGCTTCCTTTCGCTCGCGTCGACCCACGCGTAGTCCAGTACAAAGTAATCAAAGCGTTGCCGAAATATCGGGGGCCGCTGATCGCATCGCTTCCCGTCTGGAGGCCGCTCAGCAGAGTCGTCGACAGTCGCTACGGAGTGTCGGAGTTTCCGGTCGGGTGGAAGGCGAAAGAGAGCTGAAGACCTCAGTGGGCTACCAGGCCGCCGGATTCGGGGTAGGCCGAAGATCTCATGACGAGAAGTCACGCCCGGATTCCGCCCCGTCATGACTCGTTTTGTGCTTTTCGATCTCGACAACACCTTGTTCGACCGAAGCGCCGCCTTCGAGTCCTGGGCTGCAGCGTTCGCCGAGAGCAGAGGACTGGGCCGTTCCGCGGTTGCCATGTTGTGCGAGGCTGACGAAGACGGCTTTGCGTCTCGGGAAGCCGTCTTCAGCGCCGCCCGCGCTCGCCTCAATCTGGCGGACTCGACCGAAACCCTCATTGCCGAGTACCGCCGCGACTACATCGGATTCGTCCACCCCGATCCGTCAACCCTGGGCGCGTTGGAGCAGCTTCGCGCCAGGGGCATCCGCGTGGGCGTCATCACCAATGGGCCATCGACCCAACATGAGAAGATCGAACGACTGGGTCTTTTGCCGCTGCTGGACGGCGTGTGCGTCTCGCAGGAATTCGGGGCGGAAAAGCCGGACCATCGAATCTTCCACGAGGCAATCCGCCGCTGTTGCGGTGAGATCGTCCCGGTCGAAGCCGGATGGATGGTCGGCGACTCGGCCCCCCATGACATCGCCGGGGGACATGGGGTTGGCATCCCGACCGTGTGGCTTTCCCGCGGCCGCACCTGGTCCGAGCCCGGGTTTCGCCCAGAACTCATTGCGTCGGGCGCCCCCGACGCTGTCGACCAAATCCTCCGGCGCACAGACGCTGAGGACTGAGGTGGGGCACGCAGTTGCTCCGCCCGGGTCGGATTCGCAGCCCCCACGCTGGGCCGGAGGGCAGGTCCCGGCACGGGAACGATCGTCCGACGTGAGCCCAGCGACTGACGTCCGCCCTTCATGCCTTCCACCTCTCGGGCATGCCGCGGCCTCCGAAGCTCTCGTGGCATAATCCCGAAAGTGGACCCGACGCTGTCGATGCTCGACGTCGAGTCGATGCGCGGCATCGAGATCGGCCCGCTCCGGAGTCCCCGCATCTCCAAGGAGCGGGGACCGGTCCGATACTTGGACCACACCGACACCGCACACCTCCGGGAGAAATACGCCGCCAACGGCCCCATGCAGGGACGGCTCGACGAGATCGTCGAAGTCGACTATGCCCTGAATGGTCGGTCGATCTCGGAAACCGTTCGTGACGACGCCCCGTTCGACTACGTGGTCGCGTCACACGTCATCGAGCACATTCCGGATCCGGTCGGTTGGATGATCGACATCGGTTCGATCCTGCGCCTGGGCGGCATCTTGTCGCTGGTCATCCCGGACAAGCGGTACTGCTTCGACGTCAATCGCACCCTGACCGGGCCTGGCGACCTGGTGGACGCGTATCTCGCCGGTCGCACCCAGCCGACCTATCGGGACATCTACAATTTTCACTCCCAGATCGTCACCATGGAAGGGTATGTCGACACCGCCGGACTCTGGGCGGGAACAGCGGACTACGAGAATGTCGTGCGCGGCGATGTGAGTGATCCCGACGTGGAGGCTTTTCGGATAGCCACGTACGCGGCCCGCTCGGAGGACTACGTCGACGTGCATTGCCACACCTTCACCCCGACCTCCTTTCGGGCCATCGTCGGCGTGCTCTCTCGGCTCGGGCTGATCGATTTCGACGTCGTTTTCGAACTCCCCACGCAACTGAACACGCTGGAGTTCTTCGTCAGCCTCGAGAAGGTCCGAACGACGGCTCAGTCCCGCAATGACGTGCCCATCGATCTCCACCTCAGTGATCGGGAGCGCTCGATGATCCGCCTCAAGCGACGTGTGCTGGGGTTGGTTCGGAATGGATGGCGTCAGGCAGATCTCCTCGCCTCGTTGGGAAACCGCCACTGAAGGACGCGTCGACACTCGCGGGTCCGTTCGCGTCTACGCCCTGACGCCTGCTGAGTGCCACACGCCCCCTGGTTCGCCGCCGGCGGCGACGGGGAATCGCGTTCGGCCAAGCGGGCTGCGACGCACTCCACCCCGACCCTCCCTCCGCGGCCGGCGCGACCCGCCGCTGCACCCGTGGGACGGGCACGATCCTGAGCCGCACGCAGGGTGTACGCCGGCGGAGAGTCCGATCGCTGCGGAAAGGAACCGACGGGCATTTTCCCTGGTCGCGGTAGGTACCGCTGCACCCAGAACTTTGATTTGGCGCATTACAGTTCATCGATCCGCCCGACCTGAAAGGTCTGCATCTTGACCGAAACGCGACCACCATCGACTCCGGTCACGCCGTCGCGCCGCGCCCCGTCGCATGCTCGTCTGCGCCGGCATCCGCTCACGGAGGTTTGGCGGACGACGTTGCGGGTCGCCCTTGCCCTCGGAATCGGCGCTGGGTTCACGTATCTGCTCTGGCTGAACATCGGTACCCATCTGACCGTGACGACGGACATTGTCGGGCGCACGACCTTTGCCGATTTCGACATCTATCGGTACCTCGAACGGTTCTATGACATCGCCTTCGTCCTTCCGGCGTCCTCGGCGATCGCCTACGTGCTCCTCCATTTCTTCGGCCCGCTGAGGGCAACTCCTCCAGCTCGGCCGTGGCCTCCTCTGCTCGAGGTCGTCGACCCGGTGGACGACGTCGAGGTCGGTGTCACGAGCCTGACCGACACGGACGATGCCCTCACGAGCCGCCAATTGTTCTGGACTGTCGTCCGCGTCGGCCTGGTGGCGCTGGTCGTGGGCATCGAGAGCAACATTGCCCGCTCACCGCACGAAACCGTCGTGACGACATTCGCGTTCGCCATCGCGGCGCTCTACGTCGTCGCCGTCGGCCTCGGAGCGCTGGGCCTCGGCCGGTCGCGACGAGCCGCTTCACCAAAGCGGTTCGATGCCGACGTCCAATCAGGTCATCACCGGTTCTCTCCAGCGGTCGCAAGGGACGTCTCGGTGGTGAACGCGTTCGCCTCCGTTGTGGTCATACCCCTCCTCGTTCTCGTCTCCTCGTCGACGACGGTGACGGTGGCGAGGAACGGACGCGTGACCCACTATCCGTGGTTCCCAGCTTGGTTGGGCGCCACTGTGACCGTCGTCGTGCTGCTCCTGTTGATCAGGGCCATGCGGCATGCAGGCCACGATGTTGCCCGGCGCCAAGGCCTCGAGCGGCGAGCCCTGCTCATGGTCGTCGTTCCCATCTTCCTCTTTGTCGTCACCGGGAGCCTGCAGCCTGCCCAGCGTCAGTTCTTGGCCTTCGACGACGCCCAGGGCATGGTGGGCGCAAAGCTGAGCTTCTGGCATGGCTTGTGGCCGTGGCGTGACGTCTTCCTCCTCCACGGCTTCTTCGCCGACGCGCTTACGGCGCCGTGGGCATGTGGGTCCTCTCGGCGACCAGATGGGGGTCGAACTCGGGTCTGACCCTGTTCGTCGCACCGCTCACGATCGTGGTGCTGTACGCCTTCATCGTCTACTTCGCTCGAAAGAACACTTTCCTCGTCGTGGCCGGGACTCTCGGGCTGGTGCTGGGGCTCTTGCCCGGGTGGTCCGGCACGCGTTACGTGCTGATGCCCCTCGTCTTCATCTTCTTCGACCGGGTGCTCCGCCGGGCCAGCTGGGGTCGATGCCTGCTTCTGATGGCCGGCGTCGTCCTCGTGTCCATCGTGACCCCTGAAGCAACCTTGCTCATGCTCGGCATTCTGGCGACCCTCATCGCCTCCGAGTTGATCCATCGCCCACGCGGAGAACCGCTCCTCCGCAGCTTCCCTCGCACCCTTCGCTGCGCCGCCACCGGGGCGGGACTCGTCGTGGTGTGGGTCGTCTTCTTGGGGATCACCCACACGCTGTCGGGATTCGTCGCGTACTACCAGACGACTATCGCCGGCCATGAGCTGTGGGGGGCCTATGGACCCCTCTGGTCGCTCACTGGAGATCCCTGGGCGACGATCGAATTCGCCCTGCCCGTCGCACTCTTCCTCGCCACCGTGTTGAAGGTCGTGGTGAAGCTGATGCAGCGCTCGCCCTGGCGGCCCATCGAGTGGGTCCTCGTCGCATCATCCACACCGTCCTGCTCTTACCAAGTCGTCTTGGATCGCATGGATGCCGGCCACGTGAACGAGGTGTTCCAGACCCTCATCCCATTCGTCGTGCTCTGGGCGCTGGAGATCCTTCGCTTCGCCGACCGGTTCGTGGTGCAAGCGGCTTCTCGGTTCGCCGGGCGGTGGTCGCTGACCCGGGTTGGCTTCACGGTCCCGGTCACGGTGCTCAGCATCGTTGCCATTGCGCTGTGGTCGCCCAGCGCCATCTCGAGCTGGCGGAACGCTCCGTCAGCCTTTCATGTCGTCGTCCCGGTCCCCGCCCCGACCAGCCTGCCGCTCGGCTACACCGAGCCGGGTGCGGTCGACCTCGACCAGATCACCGACCTCGGGAAGGTGTTGGACCGCTACGCAGGGAAGAACGCGCCGGTCTTCGACTTCGTCAACGAGATGGGTATCACGTATTTCCTCCTCAACCGTGTACCCGGTGCGCGCTTTTACCATGTGGAATCGGCGCAAACGGCTCAAGCTCAGAACCTCGAAGTCAGCGACCTCCGGCACAGTCGACCTCCTGTCGTGATCTTCTTCGATACGACGTTCGGTCTTCCCGAGTACGACGGCATTCTGAGTATGGAGCGGAACTACATCGTCAGCGAGTACATCCTGGACATTACCGGCCCCTCCTCGACACCCATGGCCAACTCGTCATGTTGCGCGACGATCTCCTCGACCCGCTCGGCCCCTGCCCAAGCTGAGCACGCCACCCGTCACCGCCGATCTCTATTTCGACCAGAACGTGCTCCCCTGCGACTGGGGAGATGTCCCGAACTTCCTGATCCACCCTTCCTCCTGACGAAATCAAAGAGGGGAAGGCCCTGGCCGTACGGGGGCCGGCCAACGACAGGCTGATCTCCGCGTACGGCTGGGCCTTCGATTCAGTGGACCGGCAGCCCATCTCCCAGGTCCTGGTCGTCAGCGACAACCGAGTGGTGAGCTCCATCGATGTGGACCAGTCCAGGCCGGACGTCGTGGCCGCGTTCAAGACGCACGCCGCGGCGAACAGCGGGTTCGCCGGACAGTTTGCGCTTCCCGGGGCGGCACCTATCGGATCTATGCGGTCACTGCCGACGGCAGCGTCACACTGCTCCCGTCGGTCCCG
>CAVSCV010000017.1:0-410223 GCA_963726545.1 uncultured Acidimicrobiaceae bacterium | reverse complement strand
CGGAACGGGGTGCCATCGTGCGGCATGTCTGGGCAGCCCGCCTGCCATGATCATGCGATGGAAGACGTGGTGGTCGTTGTCACCGGGATCCCGGCGTCGGGCAAGACGACCTTGGGGACCGCACTCAGTGCTGAATTGAAGTGGCCGCTAATCTCCAAAGACGTTGTTAAAGAAGCCCTCTTTGATGCACTTGGGACTGGTGATCTGCAGTGGTCTCAACGGCTAGGCCGGGCGGGTCACGTTGTTATGTACGCCTTGGCGGCCACGATGCCGAGGGTGATTCTTGAAGCTCATTTCCAGCGAGGCCTTGCCGAACCCGAACTGCTGGCCTTGAATCGGCCAATCGTTCAGATCTACTGCCGATGTCCGGTCGACCTTGCGGCAGAGCGGTATCGCCGGCGTATCGATGATCCGAACAGGCACGTAGGACATCTTGCCGAGCACCAGAGTGACGAGGTCATGGAGGGGTGGATGAAAGACACCCCGACTCCTTTGGACTTGCCGAATGCACTCTTCGTGGAGATCGACACCACAAGTCCCGTCGACATTGGAACGGTAGCTTCGTCGATTCGCACCTACGCCCTGAATCGCTGAACCGGCCCGCCACCGACTCGGTTCGAGCCGGCAAAGGGGTGTCCCAGTACGCCGGATGTGGGCATTCCAGGAACGATTTCAAGACGACAGAATGGGGCCCATGTACGCAATCGTGACCAACGTCAGGGTCGAGAATCCTGAGGAAGCCCGGCTACGCCTTCCGGAGGCCCGAGAGGCACTTGCGTCTCGAGCCCCGGGCATCGTAAACGGGTACTGGCTAGAGCCGATCGAAGGCATCGGAACGTCGGTCTTGGTCTTTGAGACGAAGGAATATGCAGAAGAGGCCGCCAAATATCCGGTGCCTCCAATGCCAGGCGTTACTTTGCTCGACCTGACTGTCCGCGAAGTATTCGCCCACGTCTGAGTCTTGGGACGTGTCTCCGTTCGCCGGGAGGGTGACACCCTTAGGACATCGGAGCCCTCCAGAAGAACTCAAGTTGAATGTTGTCCGGGTCACGAAAGGTGAGCATGGCGTTCCGAGTGTGCTCGGGCTGTTTCACACCTGAGTTAGGGATTTGGAGTCGATTCAACTTCTCCACCCATTCTTCGAGGTCGTCTTTTCGATCCACCAGGAACTCCAGGTGGTCGAGGCCAATGCGGAACTCGCTGAAGCGCTCCCCGGAATGGTCTTGATGACCCACGAGGCACAGAACTAGTTGGCTCTTCGGCTCAACGAGAGCGATGTAACGCATTCGACCATCCTCGCCGGTGAAGTCATACATCTCCTCTAGGCCAAGCAGCTCGGAATACCAGGCCGCGCTGATCGCAGGGTCACGGACGGTCAGATTCACCTCGACGCGGCCCGAGATCGACGGCACAGAGGTTGAGTCTCGCAGCTCTGTTCCGGCTGAGGAAGCGGTGTCCCCTATCGAATCTCCTATGGATGTCAAGGGGCAGTTTGGGGTCGAAGGTGATGCTGCGAGGCACGACATGAAAGGGCCACTCGAGATGTCGAGGGCAGACTCTTATTAGGCCATCGGTGCGATCACTTCGACGAAGTCGGGTGCAGCTCGGAGCGGCGGGCCGGCAAGTCGTTAGTAGGCCAGCGTGAACGCGGCAGCCGGGATATGTGGGCCAGGCCCGCCGCTCCGAGGAGCTCTAATCCCGGGGCAGGTAGTGGTAGACCTCCCGGGCGACGTAGCGCTTGAGGATGCGCATGATCTCTCTTTTGGACTTGCCCTCCGCGGTGCGACGGGCCACGTAGACCTTGGTCGGGCGCGTGGCACGACATCCGGGTCAGGACGATGCGCCACAGGGCGTGGTTGGCCTGTCGGTCACCGCCGCGGTTGAGGCGATGTCGGGTGACCTTGCCCGAGGAAGCTTCGAGCGGTGCCACGCCGCAGAGCTTGGCCCAGGTGGCCTCGCTGCGCAGTCGTGAAGGGTTGTCGCCCGGCCGCGATGAGGAGGAGCGCGGCGGTGTCGGGGCCGAGGCCCACCAGCTCGACGAGTTCGGGGGCCACCTTGTCGACGAAGCGGGCGATGAGGGCATCGAGGCGCTTGCCCTCTTCTCCGAGCGCCACGGCGCGTCGGCCGAGGGTGCCGAGGGCGCTCTTGGTCGCCATGCGCACCGGGTCGGCGTCGGCGTGCACGCGCAGGATTGCGACCCCTTCGGCAATGCGCCACGAGGGCACCCCCACGAAGCGTTCCCGCAGCTCATCGGGGGCGGTGTAGACGAGCTGACGGATCTGGTTCACGGCCTTGGTTCTCGACTCTCGTGCGCTGCGCCGGGCCACCATGAGGGTGCGGATGGCTTCGACGTTGCCGTCGCGGGTCTTGGCCACGCCGAAGGCGCGTCCAGACAACGCGGCCCGGGCCGCCTCGATGGCATCGAGCGAGTCGGACTTTCCCGCCGGGGCCCGCTCTTGGCGGTTGGGCCGGTCGACTTCGACGACGACGAGGCCCACTCGATGCAGGTGACGAGCGAGGCCGGCACCGTAGGAGCCCGTGCCTTCCACCCCGACCAGGCCGATCTCTCCAAAGGTGCCCATCCAGTCACTGAGCAACTTGTAGCCAGCGAGGTTGGTGGCGAAGGACTTCACTCCGAGCAATCCGCCCTCGGGGTCGATCACCGCCGCCACGTGGACATCTGCATGCGTATCGACGCCGCCCGTCAGGGCGCGCTGAGTATCTACGATGATTGTCACTGCCGCTCCTTCTCCTCTGAATCGGTCAAGGGGTGGCACCACCGCTGGGACGGCGGGATCGTGAGAGGCCGGCCTGCTCTAACAGGACGACCGATCACACCGCCCGACCAGTGGTGCCGGGTGAGCCTGGGCATCGGACGACGAACCAACGTGAGACCGTATGGGGTATCGAGTCAGGCCGAAGCCCAGGTGTGCCCGACCGTAATGGTGAGACGTCGGCGCTTGTTGGATGCTCCGACGAGAAGGCACTCTCACACTCTTCATGCCGGGTGTGGGACGGATCGTCGAATTTGGGCTAAATCTGGTAGAGGGTTGACTCTCCTGTAGGCGGAGGGAGCAAGCTCTGGGCATGGAGGTATTGCTGCCCATCGGGGATTTCTCGCGGATGACCTATCTCAGCGTGAAGGCGCTCCGTCATTACCACGAGGTGGGGCTGTTGGATCCTAGGAGGATCGATCCAGCCACTGGGTACCGGCTCTATGACCCATCGCAAGTGTCCACGGCACAGGTCATCCGACGTCTCAGGGACTTGGGGATGCCATTAGGGGACATAAGGGCGGTCCTCGGAGCGCCTGACCGATCTTCCCGCAATGAGGTGCTCGTAGCTCATCTGAGGCGGATGGAGTCCCAACTCGAGAAGACCCAGGCGACGGTCTCGTCCCTACGGGCGCTGCTCGAGCGGCCAACGCTCGCGATCTCTGTGGAGTACCGCTCGGTTCCTCGAACGTGTGCCCTGGCGATCGCGGAGCGGGTGGCGATGGATGAGCTCGAAGACTGGTGGTCGGAGGCCTTCGAAGAGCTCTACGGCGTTCTCGCGGCGTCGAACGCTCAGCCGGCCGGCCCCGCTGGCGCCCTGTATTCAAACGACTTCTTCGAGGTCGAACTGGGAGAGGTTGTCGCGTTCCTGCCCCTCAGCACAGAGCCCACTCCTTCGAAGCAGACGAAGCTGGTTGACATTCCCGCGGCCGAACTCGCCATAGCAGTACACCAGGGGTCATTCGGCGAGCTCGACCAGACCTATGGAGCCCTCGGAACCTTCGTCGCCGAGCGCGAACTCGGAGTCGACGGACCGATCCGTGAGTACTACCTGGTGAGCTCGGCGGACACAAACGACGAATCCTGGCATCGAACCGAGGTCGGCTGGCCGGTCTTTCACACCACGCCAGAAGCGAAGGAAGAGTCCGACAACAAAGGAGACGCCTGAGATGGCTTCCATCATCAAAGAAGTTGTGATCGACGCTGATCCGGGCGATGTGTGGGCAGCGCTCCGAGACTTCGGTGCGCTGCACGAACGTCTCGTACCCGGCTTTGTCGTGAACTGCCATCTGGACGGATCCGATGTCCGCACCATCACCTTTTTCAACGGTGCGGTGGCTCGGGAGATGCTCATCGGAGTTGATGACGATGCACGACGCCTCGCCTACTCTGTCATCGAAGGCCCGCTGGGCTTTTCCCACAGCAACGCGTCGGCACAGGTGTTCTCGGAAGGTTTGCACCGATCTCGCTTCGTGTGGATTACCGATCTTCTCCCGGACGAGCTCGCTACTCCGACCGCTGATCTCATGGAGCGCGGGATCAGTGTCATCAAGACCACATTGGAATCACACGCGGTTCATCGTTAAAGAGAGGGGCGCAGTCAAAGACCGGACTTCCATCGGGCCCATCCGGTCCGTTGCGTCACAAACGGCCACCTCCGCAAGGGGTGCCCCCGTACGCCGAGACATGGACATCTCGTTAGTCGGGCATCATGGGTTCATGTTCGGCCGCAGGAAGGAACCCAAGGACACCCCTCAGTTCGATCCGAGCACTCTCCCCCGCGGGTCTTCTGGCTGAGGCGAAGGCAAAGCCTGGCGGATGGGTCTACGAGATTGACCCGCAGTACGACCCGAACGGCGCAGTACCGCCCGAGGGCATAAAGGGAGCCTGGAAGGTTGGCGAAGACGGGTTGCCAACGGGCGAGTACCAGGCGAACTCGAAGTACCGCTCCGATCTCTAATCACTGGCGGGTGTCCCAGTACGCCGGGATTGCGCCTTGTGGAAACATTGCGGTGTGACCGAAGACCGGGTTCAGGCAGCTCTACCCTCAAATCTCAGGTTGCACCGTTGTGAGGACGGCTATTACGACGTTTTCGATACCAATGATCGATTCCAAGTGGCGCCCATGGATTGGTGTGTGGAATCAGACAAGCGGAACGACAGAGGCGGCGAGATTGGCGACCCCTACCCTTTGACGCTGAGCGAGATCGAGTCGGTCATCTCCTGACACACCTAACGCCCTGCCCCCGAACGCCGGTTGGGGGCGTCTCAATTTCCGACCTCGTAGACAACTGTCGCACCATCAGGCAGGTCACGGATCTGAACCGCCAGCGAACCTCGGAGGCGCATTCCTTCGCCGGCCTCCAGGAGGTAGAGATTCGCTGGGGCGAACTCCCCCTCAAGCACGAAGGGACGCTTCGGGATCAACCTTCGTCCAGGGGGTATGGGGCCGTGCTGTTCTTGCCACGAATGTGCGACTGGGAAAACCGGTGAGCAGCGGGTAGTCGCTCATGATCCGATCCGCCCAGCTCTCCAAGTCGGATGCCAACTGATCAACGGCACCTGTCTCGGGATCGAATGACACCACCCTGTTGGTCGAATCGAATGCAAACTGACCACCGAATGCATCTTCAGCGAAGAATAAGAAGCCGTCTGCCAGGCCGTCATAGCTGGTTCGCCATACTTCGTTTTCGTTCCAGCGCTGAAGTGTCATCTCGCCTTCTCGAGGCGGATTGCTGGGAAAGACATGGAGAGCGGACTCGAACGCTACGAAGCCGTTCCGCCGTAGAAGCATTTCGCCGAGTTCAGTAGGAAGTCCTTCGGTCACTGGCTCCGTTGCGCCGACCTCCGGACCGGCGACTGAGAGCAACTCGTCCAGTCGAGGTCCCATGCCCTATGAAATAGCACATAGGTACCAGGTCGTCCCCCCTAGCCCCGTACGCCGGGAGGAGCGCAGCGTCGAGCGTCCTAGCCATTGACCCCGCGCCTCACTACATTTGCACCCGTGGGGCATGTGGCAATCGTGACCGGCGCCAACAGTGGAATCGGAGCAGCCACGGCCGCAATGTTGGCCCGCGAAGGCACCGCTGTCGTCGTGGCATACAAGCAGGTTTCCGTACTGGACAAGACGGGTACACCATCGACCTATAACGAGAACCGTATGGTTTCTGGAGAAGAGGTCGTCGCTTCTATTCGGGAGAGTGGCGGGAGGGCGGCTGCGATCGACGCCGACCTTCTCGACGCACAGTCCGCTCAGCTGCTCTTCGATTTCGCCGAGAGCGCCTTTGGCCCGGTGGACATCCTGATTCACAACGCCTCGGGTTGGCTGCGTGGCGATTCCTTTGTTGCCAGTCGGGTCGACGAGGCTGGGAGGACCTCAGAAGTGGTGGACGGCGAGCTGATCGACCTCACTTTCGGGGTCGACGCGAAGGCCGGTGCCCTCCTTATCGCTCAGTTTTCCCGGCGCTACCTTGCCCGTGGTGCCACTTGGGGAAGGATGGTGGCACTGACCTCCGGGGGTACGGGTGGGTTCCCCGGAGAAGTCACCTATGGTGCGGCGAAGGCGGCGTTGGAGAGTTACATCCTCTCTGCCTCTCGGGAGCTCTCGAAGAACGGCATTACCGCCAATGTCTTGTATCCGCCCGTCACCGACACTGGGTGGGTCAACGACGCTGTCCGGAGGTTTGTCGAGGTGGACGAAGATCACGTCCACGTGGCGGAGCCGAGCGACGTTGCAGAGGTGATCGCCTGGCTGTGCTCGGATGCGGCACGAATGGTCACCGGCAACGTCATCCGAATGCGCTGAAGCGGACAGTCACGGCCGGTGCAGGTGAGTCTTGAGGGTGCCCCCATGCGCCGGTCTGGGGTCATACTCGTAACCGGCAATGAAGATGAAGACGAATGTCCGCAGACTGAGAATCTGTTCCGTGCGATTCCCGCTGGTGGCAGTGGCATTAGCAGCAGCCCTCGGGCTGTCAGCATGCTCCAGCGGTGGCGGCGGCCTGACAGTGGACGCGTCGGGACCGGGCTCGCTAGGGACAGCTTCAAACGTCTCATGCACGCCGCACGCTGGAGATGTGGCAGTAGCAGGAACCTTCACTGGTGGACCGGCAAGCGGTCTCGTCCGATTCTTTACGACCGTCTACGACAACAATGGTCGGCAGGTCGGAAGCGCGAAGAACGTTTCAATTGAGGTGGAGTCTCAACAGTCGGCCTCTCTGCGACAAGTCATTGCCGTCCATGGTGATCCGTCGTCGTGCAACGTGACCTGGGGATTCTGAGACAAGACCCGGCCAGGCGTCTACGCGTGCCCCTATCGCCGGCTGAGGTGAGGGCGGCAGAGCAGTTGGAGTGGAATCGCAGCGAGTTAATTCGAAGACCTCGGCGTTTCAGTCTGTGACCCAGCGCCCTCGGAGGTCCTCGAGCCACGGCGGGAGCTCGATCGGGGGATCGGGGAGAGGCTCGACGCCGCGCCGTTTGAGCAGGCGCTCGAAGGACTCCGGATCGTCCCCCCAACCCCGAGGGTCCCCCATCATGACTTCAAAGAGTGTGGCCCCCTCGACCCCGGCCTCGAAGGGCCCGAAGGCGGCTCCCTGGGGCAGCTCGATATGGGTGCCGGCCGGGCATCGTCGGTCACCGCAAAGGATCTCTCCCTCGAGGACCATCACGACATGCGGGCTGAGGTGACCGTGACGCCGCTGAATGACTCCGGGATCCCACCGCGCGTAGAGCGACAGATAGAGCGGTTCGGCACAGAAGGCCAGCCACTTCTCCCAAACCGAGGCGACGGAGCCGTCCGCAAGACGCACAGCGCGGACCTGTTGCCAGGGGACATCGAGATCATCAAGGTGGCGGAAGGTCGGTTCGAGGCCGGGCACCTTCGGCCCATCGGGACTCTCACGGGTGACTTCTCGGGCTGATCTCGGCGTCATGGTGTGCGTGGATTCCAGCCGGGCGGTCCATTAGTCCATAGTCTCACGACGTCTGCGGCGAGGCCTGGGTAGGTGCCCCCGTCCGCCGGCTAGGAGACGATCGCGAACATCCCCGACCAGCACGCCGGAGTGAGTGGCAGTTCACGGTAGAGGACAAGGGCGGTCCGGGAGATTGTGAAGCGCATATTGCTGACTAGCGAGCGCTTGAGGAGATTGGATCGACTGTTCTACGTTTTGGGCCGCCGAAACGGCGTCCAGGTTGCAGAAATGGGCCTAACGAACCGGTCTGAATGTTGCACGGATCTCGGTCGCGAACAGCTCGGGTTCTTCCCAAGCGGCGAAATGGCCGCCCTTGTCGACCTCGTTGAAGTAGATGACATTGGGATACGCCTTCTCGACCCAGCTGCGCGGGGTACGCCAGATCTCGCCGGGGAACGTGGTGAAGCCAACTGGAATCGAGACGGGCGTTGGCGCGTGACCGACCGCACGCGCGGTTTCCTGGCCTTCCTCCCAGTACGAGCGTGCCGCCGAGGCGCCAGTGCCCGTTAGCCAGTACATCGTGATGTTGTCCAAAATGTTGTCCCGGGTGAGGTTGCCTGAGGGCTTTCCGTCCACGAAAGCGCGGGCGATCTTGTAGTAGGCGTCAGTGTCATGGTCGAGTATCCAGGCGGCCATGGCGATGGGTGAGTCCAAGAGCGCGTAGCCGATTGTCTCGGGGCGCGTCGCTTGCTCCACGAAGTAGCCGACTCCGGTCGCCTGAAACTCTGCGAGTGCGTCGAGCGCAGCTTGTTCTTCGTGAGAAGGTGGCGACGCGCTCAGGGCCTTTGCGTCGCCCAAGGCCGGCGTAAGCAAGTTGGTGTGGATGGCGACCAGCCCATCGAGCCCGAGGCGGCCCATCGCGTCCGTGACCTGAGAGCCCACATCGCCGCCCTGCGCGACGTAGCGAACGTAGCCGAGGCGACTCATGAGCTCGTCCCACGCCCGCCCGATGCGGATGGGACCCCAGCCGATCTCGGTCGGCTCGTCGGAGAACCCATAGCCGGGAATGGAAGGCAGCACGAGGTGGAACGCATCCTCCGCCTTTCCGCCATGCGCCGTTGGGTCGGTCAGTGGGCCGATGGTCTCTAGCAATTCGACGACCGATCCCGGCCAGCCATGCGTCATGATCAACGGCATTGCGTTGTCGTGTGCCGACTTCACGTGGATGAAGTGGATGTCCACCCCATCGATCTCTGTTTTGAACTGTGGCAGAGCGTTCAACCTGGACTCGCACCGGCGCATGTCGTAATCCGATGTCCAGTAGCGAGCGAGCTCTTCGATCGTCTCGAGCTGCACGCCCTGTGATCTGTCCGTGACGAGCTCACGGCTTGGGAGGCGGGCGGATGCGATACGGCGTCGTAGCTCCTTCAGGTCCTCGTCGGCGAAGCTGACCTGGAACGGTCGGATATCGGCGTTCGAGCTTGGATTCGGAGAGCTCATCGAAACTCCTGTCGTAGCGGCCCCTGCTCTCAGCGTCGCACAAATTGAATCGTTTTGCATCGGTCAAAGTCCCGGTTGATCTCCAGGGTTCCTATTCGTCAGGATGCCCCCGAACGCCGGGACGGAGCCCATTTACCCGGTCGTTTCCCTGCATCCGAGCTCCGACTCGAAGATGAGGAGGACACCCTACGATTTCCGAGAATGAGCACGGTTTCGATAGTTGGAGTTCCGAGCAGCGCCGGCAGCTACGCCGCTGGCCAGGACCAGGCACCGGCCGTACTGCGGTCCGCCGGGCTCATCGACTCTCTTCGTGAGGCGGGACTTGAAGTGCACGACGAGGGTGATCTCCCTCTTCAGGTCTGGCGTCCGGATCGTGTGAATCCCCGGGCGCAGAACTTCGGTCAGGTCACCGAATGCGTCGGAGCGTTGATTGCACGACTTGTGCCGCCGCTATCCGGCGGCCACACGCTGCTCGTCCTAGGCGGGAACTGCACCGTCGCTCTGGGAGTCGTCAGCGCCCTGCGTCGTGTCACCGCTGATCGAATCGGATTGCTGTACGTCGATAGGCACTATGACATGAATACGCCCGAGAGCACGAACGACGGAGCGCTTGACTGGATGGGAATGGCTCACGCCCTCGACCTTCCTGGATGCCTCGATGTGCTCGCCGACGTATTGGGTCCCAGACCGCTTCTCGAACCCAGCCAAGTTGCTTGGCTGGGAGTTGAGGACGATCCGGCCACCGAGTGGGAACGCCAACAAGCCCAACGGCTCGGGCTGCACGTAACCTCGAGTGACCAGCTCGTACTCGATCCGACCACGTCGGCCGTCGAATCTCTGAGTCATTTGCCCGACGGACCTTTGGCTGTGCACGTCGATGTTGATGTGATGGATTTTGTTGATGCGCCGCTCGCCGAAAACACCGACGGTCGCAACAGGGGGCCAACGCTGGATCAGGTTGCGGCGGCACTTGAGGTGGCCGCCCGAGACGAGCGCTTTCGAGCTCTGTCGATCGGAGAGTTGAATCCGACCCGAAGCGCTGAGGATCCCGATGTCATCCCTCGCTTTGTCGCCACAATTTCAACAATCATGGCCAGCGCTCACAGCTAGTCGGCCAGACTGCCCCCGAACGCCGGTATGGGGCGTACCGGCGACGAGATTTGCCAGCGCCTTCGGTGGAGCCAAGCTCGCAGCAGTGGGTGAAGGCAATGGTGTCCGAATTCCGCCGGTACCTACGAGGCAGCGTCTTTACGATTGAGCAACGCGTATGACGAAAGGTCGAAGGAGAAATGGATCCCAAGCAGACGGTATTGGCGCTGTACGGCGCGTACGCCACCGGAGATGCCGAGAAGATCCGCGGTGTGCTCCACGACGAGGTGGTCTGGACAGCGCCCGCGGGCAATGCCACCCAGGTGGCGCTGGGGCTCGGTAGACCTGAGGACGCTGGTCCGCCGCGTGGCGCGAACGATCTCGATCGCGAGGCCATCGTGTCGTTCATGGCCCACAACTTCGCCCGGTTTTTTGGAGGCGTCGAAAACAGCATCCGTACGGTTGTCGCCGAGGGCGAGGTTGTGGTCGTTGAGCACCGACTCTCAGCCACGCTTCCGAACGGTCGTTCGTATGTGAACGACTATTGCTTCGTCTACGAGGTCCGCGACGACAAGGTATGGCGGATTCGTGAATACATGGACACGTTGGGCGGGTGGGCGCAAGTGTTTGGCGAAGGTGATCCCGTCCAGTTGCTCGAGTTCATGCGTGCGTAGCGGACAAAATCAGCTCATTCGAATGCCTACGCCCTCGCGGGTCAGATCTTCGATACCTCAGTGGTAAGGATCTCGTCGCGAGGTTGACGAGTTTCAGCGCGACTTTGACGGGGGTCTCTCGACACCGGAGGTGGGTACTCCGGCGACAGCAGATCACGTTCGTCAGCAGGTGATCGACGACGTCGCTGGAGTCATGTCCCGTGCTGAGTGCTCAGTTGCTCGGAGCTGGTCCGCAGCGCTTGGAGGTCTCCGCAGACGAACCCGAAGGCCAAGGCCGCGGCGATTATCGAATCACGTCTTCCGATCGACCGCATCACCGCGAGACTGACAACCGTGTCGAGCGCATCGCTCGCCGTCGTTGCCTTCACCCAACGGCGAGCGTCGGCCGGATCGGTGGATCGTGCCGAGGAGGCCGTCCCCAGACCCAGCACGAGATCCCGGATGCCGATCGTCCTCATCAGAAGAAGGGCGGCGCCGGTCGGCGAGTGGTCGCCGGCGAGGCGCATGGGTGCACCGGGAGCGGCCATCAATGCAAGGCCAACCGACGCACGAAGCCATCCCATCGTTCCCGCATTGATTTTCGACACGGCCAGAGCGTAGCGGGCGACCGTCAATTCTCGAGTGCCGAGCCTGGGTCAATCGCGTCATCGAGAGCCCGGGCCACTGCACGCTGGCTCTTTCCGTACGTCGCCCTGGCCGCGCGGCACCTCGAGCATTGATGGCTTCGAGTTGACGCGGCGGCATCGCGCCACACGCCGTCATGTCGACGGCCAGCGACCAGCCGGTTCAACTCGGTTCGTCGAACCGCCGTAGCGCAACTCGACCATGCCACGCGTCGCGTTGTACCGGGCGTTGGCGTTGGGCATGGGACGGTGGTTCCCGAAGGCGAAGACCGGGTACTCGGTCGCACCTCGGGGACAAGGTTTCCCGTCGCCGTAGGCCATGAGATCGACGTCCCAGGGCGGTATGTCCCCCCAGCGTCGGGCGCCGCTGTAGACCTCCATGAACGCCGTGGAGGAGTTCTCGATCATGGCCGGCCCGGAGGCGTGTTGTCGGGCGAAGGCCAGGCCCCCGATCCATGTCTGATCGCCCACGGGCTCGGGGCGACCAGCGCCGGTCTCTCGGGCTGCCGTCGGCTGGATGTAGAGGTCGAACCAGTCGGCCGGAACCGACAGATCCACTGCAGGCTCGGAACGGACAAGCGTGACCCGGTACTCCCCCGCGGCCCAGGGGTAGGGACGCCGCACCCCGACGAAGCGACCCTCGTGGGTGCCGAGCTCCCGGAATCCCCCCGGTGCCAGTCGGGTGGCGGAGGCGTCGAAGGTCCACCAGGTGGAAAAGATCAGCCCCTTGCCGGCACCACCTACCCGCTCCGGGTCTGCGACGTCGGTCTGTAGGCCGAGGTAGAACGTCGAGCCATCGATGCGTCCTTGACCGAGGGCAAGGTAGATCCCGACCGAGCTCGTCGGATCGGCAAGTACCTCCAAGTCCCATTCCATGGTGACGACCGGGGCCTCGAGCTCCCACCGGACGTAGATCCCGGCCACCGGCAGGCGAATCTCTCGGTCGAGCCCCCGGCTCCGGCCGGACCGCTCGGGAACCGGCGCCGCGGACGCCGCGCCCACGACTCGGCGAAACAGCCCGCGCAGTCCGCGCTCCATCGGCACTGCTCCCATCGTCGGTCAGGTGTCCGATTCGTCCTTGACAATCGGAACGGCCTCACGCGCCGGCCCGACGTCGAAGCGAGCCGTGCTGGGCCCGTGCCCAGGGTATCCCGGTCCGTCAGCTCTGCCACCGGTCGCCCGCCGAGCCTCCACAGACCCGTGACTCTGTTGCTGAGCGTCTCGCCGCGGCACACACGGTCCTCGCTCGCCGTCCGGGACGACCGGCCAACTCGCCGGGCGGGGCCGAGCTTCAGGGACCGATGAGCCCACACCTCCCGCGCCAACCACACGTGTCAGGACCGAGGAGTGGCGGAGGACGACGATGATTGTGAAGACTCACCGCCGATCGGAGCGTGGCAGTTGGTCACCCGCCACTTCCCGCTCTCGTATCCGAACGAAACCCAGTTGTCGTTGCCCACGACCGATGGGGGGAGGGCATATCGCACCTCGGCATCCCCCGTGGTCGCCGTGATCTTTCGAGTTCGGACCCCGGTCAAACGAATCGCCTGGAGCGGAGTCCGGAGATAGTGCTGCAGCTCAGCCCTCATCCCTTTGAGGTAGGCCTTCATGACTGTCGGACTCACGGTGGGGCCCGGCCGACAAGGCGTGCCTTCCAGGTTCCTGATTTCGGCGGAGGTCCCGGTCAAGAAGGCGTGGGCCCATGCCGTTGCCGCGGCTCGAAGCCCGGTCGCGCCTGCGGCGGTTGGCGATCCTGGCGCGCTGGCCGAGGCGGAAGCGGTGCCCCCGGCCACGCCGAGAGCAACCACGCATCCAACGGCGAACCAGCGCCTGACCGTCACCATCCACTGATCGTCGCACGCCGCAGGGTGCGACGGTATTCCTGGGCCACACCACGGGTGTCATTGCGGCCGGGCCGGGTTGCGCCGCACCGACCTTCAGTGCACGAGAACGTGGACGACGAATGGACCATTGCACGGAGCCTGATCTGAGCCCGGGCGGACGCACGCACTTTGGGGCACGACGATCTCGGCCGAGCCCGCCCTCCAAGCCCGGAACTCAGCCACGATCGGCTGGGGACTCGACGTAAGGAGACCGAGAATCGACGGGTCGCTCGAGAAGGCCGGACTCGTGAGTGAGAACCCTTGGGACCCCGGGAGGGGTTGCACCGTCAGCACCTGCCCGACCGTCAGCTCCACGGTCTGCCCGCTCGAGGATGCATCCACCGGGACCAGGGCCGGCGACGTCGTCGTCGTGGTCGGGGGTGGAACGCCCGGTGGGTGGAAACTCAACAGATTGGTCAGACCGACGGGGTCGTGGCCGATCACCGCGGGCAGATCGGCGGTGACGACTGCGGCGTCAAGACGGATGGGGATCGTCTCGGGCAACCCACACGGTGGGCCGAATGGCCGGGTGACCTCGACGACGACATTGGGACCGGCACGGTCGACGAGGACCGAATCCGGGATCCGGTCGCAGGGCAGGACGGTCGCCGAGATCGTGCCGGAGTAACCGCCGGGATCACGCGCGGCCAGGGTCCAGGGCACCGACACCGACTCTTCGGCCACTCCCACCGTGGGCGGCACGCGCGATCCACTCGTACACCCACCCGGCCCACCCTCCCTATAGATCAGCGCATCGGTTCCGCTTCGGGCGTCGATGACGAAGACCTCGTACCCGTGGTCACCGGCGCGGGTCGTGAGCTGCACCGGGGAACGCTCAAGTGGGCAGCTGAATGACACGGGATCCGTGTGGACGACCACGAGCCAGGCCAGCCGGTCGTGAAACGACGAGACGGTCGGGTACGTGGAGGTCTCACCGCCTGAACCAGGGAAGCCCGAGAGTGCAGGAAAGAATCTGCTGGCCACGCTCACCTCGCCGTAGCCGACGGCCACCCCATCGGTGGCTGACGCACTGAGTCCGCCGGTGGAGTTCATGGCACCGCACACGGCCTGGTGTGCGCTGAGGACCGGCGCCTCGCCACCGTGTGGCGGCGTCACGACGAGGCCTCCGTCATCGAGCGAGAAACCATGCTGCGCCGCCCCTCCACGGAGGGCCGAGACCGCCGGACCAGAGAGATTCGTCGTGCTGCCCGAAGACCCAGTGACACCCTTCGGCAGCGTAGGAAAGACGCAGGCGAAGTCGGCCGGGTTTGGCGCCGGAACCGGGTCGGCGGCCGCCGGTCGGACCGCTGCCGGGCCGGCCAGGGCGGTCATGCAGAGCGCCGCACCAACGGCGAGCAGGGCTCGCACCAGAACCCAGAAGGGCGTGGCGTCCTTCGTGCTCGAGACCGACCGGATGCTGGGCACCTTTCAATAGACGCTCGCCGTCGGCGAAAGGTTCATTCCACCCCGAGGCGACGACCACCAGCGCCGGTAGACCCAGATCCACCGGGTGTGGGCACCACCGTGGGGGTCCCGGTGGCTGTCGGTTAGCTGTTGGTCGTGGTGTGCGTCACGGACACGGTCCCGAGCGGCGTGATCCCGGCCTTGGCGATCGCGAACCCGTTCCCACTCGGCTGGGTGCAGCTGACCCCTTGTGTCAGGGACACACACGTGATGGTGCCAACCGTGACCGAGACCCCGTACGACAGAGTCGGCGTGCCGAGGCCCGGGTTCGCCAGGCAACCCATACCCGAACATGACCGAAGGGTCGAGGGTGCGACGAACGTGCCCGACTGCGGAGGTGACAGCGTGAAGCAATAGGCCTGGTTCTGCGGGTTGGTGCCGCTCTGTGCGTCGATCTCGCAGCTGATGTTGTGAGAAGGCGAGTAGAACTCCGTGCTCGTCGGCGTCTCGGGGACAAGCGTGCCCGTTGTCGTGGTCACGGGAGCCGCCGTGGTCGTGGTGGTCGACACGGCGGTCGTCGACGCGGACGTGGCGCTCCCGGCTCTCGACGTCGTGGTCGACGACGCCGACGGAGAGGGCGAGCTCGAGCAGGAGGCAAAACCGAACGTAGCCGTGCCGACGAGCCCGAGCAGCACCGCGGTCCGCCGGATCCGTCGCCCATCATGCACGGGCGAAGCGTAGGCCAGCGGGCCATCGAATCTGGTGACCCGTGCCAGCACTGCTGCTGGCCACGCGGGCCTCGGGACAAGACCGCCGGAGTGGCGAGGGACGTGCGCCGTGGCGGAGCGCCCGACGCCACCGGGCCGCCGGGCACGCCAGCGCGTGACGCCAGGTGGATCGAAAGACGACTTGTAAGGTTGGGCCATGGCGCATGAAACCAGTACGGGCTCGTCCCCCATCGTGAGGGGCCTCATGAACAACCTCCGCGAGATCCTCCCCGAGGATCAGCGACCCACGCTCGAGCGCTACACCGAGCAGGCCGACGCCTCGACCCCGAAGGGCGACTTCAAGAGAGCCAGGTATTGCCTGCACTGGGCGGTCAAGACGGCCGAGAGCCCCTCGCACTCGCACCTTTCAAGTCTGGCGATCCGCCTCAAGGAAACCCACAAGTCCTGGCAGGACATCTGGCTGGGCACGGAGTTCGGCTCGCAAGTGGAAGCCGGCGTCGGCCAGGCGTCCCACGAGGTCAAGGGCGATCAAAAGATCGGGCCAGGCGAGGACATCGAATTGCTCTGGGTCGAGGAAGCGACAGACGTGGCGCGGAGCGCGGCCGAAAAGTCTGGCTGGGAGAACGTCGCCTGGGAGGACCTCCTCCAAGAGGTTCTCAAAATCAGTTGAGAGCCTCGCACTCCTGACGACGAGGAGGTCGAGGTGTTGATCCGGGCGTCCCGCGAGGCAGATGCCGCTGAGATTGCTGCCATCCTGAACGCGCTGCTCGCCACGACGACGATCGAGTGGACGCGCACGCCCCGGACGGAGGAGGCCGTGCTGGAGTGGTGCCGGGCCCACGAAGTGGTGTTGGTGGCCGAAGACCAGGGTGCAGTCGTGGGCGTGGCCGCCTTCGGCTGGTTCCGCGACGTCCACAAGTGGCCCGGCTACCGCTTCACCGTCGAGAACACCATCCACGTTCGGGAGGACCGCTGGGGTTCTGGCGTCGGCGAAGTCCTCATGCGGGCCCTGATCGACCAGGCGCGGCACTCTGGCCTCCACACGATGATCGCCGCCATCGACGGCGCGAACGAGTCGTCGATCCGATTTCACGAACGACTCGGCTTCACCGAGGTGGGGCACCTGCCCGAGGTCGGGACCAAGTTCGGTCAGTGGCTCGATCTCGTGCTGCTCCAGATCACGCTCGACGACCGGGCGACTACGCCCGACGATTGAGGTCAACGGCGGGTTCGTGCTCTCGTTGTCGGGCCCCGCTGTCCTTAGAATGCGGCCCATGCCCCAAGACAGCCTGGCGCAACAAGAACGCAAGAACCTCTGCGACATCTTCGTCGAGCTCGGTCCCGACGCGCCCACCCTCTGTGAAGGCTGGACCACCTCGGACTTGGCCGCCCACCTCGTCGTCCGCGAACGTCGACCCGACAGCGGGCCCGGTCTCGTGTGGCCCCGACTGGCCGACTACACCGACAAGGTGCGCACGACCGTGCGGGACCGCAGCTCTTGGGACGAGCTCGTCGCCACCGTCCGGCGCGGGCCGCCGATGCTGCTCCGTCCCTTCGATGGCGCCATGAACACGATCGAGTACTTCATCCACGTGGAGGACGTGCGTCGCGCCCAGGACGGCTGGGAGCCCCGCCCGCTCGACCCGGCGTTGGCGGATGCCCTCTGGGCCCGGGTCGGGCCTGGGGGCATGGCCAAGAAGGTTCCGGCCACGATCGTGATCTCCTCGCCGGGGAGGGAGGACAAGGAGCGCGGGAGCGGGCCTCGCCTGACGCTGGCGGGTGACCCGGGTGAGCTCACGATGTTCGGCGCCGGGCGCCAGGGGGCGACCCGAGTCGAGATCAGCGGCGACGCGACACTCGCCGAGCAGCTCCGGGCGGCGTCGTTCGGGATCTGATCGGATCGCGTTTCCTCAATCTCCACCCTCGAAGTCCGCCTTGGACTCGTGCCAGATCCGCTTCTGCGTGTAGTCCTGGCTGCCGCATTTGGCGCACGACCGGTAGACGGCGACCTGAGAGGCCAGGGAGGCGTTCCGATCCACCATGGCGTCGACCCCGGCGATGGAAGTCAGACGCGAGTAGCCATCCGCGGAGCCATGGATCGAACCGGTCATTCCCCTTCGGTCTCGTCTTGGCGTAGTACCGGGGCAAGGTCCAGGAATACCCGCACGCCTTGCAGGTTCGGACCAGCTGGGGTCGCCTGACGGCGCGCAGGAAGTCTCCGAATCGTCCGCTCATCCGCCGCACTGTAGAGGGCACGCACCAGCGACCCCCGGACCGGTTACCGCCTGGGGGGCGGAGGCGGTGGCAGTTCCTGTGAGACCGGGGTGGCGCCGTTGGCCGCCGGCTTGCTCAGGTCTTCGTTCCGCAGGGTGGTGAGGAGAACCTCGGCGGCCCCCATCAGGCTGGTCGCCTCGTAGGGCACGACCACCTTGGCGTTGTTGGAGGCCGCGATGTCCTGGAGGGCCTTGAGCTGCAGCACGGCCAGCGTGTGCGGGTTGATGGTCGCGGTGTCGATCGAATTCAGGCGGGCCGCCTCACCCTGACCGCGCAACTCGAGCGCCTTCTTCTCACCCTCGGCCTGCAGCTCCAACACCTTCATCTCGGCCTCGGCCCGCAGGATGGCGGACGACTTGGCCCCCTCCGCTTCGAGCACAGCGGCCTGCTTGCGCCCGCCGGCCTGGTTGACGGCGGCCGTTTGCTCACCTTCGGACTTGAGGATGAGCGCCCGCTTGTGCTGCTCGGCTTCCTTCTGCTCCGACATGGCCTGGACCACGTTCGACGGCGGCGTGATGTCGAGGATCTCGATCCGGTTGAGGCGCACGCCCCACTTCGCCGTGGCGTCGGCCATGTGGTCCTGCATGCGGCTGTTGATCATCTCGCGTTCGGACAGCGCCTGGTCGAGCGACAGCTCGCCGAAGACAGCCCGCAGCGCCGTGCGCGAGAGCTGGTCCACCGCCAACTGGAAGTCGTTGATCTCGTACAGCGCCGACTTCACGTCGATGACCTGACAGAAGATGGTCGCGCTCACCTGCAACGAGACGTTGTCCTTCGTGATCACGGCCTGCTGATCACCCGTCATCGGGAACTCGCGGACGTCGATCTTCTCCATCTTGTCGATGAAGGGGGTGAGGATGTGGAGGCCTGGCTGCTGGACGGACTTGAACTCGCCGAGCCGCTTGATCACGCCGACGCTCCCCTGCTGCACGATCTTGAGGCAACCGGAGAGGAGCCAGAGCGCCAGCCCTCCGCCGACCACCACAGCCAGGAACGTGATCAGGGCCACTTCGAAGACTCCGCCAATGATCATGGTGAGCCCCCTTTCTTTGTTTGTCAGACCTCCGTCGGGAAGACGACGAGCAGTCCGCGCTCGATCCCCGCCACGACCACATCTGTCCCCACGGGGACGGTCGCATCGGGGTCGAGGGAGATAGCCTGCCACTCCTCGCCACGAGCGCGCACGCGGCCGGGAACGTGGGCGCCGTCGATCTCCCGGGTCACCAGGGCCGTCTCACCGACCATCCCCTGTACGCCGTTCAGCACGGTTCCACTCTATTCAGCGGCCGATGAAAACGGGGTCCCGCTTCTGCGTAAAGGCAGCCAGGGCCTCGTTGGTGTCCTTGGTCGAGAAATTGAGTGCCTGGCAGCGAGCCTCGTTCTCCACGGCCTGTTCCATGGAGCTCATGGACGAGGCGTGCAGGAGGGTCTTGGTCATGGACAGGGCGAGCGGTGGGCCGCCGGCGAGGGCACTCGCCCAGCCGTCCACGAAAGAGTCGAGTTCCTCCACCGGCAAGGCGCGATTCACCAGCCCGATCTCGGCCGCTTCGGACCCGCTCCACATCCCGCCGAAGAGTGCGATCTCCTTGGCCCGGGCCAGTCCGACCAGACGCGGGAGGAGCCAGGAGGCCCCGTTGTCGAGGGACAGGCCGCGCTTGGCGAAGATCATCGACAGCCGCGCCGTCTCGCTGCAGACGCTGAGGTCGCAGCCGAGGGCGAGCGACAGCCCGGCCCCGACCGCCACCCCGTCGACCTTGGCGATCGTCGGCTTGGTGATCCGGTGCAGGGCCAGGGCCACGTCACCCAGGCGGCGCATGCGCGACAGCCCCGAACGATTCGGGTCGGTCGCCGGTCCCTCGGGATCGGACAGGTCGGCGCCGGAGCAGAAGGCCCCGCCGGCCCCCGTCAGGACCATGGCGCGATCGTCGGGCTCCGCCTCGATCTCCAAGAAGATCTGCTCGAGCTCGCTCAGCATCTTTCCGCTGGCTGCGTTCTTCCGCTCGGGGCGGTTCATGATGACGGTGACGACACCGTCCTTGCGCTCGACAATGAGGGTCTCCATGCCCGACGACGATAGGCCGGGCGCCTTCAGAACGCACTTTCGAAGATGTGCAGGCCGTGCCGGTCGGCCGCGGCCACGTCGAAGCGCACGTGGTCGTAGTACACGTTCTGGCCCTCCAGGTAGACGGCGGCCAGCCGGCGCAAGCGGCGCTGTTTCGTGAGGGTGACGGCTTCGAGCGGGTGACCGTGCGAGTTCGACGAGCGCGCCTTGACCTCGCAGACGACCAGGATGGTGCCGCCGGACGGGTTCCGACAGGTGCAGAGGATGTCGATCTCCCCCTGGGCGCAGCGCCAATTCCGGGCCACCACGACGTACCCGTGCGTGGCGTACCAGGAGGCGGCGGCGTCTTCGGCCCGGTGGCCGAGCACCATTCGACGTGTGCTCACGTCGGAGAACGGTCGTCTCCGGGCTCAGAGTTCCTGTTCGGGCAGGCGCTCGATGTTGACGTCGCGGAAGGTGACGACCCGGACCTCGGGCACGAAGCGGGCCGGGCGGTACATGTCCCAGACCCAGGCGTCGCGCAGCTCGAGCTCGATACAGGCCGGCGTCGTGTCCGAGCGCACCTTCAACGAGACGTCGTTGGCCAGATAGAAGCGGCGCTCCGTCTCGATCACGTAGGTGAAGACCGGAAGGACCGCACGATATTCCTGGACCAGCCCGAGCTCGATCTCGGACTCGTAGCGCTCGAGGTCTTCCTCGCTCATGCGGCGCCGTCGTTCCTACTCGTCGGCTGCCTCCTGAGCAGTCTCTGCGGTCTCGTCGGTGGACTCGTCCCCCGCGTCGGCCGTGACCTCGGTGTCGTCGATGGCCTCGACGTCGATCTCCTCGATGTCGTCGAGCTCCTCGACCTCGTCGGCCTCTTCGACCACCGCGGCGGCTGCGGTCGCGGCCTTGCCCCGCGGAATGCGGCGCTCCTTGATCTTCGCCGCCTTCCCGTGCCGCTCGCGCAGGTAGTAGAGCTTGGCCCGCCGCACGTCACCGAGCGTGGTGACCTCGATCTTGGCGATGGTCGGCGAGTGGACCGGGAAGGTGCGCTCGACGCCCACCCCGAAGCTCACCTTGCGCACGGTGAAGGTCTCCTGGACCCCGCCGCCCTGGCGCCGCATCACGGCACCCTGGAACACCTGGACCCGCTCCCGGTTGCCCTCGACCACGCGGACGTGCACCTTGACGGTGTCGCCGGGGCGGAACTCGGGGATGTCGTCGCGCAGGCTGTCGCGGTCGATCGTTTCGGTGGGGTGCATGAAAGGCGTCCTTCGGTCACTCCGGCTCGGTCGGGCGGGGCTTCCCCTGCCCGGGGCCGGACGGAACATCGTAGCCGTGCTCGACCAGGGCACGCACGTCGTCGGGTCCGAGCCCCACCTCTGTGACCAGGTGCTCGAGCAGATCGGGCCGCCGCTCGGCCGTGCGCAGGAGGGCCTGGGTGCGCCGCCAGGCCGCCACCGCACCGTGGTCACCCGAGCGCAGGACCTCGGGCACCGGCCACGCCCGGAATTCGGCCGGCCGGGTGTACTGGGGGTATTCGAGCAGCCCGGCCGAGAAGCTCTCGTCGGCGGCCGAGTCCTCGTTGCCGAGCACGCCCGGCAGCAGGCGGGCCACCGCCTCCAGGACGACCAGGGCGGCCAGCTCCCCGCCGGCCAGGACGAAGTCGCCCACCGAGAGCTCGCCGTCCACCAGGTGGTCGGCCACCCGCTGGTCCACCCCCTCGTAGCGGCCGCACAGGAGCGAGAAGCCGCCCGACCCGTTCTGGGCCAGCCCGGCCAGCTCACCCGCCACCGACTGGTCGAAACGGCGGCCCCCCGGGCTGAGGAGGTAGAGCGGCCGGGGCAGGTCGGGCACGGACTCGACGCTGCGGAAGAGCGGCTCGGGCATGAGCACCATGCCGGCGCCGCCGCCGAAAGGGCTGTCGTCGACCGACCGGCGAGCGTCGTCCGCGCCGTCGCGCAGGTCGTGCACGCGCACCTCGAGAGCGCCCGCGTCCTGGGCCCGCCCGAGGACGGAGGTGCCGCAGTACCCGGCGACGGCCTCGGGGAAGATGGAGAAGATGTCGATGCGCACGGCGCCCGGTCCCCCTCCGCTCACACGTCGAGGAGGCCGTCGGGGATGTCGACGTGCAGGGTGCGGTTGGGCCCGTCGTGCGACGTGATGAAGGTCGCCGGGATGAGGCCGCCCGATTCGAGCACGAGGAGGTCGCTGGCGGGATTGGCCTCGACCGCGGCGACCCGGCCGAGCTCGGTGCCCGCGGCGTCGCGGACGGTGGCCCCGACCAGTTCGTGCACCCAGAGCGCGCCGGGCACCTCGAGCGGCTCCGCTTCGAGCTCGATGCCGCGCAGCGCCTCGGCCGCCGTGCGGCCCTCGACCCCGTCGAACTGCACGATGAAGCGGTCCTGGCCGAAGGGCTTGGAGGAGGCGACGGTCAGGATGCCCCGGGGTGACACCAAGGCCGAGCCCGGGTCGAGTCGCGAGAGCTGGTCGGTCCAGAGCTGGACCACCACTTCACCGCGCAGGCCATGGGCCTTGGTGACCCGGCCGACCTTGAGCAGCTCAGTCGTCGACGATGTCCACGCTGGCCTGGACGCCGTCCTTGGCGCCGGCCACGTTCACCAACGTGCGGATGGCTTGCGCCGTCCGCCCGCGGCGGCCGATGACCCGGCCCATGTCGTCGGGCGCCACGTGGAGGCTCATGCGCAGCCCGCCCCGTCGCTCCTCGGTGTCGATGACCACCGACTCGGGATCGTTGGAGAGGGACTTGGCCAGGTAGGTCAGCACGGCCAGCGGTGTGCCACCGTCGAACGCGCTGCTCTCGTTGCCCTCGTCGACCTCGTCCTCGAAGTCGTCGTCGTCTTCGAACTGGTCGTTGACGTCCTGGTCGACGTTGCCCGACCCGGTCTGGTTGATGTCGCCCGCCTCGTAGAGGTTGGTCACCGGGCCGCCTTCGCGGCGGCGAAGTCGTCCCAGGCCCCCGAGGTCTTCAGCAGGCGCTCGACCCGCTCCGTCGGCTGGGCGCCGTTGACCAACCACTTCACGGCCTTGGCGTTGTCGATCTTGATGACGGCGTCGGGCTCGGCGGTCGACGAGCCGCGGGGGGCGTAGGTGCCGACGATCTCGAGGAAGCGCCCGTCGCGGGGCGACCGGCTGTCGGCCGCCACCACCCGGTAGGTGGGCTGCTTCTTCTTTCCCATCCGCACGAGGCGGAGCTTCACTGCCACGAAATGGTTCCTCTCATTGCACTGGCGACGCAGGGAGCATCACCCGGGGTCACGAATCGGGCGCGACCTGGGCGCGCCGGGTGACCATTGTTGCAGATGGCGGGCCTGGCGGGACTACCGGCCTTTCGGCGGGGTGACCCGGCCCCCCTTCTTCTTCTTCTTGGTGCCCTTGTTCCCGCCGATCACCGGCTGGGCCGGCCCCGGCGAAGGGAGCCCGGGGAAGGAGCTGGGCAGGTCGCTGGAGTCCCCCATGAGCTGGGAGAGCATGTCGAGGTCGGGCTGTCCGGGGCCACCGGCTCCGGCCGCCTGTTGGGCCAGCTTCTTGGCGGCGCGGCCGCTCATCCCGGCCATATTGGGCATTCCGGGGAGGTTCGGCATGTTGCCCGAGGCCATCCCCTTCATCATCTTCTGCATCTCCTTGAACTGCTTGAGGAGGGTGTTGACGTCCTGGATGGTGGTCCCCGAGCCCCGGGCCACCCGGGAACGGCGGGACCCGTCCATGAGGGACACGTCCTCGCGCTCGGCCCGGGTCATGGAGCAGACGATGGCCTCGACCCGGCCCACCTCGCCGTCGTCGATGGCCCCGGCCGCCTCGCGCATGTCCTTGGACATGCCGGGCATGAGGCGCATGAGGCCGCCGAGCGAGCCCATCTTCTTGACCTGGCGCAGCTGTGAGAGGAAGTCGTCCAGCGTGAACTGGCCCGACATGAGCCGGTTGGCGCTCTTGGCCACCTCGTCGGTGTCCATGGTGCGCTCGGCCTGCTCGATGAGGCTGAGCACGTCGCCCATGCCGAGGATGCGGTCCGCCATGCGGTCCGGGTGGAAGAGGTCGAAGTCCTCGAGGCGCTCGCCCGTGCTGGCGAAGGCGATGGGCCGGCCCACCACGCCCTTGACCGAGAGCGCGGCGCCGCCCCGGGCGTCGCCGTCGAGCTTGGTCAGGATCACGCCGCTCAGCTCGAGCGTGTCGTGGAAGGCCTTGGCCGTGGCCACGGCGTCCTGGCCGATCATGGCGTCGATGACCAGGAACGTGTAGTGGGGCTGGGTCGCCGCGCTGATGTCCTTGATCTGCTGCATCAGATCGGCGTCGATGGTGAGGCGGCCCGCCGTGTCGATGATGCAGATGTCGCGGCCGAGCCGGCGCGCCTCCTCGAGGCCCGCCCGGGCGCACGACACCGGGTCGGTGGGCTCGCTGAAGACGCTCACGCCCGCCTGCTCGCCCAGGACGCGCAGCTGCTCGACGGCGGCCGGACGCTGGAGGTCGGCCCCGACCAGCAGGGGGTTGCGCCCCTGCTGCTTCCACCACTTGGCCAGCTTGGCCGAGTTGGTCGTCTTGCCCGAACCCTGCAGACCGGCCATCAGCACGACGGTCGGGGGGCGGCTGGCGTAGCTGAGCTTGAGCGTCTCGCCGCCGAGGACGCCGACGAGCTCCTCGTGGACCGCCTTGATGACCTGCTGGCCTGGCGTGAGCGACTTGGACAGGGACTCGGCACTGACCCGCAGGCGGATGCCGTCGCAGAAGCGACGGGCCACGCTGAGCTCGACATCAGCATCGAGCAGGGCGGTGCGGATCTCCTTGAGCGCCTCGTCCAGGTCGGCCTCGCTGATACGCCCCTTGCCCCGGAGCCGGGTGGAGATCCGCTCCAGGCGATCGGAGAGGGCGTCGAACATGGGGTCTTAGGTTAGCGGGGGCGCTCGTACGCTCTTCGTGCATGGGCTTCGCCGCATTGCGTTATGTCCCCTACGGATCGCTCGGGGCCCCGGTGCCGAGCGTGGTGGTGGACGGCTCCCCCGCCGTGGGGACGGTGCTCTGCCTGTCCCACTGGCCCGGGATTCAGTCCCCGCCCGAGTTCTGGGCCGACCTGTCGGCCGAGATGGCCTTCCTCTACCTCGACGCCGGCGGGGGCCGCCACGGGCCGGCCTCGGTGGTGTCGAACAACCACTTCGACCAGGACGGGCTGGTCGGGGTCTTCGCGCTGAGCTCTCCCGAGGCGGCGCAGACCCGACGGGCGCTCCTGGTCGAGGTGGCCCGGGCCGGCGACTTCGGCCTGACCGAGTCCCGGGACGCCGCCCGGGTCTCCATGGTGCTCGCGGCGTACGCCGACCCCGAACGCAGCCCGCTGGCCGGGTTGCCCGATTCGTCCGACTACGAGGGACAGACGGCCGCCCTCTACGCCGAGCTGCTCGGACTGCTGCCCGAGCTCTGCGACCACCCCGAGCGCTTCGAGTCGCTCTGGGGCGAGGAGGACGCCACCCTGGACGCCTCGGAGGCGGCGCTGGCCTCGGGCGCGGTGACCATCTCCGAAGTTCCCGCGCTGGACCTGGCCGTGGTCTCGGTGCCCGAGGACGCGCCCGACGCCGGGGGGCATCGCTTCGGCGGCCTGTGGCGGCCCGGGCTGCACCCCATCGCGGTGCACCGGGCCACCGAGCGCGGCGCCCTGCTCACCGTGTCGGGCCGGCGCTACCAGTTCGAGTACCGCTACGAGAGCTGGGTCCAGTTCCGCTCGCGCCGGGTGCGGCCCCGGGTCGATCTGGCCCCGTTGGCCGAGGCGCTCTCGGGCGCCGAGTCCGACGCCGGCGGGTCGGTGGCCTGGACGGCCGAGCGGGTGTCGGGCTTGACGCCGCTCCTCGGGCCGGCAGGAGGCGCCGAGAGCGTCCTCGAGCCCGCCGCGGTGCGCGCGCTGGTCGAGACGCACCTGCGCGACGCGCCGGCGGCCTGGGACCCGTTCCGCCCGACCGGCTGACCCGCTGACCCGCTGACCCGCGGCAGCGGCCTTCGGGTCAGCGGCTACCGTCTCGGCCCATGTCCATGCCCCTCCCCACCGCGCGATCCGGGCGCGTGCTGGCCGCGCTCGGTGTGGCCGGTGCGCTCGGCCTGGCCGCCTGCAGCTCCTCGCCCTCGAGTTCCTCCGCCGGCACCACCTCGACCTCGACGACCCGCGTCCCGCCGCACACCACCTCCCCGGCCGGCGGCGCGCTGGTGGCCGTCGGACCGATCGCCGCCGCGGACCTGTCCGCCGCCGGGACCTTCGGCATGCCGCCGACCGTGACCGTGCCGACCGGGACCCCACCGACCACCCTCGAGAGTGCCGACCTGATCACGGGCACCGGCCCGGGCGTCCAGGCGGGTGACACGGTCACGGTGGAGTACGTGCTGGCCACCTACTCGAGCGGCAAGGTCGTGCAGTCCTCGTGGACGAGCCAGCCCTTCACCTTCACGGTGGGGCTCGGCGACGTGATCCCCGGCTGGGACAAGGGCGTGCTCGACATGAAGCAGGGCGGGCGGCGCGAGCTCATCATCCCGCCGCAGTACGGCTACGGCGCACAGTCGCCCGGGCCGGGCATCTCGTCCAACGACACGCTGGTCTTCGTGATCGACCTCATAAAGATCCAGTCGCAGTAGGGCGGGCAGGGGTCGGGTCCGTGGAAGTGGCCGAGCACATCGAGGCGCTGCGGCTCGAGGGCGCCCGCATGGCCGAGGCGGCGGGCGCGGCCCGCCCCGACGCACCCGTGCCCACGTGCCCCGAGTGGGTGGTGCGCGACCTGGTGCGCCACACCGGCGGGGTGCACCGCTGGGCCACCGGCGTGGTGAGCACGCCGCACACCGAGGTCTGGGCCGTCGGGCTCGAGGAGGTCGTCGGCACCTGGCCGGCGGACGATGACCTGGTCGAGTGGTTCCGAGACGGTCACGCCGGCCTGGTGGCGGCGCTCGTCGCTGCGCCGGCCGACCTCGAGTGCTGGACCATCCTGCGGGCGCCCTCGCCGTTGGCCCACTGGGCCCGCCGGCAGGCCCACGAGACCGCCATGCACCGGGTCGACACCGAGCTGGCCGCCGGCCTGGCCCTCAGCCCGATCGACGCCGTGGTCGCGGCCGACGGGGTCGACGAGTTGCTGTGCGGCTTCGTGCCCCGGCGCAGCACGCGGCTGCGGGCGGAGCGGCCGACCACGTTGCGGGTGCGCAGCACCGACGCCGGGGCCTCCTGGCTGTTGCGGATGGACAGCGACGGGGTGACGTCGACGCAGGAGGACGAGGGCGACGCGTCATCGGCGGCGCCGGCGGCCTGCACGGTGTCGGGCGAGGCGGCCGATCTCTACCTCGCCCTGTGGAACCGCGGCCGTCAGGACACGCTCAGCGTCGAGGGCGACGACGCCGTGCTGGCGCACTTCCTCGACTCGGTCCAGGTGCGTTAGTCAGACCGAGGCCACTTCGGCGCCGCCCGGCGCGACCCGCTTGCGGCCGATGAGCCAGTAGGCCACCGAGCCGGTCGTGTTCATGGTCGACCACACCTTCCACATCCGCTTGTTGCCGCGCACCGCGTCGGCCGGACGCGCCCGCAGATCCTTGCGGGTCAGCGTGAGAAGGATCACGTGGATCACCAGGACGACCGCCAGCGCCCGCACTTGCTTCTGATTCAGGTCCATGCCCCGTCCTCGTTTTCAGTCGGTCGACAGCAGCGCGTCGACGAACTCGTCGGGATCGAAGTCGACCAGGTCGTCCGGTCCCTCGCCCAGTCCGACCAGTTTGACCGGCAGTCCGAGCTGGCGCTGGACGGCGATGACGATGCCGCCCTTGGCCGTGCCGTCGAGCTTGGTGAGGACGATGCCGGTCACGTCGACCGCCTCGGTGAACTGGCGGGCCTGGACCAGTGCGTTCTGGCCGGTGGTGGCGTCGAGGACGAGCAGGACCTCGGTCACGTTGCCCGGATCGCGATCGGCCACCCGACGGATCTTCTTCAGCTCCTCGACCAGGTTGACCTTGGTGTGCAGGCGCCCGGCCGTGTCGGCCAGCACCAGGTCGTTGCCCCGCGCCGCCGCCCGCTGGACGGCGTCGAAGACGATGGCGCTGGGGTCGCCGCCCTCGGCGCCCTGCACGATGTCGGCACCGGTGCGTTCGGCCCACATGGCCAGCTGGTCGGCCGCGGCCGCCCGGAAGGTGTCGCCCGCGGCCAGGAGCACCGAGCGGCCGGCCGCCGCCTCACGCCGGGCCAGCTTGCCGATGGTGGTCGTCTTGCCCACGCCGTTCACCCCGACGACGAGCCAGACATCGGGCAGGCCCGCCTTGCCGTCGAAGCGCAGCGTGCGCTCTCCCGTCGTGTGCAGGAGCCCGCGGATGGAGTCCCCGAGGGCCTTGAGCAGATCGTCGCCGCCCGAGACCTCCTTGGACGCCACCTTGGCCTTGAGCTCCTCGAGCAGGACCTCGGCGGTGGCCACCCCGACGTCGGCCCGGATGAGCGCCTCCTCGAGCGAGTCCCAGGTGCTCTGGTCGATCCGGCCGGCGCGCAGCGAGGCGACGGCCCCACTGAAGAGCCCGCGCACACCGCCCAGGCGGCCTCGGTACGTGGCGGGCGGCGCGGCCTCCTCGACCGGGACGACGACCGGCTCGACGACCTCGGCGGTCGCCGCGTCGGCCGCGGAGACGGGGGCCGGCGGCGCCTGGGGTGCGGGCTGGGGCGGTGGTGGCGTCGGTGGCCGGGCGACCTCGGTCGGCGGCGCCGTGGTGGTGCCGCCGCCGCGGCGGGCCCGGGTGACGACGAAGCCGATGGCGGCCAGGACGACCAGTGCGACAACGACGAGGACGATGATGAGGCCGGTCACGCGTCCTCGTTCTCGTCGTATTCGTTCTCGTCGTACTCACGGAGCCGGCGCCGGCTGCGCGCCATGGCCGTGCCGCCGGCCACGAGCACCAGGACGGCCACCAGGGCCAGGACGAGGACGAGCGATCCCATCAGGCCGGCTCCCGCTCCTTGGCCACCTTCTGGCTGACCACCTGGGAGGAACCACCCGGGGCCATGGTGACGCCGTAGAGCGCGTCCCCGGTCTCCATCGTCCGCTTCTGGTGGCTCACGATGAGCAACTGGGCCTCGTCGCGGAACTCGTGCACGAGGGTGAGGAACCGGCTGAGGTTCACGTCGTCGAGCGCGGCCTCGACCTCGTCCATCATGTAGAAGGGCGAGGGCCGGCTGCGGAAGACGGCGAAGAGGAAGGCCAGGGCGGCCATCGAGCGCTCACCGCCCGACAGCAGCGACACCCGGCGCACGTTGCGCCCGGCCGGGCGCACCTCGATTTCGACGCCCGTGTTCAACAGGTCGTCGGGCTCGAGCAACACGAGCCGCCCGGTGCCGCCGGGGAAGAGCATGGCCACCAGGGTCGAGAAGTGCTCGTTCACGTCGGCCGCGGCGGAGGCGAAGGAGGACATGATCTCCTGGTCGAGGGTGCGCACCACCTCGTGCAGCTCGCGTCGCGCGCCGCGCACGTCGTCGACCTGCGCCTCGAGCTCCTTGTGGCGCTCCTCGAGCACCGAGAGCTCCTCGAGGGCGAGCGGGTTCACCGGTCCCAGTGCGGCCAGCTTGCGTTCGAGCTCGGCGGCGTGCTGCGAGAGCGACTGGCCCTCGGGCGCGTCGGGCACGGGAAGGCCCACCAGCTGCTCGGGGGTGGCCTCGAGGTCGCGGCGTGATGTGCTCGGAGAGGGACTCGGTGCGCAGGTCGACCTCGTTGATTTCGAGGTCGAGCGTGCGCGTCCGGTTGCGCACCGCCTCGAGCCGCTGGTCGGTCGTGTGGCGGTCCTGGCGCAGCCGCTCGAGCTTCTCGCCGCCGGCCCGCACCGCGTCGACCTGATCCTGGTAGTCGTGGCGCAACGAATCGAAGATCCCGTCGAGCCGCTCGTACTCGCGCTCGACCACCTGCTCCAGGCGGGAGAGGGCCGCACCCTCGGCCTCGAGCCGCTCACGGCGGGCCGCGGCGGAGGCGCGCTCCTCGGCGTGGCCCTGCAGGCGACGCTCGACCTCGGCCTGGCGCTCGCCCAGGACGCGGCGGCGCTCGGCCAGTCCGGCCACCCGGACCTCGAGCTCCTGCTGGCGCCGGCGCACGTCCTGGCGGCGGGTGGCCAGCTCGGCCCAGGCCGTCGTCGCCTCCTCGAGGGCGGGCAGCGACTCGGCCAGCCGCGTGCCTTCGGCCGTGACCTCGGCCAGGCGGCGTTCGGCCTCGACCACGGCGAGGCGGGCCTCGTCGAGCTCGGCCGTCAGCCGCCCCTGCTCCTCGGCGGCGCGGGTGCCGTCGGTCCCGGCGGCCTCGAGGGCCGACACGTGGCGGTCGGAGGCCCGTTCGGCCGCGGCGCGCCCGTCGCGGCAACGGGCCAGCGCGATGCGGGCATCGGACAGGGCGGCCCGGGCCAGCTCGGCTGCGGCCGACGCCTCCTCGGCGCGCTGGCGTGCCTCCTCCACCGCGGCGGCGGTCACCACGCCCGATCCCGAGCGCACCCGCCACCCGGTGGCGGCAAATCGGTCCCCGTCGGGCGTCACGACGATGAGGTCGTCGCGGGCCAGCGAGAGGTCGATCGCCTCCTCCCACCCGTCGACCCGCACCGCCCGACCCACCAGCGCGTCGAGGACCGACTCGGCCGCCTCGCCGCCCCGTCGAGCCCGCACGTGGGCCCGCACCCGCTCGGCACTGCTGCCAACCGGCAGGTTCCGCGCCCCGGCGGTCTCCGTCCCGTTCGCGTAGCGTGGCGCGAGCACCGCGCCGGTGACGCCCCGCTCGCGCAGGGTGGCCAGCGCGGCCTGGGCCGAGCGCCGCCCGTCGACCACGACCGCGGCCACCCCGGCCCCGGCGGCGGCCTCGAAGGCGGACTCCCAGCCTTCGTCGATTTCGACCAGGTCGACCAGCGAGCCGACGACCCCGTCGACCTCACGCAGCAGTTCGCGGCCGCCGGCCCCCTGGAGGTCCGACAGGGCACGTTCGAGCGCCTCGGCGCGCGCCGCCGTCCGGTGCCGGGCCTCCTCGGCCTCGTCGGCGCCGGCCTGGGCACTCTCCGCCGTCGTCGCGGCCGCTTCGAGCTCGGCGCTGCGGGCCGCCAGGTCCGCCTGCAGCGTGGCGGAAGCCTGCTCGAGCTCGGTGACGGTGCCCGACTGCAGATCGGCGCGCACGGCGGCGGCCGTGTGGCGCTGTTCGAGCGCCTCGACCCGGGAGCGCTGCGCGTCGATGTCCTGCTGCTCGCGGCTGGCCGCCCGGGTCAGCAGCTCGCGCCGTGTGCGCACGGCGGCAATGGCCTCGTCGGGTTCGGCGGCGTCGCCCAATGCGCCGGCCCACCGCTCGCGCAGGGCGGCCTCCTCGGTGTCCACCTCGTCGAGCGTCCGCGCCAGCTCCGCCTGCTCTGTGCCACTGCCCGAGGCCAGCGCCTCGGCCTCCGCGGCGGCCAGTTCGGACGCCAGCCGGGCCGCCTCGGCCTCGAGGGTCGAGACCACGTCCTCGTCGGCCGCGGCGTCCAGCGCGGCCACGACGCCCCGGCCCCGCTCACGCAGCACGCCGGTCAGGCCCCGGGCCCGTTCCACCAGGCCCTGGACCCGGCCCAGGGCGTTGGCCAGGTCCTCCTCCCGGCGCGAGGCCAGCTCGGCCGTGGTCGACGTGGCCTCGGCGTCGAGCTGTTCGAGGGCGGCGTGCAGCTCGACCTCCTCGTCCCGGCAGACGGCCAGGTTCTGCCCCGCCGTCTGGCGCCGGGCCGTGAGGTCGGCCATTTCGCTGCCGGCCAGGTAGCGCCGCACCGCCAGGAGCTCCGCCGCCACCGTGTCGTGCGAGCGGGCGGCGGCGGCCTGGCGCTCCAGCGGGCGGATCTGGCGCCGCACCTCGCGCACCAGGTCACCCAGGCGCTCGAGGTTCTCGGCCGTGGCCGCCAGCCGGCGCTCGGCCCGCTCCCGGCGCCGGCGGTGCTTCAGCACGCCGGCCGCTTCCTCGATGATGGCCCGGCGGTCCTCGGGGCGCGCGTTGAGCACGGTGTCGAGCTGGCCCTGGCCGATGATCATGTGCTGCTGGCGCCCCACGCCGGAGTCGCTCAGGAGCTCTTGGATGTCGAGCAGGCGGCAGGGCGCCCCGTTGATGGCGTACTCGCTGTCGCCGGAGCGGAAGAGCGTGCGGGTGATCGTCACCTCGGACAGGTCGATGGGCAGCTTGCCCGACGCGTTGTCGATGGTGAGCGAGACCTCCGCTCGACCCAACTGGGGCCGCGACGACGTCCCGGCAAAGATGACGTCCTCCATTTTGGCCGAGCGCAGCGAACGCGGGCCTTGGGCTCCGAGCACCCAGGTGACGGCGTCGACGACGTTCGACTTGCCGCTCCCGTTCGGGCCCACCACGACGGTGATCCCCGGCTCGAATTCCAACACGGTGGGGTCGGCGAAGGACTTGAACCCCTTCATGCTGAGCGACTTCAAGAACATCGGGGCGACCCTACCGGGTGCCTCACGGGTCGGGGGGACTCATCGGGGCCCCGCCACGACTAGATCTGGCAGTGCTCGCAGAAGTAGGTCGAACGCCCGCCCGCCTTGACCCGCACGATGGTGTTGCGGCAGCGCCGGCAGGGCTGACCCTCACGGTCGTAGACCTGGTGCGACCCCTGGAAGTCGCCCAGCTCGCCGAAGAGGTCGCGGTACTGCTCGTCGGCCAGCGAGGAACCCCGGTGCTTGATCGCGTCGGCCAGCGTCTCGACGATGGCCCGGTAGAGCCGGCGTACCTCGGTCGTGGTCAGCGAGTCGGCCGGGCGGTCATAGCGGAGGCCGGCCTGGTAGAGCATCTCGTCGGAATAGAGGTTCCCGATGCCGGCGGTGAAGTTCTGGTCCATGAGCAAGGGCTTGATCGCCCCGTGGTGCTGGCGCAGCAGGAGGCCGAAGCGGTCCCAGCTCATGAGGTCCTCGATGGGGTCGAAGCCCAGATGGGCCAGCTCGGGCACCGCCTTGCGGATGGCGGCCCCGTCGCCGCCCGCCGTCCCCGAGACCGGAGACAGCGGCGTCCCGTCCGCCTTCAACGGGGGCGTCGACACGAAGAGCTCCCCGAAGGTGCGGGGATCGACGTAGCGCAGCTCGCCGCCCTGGGTGAAGGTGATCACCACGTGGGTGTGCTTGGGCTTGGGGTCCTTGACCGACTTGACCCGGAGGAGCTGGCCGCTCATGCCCAGGTGGACGACCAGGGTGTCGCCATTGTCGAGCGTCATGAGCAGGTACTTGCCGAGCCGCCCCACCGATTTGATGGTGCGGCCCTCGAGCAGGCCCCGGAACTGCTTGGCCGACGGGTGCCGGCGCACGGAGCGGCCGTTGGCCACCGAGACGGCTTTGATCTTGCGGCCGACCACCTCGCGGGAGAGGTCTTGGCGGAGGGTCTCGACCTCGGGCAACTCAGGCACTGGTGGTCAGCTCCTCCCAGGCGCGGCGGGCCGCCTCCTGCTCCGCGTCCTTCTTGGAGCGACCCTCGCCCCGACCCATCGACTTGCCGGCCAGGAAGACCTCGGCCACGTAGGCCCGGTCGTGGTCCGGCCCCGACCCCTCGACCACGTAGCGCGGCGTGCCGTCGCCGTCGTGCACTGCCTTCTCCTGGAGCCGGCTCTTGTGGTCGAAGTCGTCGGGTTCGAGGCCCGCCCGCTCAATGGCGTCGCCCAGCTCGCGCAACACGAGGCGCTCCGCGGCGTCCCAGCCGGCGTCGAGGTAGACCGACCCGAGGATCGCCTCGAAGGCGTCGGCCAGGATGGACGCCTTGGTCCGGCCACCCGAGCTCTCCTCGCCCCGGCCCAGCAGGAGGACATCGCCCACCCCGAGGCCGGCGGCCACCTGGGCCAGTACACGGGCATTGACCACGGCGGAGCGGACCTTGGCCAACTTGCCCTCGGGGAAGTCGGGGAAGCGCTCGTAGGTGTGCCGGGCCACGACCAGGCCCAGGACCGCATCGCCGAGGAACTCCAAGCGTTCGTTCGAGGGCGCGCCGCCATCCTGCTCCCCGCACCAGCTGCGGTGGGCCAAGGCGTGCTGCAACAGGCTCAGGTCGGCGAAGGCATGGCCAAGTCGTTCGGCCAGAACGGCCGCACCCTCAGCGCCGGGGTCAACCCGCCTCGAGCTTGGCAAAAACGTAGTCAACAGCGTCACGGACCGTGCGCAGGTCCTCGAGATCCTCGTCGTCGATGCGGAACCCCACCGTCCGCTCCCCCAGCTCCTCTTCCAGCGCCTCGACGAGCTCTATGAGCGCCAGCGAGTCGGCATCGAGGTCTTCGACGAACGAAGCGCCCTCGGTGATCGACGACGGGTCCGTCTCCAAAATATCGGCCAACTGGTCCCGGATCAGCTCGAACACCCCGTTCCGGTCGAGGGGGCCCTGGTTGGTGTGGGTTTCCGCTGGCACCCGACCAGTGTACGTGTGACGGGAGCGTTACCGCCTGTTTACCGCTTCTGAACTGGGGTTTTCAGTCGTTTCCGCCAGGCCGCACCGCCGCGGCGACGTGGTCGGCCAACCCCCGGGTTGCACACTCGTGCCCCAGCATCACGGCGTTCATCATGGCGGTGGCGTTCGAGGAGCCGTGGCTGATCACGCACACCCCGTCGGTGCCGAGCAGCATGGCGCCGCCGGTGTTCTCGGGCTCCAGCTCGGCCGCCAGTGGCAACAGGTGTGGCAGGAGCGCGCCCGACGCCGCCCTGGTCTCGTCGTCGGTCCCGAAGACGCCCAAGAGGGTGTCGAAGAGGAAGCGCAGCGACCCCTCCAGGGCCTTGAGGGCCACGTTGCCGGTGAAGCCGTCGGTCACCACCACGTCGGCCGGCGAAGGCAGCAGATCCCGGCCCTCCAGGTTGCCCACGAACTCGAAGAGGCCGGCCCCCCCGGCCTCGGCCAGCAGGCCGTGGGTCTCCTTGACCAGGGGCGTGCCCTTGGTCGGCTCCTCGCCGATGGAGAGCAGGCCCACGCTGGGCGACGTGGTGCCGAAGCGGGCCGAGACGTAGGCCGCGGCCATCTGGGCGAACTGCACCAGCATGGCGGGCGTGCACTCGGCGTTGGCCCCGGCGTCGACCAGCACCGCCGGGGTCCGCCCGAGGCGGGGCAGCGGGGTGGCGATGCAGGGGCGGACCACGCCGGGGAGCCGGCCCATGCGCAAGAGGGCCGAGGCCATGGTGGCGCCGGTGTTGCCGGCCGAGACCATGGCCGAGGCTTTCCCGTCGCGCACCAGCTCAGCGGCCCGAACGAGCGAAGAGTCCTTCTTGCGGCGCACGCCGCCGGCCGGGTCCTCGTCCATGGCGATGACCTCGGTGCAGGGCACCAGCTCGAGGCCCTGGGTGTCGCCCACCTGGTCGGGCGGCCCGACGAGGACGACGCCGATGCCGTGCTCGACCGAGGCCCTCTTGGCTCCCTCGACGATTTCGCCGGGCGCCTTGTCGCCGCCCATGGCGTCCACCGCGACGGGCAGGGTGGCCAGCGTCTCGGGCGTCGGACGCTCGCCCCTGCGGCTCAAGTCAGTCGACCTCGACCGCCTGGCGACCCTTGTACCAGCCACAATTGGGGCACACGACGTGCGGGGTCTTGGCGTTCTGGCAGTGCGGGCACACGCTGCGGGCCGGACGGGACAGCCGCCAGGCGCCAGCCTGGTGGGAGTGACCCTTTGCCTTGGACTTCTTCTTCTTCGGGACGGCCATGACGGGTCTCCAAAAACGGTTGAGTGGGGCGCGCCGGTGCCGCCACCGACTACCGGAGCGCGTCGAGATTAGCCCATCGCGGATCGACCGGGGCAACGCACCCGCAGTCGCCCTCGTTGCGGTTGGCCCCGCACTCGGGACACAGGCCCGCACAGTCCTCCCGGCACAGCGGCGCCATGGGCAACTCGAGGACGACGGCGTCACGCACCAGCGGCCCGAGATCGATGGTGTCGTCGACGATCGGGTAGAAGTCCTCGTCGACGTCGTCGCCGAAGCGCTCCTGCACCCGGAGCTCCAGCCGGCCCGTGACGGGCTCGGTGCAGCGGCGGCAGATGCCCGCCCACGGCGCGCGCACCTCGCCCTCGGCCTGGATCCCCCCCTCGAAGGGGATCAGCTCCAGCTCCACCTCGGCCACATCCCCGGCCGGGACCACGCTGCGACCCGGATCGATGCCCGCACCGTCCATCGGCCCGGCCAGCGCGACCTCGCCCTTGCGGACGACGTGCTCGGGGTGCGCGGGCGCCCGGCGCAGGCGCGCCACCTGGACGACGAAGGGGTCGGCGGCCATCAGGACTGATCCTGATCGAAGAAGCCGTCCTCCTCAATCCCGACTTCCTCTTCCTCCTGGCCCGAACCCACCACGACGGGGGCGGCCAGCTTGGCCCGACCGGCCTGCACCGTGCGGGTCAGCCGGTCCAGCACGATCTCCATGCCGGCCAGCTTGGTGTCGACGAAATCCTCGGCCTGGTGCCGGAGCGCCCGGGCCTCCTCGTTGGCGTCGTCGAGGATGCGCTGCGCCACCGAGTTGGCCTGGCGCACGATCTCGGTGCGCTGCACCATGTGCTCGGCCTGCGCCCGGACCTCGTCCATGAGCGCCTCGGCCTCGCGACTGCGCTCGGCCATGAACTCCTCGCGCTCGCGCAGGAGCCAGCGGGCCTGACGCAGCTCCTCGGGCAAGGCGTCGAGCGCTGCGTGCACGAGGGAGGTGACTTCCTCACGCGACACCATGGCCGAAGAGGAGAGCGGCATCGACTTGGCCGTCGCCATCACGTCGAGCAGCTGGTTGAGGATGGACTCGACGCCGACCTCGGCGATCGGCTGCTCCTCCTCGACGTCGAGGAACTGATCGCTCATCAGTCCTCACCTCCCAGCTGTTGCTCGTCGTACTTGGCCCGCAGGGCCTCGGCCACCACCTCGGGCACGAAGGCCGAGACGTCACCCCCGAAGCGGGCCACCTCGCGCGACGAGCTTGGAGGCCACGAAGGAGTACTTCGAGCTGGTCGGGATGAAGATGGTCTCGACCCCCGAGAGGTGGTTGTTCATCTGGGCCATCTGCATCTCGGTCTCGAAGTCGGAGACGGCCCGCAGCCCGCGGACGATCGCCGAGGCGCCGACATCGCTGGCCACGTAGACGAGCAGCGTGGACACCGAGACGATGCGCACCGAGGGCAGGTGCGCGGTGACCTTCTCCAGCATGATCTGGCGCTCTTCGAGGTCGAACAGCGGGGCGCTCTTCTGCGGGTTGCGCAGCGCGGCCACCACCACCTCGTCGAAGAGCCGGCTGGCCCGCTCGACGATTTCGAGATGCCCGTTGTGGAAGGGGTCGAAAGAACCCGGGAAGAGGGCGACCTTCACGACTCGGAATTGGGGCGCTGAACCACAGTGACGAGCGTACCGCCGTACCGACGCTCCTTCGTGACCACCCAGCCGGTTTGTACGGGAATCGACGCGGACGATTCCAGGACGGCGAGGTCGGCCTGCAACCCGACGAGGAGGCCGGGCCAGCCCTCGAAGTCGTAGGGCGGGTCGCAGAGTGCGAGGTCGAACGAGCGCCCCGGCGCCGCGTCGAGCCAGCCCGGCAGCGTGGCCCGGACCAGGGTGGCCGTCTCGTCGGCCAGGCCGACCGCGGCCAGGTTCTCCTTCACCGCGGCGAGCGCGTTGGGGTCGGCGTCCACGAAGGTGGCCGAGGCGGCGCCCCGAGACAGGGCCTCGACGCCCAGGGCACCGCTCCCGCAGAAGAGGTCGACCACATGGAGACCGTCCACGCCACCGAGCGAGCCGAGGATGTCGAAGATCGACTCGCGGACCCGGTCCGAGGTGGGACGGATGCCCTGGGGCAGCTTGGCCGCCAGCCGGCGTCCCCGGCTCCGGCCTCCGATGACCCGCACCCGCCCCACCCTACGGCGATTCAGCTCTTGAACAGGTACTCGCCCTCGTCCTCGCTCAGCAGCAACTTCACCTCGTCGGCCAGGTCCGGGTGCGATTCGAGCACCGGGTCCTCGCCGACGAGCACCTCGGCCACCCGGCGCGCCTCGGAGAGCAGCGCCAGGTCGCCCGGGTCGCTCAGCGACGCCAGCCGCAGGTCGCTCTGGCCCTTCTGGCGCGCCCCGAGCAAGGTCCCCTCGCCGCGCAGGCGCAGATCGTCCTCGGCCAACTCGAAGCCGTTGGTCGAGCCGGCCACCGCGGCCAGACGCTCGTTGCCCTCCTCGCCACCGAGGAGATAGCACCAGCTGGCGTCGGCGCCCCGGCCGACCCGCCCCCGCAGCTGGTGCAACTGGGCGATCCCGAAGCGGTCGGCGCTCTCAATGACCATCACGGTGGCCTCGGGGACATCCACCCCGACCTCGATCACGGTCGTGGCCACCAGCACCTCGAGCCGGCCCGCGCGGAACTGCTCCATCACGTCCTCGCGGGCTGCGCTGGCCATCTGCCCGTGCATCAGGCCCACCTTGAGGCCGGCCAGCTCGCCCTCGGACAGGCGCTCGAACTCCTCGGTGGCCGACTTGGCCTCGACCCGGGCCGAGCCCTCGACCAAGGGGCAGACCACGAAGGCCCGGTGTCCGCCCGCCACCTCGGAGCGCACCCGCTCCCAGGCCTCCTCGGCTGTGCTCGCCTGGTCCCCGGGCAGCCAGGTGGTGGTCACGGGGATGCGCCCGGGCGGCAGCTCGTCGAGGGTGGTCAGGTCGAGGTCACCGAAGATGACCATGGCCGCGGTGCGCGGGATGGGCGTCGCCGTCATGACCAGCAGGTCGGGGTCGCCGTCGGCACCCTTGCTGCGCAGGGTGGCCCGTTGCTCGACGCCGAACCGATGTTGTTCGTCGATGACGACGCAGCCGAGCGAATGGAACGTCACCTCCTCGGTGAGCAGGGCGTGGGTGCCCACGATCAGGCCGACCCCGCCCCAGCGGAGGCCCTCGAGCACGGCCGTGCGTGCCCTCCCCTTCACCTTGCTGGTGAGGAGCTCGACACGCACGTCCCCACCGGCCATGCCACCGGGGCCCTCGAGGTCGCCCAGCAGGGCGCGCACCGCGGCGAAGTGCTGCTCGGCCAGCACCTCGGTCGGCACCATCAACGCGCCCTGATGCCCGCTCTGGGCGGCCGCCAGCAGTGCGGCCACAGCCACGACGGTCTTGCCCGAGCCCACGTCGCCCTGGAGCAGGCGGTGCATCGGGAAGGGACCGGCCATGTCGGCCACGATGACCGCCAGGGCTTGGCGTTGCGCCGTCGTGAGCTGGTACGGCAACCCGGCCAGGAACCGGGCCACCAGGGTCCCCGAGACGGCGCCGGTGACCTCGCGGGGCGACACGTCGTGGTGCAGGGCGCGCGCGTTCACCTCGAAGGCGCGGCGCCGGAGCACCAGGGCGAGTTGCAGCCGGAACAGCTCGTCGAACACGAGCCGGCGCCGGGCCGGCGCCACCACGTCGAGCGACTCGGGCACGTGGATGGCCCCGAAGGCCTCCGTGCGCCCCCACAGGTCGAGCTCGTCGCGCCACGGGGGCGGCAACGGGTCGAGGAACTCCCCGGCGCGGCTCAGCGCCTCCTCGACGAAGTTCCCGATCTCCCAGCTGGTGAGCCCGGACTTGGCCGACGCCGGGTAGACGGGCAGGATCCGCAGCGTCCGGCGCCCCGGCGTCATGCCGGCGACGACGTCGACCACGGGGTTGACCATCTGACGGGTGCCCCGGTACTCCCCCACCTTGCCGAAGAAGATGGCCTCGGTCCCCTGCTCGAGCTGCTTGGCCCGCCAGGGCTGGTTGAAGAAGACGATGGCCAGCCGGCCCGTGTCGTCGCGCACCACCACGTCGACCACGGCCCGCCCCTGCTTGGAGCGCCGGGAGCGCGACGACTGCACCGTGGCCAGCACGGCCGCCTCGTCGCCGACGACCAGGTCCGACACGTCCGCCTGGCGGGTCCGGTCGATGTAGCGGCGCGGGTACGTGGTCAGGAGATCGAGGACGGTCTCGACCCCGAACTGGGCCAAGTTGTCGGCCCGGCGCTCCGAGACCCGGTCGAGGACCGACACCGGCCGCTCGCTCAGGTCGCGCAGGGAGCGGCTGCTACTCAATCCCGAGGAGGTACGGGTAGAGAGGCTGTCCGCCCTGGTGCACCTCGAGCGCGACCTCGGGGTGCTCCTCGGACAGCCATTCTTCGATGCGCCGGGTGTCGGCCACCCGGGCGCCCTCGCCCTCGATGAGGGTCACCAGCTCGTGCGAGTCCTCGAGCAGGCGGCTCAGCAGCAGGCGGGTGCACACGACCACATTGTCGGCGATGGCCACCACCCCGTCACGCGAGATCCCGATGTAGTCGCCCTCGCGCACCTCGCCGGCGTCGGTCGTCGAGTCGCGCACCGCTTTGGTCACCTCGGCCGGCACCACCCGGGCCGCCGATTCGGCCATGGCGGCCGCGTTGGTGTCGGCCCCGGCCGCCGGGTCGTAGGCCAAAAGGGCGGCGAAGCCCTCCACGATCGAACCGGTCGCCACGACACGCACCGTCTTGTCGGTGAGCGCGTCGACCTGCTCGGCCACCGGCCGGATGTTCTTGTTGTTGGGCAGGATCACGACCTCGTCGGACCCGACCGACTCCACCGCCTTCACCAGGTCGGCCGTGGCCGGGTTCATGGTCTGTCCCCCCACCACCTGGTGGTGGACACCGAGCGAGCGGAAGATGCGTCCGATGCCGTCGCCCGTCACCACCGCCACCACACTGGTCGTGGGCACCGGCCCGACGCCTTCGACCGAGGGCCCCGCACCGGGCGCGCCCACGTTCTCGCGCACCCAGCGCTCCTCTTCGACCTGCTCCTCGAGGTCGGTGACCCGGATCCGCTGCGGCGTGCCGATCTGGATGGCCGCCTCGATCGCTCCGCCGATGTCGTCGGTGTGGATGTGGCAGTTCCACATCCCGTCGCCTCCGACGACGACGATGGAGTCGCCGATTCCCGCCCACACGTCCTTGAACCCCTCGATGGTGTCGTCGGGTGCGGCCAAGAAGTACATGACCTCGTAGCGCAGATCCCCCACCGCATGGAGCCCGCCCTCCATCGGGTCGGGGGTGGCGCCGGCGGCCAGCTTCGAGAGATCGGGGCCCGGCCCGCCCGCGGGCTCGGGCAGCGGACGACCGTCGAGCACGAGGAGGAAGGCATCGAGCAGGAGGAGGTAGCCGGTGCCGCCCGCGTCGACCACCCCGGCCTGGGCCAGGACGGGGAGCATCTCGGGCGTGCGGGCCAGGGCGTCGGCCGCCTCCGACCGGGCACTCTCGACCACGCCGACCAGCCCGGAGCCCCGGGCGGCGCCCGTGGCCGCGGCGGCGGCCACGGTGAGGATGGTGCCCTCGACCGGCCGCACGACGGCCTTGCGGGCCAGGTCCGAGGCATGGGCGATCGCCTCGGTCAGCGTCTCGGGACTCACCCCGCCGGCGCCGGACCCCGCCATGCACTCGCTCATGCCCCGCAGGAGCTGCGAGAGGATCACGCCCGAGTTGCCCCGGGCCCCCATGAGCGAGCCGTGCCCGATGGCCTTGCACACCTCGGGGAGGCCGGAATCCGAGCCGACCCCTTCCAGCTCGCTGACCACCGCCTCGAGGGTGAGGGCCATGTTCGTGCCCGTGTCCCCGTCGGGCACGGGATAGACGTTCAGCCGGTTGATATCGGCCTGATGGAGGCGGAGCGCATCGCGGTAGCCCCCCATGACGGCACGTAGATCGTCGGCGCCCAGGGTCGCCGGGGAGCTCATGGCAGGGGATGCTAACCTTTACCCCCGTTCGTGAAGGTCCAGCTGGTGGTTGCACCGCGGCCTCGCTAGGAAGGTTCTCCCAATGGCAGCAGTGTGCGACATCTGTGGCAAGAAGCCCTCGTTCGGCATGAACGTGAGCCACTCGCACCGGCGCACCAAGCGGCGCTGGAATCCCAACGTGCAACGGGTGCGCGCCGTGGTCAACGGTGCACCGAAGCGCCTGCACGTCTGCACCTCGTGCATCCGGGCCGGCAAGGTGACGAAGCCCCTGCGCCGCAACTACCAGCCCAGCGCCGGCAGCTGATCCCGCCTGGGCCGAGTTCGCTCAGCCCAGCGTGTGCTGCCAACCCAGGCGGGGCAGCGGGTCGCCCAGGTAGGTGCGCTCGGTGGCGTCGGCCACGATGACCCCGATGCGCACCGGTGGGCGCAATCCCCCTGCCGCGAAGCTCGCCGTCAGCGCCTCGTGGTCCGCAGCCGACGCGGTGCACAGCAGCTCGTAGTCCTCCCCGCCGCCCAGGGCCTCTTCGAGGGTCGCCCCGTCGGCCACCGGGACATCGCCGAGCGCGAAACCCACGCCCGAGGCGTCGGCCAGCCGATGCAGGTCGAGCGCGAGGCCGTCGGAGACGTCGATCATGGCGGTGGCCCCGCACCGCCGCGCCATGTCGCCCTCGCGCAGGCGAGCCACCGGTCGGCGGTAGGCCTGGCCCAGACCGGCGTGGGCCCGCAGCTGGCGCAGCCCGGCGGCTGATCCGCCGCAGGGACCGGTGACCACGATGGCGTCCCCCTCGGTGGCCCCGGCCCGGGTGACCACGGACCCGCCCGCGTCCACCGTGCCGAGCACGGTCACCGCCACCACCAGCTGGCCGGCGCCCGACACGTCACCGCCGACGACGGGGCACCCCGCGGCCGTCGAGGCCTCGGCCACTCCTTCCATCACCCCGAGCGCCACCTCGCCGTTGCCCGATCCCCCCGGCACACAGAGTGCAATGAGTGCACCCATCGGTGACGCGCCCATCGCTGCCAGGTCGCTCACAGCACCCATGAGGGCCTTCCACCCCACGTCAGCCGGGGTGCAGAGCGCGAGATCGACGTGGACCCCCTCGACCACGCTGTCGACCGAGACCACCAGCGAGCCACCGCCGGGGACCTCGACCAGCGCGGCGTCGTCTCGCAAGCCGAAGGCCTCGATTCCGTTTCCCAGGATCCCCCGAATAAACTGCAGGAGATCGTCCTCACCGGCGATTGCCGGCAGGTCCGTTGGTTTGGGGGATCCCACGGCTCATGCCTAGCATTGGACCCCACCGAAACTGGCCCGAAGAAGGAGCAGACCCCCCAACGATGGCGCCAACGAAGAACGCGAATCTCCTGGCTTGGGTCGAGAAGGTGGCCGCGCTGACCACGCCCGACCGGATCGAGTGGTGCGACGGCTCGGCCGACGAGTACGACCGGCTCTGCCAAGCGCTCGTCGACGCCGGCACCTTCACCAAGCTCTCCGACGCCAAGCGGCCCAACAGCTACTGGGCCCACTCGGACCCCGGCGACGTGGCCCGGGTCGAGGACCGCACCTTCATCTGCTCCGAGAAGGAGATCGACGCCGGACCGACCAACAACTGGCGTGACCCCGAAGAGATGCGCGACTTCCTCGACGGCCTCTTCGCGGGCTGCATGAAGGGCCGGACCATGTACGTGGTTCCGTTCTCCATGGGCCCGCTCGGCTCGGACATCGCCCACATCGGCGTGCAGCTGACCGACTCGGCCTACGTGGCCGTCTCCATGCGGATCATGACGCGTATGGGCACCGGCGCCCTCGAGGTCCTCGGCGAGGACGGCGTGTTCGTGCCCTGCCTCCACTCGGTCGGTGCGCCCCTCGAGCCGGGTCAGGCCGACAGCCCGTGGCCCTGCGACGCCGAGAACAAGTACATCGTGCACTTCCCCGAGACCCGCGAGATCGTCTCGTTCGGCTCGGGCTACGGCGGCAACGCCCTGCTGGGGAAGAAGTGCTTCGCGCTGCGCATCGCGTCGGTCATGGCCCGCGACGCCGGCTGGATGGCCGAGCACATGCTCATCCTGAAGCTCACGTCGCCCGAAGGCGAGACGCGCTACATCACCGGCGCCTTCCCCTCGGCGTGCGGCAAGACCAACCTGGCCATGCTCATCCCGTCGATCGAGGGGTGGAAGGTCGAGACGGTCGGCGACGACATCTGCTGGATGAAGTTCGGCGACGACGGCCGCCTCTACGCCATCAACCCCGAGGCCGGCTTCTTCGGCGTGGCGCCGGGGACCAACACCCACACCAACCCGAACGCCATCCTGACCCTCGACGGCAACTGCATCTTCACCAACACGGCGCTCACCGACGACGGCGACATCTGGTGGGAGGGCATGACCGACGAGGCGCCGGCCCACCTGACCGACTGGAAGGGCAACGACTGGACGCCCGAGTCGGGCACGCCCGCCGCACACCCGAACGCCCGCTTCACCGCTCCGGCGAGCCAGGACCCGGCGATCGCCCCCGAGTGGGAGGACCCGAGAGGCGTCCCGATCAGCGCCGTCCTCTTCGGCGGCCGGCGCGCCTCGGTGGTCCCGCTCGTGTTCCAGTCCAACGACTGGGAGCACGGGGTCTTCCTCGGTTCCATCATGGCGTCGGAGACGACGGCGGCCCAGGCCGGTGCCGTCGGCAACCTGCGCCGCGACCCCTTCGCCATGCTCCCGTTCTGCGGGTACAACATGGCCGACTACTTCTCGCACTGGCTCCGCATCGGGGCGACGGCGCCCGACCCGGCCAAGCTGCCGAAGATCTTCTACGTCAACTGGTTCCGCAAGGGCGAGGACGGCAAGTTCCTCTGGCCCGGCTACGGCGAGAACTCACGGGTGCTCGAGTGGATCTTCAACCGGGTCATCGGCCAGGGCGACGCCCTCGACACGCCGATCGGCGCGGTGCCGGCCCCCGGCGGCATCGACATCGAGAGCATCGACGTGTCCAAGGACGACATGGAGGAGCTGCTCCGGGTCGACACCGAGGGCTGGCGGGCCGAGGTGCCCTCATCCGCGAGTACTACGCGAAGTTCGGCGATCGCCTCCCCGAGGCCCTGAGCGAGCAGGTCGACGCGCTCGAGAAGCGGCTGGGCTAACTGGCCGACTCGCTTCCGGGCATGTCCCGGAAGTCGCGGTGGATGAAGCGCGGGGCCTGCATGGCCCGGCGCCCGGACACGTAGGAGAGCCCGCCCAGGGCGGCCAGCACCGCCATGGTGGCATCGCCCTGCGGGAGCGTGAAGGCGATGATCAGCGGGATCAACGACCCGATCACCCAGACCAGCTGCTGGCGCATGCCGAAGCGGGCAAAGGCGCGGCCCTGGGCCGAAATCGGGATGTAGCGCTGGGTCATGGCGTCGAACGACGGCTGGGCCACCGCGCCGCTCAGTCCGACGGTGAAGGCCAGGACGACCTGGGCGAACAGGGTGCCCCACACGGCGCAGCCGGCGGCCGAAATGGCGATGAGCCAGAGCGACGACAAGAGCAGTTGCTGTTCGGTCAAGCGCTTGCGCAGCCGCCCGACCAGCACCAGGCCGAGGATGGCGCCGGCCCCCGTGCCGACCAGGACGAAGCCGTACCACTCGAGGCCGACCCCCTTCATGCGGCGCAGCCCGAAGGCGAGCATGAAGGTCATGAACCCGGTGAGCCCCCGCACGATGCACATGGCGGTCAACCCGAGCATCACCTCGGGATGGGCCACCGGCTGGAGGCGCACGAGGTCTTCCTCCCGGGCCGCCTGCTCCGCATTGGCCTGTCCGAACTCGCGCACCGCGGTCGTCGTGTCGGTCCATGCCTTCTCTCCCCGACCTCCGCTCAACACCGGAAGGCGGGTGCCGGCGACGGCGGCGGCGATGAACACGAGGGTGGCGAAGATCAGCACGGCGGCCGAGCCACCCAACTTGTAGAGGATGACGCCGGGCACCGACACGATGAATCCGCTCGCCGTGCCGATCAGGGTGAGCCGCGCGTTGAGCGTGGCGTAGCCGGTTTGCTCTCCTGATTCGTCGGCACCCTGGAGGGCGGACATCTCGGGCACCAGTGCGCCCTTGGTGACCAGGTACAGCTTCGAGCAGACGAGGACGAGGAAGGCCAGCGGAAAGAGCAGGAAGCTGTGGATGTGCGTGGCCATCAGCGGGCACAGCAGGGCGCGCCCCACCCCCGAGGACACCACCATGAGCCGGCGGGCGCCCCGGCTGCGGTCGATGAGCGGGCCGAGCAGCGGCGACACGATGGCGAAGGGCGCGATGGTGAACAGGAGGTAGAGGAGCACCTCGTGATCGGCCGCGTCCGGCGAGATCGAGAAGAACAGCGAACCGGCCAGCGAGATGGTGACCAGCGTGTCTCCACCCAGCATCGCCGATTGCACCAGCGAGAGGCGGCCGATCGGATGCGCCTGGTCGAAGACGTCGTGCACCGATTGGCGAGCCATGTCCTTGAACTGCTCGATCTTGGGGGGCATCGCCACCACGCCAATGTACGGTCTGGCACCACCATCCATGCGTACGTCCCGGCCGCCCGCACCGGGCAGGCGACGCGGCTGGTGGGAGAACCACTCCCCGTTCGTGCGCCGATCCGGGCGCTCCGTCAGGCCGTCGTCGGGGGTGGCCCGTCTCCCGGCTCGCGGGGCGGGATCCACTGCAACTCGGGGCGGTTCAACACGATCCCCTCCTCGAGCGTCACCAGCTCGGCGCGACTGCACGAAGCCGTATTCGTCGAGGACCGAACCCAGGCGGCGGAACTCGTTGCTCGCTTCCTTCTGCCGGTTGCAGCGATAGAGCGCCAGCATCAATTGGGCCCAGCGGCGCTGGCGCAGCGGCTGGGCCTCGACCGCCGGGTAGAGATCGGGCACGAGGGCCTCGTGGTCGCCGAGCTGCAGCCGCCCGTCGAAGCGGTCCTCCTCGGCACAGGCGTGGCGCTCGCGCAGTCCCACGGTCACGGCCGTCCACTCGGGCCACTCGGACAAGTCGGGGATCGGTTCACCGCGCCACAAGTCGAGCGCGCTCGGTGAGCAGTGCCACCGAGGCCCCGGGATGGCCCGAGCGCCAGGAGCGCCCGGCCCCGGGCACACCGGCGCTCGAAACGAACCGCGTCCACGGAGTCCCGCGCCGCCCTGGAGGCAGTAGCCCGACGGGACCGTCTCGATGCGTCTCCCTCGGGCAGAGCGCTTGCGCAGGTTGACGATGTACGTCCTGCAACGCCTTGTTCGAGTTGGCGGGTTCGCGGTCGCCCCACAGAGCCGCCTCGAGGTTGCCGACGGACACGGACGTGCCGACATTGAGGGCCAGGTAGGCCAGGACGGCGCGTTCGAGGTGGGCCGTGATCGGGACCTCTTCCCCCTTGACCCGCAGGCGGAGCGGGCCCAGCAGGTCGATCTCCACCCGTCGCCGGCCGTGGGCGATGTTGCGGGTGTCCTTCGACGGCCGGCTGTCCTGGTCACCGTGGCCGGTGTCGGCACCAGGACCAGGCGCTCGAGGGTGAGCGTCGTCCAGGCCGCCCACGTGGATCTGATCGCCGTGGGACAGCGCGACCGGCTGATTCGGTGGGAGCGGGTCCTCGTCCGCGTTGAGGAACGTCCCGTTGGTGGAGTCCTGGTCGACCAGGGCCCAACTCCCGGACGGCTGGCGCATGAGCACGGCGTGTCGATGCGACACTCCGGTGTCTTCGAGGTCACGCGAAAGATCGATGTCCGGCGTGATGTCCTTGCCCTTGCTGTAGCGGCCGATACTGACGTGGTCGCCGGTGAGGGCGATCCGTCCCGAGTACGGGTCGGCCGGGAACTCCATCCCGTCGGGCTCGAGCATGTCGAAGTACGTGCGGTCCGGTCGGACCACTACCTCCCACTGCTGTGACACCCAGCGGCGCCAGCGTGTCGCCCGCGCCAAGCACGAACCCGCAGGCCTGACACAGGCTGTCCCCGGGCTCGTGGGCGAGCCGCAGTTCGGACAGGCCGACGCCTCCTCGGCGTGCTCATCCGGCCGCGACTCGACGGCCACACCACACCGGTCGCAGTAGTCGGTCGCCTCGGATTCGTGACCGTTGGGACACTGGCCAGGCATCGTCAGTCCTCGCGGGTGCGCCCGGCGCGCGCCGTCGTCTTGGTCGACTTCGCCTCGAAGTCCATCAGCGTCGCCTCGTCGACCTTGGCCTTGGGACGGAGCCGTCCGGTGACCGGATCCTCGTCGAACATCGTGGCGATCCGTTCCTTGACGCCTTCGTTGCCCTCCGCGTCCGCAATGCGCCGGGCATCTTCGGCTCGATCGGTGGCCTGGCGCAGGTCGCCGGCCCGGTGCGAATCGACCACGACCTGAATCAGATCTGCGAGCTCCTCCTCGTTCATGGCCTGGGCCACCCGGCGGTTCATCCGCGTCGACTTCACGGCGTCATCGGTCCAGACCGTGCGCACGAGGGCCTGGCCCGCCGGCTCGCCGTCGACGATCAGGGTGACCCGCGCCCCGAGCCTCTCCTCGCCGATCTCTCCGACCGGCACCCGGACGCCGAGGTAGAAGTCCCGGCTCTCGTCCTCCCACGACCCGGTCCGGTACTCCGACGTCAATTCGTCGACCTCGACCCGGGTACCGGTCAAGGGCAACGGCGCCTCCTCCTCCTGGAGCTGCGTGAGGTCGAGGATCTGCGACCCCTTCGGCGTCCAGATGCGCAGGGCCACCGCCGCCACCTGCTTGCGCAACGACTGCGCCATCATGCTCGAGAAGTCCGACTCGAGATTCTCGGGGTCGGCCACGATGTCGCACGTCCCGAGCAGCGTCGTGGCCACCGTGCGCAGCTCCGAGACGATCCAATTCGTGCCGACGCCGCGGCAGTCGCACTCGAAGACGCCCATGGCGTCGCCGAGCGCCGCCTCGAAATCGTCGGGTTCCTCGCTCTCGTTCTTGCCGTCGGTCAGGAGGATGGCATGCCGGATGCCGGGCCGGTCGCGGAGGACCTCGGCGGCCAGGCGGATCCACGTTCCCATGGCCGTGCCACCCTTGGCCTCGAGCGTCTTCGTGGCCTCCTTCGCCTCCTGCCGCGTCTTCGACGACGACACGGCCAACGACACCGCCGACGGGTAGATGAGCGCCGCTTCGTGGTTCCCACTGACGATTCCGAACGACACGCCGTCGGGGAGGCAGTCGACCGCGGCCGAGGTCGCCTGCGTCGCGGCCCGGAGGTTGGCCCCCTGCATCGATCCTGAGGTGTCGACGATGAGCAGCTCGGTCCGGTCCTCGGCGGCCACTCCGGCTGCGTCCGCCGCGCCGGTGCCGGCTGCCGTGACGGTCAGGACGGCGTGCATGGTGTCGGCACCCTGGGCGAGGAACTCGTTCTGGAAGCACTCGATGGCAAAGGTCGTCATGGGGTGGCTCTTTTCCTCTGATGATTCGTCTGTTGGCCGGCGTCACGGGGCACGATCGGGATGACCGCGACCGTGATGTTGTCCCGGCCGCCGGCCGCCAGGGCCGCCTCGGTCAGGCTGCGGGCGATCTCCAGAGGTGTCGACCCCCTCGGGAACCAGGTCGCCGAGCGCGTCGGCTTCCTCGAAGTAGTTCCAGAGGCCGTCGCTACAGACGACGAGGAGCGCCGGCTCGGAGACCTCCACGACGGTCACCGTGGGGATCGACGAATCGGCGTCGCCCCCGAGCCACCGGGTGATGATGTGCGCGTCCGGGTGCGCGTAGGCCAGGTCGGAGGCCACACCCTCGGCAATCCTGTCCTGGGCCCAGGAGTCGTCGACCGTGAGCGTCCGGCTGGCCCCCGCGGACCGGCTCAGCAGATAGGCCCGACTGTCGCCGATGTTGGCCACGGCCACGGCCCCGGGCGCGGTCAGTGCCGCCACCATGGTGGTCGAGGGCGACAGCTCGTTCCCGCCGGGCTCCTGATCCGGGATCTCCAAGGTGGCCCGCTGTGCCGCAGCGAACGCGTCGGCCAGCAGCGTCTCCGTGGCCACGACACCGTGCGAGAGCGAGGACGAGAGGCCGGGCGTCAGCACGGCCAAGGCGGCGTCGGCCGCGGCGTGCGCGGCCAGGTCCGGGTGCGCGGTCGAGCCCACTCCGTCGCAGACAATGGCCAGGCACCGGCCATTCTCCGTGGCGATCCGGGCCGTGTCCTCGTTCCGGTGGCGGCGCAGACCCCGATCGCTGACCGCGGCCAAGACCTCGAGATTCCATTCCTCGCGCTCGCCGGGCAAGCCCGACCCTCCCGTCTCGCCCGACCCGGACGCGGACACCACATCCTTCGCAATAGAACTCGTCGTCGAAGACGGGCGAGGCACAGGCCCGACAGGGGACGACCTCCTCATGGAGCTCGGTGTCGACGCTCACGGGCTGACTCCTCTCACCGGCAGCGTCCGAGGACGGCATGCGTTGGCCCGATCGACCAGCTCCCAGCGGGCCGCCTCGGACGGCGCCAGCTTGGCCAAAGACCGGTACGTCTGCTCCAGCGCGGTGCGCTGGCCGCCCTCACTCAGCTCTGCGCCGGCCAGGACGACCTCCGGATCCGCATTCGCCCCATGGCCGAGGAGGAGATGGAGGGCGCGTTCGTGCAGATCGCAGGCCAAGACGAGACGCACGGAGTTTTCGAGCGTCACCGACTCGAGCGCAGCCGACGTCGCCACGAGGTCGCCGAGGTCGGGGTCCTCGTGCTCGACCACCGCACAGCGGGCTCGACACAGGGCGATCTGAGCGGTCACGTACGCGCTCGAGGACTTGGGAATGCGCTGCAAGGCGGCCACGGCGCCGTCACGGTCGCCGAGCGCCAGGTAGACCCGGGCCAGGCCGAAGCCCACGCTGGCATATCCCGGGTTCCGTCTCGGCGACGACGGTGTAGTACCGGGCGGCCTCGTTGTGCGCACGGGTGAGGGCCCCGGGGGCCGCACTGGTGGCCGGCAAGGCCGCCTGGTTCTCGAGGCAGGTCGCCAGCGCAAGCTTCGGCGCCAGCTCGCCCGGGAGCTCGCCCGCCACCGCGGCGAAGAAGGGTTGGCTCTCCGCCGGACGGCCCTGGGCCAGCCGCAGGACACCCGACCACCAGGCGGCGCGCCAACCACTCGCCCTGGCCTCCGGCGAGCTGAGCTCGCGTTCGGCCACGTCGAACTCGCCGTCTTCGATGGCGAACCGGGCCAGGCTCAAGCTGAGCTCGGACGACCGCGGCGTTGACGCCAGGAGCGCGGCCCGCTGCGCTCGTCCCAGCAGCCCGACGGTCGTGAGGATGCCGGCCGCCGGGTCGGTGGGATCGAGCGCAGGAGCCGGGAGGAACGACCACGGGTTGGCGTCGGGCGACGCCCCGAGCTCACCGGTGAACTCGGCGCTGGGAGCCGGAGGCGGGCTGCCCCCGTCGGCCGCCACCACCTGTCGCAGCACGCCGTAGAGCTGCTCGGACATGTCGGCGGCATCGTGGAACCGCGCCGCGGGATCAGCGGCGGTCGCCTTCTCCAAGAACCGGTGGAACGACTCGTAGCGTTCGAAGACCGGGACGTCTTCGGCCGGCGGGAGCCTGGTGGCGTAACGCTTCTCGTCCTGGTAGCCCGCGAATTCGACACAGAGCACGGCCAGCGTCCGCGCCGACGGTGTAGAGGTCCGACTCAATGCTGACCCCGCGCTCGGGGACCTCTGGCGCCTGGTATCCGATCGTCCCGTAGAGGTCTCCTCCTTCGGGATCGTTCAGTCGCTGCACGCCACCCAGGTCGATCAGGGTGAGCTGCTCCTCGGTCTGAATGACGTTGTCGGGCTTGAAGTCGCAGAAGATGAGACCGCGTCGGTGCAGATAGGCGAGCGCCGGCAGGATGCCCAGGATGTAGGCGATCGCCTGGGCCACCGGCAGCGGGCCCCCGGTTTCCTCACGGTGCCGCACCCGAAGGTCGCGGAGGATTCGCCACCGACGTACCCCATGACGATGTAGCCGGCGCCGTCGTGCTGGACGAAGTTCTTGATCCCGACGATGTTGGCGTGGTTGACCTCGGCGAGGAACCGCTTCTCGGCCGCCGCCGCGGCCATGGCGGACGCGTCGCCGGAGTCGAGCAAGCCCTTGAGCACGACCCAGGTGTCCTCGACGTTCTTGTCCTGGGCCAGGTAGATCCAGCCCAGTCCGCCATGGGCCAGGCACCCGGCGACCAAGTACTGGCCACCGACGAGGTCGCCCGCCCAGAGTTTCGGGGTGAAGGAATAGTGCGCACCGCAGTGGGGGCAGAAGCCCTCGGTCCGGGCCGGCCGCTGACCGCGGGCTCTTCCGACGGGGTGATTGCACCCGCCGCAAAACCGCTTGCGCTCGGCCACCTGAGGGTCGGACAGGACTGCGGCCTGAGGATCACGTTCGGGCACCGAAGGCATGTCCACCAGCCCGGCCCCGAGGTGCCCGCGGCTGCCGGTCGAGCCCGAACGTCCGGTCGAGGTGACGCTCGAGTTCGTCCCGGCGCCCACCCGTCGGATGGTGCTCGTCCCCTGCGTGCTCGACGAGATGGTCCCGGGGGCCGGAGGTGGCGGTGGCGGGGCGAGGTTCGAGAACGGCACCGGTGGTGGCGGAAGCGGGAACAGCGGTCCCGGCGGCACTGGTGGCGGTGCGGGGAGCGTCACGGCGGGCGGACCGGGTATGGCGACGGGCTGGGCCGACCCGCACACGTCGCAGTAGCCGTCGTCGGCGATCGTGCCCGTGCAGGTTTCAAGTCGACAGGCGAGCGCCGGGTCCAACCGGACGCCGGACGGGTCCGCCGAAACGGGATCGGATTGGCGTGGCAGGGCCGGGGTCGGGCGGCCGGTGGCCGGCGACGTCGCAATAGCCGTCGATGACCTCGCCCCCACAGCCCGGCCGGGCGCAGCGGGTCACGACCCCGTCCCCGTGGTCGGCCGGCCCGAGCGGCGCACGGCATCGAGGTACTCCTGCACCGCCTGCTGCGCCGCGTCGACGTCGCACGGGGCCACCGAGAGCAGATCGTGCGCCGTGGCGAACCGCCGCGTCGAGCTCGGGATCCTCCGCCAGTCCGAGCGCCGCCACCTTGGCCCGGTAGGCCTCGAGCAGCCCACGGAGCTGGTTCCGCCGAGCCAGCTGGTCACCGACCGCGGCCGCCAGCACACGCACCTGCGCCAGGACGACCTGGGCCCGCCGGTGCAGCGTGCCCGCATCGCCGACGCCCGTCTGCTCCCATCGCGTGCACGCCGCACGAAGGCCGGCGAGCTGCAGGGTCAGGCGGGCCATCTCCGCGTCCGCTCCGTCAGGCACCGACACCTTCTCCGCCACGCGCCACCACTCGTCCCGGCACTGGTTGAGGGCGTCGAGCGCGGCCTCGACCAGCTGCCCGGCCTCACGGAGCTGGTGCGTGCGGGCCAGGCGAGCGCGCGCCGCGTCCTCCTGTGCCGACACCAGACGCGCCACGCGCTCCTCGAGGTCGGTCAACGAAGACCACGACAGGCCGAGGGGGTCGTCCCGGGCCGCGCTCCGGGCATCGTCGACCGCGTGGCGCGTGACCCGGAGTTCGTTGGGGGACGTCACGCGTTCGCGCTGCCCTCCCGCGTCGAGGCCGGACAGCCTCTCCTTCATGTCGTCCAGCGTCCCGCACACCGGACCCCACACCTCGGCCACGGACAGCACCACACCGGCGACCACGACGTAGTCCGCCGACATCCGCTCCAGCGCCACATCCATGGTCACCGCCTCGAAGGGCTCGGCACCCTGGGTCAGGCCCCGGGGTGCACCAGAGTCGGGCAACGGGAGCTCCACCTGGAGACCGCGGAGGACGTCGTCGAGCTCGTGGAGCGCAGCCTGGCTGACGAACCGACGCTCGCCGCGGGCTTCCACCACCGTCGTCAGGGCCCGCTCGAGTGCGAACTGGGCCTGCCAGAGTGCGGCGTGCCGCGACGAGGCGTCCGCCCAGGTGTCCGCGGTGACGCCACGAAGCGACGTCGAGGATTCGAGGAGTTGTCGGGTGACGTCGGCGTCGAGCTCGACCAGGCGCCCCGTGGTCACGTCGAGCAGGGACCGCATGTCCTCGATCCTCCGGTCGATCTCCCGCAGCGTCACCTTGGCCATGACGCTCACCGGTAGCTCGCCGGCGGCGGAGGAGGTGCCACGAGGTGGGTGTATTTGGCCAGCCACTCGTTGTAGGTCTGGGTCCAGGTCCCGTCCGCTCGGACTTGCGCCAGGACCCCGTTCACGAACGACGTGAAGTCGGTGTGTGTCTTGCTGATGGCCATCCCATACGGCTCGGTGCTGAACGTCGCGCCCACGATCTTGGTGTTCGGGTCCTGCGCCTCCAGGCCGACCAGGATCGCATCGTCCGTGCTGATGGCATCGACCTGGCCCTGCTGGAGCATGACGAGGCAGTCGGTCTCGTCGGGCACCGCCCAGAGTTGCATGTGTCTCGGCATGTTCGTCGCCGCCAGGTTCTGCAACGACGTGGAGCCCTGCGTGGCGCAGACCCGCTTCCCACCGAGATCCTGAGGCCCGGTGATGCTCGAATCGGACGGCACCAGAACCTGCTGGCCCGCCTGGTAGTACACCGTCGAGAAGTCCACTTTCTTCTCGCGCTCGCAGTTGATCGTCATGGTCTCGGCGACGATGTCGACCTCACCGTCCTGCACGGCCTGGATCCGCTCCACGTTCGGCACAATGACGTAGCGGATGTCCCCCGGGTCGGACGGCCCGAAGATGGCCTGCGCCACCTGCTGCACCATGTCGATGTCGAAGCCGCTCAGCTGGCCGGTCGCCGGGTCGCGGTAGCCCCACAGGTAGGTGTTCTGGTCCACGCCGACCCGGAGGTAACCGCGGGCACGGACCTGCGCCATGTAGGAGCCCGCCGGCATCCGCCCAGGGGTCGGCATCGTCGGCGGAGGGGGCAGGCTGGCCGTGGCATTGCACGACGTCTCCTGCGCCGGCGGCGAGGGGTGCACGATCTCGGCCCCCTTGGGCACGACCTCCAGCGGTTTCGGCGAGGCGGAGACGCCGGGCGTCGCCGCGCCGCAGGCACCCAGCACCGTGGCGGCCAGCAGGACGAGCCCGCCGGCCGCCAGGCGTCCTCGGGTGCCGGTCCGCGACAGGTTGGGACGGACCGCCCTCATCGGTACTCCGCCAGACGCGGGCCGAAGCCGAGCAGCACCAGGGCAACGACGACGAGTGCGCCCAGGGCGAGCCCCCAGACCAGTCCGTCGAGATCCGAGGCGGCCCCAGACGTGGTGGTCACGAACGTGCCCTGCGAGCCGACGATCCCCGTCGCCAGGGCGCCGTCGATGTCGGCGGAGACCGCGGGCAAATCGTGGGCGCCCGGCTCCGAGGCCAGGGCCACTGCGTTCGTGAGGTCTCCGGACGAGTCGGCCTGGCGGACCTGATGGTGGACCGACGAGTAGGCGTCCCAGGCGGAGAGCGCACGCGCCGACTGCTGCCGTTCGGAGGGGTCGCTCCCTCGGGCGGGCCCCTGGCTGTCGGCCAACAGGCCCTTCAGGGCGGCCGCGGTCGACGCGTAGTCCCTCTGGTACGACACGTCCGAGTCGCGGGTGAGCAGGGTCAACTCGTCATCGGCACGGGCGCGCAGGGCAAGGATCCGGGCGTCCGTGAAGGTCGACACTGGTCGAGAGCCGTTGTGTTCGGCCGACGCCACACTCGAAATTCTCCGCGAAGAGCGCCACCCCGGCCCACAGGCCCAGCACGACCACCAGAACTGTGCTCCCGGCCAGCGCGATGTTCCACGTGCGATGGAACCGGCCACTCAGCCAACGCTGGGCCAGGACGAGTGCGGCGAGGAGGGCGACGAAGGCCACCGCCGCCAGGACGGTCAGCGAGGTGGATGCGGCGTTGCCTTGATCGTCCGCCAGTCGCTTCACCTCGGTGCCGTACACCTGCGCCGCCGCCGGCAGAATGCTCGTCCGCATGAGGTTGTTCGCCTCCGCGAGATAGGCGGCCGCCAGGGGGTAGTTTCCCGCCCTTTCGTTGAAGTTCGCCTCTTGGACCACTCCGGAATAGGCGGGCAGGTCGGTCGAGAGGGTGGTGATGGCCGTGCCGACGGCGGGGTCCGACCCGGCCTCCTGCGCCGCGTGCGCGACGTCGGCGGAGGCCGTCGTGAGATCGGCGTCGTAGCGCTGCTGGAGCGTGGTCGGCTCCACTCGTCCCTGCAGGAACGAGGCGGCGGCCGTGGTGTCGGCGTCGGACAGCGAGGTGTCGATCGCCTGCGCGGTCACCATGAGTGGTTCCGCGGTCTGCCACGAGGCCGAGGTCGCCGATTGGCGCACGACGGTGGCGAGCGTCCCGGCCACGCCGGCCAACACTGCCAAGAGCACAATGGACACGGCGATCATCCGGAGCACGACCGGCGTCTCGCGGCGGGCCGTCCGATGCGGGCGACTCGTGGCACGTGAGATCGAGAGCGTTGGCGCCGTTGTCACCCCTAGCCCTCCTCCAGTACTGACAGGCCGGGTCCCAACTCCGAACCACGGCTCGTTTCCCCACCCCAGCCCTGGTTGGGCGCACGCTACTCCAGGAAGCGGCGTGTGCACCCGCGGCGCACCAAGTTGCATGACGCTCCTCACGCCGAAGCACCGTACGGAACGGCGGTAAAGCGACGGTAAAACCGTCCACCGCTGCGCCGGCCGGCCTCTCCCGCCGTCGCCGCCGCCGGTCCGGCCTTACCTTCGCACGACCGGGCCTCGGTACAACGTCAACACGGGACAGACAGCCCCGAAGGGAGGAAAAAACATGCCACTGCCCATCGTCACCGAGGCCGGCGGAGCGTCGAATTCCTGGACGCTCGGGACAGACACCGACGCACGCCCGGTGGTGCTCTCAGCCACAGAGGGCATCCGACTGAGCGACATCCTCAACCTGCGGGTCGGGTGTTGGCGCCCGGCCGTCTACATCGACGCCCGGCGCAGGAGCGATGCGTGAGCCGGCGGCCGGCCGGTTCGGACACGAGCGGTCGCTTTACTGGCGCTTTACCCGCCCTTCGTACGGTGCCCACGACAACGGGGACTCCCGTGATGCCGAGAGGCAAGAGAGAAGGGGTTGCACCATGAGACGCATCAAGAACATCGGCGTGTCCTCGCCGCCCGCGGGTGCGGGTTGGCGGGCACGCACACGGACGGCGAGCGCACTGGCGAGCGCAGTGGGAGCGATGCTCGGCGCGCTCGTGCTCGCGCTGACCGTCGGCGTCGGCGCGAGTGCGGCCGCCAGTTGGCAGCCTCATGGTGGGGCGCTGTCGCCCGCCGTGACCTCGCCGGCGGCCGCGACCGCCCGCCCCCACGACCTCACGCCGCTGACGCAGGCCAACATCGTGGTGACCGATCTGTCCACCAACGACTCGACCGTGTTCCAGACGTCATCGGTCGTGCCCAGCAGCGGCTGCGCCCAGAATCAGAGCTTCGTCTGCTTCACCATGGGGAGCGGCGCCGGCTTCACCCTCACGGTGGGCTCACCCCTGCAGGCCGGTCAGGTGTACTCCGACGTCGAGGGATCGGCGACCGTCAGCGCCAACAACGCGACGTGCGGCGAGTTCAGCACCGCTGGGCCTGCGTCGAACTTCGACGTCGAGTTGGACCAGTACCAGGCCGCCCCGGGGCAGGCCGTCCCTTACACCTCGTTCGGGGCACAGTTCGACTGCACGAACCCGGCGTTTGAGATCTCCGGCACGATCGCCTACAACATCGTGCCGACCGATCCTGCGGACGGCTACTACGTCTTCGGGCAGGCCGGCGAGATCACGGGCTTCGGGAACGACAACTACCTGTCCTACCTCGACGGTGCGCAGTACACCAACCTCAACGCCCCGATCGTCGGCCTGGCCCCGACGACCGACGGTGCCGGGTACTGGATGGTCGGTTCCGACGGTGGTGTCTTCGCCAGTGGCGACGCCGGCTTCTACGGGTCGACGGGCAGCCTCACGTTGAACGAGCCGGTGGTGGGCATGGCCGCCACGCCCGACGGCAAGGGCTACTGGTTCGTGGCCTCTGACGGTGGGATCTTCGCCTACGGTGACGCCGCCTTCTACGGCTCCATGGGCGGCACGCCGCTGAACCAGCCGATCGTCGGCATGGCCGCCACGCCCGACGGCAAGGGCTACTGGCTCGTGGCCTCCGACGGTGGGGTCTTCTCGTTCGGGGATGCCCGGTTCTTCGGCTCGACGGGCAGCATCCACCTGAACAAGCCGGTCGTCGGCATGACGGTCACGCCCGACGGCGGCGGCTACTGGTTCACCGCCTCGGACGGCGGCGTGTTCGCCTATGGTGACGCCCAGTTCTACGGCTCGACCGGCAGCATCCACCTGAACGAACCCATCGTGGGCATGGCGTCGGCCCCCGACGGGCATGGCTACTGGTTCGTGGCCTCGGACGGTGGGGTGTTCGACTACGGCTCGGCGGGCTTCGCCGGCAGCCTCGGTGGCTCCGGGGTCGACGACGTGGCGGGCATCTCGCGCGGGCTCTGACGACCCAGCGGGAACTGACGAAATGGGGGAAGGGTCCTTCGGGGCCCTTCCCCCGCGTCGCGACTAGCTCAACGCCCCCGACTCGCGGAGCTTGGCCACCGCGCTCTCGTCCACGCCCCACTCGACGAGGGCGGAGACCGTGTCGGCCCCCGGAGGCGAGGGCGGCGAGGACACCGTCGATGGCGTGCGCGAGAAGCGCGGTGCCGGTGCCGGCTGGACCACGCCGTCCACCTCGATGAAGGTCGAGCGGGCCACGTTGTGCGGGTGCAGGTGCGCCTCCCACGGCGAGAGCACCGGGGCGACACAGGCGTCGGAGCCCTCGAAGATGGCCGACCACTCGTCGCGGGTCTTGGTGCGGAAGACGGCGCCGAAGCGCTCCTTGAGTGCGGGCCAGTCCCCCCGGGACATCTGACCGGGCAGCGACGGGTCGTCCGCCAGCCCGAGACCCTCGAGCAGCTTGGCGTAGAACTGCGTCTCAATCGCACCCACGCCCATCCACTTCCCGTCTGCCGTCTCGTAGACCTCGTAGAAGGGCGCGCCGGTGTCGAGCATGTTGGCCCCCCGCTCCTCGTTCCAGATCCCGTGGTTCCGGAAGGCGTGGATCATCGTCATGAGGACTGCCGACCCGTCGGTCATGGCGGCGTCGACCACCTGGCCCTCCCCCGAGCGCGCCGCCTCGAGCAGCGCGGCCACCATGCCGAAGGCGAGCAGCATCCCGCCGCCGCCGAAGTCGCCCACCATGTTCAGCGGGGGCACCGGGGCCGAGTCGGCCCGGCCCATGGACCACAGCGCGCCGCCGATGGAGATGTAGTCGATGTCGTGCCCGGCCATGGGCGCCATGGGGCCGTCCTGGCCCCACCCGGTCATGCGCCCGTAGACGAATCGCCTGTTGCGAGCCAGGCACACGTCGGGCCCGAGGCCCAGCCTCTCGGTCACGCCGGGGCGGAAGCCCTCGACCAAACCGTCGGAGCGCTCGACCAGGTCGAGCACGAGAGCCACGGCGTCTGGGTTCTTCAGGTCGATCCCGACCGAGGGCCGGGACCGGTTGAGCAGGTCCCAGTACGGTCCCTGCCCCGACCGCGCGAACTGCTCTCCCGCCTCGACCGCGCCGGGTGCGGCCCGCTCCAGGCGCAGCACCGAGGCGCCGGCGTCGGCCAGCATCATGCAGGTGAAGGGGCCCGGACCGATCCCCGCCAGCTCAATGATCTTGATTCCGTGGAGCGGTCCGGTGCGTTCGGTCATCGCAGGATCGTGTCCCGGCATCGCCGCACCGGTCAAACCCGACCGGGGCCGCCGATGACCAGCCGGAGCGGGCCCGCCGCGCCAAGCTGGGGCCGTGCCCACCGCCCGCGCACCCGGCCGCGTCACGATCATCGGCGACCACACCGATTACAACGCCGGACTCTCGCTCCCGATGGCGATCGACCTGGCCACCGAGGTGCGGTTCACGCCCAAGCCGGGCAGCTTCCTGGTCGGGGTGGAGTCCGACCAGTTCCCCGACGAGCCCTTCGAGGTCGCCCTGACCGACCCGGATCAGCCCCCGAGGGCCGCCGCACCGCCCCTCCCCCCGAACGCACTCCTGGCCGCCGGGCTCCTCCGCCTCTGGCCGCCGCCCCACGGCGCGGGCGGGCGCCTCGAGGTCACCAGCACGCTCCCGGTCGGCGCCGGCCTCTCGTCGAGCGCCGCCTTCTCGGTGGCTCTCCTCCTCGCCCTGGGCCACGACCCCGATCCGCTCGCCCTCGCCCGCACCGAGCAGGAGGCGGAGCGGGCGACCGGCGCGCACGTCGGCCTGCTCGATCCGCTGGCCATCGCCGGCGCTGCCGCGGGGCACGCCCTGTCCATCGACTTCCACACGCTCGAGACGCACCAGGTCGCGGTCCCCGAGGCGGCCGCCTTCGTCATCGTGCACAGCGAGGCGCCGCGCCTGCTCGTCGAGTCGCCCTACGCCACCCGCCGGGCGGAGTGCGAGCGCGCCGCGCAGCAGCTCGGGCGCCCGCTCGGCCTGTGCTCCCTGAGCGACCTCAGCGGCCTGTCCGACGCGGTGCTGCGCCGCCGGGCCCGTCACGTGGTGACCGAGTGCGCCCGCGTCGTCGAGGCCGAACGGCTCCTCGAGCGGGGCAACCTCAGCGCACTGGGCCGGGTCATGACCGAAGGCCACCGCAGCCTGGCCGCCGACTACCTGGTCTCGGTCCCCGCCGTGGACGAGCTGGTCGAGCACCTGCTGGCCCAGCCCGGCGTCCTGGGCGCCCGCATGTCGGGGGGCGGCTTCGGCGGCTGCGTGGTGGCCCTGTGCGAGCCGGACTCCCCCGCGCTCGACCTCGAGACCCACGCGCCCCGCCGGGCCTGGCGGGTCAACCCTTCGGCGGGCGCTGCGCTGCTGCCGACTGCGAGGTAGCGACCAGGGCGTCGAGCACCCCGAGGGCCCGCCCCCGGTCGAGCGATTCGGCCGCCAGGACGAGCCCGCCCTGAAGGTCGTCGGCCCGGCCGGCCACCACGAGGGCCGCCGCCGCGTTCAGCATGCCGATGTCGCGCCGCGCGCTCTTCTCCCCCTCGAGCACCGAACGGATGGCCGCCGCGTTGAAGGCGGCGTCGCCGCCGCGCAGGTCGGCCAGCGTGGCCGGTGCGAGCCCGAGTGCGACCGGGTCCACCCGCCACTCACTGAGCTCGTAGGCGCCGTCGCCGTCGCCCCGCACCTCGAGCACCGTCGAGGGCGACGTGACGCTCAGCTCGTCGAGCCCGTCGTCCGCCCGCACAATGAAGGTGCGCCGGCTGCCCGTGGCGCCGAACACGTCGGCCATGATCGGCGCCATGGCGGGGTCGCTCACGCCGACCAGCTGGTAACGGGTACGCGACGGGTTGGTCAGCGGCCCGAGGAAGTTGAAGACCGTGGGCACGCCGAGCTCGGCTCGCACCGGACCGACGAAGCGCATGGCCGGGTGGAAGGCCTGGGCGAAGCAGAAGCCCATGCCGGCCTCGGTCACGCAGCGCGCCACGCCCTCGGGACCGATCTCGAGCGCGACGCCCAGTGCCTCGAGCACGTCGGCCGTCCCGACGGAGGACGAGGCGGCCCGGTTGCCGTGCTTGCACACGGCCACGCCCGCCCCGGCCGTGATGAACGAGGCCAGCGTGGTCACGTTGATGCTGGCCAGGCGGTCGCCCCCGGTGCCGACCAGGTCGACCACCACGTCGTCGGTCCCGAGCGGGCAGGGCACGGCGGCATCGACCATGGCCCGGGCCAGCCCGGTCACCTCCTCGGCCGTCTCGCCCTTGGCGTGGAGCAAGGTCAAGAAGGCACCCACCTGGGCCGGTGTGGCCTCGCCCCGGAAGACGACTCCCATGATCTCCTCGGCCTCGGCCTCACTCAGCGGGGCGCGCTGGCTCAGCCGGGCCAGCACGTCGGACCAGGTCAGTCCCACCAGAGGTCCCGGTCGAGCACGCCCCGGGCGATCAGGCCCAGCTGTACCTGGGAGGTGCCCTCGACGATGGTCAGCTGTTTGGCGTCGCGGTACCACTGCTCGGTCGGGTGGTCCTCCATGTACCCGGCTGCGCCCAGGAGCTGGACGGCCAGGGAGGAGGCCCGCACCGCCAGCTCGGTGGCGTGGTACTTGGCCATCGAGAGGTAGGGCACGAACTCCTTGGTGAACTTGCCCTGGTCGGCCAGCACGGCTGCCCGGTAGGTCAAGAGGCGGGCCGCCTCGATGTCGACCGCGCACTTGGCGATCTCCCACTGAATGCCCTGGAAGTCGGCGATGGTCTTGCCGAACGCGGCGCGCTGCTGGACGTACTCGGTGGCGTACATCAGCGCACCCTCGGCCAGGCCGATGCCCCGGGCCGCCACGATCGGCCGCATGGCGTTGAGCCCGAGCATGGCCAGGCGGAACCCACCCACCTCCCCGATGACGTTCTCCGCCGGCACGTGGACGTCGGTGAGCAGGAGCTCGCCGGTGTCGACGCCGCGCACCCCCATCTTGTGGTCGGTCCGCCCCACCTCGACCCCGTCCCAGGCCCGCTCGACGATGAAGGCGGTGATGGAGTCGTGGGCCCGGCTGGTGGGCTCGCTGGTCTTGGCGAAGACGGTGTACCAGTTCGCCTCGCGCACGCCCGACATCCAGCACTTGGTGCCGTTGAGCAGCCAGCCGCCCTCCGAACCTTCGTCCGGCACGGCCCGGGTCCGCATGCCCATGACGTCGCTCCCGGCCTGGGGCTCGGACAGTCCGAAGGCGGCCTTGAGGGTGCCGTCGCAGATCCCGGGCAGGTACGCGCGCCTTCTGCGCCTCGGTCCCGGCGATCATGACCGGCCCGGTGGGCAGCCGGGTCAGCAGCAGCATCAGGGCGGCCGTGTTGGAGTACTTGGCCACCTCTTCGATGGCCAGGGCCAGGCCCAGGATCCCGGCTCCCGATCCCCCGTAGGCCTCGGGAATGCACAGCCCGAGCAGGCCGGCGTCCCGGAAGGCGTCGAAGATGTCGGTCGGGTAGGTGCCCTCCTTGTCGATGGCCCGGGCTCGGGGCTTCACCTTGTCCTGGGCCAGGCGCCGCACCGAATCGCGGAGCTCGAGAAGCTCGTCGGGAAGGTCGAATTGCACCGGTGCAGGTTATCGGAGCCTCCAGCCAGGTATTTTCTGGAACTTGAGCCCCGACGACCCCGAAATCCCAGAGACACCCGAGTCTCTCGAGCCGAGCGGGCTCAGTGCGGGGCCGCCCCCGGCACCGCCCGCGCCCGACGCCGAACCCGACGACGCCGTCGTCATGACCGAGCCTCCGAAGTCGCGGGCCGACCTCCAGGCGCAGCTGCGCAAGTCCAAGAAGAAGGACCGCAAGCGCCAACACCGCTGGCGCCGGCGCATCCTCTATTCGTTGGGCGCCCTCATCATCTTGATCGCCGCGGGCGCGGGTGGCATCTACGTGTACGCCAATTACCGCTTCGACCAGATCAAGAAGGTGCACTCCAAGCACCTGGTCGCCCAACCGGCGGACCCACTCAAGCCCTTCAACCTCTTGCTGGTCGGGTCCGACTCGCGCGCCTTCGTCGACAACTCGACCCAGGTGCGCGCCTTCGGCGACGAGGGCAACGCCGGCGGCCAGCGCAGCGACGTCACCATGGTCGCCCGGTTCGATCCGGCCAACAAGACGGTCACCGTGCTGTCCATCCCTCGCGACCTCGAGGTCGACATCCCGGGCAACACACCGGGCATCTCGGGTGAGAACCGCATCAACGCGGCGTACAACTCCGGACCCGATCTCCTCGTGCAGACGATCGAGCAGGTGCTCGGGATCGAGGTGAACCACTACGCCTCCGTCGGCTTCGACGGGTTCTCGGGCATGGTCAACGCACTGGGCGGCATCACCATGGACTTCCCGACCGCCGTCAAGGACCAGTACACCGGGCTCTACGTGACCCAGACGGGTTGCCAGGTGGTCAACGGGACCACCGCGCTGCAGCTGGTGCGCAGCCGGCACCTCTATTACATGCAGAACGGCTACTGGCACTACGACGGCGAGTCGGACTTCAGCCGCATCCAGCGTCAGGACTCCTTCTTCCGGGCCGTGCTGGCGAAGATCAACACGTCCATCACCAACCCACTCGCCATCAACAGCTTCATCGGCGCCGCCGTGGGCAACGTCACCATCGACGACACGCTGACCAAGGCCGAACTGCTCCACATCGCCGAATTCTTTCGCGGCCTGCCGTCCTCCCACCTGATCACCGAGACCTTGCCCACCACCGGACACGTGACCAGCGGCGGGGCGGACGTGCTCGAGCTGGCCCAGCCCTACGCGCAGAACATGATCAACGCGTTCAATGCGATCGGGACCGCCCCGGCCACGACGACGACCACCGCGCCCGCCGCGGCGGCGAAGGGCAAGGACAAAAGCAAAGGGACGACGACCACGACGGCGCCCGCGCTGCCCCACAGTGAGGTGGCGGTGAACGTCCTGAACGCCTCGACGGTGAACGGGATCGCCCACACCACGGCCGGCGCGCTCACCAAGGCCGGCTTCAGGGTGGAAGAGATCGGCAACGCCACGCAACTCGGCGCGACCAGCGACTCGGAGATCCGCTACGGGCCGACGGGCTTGGCCGCGGCAGAGTCGCTCGGGGCGGCCCTGAGCGGCCCCGTCACGTATCTGCCCGACAACGACCTGACCGGCAACACCGTCTCGCTCCTGATCGCCGGCTCGTCCCTCACCGTGACCGGCGGGTCCACCACCGGTTCGAGCTCGACCACCTCGACCTCGACGACGACCACGACGTTCCCCGGTGAGACGACGACGACCACGACGATCCCCGGAAACGTCTACACGAACACCCAACTGGAGCCGTGGAACCCCTTCCCGTGCACCCTGGGCGCGCCCGCGCCGACGACCACCACGGTGCCGGTCAAGAAGGCGTTGAAGAAGTAGTCGCGGTCTGGGCCGGGCCCGACCGCCAGGAGGCTCAGGCCGACTTGCGGCGCTGCCGGACGATCCGTCGGCGCTCCCGCTCCGTCGTGCCGCCCCAGATGCCCTCACGCTCGCGGTGGGCCAGTGCGTGCTCGAGGCAGAGCTGGCGGACCGGGCAGACGTCGCACACTGCCTTGGCCTCGGCCGCGTCGGCCTCGTCCTCGGAGACGGGGTAGAACGCCTCGACGTCGAGACCCCGGCAGGCAGCTTGCTTGCGCCACGTGGTGGCGATCATGGGAAACACTTCCTCTAAATGGATGAACTAGCGGGTACGGACATTCGCCCTGTTCGGGGGCCTTCGGCGGCATCGCCGATGGCGTCGGATCCGAATTCAGCGAACGAAGAGTATGACGCACACTTGGAGCGTCTGTAAAGATCTGCGCAACAGAATTGTCCCTGGTCAGGACATGTCTAACGGCTTTGTTGTCCCCTCGAGGTCTCCGAGCAGCTCCTGGCGCACCTCGGGGGCCAGGACGGTCCGGGCCGGGTACTCGGGGTGGAGGGACTCGAGGACGACCTCCGACCCCTTGGCGAAGGCGGCCACCTGGGCCTCGGAGAACCCGAAGCGCAGGTAGTGCACCGCCGGGGTCACCGTGTCGCGGGTCAGGGCCGCCGCGTGCTCGGCCTCGGGCTCGCTGGCCACGAGGTCCCCGTCGAAGGAGACCCCGATCGCCCGCTCGATCCCGACCAGCTTGGGCAGCCACTCGCGCAACTCGGCTTCTGAGGTCAGCTCAATGAAGAGGGTGGCCGAGAGCTCCCCCGCCCCCGGCAGGAGCCGGTTGTAGATGTCGAGCTCCACCTGAATGGCCTCGTCGCTGATGATCTTCTCGACCCGGGCCATCTCCTGGACCTGGAAGCGCACGGTGTCGAGGCACTCGAAGACCAGGGTCATGATCGGGCCCAGCGCGACCCGGCGCTGTCGCTTCCGTTGAATCACCCGGGCCCGGTAGTCCTCGCGCACGCGCTCGTACGCCCGCAGGTCGAGCACGTCGTCGAGGGTGAGGGCGGCCGGCGCGCCGGCACCCGGCGAGGTCACGCCTGACCCTTCTCGCCACCGGCCTGGCCGATGCCGTAGGCCTGGGCCAGCAGCTGCATCGGGTGCACCGGCTCGAGGCCGGTCTCCTGCGTGATGGATCCGTTGGCCAGGTGGCAGTCGCCGCACACGACGTCGTTGCCCGCCGCCTCGACCTCTCGGCCCAACGGCCCCGCCACCTTGCGGGCCAGCTCGTAGTTCTCCGACCGGTAGCCCCAGGTGCCGTCGATGCCCGAGCAGCGCTGGACCAGCGTGCACCGCACTCCCGCCTTCTTCAGCAGGTCGCGGCTGCGCAGCCCGGTGTTCTGGGCCTGCAGGTGACAGGCCACGTGGTAGGTGACCTGCTCGGGCACGGACCCGTCGGCCACGCCGGGGAATTCGTCGCGCAGCTCGAAGGCGTCGTCGGGATCGCGGTGGCGCTTCATCAGGTATTCGGCCGGGTCGTAGGTGTGCGCGGCCACGAGCTCGGCGTCTGCGGTCCCGACGTAGAGCGGGTAGTCCTTCTTGAGCACGTAGGCGCAGGTGGGTTGGGCCACGACGACGTCCTTGCCGGCGCGGACGGCGGAGGCCAGGGCGGCCACGTTGCGCCGGGCCGCCTTCTCGAACTCCTCCACCTTGCCCGAGTGCAGCCACGGCGCCCCACAGCACTTGGTGCCGCCTGGTATGGAGCAGGCGACCCCGTTGTGCTCGTAGACCTCGACGATCGCCTTGCCCACGTCGGGCTCCATGTACTCCACGAAGCAGGTGGGGAAGACGGCCACGGTGCCGCCGCCGGCCCGCGACGCGGCCTGACCCCTGCGACCTTTGAACCACGTCGTGAAGCGCTGCTTGGCGTAGGGCGGCAGCAGGCGCTCGGAGGCGATCCCGACCGTCTTCTCCATCAGCTTGCGCGTCCACGACCCCGGCGTACCAGTGGCCCAATTGACCACCGGCTCGGCCAGGACCGAGGCACGACCAAGGGCGTCGGTCCGCCCGAGGAACTGGTCGGTCAGCCGCTCGCGGACACCCACCAGTTGCTTCTGGCGCACCGCGTGCACCCGGCTCATGAGGCGCGGGAAGTCGAGCTCCCATTCGTGCGGGGGCACGTAGGGGCACTTCACGTAACAGAGCTTGCACTGGTAGCACTCGTCGACGACCTGGTCGCGCTGGGCGTCGGTCAGCTTCGTGACGTCACCCTCGTTCTCGTCGATGAAGGAGAACAAGGACGGGAACGAGGGACACAGGTTGAAGCAGAGCCGGCACCCGTGGCACAGGTCGAAGACCCGGTCGAGCTCCTCGCGGAGCGCGCCGGGGTCGAAGTACTTGGGATCGGTCGGGTCGTAGGTGGCGGTCACCGCGCCGCGGTGCCTAGGAGACCGACTCGAGCCCCTGGGTGAAGCGACCGGCGTGGGACTTTTCCGCCTTGGCCAGGGTCTCCAACCACTCGGCGATCTCGGCGAAGCCCTCGTCGCGTGCCGTCTTGGCGAAGCCCGGGTACATCTCGGTGTACTCGTAGGTCTCGCCCTCAATGGCCGACTTGAGGTTGTCCTCGGTGGCCCCCACGGGCACGCCGGTCACCGGGTCGCCGACCTCGCGGAGGAAGTCGAAGTGTCCGAACGCGTGGCCCGTCTCACCCTCCGCGACCGAGCGGAACAGCGCGGCCACGTCGGGGTAGCCCTCGACGTCCGCCTTCTGGGCGAAGTACAGGTAACGGCGGTTGGCCTGGCTCTCGCCGGCGAAGGCCTCCTTGAGGTTGGCCTCGGTCTTGCTCCCCTTCAGTCCTGCCATGTCGGTCGTGCCTTTCTTTCTGTCGAGTGTGCGTGAACGTATTGCTGTGGTCCTGCGGTTGCTGCGATTGCTACTGGGACTGTTCCTGGCGTGCCGTGCAGTCGTCGCACAGCCCCCGGAAGACGACCTCCGCGCTGTCCACGGCGAAGCCCTGGGCGGCCCGTCGGGGCACCTGGAGCCCCGGGAAGTCTGCGGCCAGGTCGCGCACCTTCCCACACGAGCGGCACACCAGGTGGTGATGGGTGGTCTCGACGTTGGGGTCGAAGCGGGCCTGCCCGGTCCCCACCTCCAAGACGGAGATGGCGCCCAGGTCGGCCAGGTCGTTGAGTGTCTGGTAGACGGTCTTGAGCGAGATGTTCGGCATCTCGTCGCGCACCCGCTCGTGCACCCGCTCGGCCGACGGATGGGTCGCATCGCCCTCGAGGGCCCGGAAGATGCACTGGCGCTGGGCCGTGATCTTGCGGCCGTGGGCCCGGAACAGATCGGTCAGGGCGTCGGGCGACTGCATACCCGGCTCACCCTAGCGGCGTCGCGCCCATTTCGACAATCGTTGTCAAAGTCGGGCTCCGGATCCGGCTGACCTCCCCGCCCTGGAGCCAGAAATCAGCCGCCGGCGGGTCCCCCGACGGCCTCCAGCTCGCTCATGGTGAAGAGCGCCCGCAAGGCAATGCCCTCGGCGGCCGCGACGTCGGCCCCTCCGCCCTCGCGGTCGATGACGCAGAGGGCGTGCTCGACCACCGCGCCCTCGGCGCGCAGGTCCTGGGCCGAGAGCACCATCTGGCCCGCGGTCGTCACCACGTCCTCGATGATCACCAGGGCGCGGCCGCCGACCTCGCCCCCTTCACACACCTTCTCGGTGCCGTATTTCTTCGGTTCCTTGCGCACGAAGTAGGCGGGCAACCCCGTCTTGGCCGAGAGCATGGTGGCCAGGGGGACGCCGCCCAGTTCCAACCCGGCCAGGCCGTCGATGCGCGGCGGGAGCAGAGGGACCAGCGCATCGATGATCTCGGACAGCAGGGCCGGATCCGACTCGAAGCGGTACTTGTCGAAGTAGTGGTCGGCCGTGCGGCCCGAGCGCAGGACGAAGGAGCCGGTGAGATAGGAGGCGGAGAAGACCCGGGCGGCCAGCGTCACCGCCCCATTGTGCATGGTTCTCGAGTCCCGGCGGTGGTTCCCGCCGGGCGGTCGAATCAGACCGGGTGGTACCGGCCGCCGCCGTCGATCTGCGCGTGGGCCAAGCGGAATCGGAGGTGGCCCCGGCAGAGGTTGGTGTTGCTCAGCGACCAGTTCGCGCTCACGTTGGGGCGGTCGAGCATGGCGCAATCGATGCAGAGCGAACCGCGGAGCCCGTCGACTTCGGCGATGAGCGCGGACAGCTCACGGAACTCCTCGAGGGTGAAGACACCACTCTCACAACGGGCCCACAATTCGGAGAGACGGATCTCCCGGCGCAGCTCGAGCTCGGCTCCGTGATCGGCGAACAGGACAGCGCCGGGCATGTAATCGTCGTCGACGCGCTGGGACCAGCCACGCTCGGCCCAGTAACGCCGACGCTCCTCATCAGGCACAAGGCTGAAATAAAACTGCTCGGACTCTTCATCCGAGTCGTATTCGTCGAAGCGATTCATCGCCGTCCTCCTAGATGCGCCCGGTCCGACGATCCCAACGTCGACTGCTGAAAAGGCGCTTTCCCCCGGGGCCGGGTCTTAAACCTCCGGCCCACCCCTCACGCATTCCCCTTCGGCTCGTTCGCGGCTGCGCTGAAGCGTATTTGTGGTGGTGTGTCAGAAGGTGGACGCTCCGCGACGCAGAACGGCCGATGCGGAGCGACGGACGCAGCGCGCTACATCGGACGTAACACAACAACTGACCAACGGAAGTCGATCCGTCGGGCCTCGCCGCGGCACGAGACGATCGACCACGCGTCAGGAGTCCACACGAACATGGCCTCCTGCCGATACCGCGCGCCCATCGCCACCGCATCGTGCACGGACAACCCGAGCACGGCAACGCCCTCCTCGCGATGCGCGGACGACGGATCGACACCGACGGTGTGCAGCACCCGCGTCGCGCGCTGTCGCGCCTCCGTCTCGAGCGCCGCGCCGCGACGCCGGTTCACCTCCACCCCCGGGCGCTCGTGGCCCGGGTCCCAGGCAGTGAGGATCGACACGGGGTCCTCGCGGGGCCAGGGCCATCGACCGGTCTCGCCGCGTGGCGCGCCGCCCGGCGCGGCCCGCACCGTGACGAAGTCCCCCTCGGCCGGGCGCACGATCTGCACGACGGTGCGCGCGTAGGCGGCCCACGGATCGTCGGGCGCGAGCAGCGACATCGGCGGGCACCCTACGTCGGGCCCACGCGAACATGGGGCCGTGCCCCCCGCACCGACTCGCCTCGCGCTGCCGACGCTGCTCTCCCAGGTGCTCGTCGCCTCCATCATCGAGTTCGACAACCTGGCCGAGCTCGGGCTCCCCCATCACACGAACGACGACGACCGGGACGAGCGCGCCGAGACGCCGTGGTTGGTGTCCTACGTCTGCTGGGCCAACGTGCTCGAGTACGTCGGCCCCGACGGCCTCACCGTGGCCGCCTTGGGCCGGCAGGCCCGCACCGACCGGTTGCTCCTCGAGGGGTTGCGGCGCTGGGGCTATCTGCGCCTGAGCCCGCCCGAGGGGAGGGTCCTCACGAAGCCGTACCGGGCCACGACGCTGGTGCGCACCACCCGCCACGCCCGCCGCGCCCGAGAGGTCTGGCGCACCCTGCCCGCCGTCGTCGACGAGCGCTGGCGCGGCCGGTTCGGCCCCGACGCCGTCGAGCGCCTCCACCAGGCCCTGGCCACCATCTTCACCCGGCTCCCCATCGATCCTCCCGCCTTCCTCCCGGTCGTCTACCCGACCCAGAACGGGAAGGCCGCCGCGGCGCCGTCCGGACCTCCCGGCCACCAGGTGGGGCCGGGCACGGCCGACCTGGTCACCCTCCTCGCCGGCGTGCTGCTCGCCTTCACGCTCGACTTCGAAGCCGAGTCCCGGCTGTCCTTGCCCATCGCCGCCAACACGCTGCGCGTGCTCAGCGGCGAGCCCCGCCGCCTGCGCGACCTGCCCCGCCTGACCGGGGTCTCCAAAGAGGGCAACGCCATGTGCACCGGCTTCCTGGAACGCCGGGCCTGCGCGGTGGTCGAGCCCGATGCGACGGCCACGCGGGGCAAGACCATCCGCCTCACCGAGCGGGGCCTGCGGGCCCGCGCCAAGTACGAACGCCTCCTGGCCGCCACCGAGGAGCGCTGGTGCACCACCTACGGCCCGCGCCACCTCGACGCCTTGCGGGCCGCCCTCGAGCCGCTCGTCGGCGACGGCACGCTCCCCTCGTCCCCCCTGGCCGCCGGCCTGGCCCCCGAACCCGGCAACTGGCGGGCCTCGGTCGGCGCGCCCGAGACGCTGCCCCATTACCCCATGGTGCTGCACCGCGGCGGCTTCCCCGACGGCAGCTGAGCCCGACGGCCGGGCCACGCATACTGGTCCTGACCAGCCCCGATCGATCCGCAATCGGATGTGGCAGGCTGGGAGCGATGCCTCCCTTTCGCCGCGACGACGCGTTGCGCCGCCTGGCCGACGAGACGTTCGACGTGCTCGTCATCGGGGGCGGCGTCACCGGCGCGGGCGTGGCCCTCGATGCGGCGAGCCGGGGCCTGCGCACGGCCCTGGTCGAGAAGGGCGACTTCGCCTCGGGCACCTCGTCGAAGTCCTCGAAAATGGTCCACGGCGGCCTCCGGTACCTCCAGCAGAAGGAGATTCGGCTCGTCTACGAGAACCTGGCCGAGCGCCAGCGCCTGCTCGACAACGCGCCGCACCTGGTCTCGCCCCTCCCCTTCCTGATCCCGCTCTTCGGCAAGGACGGGGTGGTCTCCAAGACCCTCGCCCGCTCGTACTCGAGCGCCCTGTGGCTCTACGACCTGACGGGGGGCTGGCGCATCGGCGAGCGCCACCGCGAAGTCGACCAGCAGGAGGCCCTGGCCCACCTGCCCACGCTCAACACCGAGCACCTGGTGGCCGGCTTCCTCTATTACGACGCCCGGGCCGACGACGCCCGACTCACCCTGACCCTGGCCCGCACGGCGGCGCTCGAGTTCGGCGCCGCCGTGGCCAACTACACCCCGGTCGTCTCCATGACCATGGGTCCCGGGGGCCAGGCGGACGGCGCAGTGGTGCGCCCGGTCGAGGACGACCCGGCCTCGGAGTTCACCATCCGGGCCAAGGTGGTGGTCAACGCCACCGGCGTCTGGGCCGACGGGGTCCGGGCCATGGACGAGGGCGCCCACCCCAACGCCATCCGACCGGCCAAGGGCGTGCACGTGACCGTGCCGGCCGAACGCCTGCCCTGCGACATCGCCGCGGTGATCCCGGTGCCTCAGGACCGGCGCTCCATCTTCGTCGTCTCCTGGCCCGGCACCGACCTCGTCTACCTGGGCACGACCGACACCGACTACGACGGCCCGCTCGACGATCCCGCCTGCACCCCCGAGGACGTCGACTACCTGCTCGCCGCGGCCAACAACGTGACGACGTCGAAGCTGACCCGGGCCGACGTCACCGGGGTCTGGGCCGGCCTGCGTCCCCTGCTCCAGCCGCCGGCCCACGGCGGCCACGTCTCCGAGCGCACGTCCGACCTCTCGCGGCGCCACACCGTGATGACTTCGTCCCACGGCGTCGTCACGGTCACCGGCGGCAAGCTGACGACCTATCGCAAGATGGCCCAGGACACCGTGGACGCCGTCGTGCACCAACTCGGCGAGTCGCCCCGGCGCCGCCGATGCGTGACCAAGTCCCTCCCGCTGCTCGGCGCCACCACCAGGACCCGTGACCCGGTCTCCCTGGCCCAGCCCCACGCCCGCCTGCTCGGCCGCTACGGCACCGAGGCGCCGCGCGTCCTGGCCTTGGCGCAGGACCGCCCCGAGCTGCTCGACCCGGTCGTGGCGGGGTTGCCCTACACCGGCGCCGAATTTCTCTACGCGGTGCGCGAGGAGATGGCCCGCACGCTCGACGACCTGCTGGGCCGGCGCACCCGGGCCGACATCCAGCGGGCCCAGGCCGCGATGGACGCCGCCCCGGCCGTGGCCGCCCTGGTGGCCGAGGACCTGGGCTGGGACGCCGCCACGGTGGCCGACCAGATCGCCCGCTTCACCGACACCCGTCACAAGGAGTTGCTGACCGCCGGGCTCGATCTGCAATGAGCACGCCCACGCCGGTCACGCCCATCGACGCCGAGGCCGGCGCGGTCACCGACCGCCTGGCGGCGCGGGTGGTCGAGGTGCCCACCGCCGTGCGCCAACGCATCGAGGCGTGCGGGGCCGAGGTGGTGACCGACGACGCGGCGCGGGCCGAGGCCGGGCGCGACTGGTGGCCCCTGGCCATCGACTGGGCCACCACGGGCACCGTGCCCCAACGTCCGTCCGTCGTCGTGCGGCCCCACTCGACGGCCGAGGTGTCGGCCGTGCTGGCCGCCTGCAACGAGGCGGCCGTGCCGGTGACCGCCATGGCCGGGCGCAGCGGGGTGTGCGGGGGCTCCATCCCGGTGCACGGCGGCGTGTCGCTCGACCTGACCGCGCTCGAGGGACTGGTCCGGGTCGACCAGGTCTCGCTGACCGCCGACGTCCGGGCCGGCACCTTCGGCCCCGACCTCGAGGACGCGCTGGGCCGGATCGGCGACGGCTACACGGTCGGCCACTGGCCCCAGTCGATGGACCTCTCGACCGTCGGCGGCTGGCTGGCCTGCCGCGGCGCGGGCCAGTACTCGACCCGCTACGGGAAGATCGAGGACATGGTGATCGGGCTCGAGGTCGTCCTGGCCGACGGGCGCGTCGTGCACACCGAGGGCCACGGGCCCCGCGCCGCCACCGGGCCCAACCTGACCCAGCTCTTCGTGGGCAGCGAGGGCACGCTCGGCGTGATCACCGAGGCCCGGCTGCGTCTCCACCCGCTCCCGCCGGCCCAGGAGCGCCGCGCCTTCGGCTTCACCTCGTTCCCCGCCGGGCTCGAGGCCTGCCGGCGCATCCTGCGCCGCGGGGCCACGCCGGCCGTGCTCCGCCTCTACGACACGACCGAGTCGGGCCGCAACTTCGACCAGCCCGACACCAACGTGCTCGTCGTGCTCGACGAGACGGACCCCGCCCTGCTCGCCGCCACGATGGCGGTGGTCGACGAGGAGTGCGGCGGGGCCGAGGCGCGGGTGCTGCCGACCGAGCTGGTCGAGCGCTGGCTCGGCCATCGCAACGACGTGTCCCAGCTGGCCCCGCTCTGGCGGGGCGGCATCGTGGTCGACACGGTGGAGATCTCGGGCCCCTGGGCCGCCCTGCCCACGCTCTTCAACGAGGTTATCGGCGCGCTGACCTCGGTCGAGGGGACCCTCGTCGCCTCGGCGCACCAGTCGCACGCCTACACCGATGGTGCCTGCCTGTACTTCACCTTCGCCGGCCGCGGCCCCGAGGACGGCAACGACCAGGCCTGGCGCCAGTCCTACTACCGCCGCGCCTGGGACACGGTGACCGAAGCCACCATGGCCCAGGGCGCCGCCATCAGCCATCACCACGGCATCGGGCTCAACCGCTCGCGCTTCTTGCCCGAGGCGCTCGGCGCCGGCTTCGACGTCCTGGCCGGGCTGAAGCAGACCTTCGACCCCATCGGGATCCTCAACCCGGGCAAGTTCGGCCTGTCCTCGCCCTTCGGCCCGCCGCCGTGGTGACCGCGCCGTGACGCCGCGGTGAGCACCGGACCGGGCGGCAGCGTCCTCGTCGTCGACGTGGGGACCTCGGGGGTGCGCGCCGCCGTCGTCCGCCCCGACGCCTCGGTCGAGCACGTGCACCACGCGCCGGTGCTGCCCGACACCCCCGCCCCCGGGTTGGTCGAGTTCGACGCCGCCGCCATGGCCGGCGCCGTGCTGGCGGTGGCCCGGGCCGCCTTGGCCGACGGCGGCCCCGTCGCCGGCGTCGGCATCGCCAACCAGCGCGCCTCGACCATCGTCTGGGAACGGGCCACCGGGGCGCCGCTCGCGCCGGGCATCGGCTGGCAGGACCTGCGGACGGTCGGGACCTGTCTCGCCCTCCAGGCCGAGGGCATCCGGCTGGCCCCCAACGCGTCGGCCACCAAGGTGATGGCCATCCTCGACGAGGTCGATCCGGAGCGGGAACGGGCCGAACGGGGCGAGCTCTGCTTCGGCACGGTCGACACCTGGGTGGCCTGGGTCCTCTCGGGCGGCGCCGGCTCGGGCACCGACGCGCTCCACGTCACCGACGCCAGCAACGCCGCCGTCACCGCCCTGGTGCACCCGGCCACGGTGGACTGGGACGAGGCGCTGCTCGAGCGCCTGCGCATCCCGCGTGCGCTGCTGCCCCGCATCGTCGACTCGTCGGGCCCGGTCGGCCCGGCCCACGCGCTGGACGGCGCGCCCCTGATCTGTGGCATCGCCGGCGACCAGCAGGCCTCCCTCGTCGGGCAGGGGTGCACGCTGCCCGGCCTGGCCAAGGCCACGTTCGGGACCGGGGGCATGCTCGACCAGTGCATCGGCACCACCGGGACCCCCGCCTCGGCCAGCCGGGGCCACGCCGGGACCTTCCCCATCGTGGCCTTCCGCGTCGCCGGCACGACCACCTGGGGCACCGAGGCCGTCATGCTCTCGGCCGGCAGCTGCGTGGAATGGCTGCGCGACGACATGGGCCTCATCGCCTCGGCCGGCGAGTCGGCCACGGTCGCCGCCCAATGCGAGCGCGCGGGCGACGTGTGGTTCGTGCCCGCGCTGCTCGGCCTGGGCACGCCCGTGTGGGACTTCGGGGCCCGGGGCACCCTGGTCGGGCTGACCCGCGGCTCGGGTCGCCCCGAGGTGGTGCGGGCGGTGCTCGAAGGGGTGGCCCACCGCGGCGCCGACCTGGTCGAGGCCTCCGAGGAGGACAGCGGCTACCCCATCGCCGCCCTGCGGGTGGACGGCGGCATGTCCGACAACGCCGTCTTCGTGCAGGCCCTGGCCGACGCCATCGGCCGCCCGGTCGACATCTCGCCCGTCCTCGAGGCGACCACGCTCGGCGCCGGCCTGCTGGCCGGACTGGCCATCGGCACCTACCGCTCCACCGAAGAGTTGGCCCGGACCTTCTCGCCCCGCCGCACGGTCGAGCCGACAAACGACGACCTCGGCCGGGCCGCCGCTCGCGAGCGCTGGCTCGCGGCGAGGGCCAAGGCCGAGGCCACCATTCCCGATCTCTCGGGTCTGTCCTTCTAGTCCCGGTCCCCTCGGTCACCCGCGGCGGCGGTCATCCGATCCGGACCGGGCGAGGGTCTGTGCGACCCCCGGCGAGTGCTACTGCTGCTTCGAGGCGGCGTGCCGGGGCCGGCGCGTGCGAATGCGTGAGGCCAGGATGAGGCCGCTTCCGAGCATCAGCGCACCGAGGCCGACGATCCACTCCTTGCCCACCGGCGCACCGGTGAAGGCGAGCGAGGCCGGCGTCGCCGGAGTCGTGGCCGGGGCGGCGGTCGACGCCGGAGCGGTCGAGACCGGCGGCGTCTGCGACGGCGAGGTCACGGGCTGCGACGGCGCGATGGTCGTCGGCGTGGTCACCGGCGTCGATGCCGTCACGTAGAAGATCCCGACACCCGCACCGCCGCTCGGCACCGTGACCGGTTCCGTGGCGGAGCTGCCGTCGCTCGTCGGCGTGGAGTTACCGCCGCAGGCCACCAAGATGAAGCCCGATGGCGGCGTGGCCGTCATGGTGTAGCCGCCGGCGTTGACGTTGATCGGGTTGAGCGGGTTGCCCTGGGTGGGCACGGTCTGCGCACCGGTGGCGCCGACGGTGCCGCCCGACTCCTCGGTCGTGGTCGGGTTGCCGTTGGCGTCGCACAGGTAGATGTGGCCGGCCAGCGTCTGGGTGGGCGCCGCCGCGCAGTTCAGGTCGGCGATGCTGGCCGCCCCGACGTCGGTCCCCTGGTGGTGGTCCGACCACTCGCTGGCGATGTGCATCGACAAGTTGGCCGGGGTGAATCCGGCCGGCAGGGTCTGGGTGATCGTGACGCGCGACCACTCGGACTCGGGCGTGCCCACCGGCGTGGCCGGGATGGAGTACGTCGTCGTGCTCAACGTGCCGAGGCCGCCCGTCACGTGCGTGACGTTTCCGGTCTCGGTCAGCTGGTAGTCGTTGGCGATGGTCCACGTCACGACGTAGCCGGTCCCGAGGGGCGAGGCGCAGGCCGACGTACCGCTGACGGTGTTGTCGTGGGCGAAGGACGGCGTCGCAAACGCGACCAGTCCGACGAGGGCGAGCACCGCCCCCAGGCCGCCGATGATGCTTCGACGCACTCGCGTGGACCAGTGGTCGGCACGAGGTGCATCACCGCGCGTGGACTTCAGGTGCAACCAATTCGGACGCATGCCGGGGGATTCCTTCCTTCGTTCGCCAAACAGGGCCCACCTGAAGGGTGGTCGCCAAGAGGGCCCTTAGTGTCGCAATCGTACGCATCTTAAACGCAATAAAGCCACAATTTCACTTATGCAGTGAAAAGAAGTTGCCGATAATGCGCCCCTTTCCGCCGGAGCATCGGCACCGCCAATCAGGCTTTGGTGTCTCAGTGCCTGAAGCCGTCAACCTAGGCGTGCACGGGCAACGCCAGTAGAGCCGATCGGCCCCTCTTCAGTGGACCGACCCGAGGCGCGACGCTTGCACTCCCGAAGACAACAACGGGCCGCATTCAAACACCCGCACCACGGGGGTACGCGGATGGTCAGGGTTGGTGGGCCAAGGCCTGCGCCCAACTGCTGCCGTTCTGGAGCAGCGGCCGGTACATCATCAGTTGGCGCGGCCGGCCGATGGCCATCACCGCACTGAGTCGATCGCCCCGACCGAAGAGGGCGACGAACTTTCCTTCGTCGAACGACCCGTCGACCACCTTCACCTCGTCGCTCCCCCGCGGACTGCCGATGACCTGGAGGCGAATGCCGTACTGGTCCGACCAGAAATAGGGAACGGGAGTGAAAGAAGTCGCGTCGCCTGGCCCGGCCAAGAGATCGCGCGCCGCGGCGACACCGGCTTCGGCGGCCAGGTTCCAGTGCTCAATGCGGATCATCTCCTCGGACCCGTCGTGCCGCCAGTTCCAACGGGCCACGTCACCCGCGGCCACCACGCCGTCCGCCGCGAACAAGCGGTCGTCGCACACCACCCCGTTCTCGAGGGTGAGGCCCGAGTCGCGCAACCACTCCGTCTCGGGCACGACACCGATGCCGACCACGACGACGTCGGCCGCCAGCACCTCGCCCCCGTCGAGCTCGACCTCGAGGCGACCGCCCCCGTCCCCTGCCGCCTTTGCCGCCGCCCGGCGCACGGCCCCGACGGCAACCCCGGTGCGCAGCTCGACCCCGTGCGCCCCGTGCAGCGAGCCGCAGTGCGCGCCGATCTCGGGCCCGAGGATGGGCTGGAGCGGGATGGCCAGCGCCTCGAGGACGGTCACCCTGCAGCCCAGGGTGGAGCAGGTCGAGGCCACCTCGGCCCCGATGAAGCCGGCCCCGATGACGATGACCCGCGCCCCGTCGGTGGCCGTCACCGCGGCTCGCAGGGCCAGCGCGTCGTCGAGCGTGCGCAAGGTGAAGAGGCCGTCGGCTTGGCTCAGGCCCTCGGTGCCCGGGAGCGGGCGCGGCGTCGAACCGGTGGTGATGACGAGCCCGTCGCCGCGCAGCTCGTTGCCGTCTTCGAGCGTGACCCGGCGCTCGGCCGCATCGAGCGCCGTGGCCCGGTGCCCGAGCACCTCGTGCACGCGCAGCTCGCTCGAGCGTCGCTTGTCGGCCAGCACCGCCTTCTCCGGTGGCCACGTCCCGGCCAGGACCTGCTTGGAGAGGGGCGGCCGGTCGTAGGGCAGATGGCGCTCGCCCCCCACCAAGCTGATGGTCCCCTCGTAGCCCTCGGTGCGCAACGCCTCGACGGCGCGCCACCCCGCCAGGGATGCGCCGACGACGATGACCGTGCTCTCGGCACCCAGCTGTTCGTGTGTCACGGCTACTTCGTAGTCGTCAGAACCCGAACATCGCCATCCACTCCTCGGCGGAGCGGGGCTTGAAGACGTAATTCCACTTCCGGGTCTCCCCCATCGAGGCCGACGGATCGGCCGAGTAGAGGTGACCGGGGAACAAGATGGCCTCGTCGGGCACGCGGGCCAGACGGGTGTGGATCGACTCGTACATGGCGAGCGGGTCCGACCCCGGGAAGTCGGTCCGGCCGCAGCCCTCGAGGAAGAGGGTGTCGCCGGCCACGAGCCGGCCGTCGACGAGGAAGCACTGGCTGCCCGGCGTGTGCCCCGGCGTGTGGATGAGCTCGATGGCGACGTCCCCCACGCGGACCACGTCGCCACTGTCGTGGCCGACCAGGTCGCCGGCGCCCACTCCGGTGGTGCGCTCGACCCAGGGCAGCTCGTCGCTCTGCACGTGCACCGGCACCTGGGCCAGGTCGAGCAGCGCGCTGATGCCCTCGAGGGCGAACCCGCCCATCTCCCCCCCGAGGTGGTCGGGATGGAAGTGCGTGCCCAGCACGCCGGTGAGGCGCATGCCGTCGGCCGCCACGATGTCGAGCAGGTCCCGCACGTTGTAGGCCGGGTCGACGACGACCGCCTCGCCCGTCTCCCGGTCGCCGATCAGGTACACGAAGTTGACCATCTGCCGGGCCATCATGTCGCCGTGCGCGAAGTCGCGCCCCGACAGCAACTGCTTGAAGTAGACCCGGTCGCCTGCGGCCGTGTCACTCATCGGTGTCCCCTCCTGCTGCCGCTTCGTGAGCCAGGGTCTCGAGCCGCGGCACCAGCTCCTCGACCTGCGCCCTGGTCTGGCGCAACCGCTTGTCCAACTCGTCGATCAACGCGGTGGCCCGCTCGAGGCGCGCCACCAGCACGTCGACGTCGACCTCGCGCTGGTCGAAGAACGAGACGATGGTGTCGAGCTCGCGGCTCGCCTCCGTGTAGCTGAGCGTCTCCACCGGCGTGGCGGCCGGCGCCTCGACGGCGCCCGCTTCGGATGCTGCGGCACTCACGGTGCGGCTCCTTCTCTGGCGCCTGGTGCGCCGGTTTTGCCTGGTGCGTCTTCGGGCTCGCCGTCGGGCCCAACCCCGGCACCGTGGCCAGCCTCGACCCGGCTGCGCACCGAGCCGTCGGCGAAACGGGTCACCAGCTCATCGCCCACCGCGACCTCGCCCGCGCCGCGCACGAGCGAGCCGTCGGCCCGCAACGTGAGGCTGTAGCCGCGTTCGAGTTGGCGCTCGACGTCGTACGCACCGAGCAGGCGCCGCATGGCGTGCACGCGCTCGGCGGAACGGTCGAGGTGCCCACCGGGGGCCTCGGCCAGCCGGCTGGCCCGGCCGCGCACCGCGACCTCGCACGCGTCGAGCGCGGCGGGCGCCCGACGCGACAGTGCGGTGGCCTTGTTGCCCAGGCGCTCTCGATGCACCCGGAGCTGGTGCCGGGCCGCCGTCACCAACCGGCCTCTCGCCTGCGCGTCGCGCGTCTGGGCGTCGGCCAGGAACGCCGGGACCCGCCGGGCCAGCGTGTCGGCCGGCGCGGCCACGTGCGCGCTCCACCATTGGCGCGTCGCCACCGCGATGGCGTGCCCGCACTCGGTCGGCGTGATGCAGGCCCGGGCCGCGACGACGTCCGCCACGGTCTCGTCGCCCGTGTGCCCGATCCCGGTGAAGACCGGCTTGGCCGCAGTGGCGACGGCCCGGGCCACGAGCTCGGTCTCGAACGCGGCCAGGTCCGCTCTCGATCCGCCGCCCCGCACGAGCGCGATGATGTCGCAGTCGCTGCGGCTCAAGAATCGCAGGGCGCGGGCGATGGCCGCCGGCGCGTGGGTCCCCTGCACCGGCACCGGGACGAACGAGACCCGGAAGCCGAAGCCCGACTCGGTCAGGCGCCCGAGGAAGTCGTTGTAGCCCTCGGTGCCCGGGCTGGCCACGAGCCCGATGTGCATGGTGACGTCGGGCACGGGTAGGGCGGCGTTGGCCCGCAGCAGGCCCTCGGTCTCGAGCTTGCGCAACAGGGCGGCGCGCTGGGCCGCCATCCGCCCCAAGATCGCGGTGACGTCGATCTCGGCCAGGACCAGGCTGAGCTCACCCTTGGCCCGGTACAGGTCGAGCGAGCCGCGCAGGACCACGATCATGCCCTCGGCCAGCTCGATGCCCTCCTTGCCCAACGCGTGCCGCAACGGGGCCCAGGTGGTGCGCCAGCACTTCACGTTCAGCGTGGGCACGCCGCCCCGGCCCCGCGCCCCCGACCGACCGCTGGTGTCGTCGGGGTCGGTCAGCTCCAGGTAGAGGTGGCCCGAGCGGTGGTCGGACAGATGGTGGATCTCACCGCGGACCCAGAGCTGGCGGGTCCGCGGGAAGGCCCGGGCCAGGGCGTGCTCGACCTGCTCGTAGAGACCCCCAATAGAGAGGACATCGGGATGCGTGTCACGATGGAGCCCCGGGTCGTACCCCGCGCCGTCGCCGGGCTCGTCCTGGGGGTCGGATCGGGGACCGCCGGACCCGGGGTCGCCGGACCGTGGGCCGCCGGAGCGGGCCCGGCGTTCCGCCGCGGCCACCCGCGCCGCCAGGCGCTCCGACACGGTCGCCCGCGCCGCCTCCTGGTCTGGGACCACTCGGTCTGGGGCCTCCCGGTCTGGGGCCTCCCGAACTGGGGCCCCTTCGACCTGGGCGTCTTCGCCCTGGCCGGGCGCCGGCTGACCCGGGCCGGCCACGGGCGGGGCCTCGGGGTCGAAGAGCTGGTTGGTGCCGCCGGACATCGAGGTCCACCCTACCGAGGTGCTGTGCCGGGTCAGGGCCTGGTCCGGCCGGGGTGCCAGACTGGTGGTGACGGTGAGTCGGCCAGGTGGCCGCGGTGCGGCGTCGACCGTATCGAGGAAGGTCGGGACTCCACAGAGCAGGGTGCTGGCTAACGGCCAGTCGGGGCGACCCGCAGGACAGTGCCACAGAAAGGAAACCGCCGATGGCGGGCCTCCGGGCTCGCACAGGTAAGGGTGAAAGGGTGCGGTAAGAGCGCACCAGCGGCGGGGGTGACCTCGCCGGCTCGGTAAACCCCACCCGGAGCAAGGCCAAGCGTGGGAGACGGGCTGCTCGTCCGGCCCTCGAAAGAGGGCGCTCCCCAGGTAGGCCGCTCAGATGGATGGCCACCCACGATCCTCCCGACTCGGGGGGATCGGGACAGAATCCCGCCTACAGGCCGACTCACCGTCACCTCACCCTAAATCATTCACTGACCAGGGTGTTTCAGTCACACTGGCTCACTGACAATCTGTGGAAAAGTGCCTCGGTCCGTGGCTCTCACGGACCGCCCACGGACCGGATTCAGAGCCGGTCGGCCGAGGTGCCAGCCGTCCCCGGGGTCGCCCTCGTGATTTCCGCCAACAGCTCGGCGAACGGGTCCGGGCCGTCCGGGGCGGCCGTCCGCTCTAGAGCCTGTAGCGCCGCCAGGTGCGCCGCGAGCAGCCGGTCGACAACGTAACGCCGCTCCCCGCTGACGAGCACCTCGTCCAGCGCTCGGGCCGTCGAGAGGGCCAGCGTACCGAGGGCAATTTCGATTCGGTGAGCCGCTGGGATTGGCGGAGCGCCTTGACCATGCGCCGGGTGCTGGAAAGGTTTGTTGCGGCGGGCATCGCTCCAATTTCTGACGCCTTCCGGGCACTACGGAGCGAACCGCCTTTCGCCAGAGCGAATCGGAGAAATCACCGGGACGGCGTACGGGGTCGCTGGGGGGTGTCTGGACCAAAAATCTGCGGGGACTCGCCGTGCCCCCTAACCGGCGAACTGGGGCAGTCCAATGCGGTTCGACCGACGACCGCTGTTCCCTCTTAGGTCGTGACCTTCGCACGGACCTGCTTGGCATAGGACAGCGACCAACGTTGCCCGGTGGCCCAGATCCAAAGGGCCGTCGCGCCGTATGAAGCGACCAGGAACACCGCGCCGAGCACGGCACCGAATGTCCAGGTTTTGGGTACGACGACAGTAAACAGAATGAAGGGCGCCGCCAAGGTGAGTCCGCCGACGTTGATGATCAGCGTTATGGGGCGGTCAACTTCCGGTCTCGGCTCTCCTTGGCGCAAGTTGCGTTTCGTGGACCACAGGCAGCAGAGACAGATGGCGATATCGAGGCCATGGCGGCTGCAAAAATCACCGCACCGCTCTGCCTATCGCTGTAGTTATTGCTATGGCTCAACCATGGTGCAAGCGCAGCTGCACCCGGCCAAAACCAATGCGGTGATCGCCCACAGCATTCGGCGATGATCGATCAGATCTGTCTCGTCGGCGGGTGGCGGCTCTGAACGGTGGACGATGCCGGGAGGTACTCAGCCATCCCTGGGAGGTCGAGGTGGCCGAGTGGATTTGCGACGCGGGATGGACTGACAACACAGCGCTGCTTTGAGCGGCCCAGAGTGCGAACCCAACGGTGCTCATCAACATCCAAGACGACGAATGTGGTGGCTCCAAGAGCCGCTCTCTCCGTTAGGAAACCAACACCTAAAGGAAGGGCGATCCAGGAGACAGCGTTGAGGACAACCCCAACCCCTTGACCAATCTGTGTCTTGGTGTGCTCGGGGTGTAAGCCCCTCGTTCCAGTGCTCACTAGCATGCCATTCTCGGCTGGCAGCACCCGCTGGAACACCGCTAGATCGTAGGCCGAGAGTGCTCGGGGGGCACAGCGAGTATGACCCAGGGCCGGCGGATCGGGACACCCCACTGGCGGCTACTTCGGATCGGGTGGCCACGGGGCCATTCCATTCGTCAGAGCTTCCGAGATTCGGGTTTGCGTCTGTGCACCTGATACACGCCCAGGTCTGAATCTTGTCGAACCCCAACGCTCGGGACCGGATGCGGTCCTCCTCGGTGACCATTCCGGTAGCACCAGTCGCAGTAGGTCTGTTCCAGTTCAGTCATCCGGCCGATTGTCCCTCACCCGGCGATAGGGGCGACCCTCTCCAGGAGTTCACCCAATCAGCGTCTGACCGTTCCGCCGCAGTCTTCCTCGGCCTTCTCGACGTAGGTTCCTCCGGGCATGGAACCAGAGCCCTCCTGTTCAACCAGCCAGCGCTGTTCGGCTATCATGATTGCTCAGTCGTTCTGATGGCCCCGCCCCAAAGTTTGGAAATACCACTTTGCCGGTGCGGACGTTGAGCAGGTCAACCCAGAATGCGTCACCGCCTGTACGGGTAGTGCGAGGGACGATGGTTGACCTATCCCTGTGTTCGACGGATAGGGGGAGAAGCCTTTCGCTGCGAACATTGCCTTAACTTCGGCTATCTGTTCAGAGTCGCTTGCCATGCGACCATCATCCCCCAGGAAACTGAATCTGCCTAGGGAGGGGTGCCACCGTTGTGCCGCAGAGTGACACCCACTTCCGGCGAACTCGGCTACCCCGACCCGGAGCCTGTCTTAGCTCAGTGACTCGGATTCCACCGACTGCACTCGTGCCCGCTCATATGCCGGTGTGCAGGCGTCAAAGACACCTCATGCAACCGAGCCTCGTGGCGCACCACGTGGTCCATGTGGTCAGGTACAAGATCGAGGATTCCAGTCCGCCGCATAGCGCCACGTCGAGCGGACCGGCTAGAACCCAACCAACATGCCCGGTCAGGAATCCGCCCTTGGCATGTTGTCCGGCCACCTGCGCCACGGTCGTGAGCGCCAACTTGAACTGTGCCCACAATCCGTCGTGTCGGTCGTCCCCTGCCACGGCATGGCCGATGGGGAATAGCGGTTGTCGTGCCAGAGCAAGAGCGGCACGTCGGACCGCTGCACGAGTGAACCCGTGACCCGGCCCGGTCGAACGATTCCACCATGAGTCCAACGTCGGTCGGTCTGCCGTAGGGAACCACGACACCGATAAGGGAACGGTAGACCGCCCCGAGTTCTTCGACGGCCTCTAGCCCATCGTCAACCAGGCGCTCGGCGGTCGTGCTCATCGGAGTTGCAGGTGCACAAACGCCGTCGCTAACCGCTGCGCGGTGGTTCGGAGATCGCCGAGAGTGAGCGGCACCTGATCGGCGACACGTTGCAGATAGCTGGCGCCGCCCAGCGCGGCGCGGTTGTCGTGCACCTGCGCCGTGCTCACGTAATCCATTAGCGCGCCACGCTGTACGTCGTGGTCGGCCCACGCGGATAAGGCGCACCACGTCCATGTGCCGACTCATCCGGCGCACCTGGGCGCCCGGTATGTCTCTGGTTGGAGGTGGTCGTCCATCTCATGCACCTTTCATTCGCTGTACGAAATTCTTCCACCAGTTGCCGCCGAGTGCGCCCGTCATTGACAGTCTGGGAGCCGTTGCGCTCGGCGAGCACCTGCACCACAACCGGGCGGCATTGGTCGCATAAGCCGTCGCGTGCGTACGGACCGCGGTTCGCACCGCACGCGCTGCACATCCACATGCGGCCCATGCTGTCTACGATCCCGGCGATATGGGCGTCCTCGTCCGCTCGGGCCTCTCTTTCCGCGGCCATGTCGTCATCAACGGCGGCGGCAATCTTGTCCACGTCGGCGTCAGGGTCGAGCGCCCACCTCATGGCGATTCTTCGTTGCCGCTCGCGGCTATCGGTCATTGTCATGTTTCCTCCCTTGCTTTGCCGAGCCAACGCCCGGAGCGATTGGCGAATGCGCACACGTTGGCGTGTGGTGGTTCCGCCCCATGTGCCGTCGTGGCACTCGGTCGAATGTCGAATGGCCCAAAGAGCGCACGGGACACGCTCGGCACAAGCCCGGCATATCCGCTTGGCCGTGCCCCAATCGCCTCCCTGTTCGGGAAACCACAAGGCCGTGTCTTGTCCTCGGCATTTCGCATCGGGCAAGAGGGGGAAATCGTCGGCGATGTTTTCATTCTGCCGCCTCGTGGTCGGGAGCGAGAGCCTCACGTGCCCACGTGGCGAACTGCTCCGGGGTGAGGACCACGCGCCACACACCGCCGCGTAAGCGGACGAGGGTGGCGCAGAACGTCGCCCCGGCCCGCTCCCGCTGGCGCTCGGCGCCGATGGGCTTTTCACGGACGGCGCGCAGCACGTCGGCCCGGTCGGCGACCTGGACGGCGGTATCGGGAAATCCAACAAGGTCGCCAACGTCCTCGGCCCGCCCGGCACCGAGGGCGCGCCGCACCGGCCAGCCGGTCAGCTCCGCCAGAATCGCCGCGGCCTGGTGCTCGGCCCGGTCGCCCTTGACCTTGGCTCGGCCGGTCACTCGGACCCCTCGCCGAGGTCGAATTCAAAGTGGTTCCCCGGTTCCGCCCCCCTAGGGCCGGGAATCTCGGAACCACTTTTGAATTGCCCTCTATCGGCGGCCACGCAATGGCCCGTGGCCGTGTAGGGCTTGCCGTCCGACCGCTCGACCGTGACCGGAACCTCGGCCACCATGCCCTCGTCGGCGAGCCGGGCTAACGCGGCGAGCACGCTGGACCTTTGCCTCCCGCAGCGGTCGACAACCTCGTTTTTCGTCAGCGGCCGGGGCGCCTTGTGCAGTACCCGCAGCACCACCACGCGGCAGGCGCGAATGGCGTCCTCGGCCGGGTCCGAGGGCGCCTCAGAGTGGTTCTCAAGGTCCGGTGTCCAGAGCCACCGTCGAGAACCACTCTGAGCACCGGCTCGCGTGAGCCGCTCGGGCCACGCCCGCTCGTCAGCGGTCGCCGCGCCAATGGCTAAGGCGCCCGTTCTCGTCAAGGTGCAACCCGAATTCGGGCCAGCGTTTCCACCCGGACCACCCGTAGGGCCGCTGGACGTCGTGCGGCGTGTGAGCCTCTAGAAGGAGCGCCACCTGGTGGCCCACCCGGAGCCGGTCGAGCCACTTGACCATGTTCCGGTTGGGTAGTTCCTCGGTGGCGTCACCGTCGATCATTTTGTAAATCGGGCCGAGGATCAGCAGCTCGGCGCCCACCTCGGCCACGAGGGCGTCAAGCCACGCCCGGTCGCCGTAGACGTCACGCTCAGAATCGAGTACGAGGCCGTCCGACCGCGAAATGACGTGGAACCGATCCAGCGCCGCGGCAACCGTTCCCGCCAGGGCGCCGGGCACGTGTTCGATCAGCTTGGCGAATTCCCGGCGAAGCTGCACGGTGGAATTTTCAAGGTCCACGAGCAGGACGGTCCCGCGGGCTCGTGTGCACGCGTAAACCATTCTGTGGACAACGTGTTGACGCCGAGGGCGGCGCCGAGGCCCATTTGCCGTAACAAGGTCGATTTGCCGTAGCCCTCGGCGCCCGTGAGCACGGCGCGGTCGGTGCGCTCTAGGAGGTCGTCCACGAGCCAATCGTGCGCCGGGTCCGTAGAGCTAAGGAGCACGGTCACCGTGACCGGCCGTAGGCGCTGCGCGGCCTCGGTGTCCCGCTCGGCCGCTCCGCCCAGCTTGACGTCCAGCACCTCGGCCAGGCGCACTGGCCCGAGCGGCTCACCGACCGGCACGCCGGGCACCGAGGTTGTGTAGATGGTGGCATGGGCATCGGGATACGGGTACTCGGTGGCCGACGATCCCTCACGTGGCGATTTGCCAGGCCGGGTCCAATGGGCTTGGCCCAACTTGTCAACGCGGGCCAGCGTCCACCCTGCGCCCATGAACACCTCGGCAAAACGCGGGTCACGCTCCGTCCCGACCACCGAGGGGCCGGGACGGAGCAGGTCGAGCATCCACCCGGGAGCCTCGGCGACCTTGACGAGGCTCGGGCGTGACCAGTGCTCCCATATGTAGGGCTTGCCGTTGGGGTGAATCGACGGCGGCGCGACCACCTGGTGGCCCTCGGCGCGAATGTCGAGCCATTGGCCGAGCGTGGGCCTCGGGTTGAATCCCGGCCACGCGAAATACACGTGCCAACCTCCCGAGGGTGTCAGCACCATCGGCGTATGCGGCAACGCTCCGTGCTCGGCCGTGAGCGCGTCGAGCGTGTCCGACCCGCATTTGGCGCGCCCTCCGTCGTCGTCCACGTCGAGCACGAAAATGCCCGACGCCTCGCCGGTTGCTATGCCGACGCCGCACCCACGGTGCCCGTTGCTCCACCATTCCTCAACCGTCGCCGGGTCGGTAGTGGCGAGGTCGGGCCACCGTTCAATCGCCGGGCGTTTGGTCCCGACCATGATCGGAACCACTCGCCACCCGAGGTCGCGGGCGTAGGCGAGCGCCGTTTGGCCGAGGGTGTCCACTGTGGCTAAATCAGGTCCGACGCCGCAGGTGTCGCAGTACTGCGGTGGGTCACCTCAACGCGGAACAGCTTTGGCGCGTTTTGTCCTGGCCCAGCCGCGCCCTCGCCGAGGTACTCGACGCGGAGCGTGTCGCCGATTGCGGGCGGGTCATCAGCCAATTCGCAGCATGAGTTTCGCTTGCGAGGCCGACAACATTTTCGTTCCCTCGGCCGTCGCTATCACTGAGCTCGGGGTAAGACTTGCCCTGATAACTCCCCTGGCGGACCTGCTCGACCGTGCCCAGCAATACGCCGCCCACTTTCGTCCAGCGCACGTAATCGCCGCCGTCATCGTCCCAATTGAATTGTCCTTGGTCTGCACTCATTTGGATAATTTCCTTTCCGTTTCGGGTTGCTCTGTTGGGTATGGATCAGTCGAGAACGGCACACAGAAATGCGCCTCGCAATGCACGATCACCGCATAAATGGCGTCAAGGTCGGCGGTCATGTGCCCATTGGTTTTGAGCGTCGGCACGCCTTGCGGCCAGAGCCGCGCCAATCTCTCGACAGCGTTGGGGTAGTCGCCGCCGAGGAACTTGATTCGCTCCACGAGCCACGCCCGACGCATCGCGGCGTCGTCGGCCTCGTCACTCTCGCCGAGGGCGTCGGCGTGGAAATGCTCTTTGCGCCACGCCCGCACGTCACGAGCGAGCAGGGCGCCACGCCAACCGGCCTCTGGGTCAACCGTGTAGAGGTCACACCGACCTTGCCCGGCCGGAACGTGAGCCACGAGGCCGAGCGTGCGGTCCACCTCGGGCATCGGCGCATGCGTGCCCGCCTCCACGTTGTAGAGCGTGTCCCCGTGGGCGTAGAGCGAAATCTGCACGCCGATGCTCGGCCATGAGTAGTCGAGCCGTTGGCCGGTTTTGAGGTCCATGACAAGGCGCCGACCGCGCCAGCACACGAGGCGATCAAAGGTACCGGCGACTTTCAGCGCATCGAGCGTGACAGTTTGCTCAACTAGCTCGACGGAGATTCCGGCATCGCTCAACGCTTGGCGGTACGCGCCTATGTCGGCGGCCCACGCCTCGGGTACCACGACATCCTCGCCGAGGTCCACCCGCTCGGAAAACTTGTCCAGCGCGGTGCCGAGGTTCGCCGAGGTCTCAACCCGCCCGCCTCTAGCGCTGCCTCACATAGTCCGTTGAGTGTGTCGCTTTCGTCGGCTTGTGCCACGGCTGCTTGGGCGAGCAGGTCGGGACGTCGAGCGAGGCCGAGGGCGACGGTGCGCCGCGACCACTGCTCTAGCCCGTAGCGGTCGTCAAGAGTGCTGGCCCACGTGGTGACTCGCGTGTGTGCATTCGGTGCGCCACCCGCGGCCGGGACGATGAGGTAGCGCCCCCAACGGTCGAAATGCGCCACGACAACTACCATACGCCCGCGGCCTCTGCGGGGTCCTCGCGCTGGGCATCGCGCCATTCGTCAACATCGATTTGGCGGTACTCGATACGGCCACCGATTCTCAGAAACGGCGGGCCGTAGTGACGCCAGCGCCAATTGGCGAGCGTGCCCTTCGTAATGCCGAGCCGCTCGGCTGTCTCCACCTCGCTAAGCCTTTAGTCCGATCCCATGTGCTCACTCCCCACCTGTCTGGTTCATGTCCCATCGTTTACCGGGGAAATGAATGAAACAAGGGACTGAATACGGTCCGTGACCTCGTATGAGCGAAGATGATCCGTTAGGGTGGTCAGGTGACCGAAAACCGACCACCCAAGGCGCCCAAGCTCCGGGCCGTCGACCCGCCCGAGGAAATCACCCCGCTCCGGGATTCCATGCGAGATTTTGACGAGCGTGTCCGTGACTCCGTTAGGGGTCTGCTCGCTCAATCCCGCATGTCGCAGGCCACCTTGGCGAAGGCCCTAGAAGTTTCGCAATCCTCGGTTTCACACATGCTCAGCGACCGGACCTACGGCCTCAGCGTCGGCGAAATCGGGATGATTGAAATTCTCTGCAAGGTGCCAGCGGGCACGATCTACCGCCAGCTCGGCTTCCTCGACGAGCCGCCCCTTGAGCAACGGGTCTATGACATTCCCGGTATTGACGAGCAGGCCGCCGAGGCGCTCGTCGCGGCCATTCAAGCGGTGAAGGCCAACGCGATGCGTCGGACGGTCCAATCATGAAACGCCGCAGCCCATCGCGCCCGTTCGGTTTTGTCCCACGTCCGTCCCAACCGGGCCAAGTCATACCTTGCCGGATTCAACCCACCGCAAGGCGGCCCCGAGGTGACCAAGGCATTCGCGACCGAGGCAGACGCGGACGTATGGCTCGCCGAGCAGCACGTGGCAGTAGCCCGCGGCGCGTTCGTCAGCCCGAGCGGCGCCAAGACATTGCTCCGCGACTACTGGAAGCTCTGGCTCGCCGAGAGTCACCTACGGCCCACCTCACGCGAGACATACGAGCGCCACGGAAAGAATCACATACTCCCCGTGTTCGGGCACCGCCCCCTCGGCGCCCTGCGGCGTAACGAGATTCAAGCGTGGGTCAACCGTTTGCCGGTCGCACCTCGTACCGCGGCAAACGATCCTGGCCGTATTCCAATCCTGTCTCAAAGCCGCCGTCATGGACGAGCTACTCCCCAAATCGATCGCGGTGGGCGTCCGGGCACCCGCCGCGATCCGCCGACGCCTCATGATCCCCACCGCTGCGGAGGTCGACGCCGTCGCGGGCGCCATGTATGGCCGCTATGCCGTGGCCGTCCGCTTGGCCGCCGAGGTTGGGCTGCGCGAGGGCGAGATACTGGGCCTACGGGTAGAGGATCTGGACCTGCTCGGGCGCAAGCTCACCGTTTCGCGCCAGGCGCAAACCCTTGGCGGTGGCGTGCAGCTCGACCTACCGCCCAAGACTGACGCCGGGTACCGCACGATCCCGCTGGCGCCCGAAACTGTCGAAGCGGTGGCGCTCCACCTCGCCACCTACCCGGTGGGTCCTGGCGGCCTCGTGTTCACCTCGGCAGCGGGCAAGCCGGTACGGCGCAACCTGTTCGGCGAAGCGTGGACCAAGGCCAAGGAGCGGGCGGGCGTCGAGCGGCCCCTGCGGTTCCACGATCTTCGCCACCGCTTTGCTTCGGTCCTCATCGCGGACGGACTCGACGCTCTTACGGTCAAAACCCTCATGGGCCACGAGTCGATCACCGAGACCTATGACACCTACGGGCACCTGTTCCCGAGCCAGTCCGAGCGGGCCGCCAAGGCCATTTCGGAGGCCATTCACGCCCCCCCACGGACCGCCTCACGGACCAAAGAGGGCGACGCCGCAGGCCAGAGCGCCTAAAGGGCGGGTATCCCGCCTACAGGCCGACTCACCGTCACACCTCGTCCTCCAAGCGGGCCCATTTCCGGGTCAGCGTGACCGTCGATCCTGGCGCAGGCGGGACTCCAGGACCGGCCGATCGGGCGATCCGTGCCATGGCGATTGCTTGCCGACAATCCAGGCCCTAGCGTTTCTCCGGTAGGAGGACACATGGGGCCACACCACGAGATCCGAGTCGAAGCGACGACGCGAACCGTCGCCGCGGAGGGCGAGGTCTACATTCGCCTTATCGGTGAGTTCGACATCGCAACCGAGGAGGAGCTCGCCGCGTGCCTCTTCGAGGCGTGCTCCGCATCACGGGTCGAGGTCGACCTCACCGAAGTGTCCTTTCTCGATGCAAGCACCGTGCGGATGTTGGTGGCCGGCTGTGCAAGGGTGCGCAGCACGGGTGGGGCCTTCGCCGTGGGCCCTGTCGACGGCATGCCGCGCAGGGTCCTCGAGATGTTGGACGTGCTCGAGTATCTCCGAGCGGATTTCACCCCGCCATCCGCCCGCCTCATCGCCTGACCGCTGAGCGGCAGTGACCGCTGACCGCAGCAAGCGTTCACCGACTCGTATGACCGGCAAAGGAGTCAGCGCACTACCCAGCTGTCGGGGCGCACCGTCCTGAGTGGGTGCGTCGCACCGGTAGGCCGCCATATCGTCCGGCTTCATTTCTCCGGTAGGCACCCGCGGAACCCCTCCGGAGGAGCGCACTCATGAAGCCGATGCCAAGCACGCAGTCCTGACGGCGCAGTCCTCAATCGGTCCTCAAACAATGATGATCTACGCGAAATGACACGTCGTGACCGTCAAATAAATTACGGGTCAGAGCATGGGGCAACTTGCATTCTCCCAGGTCAGACGGTCAGCGCTCACAGAATCCCGCCTACAGGCCGGCGGTCCGGGAAGTGGACCCCATCCCCCGCCCCAATCACCCTTTCACGCCGGCCAACCTCGCACCAAGCCTCCGCTTGAGCTTGCGCGCCTTCCTCACCGCCCACGGACGCTGCTGGCGCTTCTGCTTGAGCGCCTTCGCCGTGGCATTCGAACCCGCCGGATTCGAGTGCGGGAACGGGAGATCGGGGACGGGCACGCCAAGGAAGCCGCACAGCTCTGGCCACCCGTCTCCTTCCTCCCAGCACACTTCGAGGAAACGGTCCGAGCCGGCGAAGTAGCGCCGGACCTCGGTCAAGTGCGCGTTGTACTTCGCCACCCACAGATCTGGGTCCTTGTCAGGGAACATGGAGCCGAAGATCTTCTCGTGCATCCCGTAGCCCCGGTTGCCTTCCTCCCACTTCGTGACCGACCCCAGCCACTTCTCGGGCGTCGTCCGGCGTGTCAGCACGAACCTGGCGCCCGGGAAGGCCTCGGCCATCTCGGCATACATGATCGACCACGGGAACCCCTCGAGGGCGTCAAACCGGCCCGCAACGTCGACCAGCTTGGCTGTCTCGCCGCGATCCCAGAGCTTGAGGAGATCGTGGCTGCGGTAGGTCTGCGACGTGTTCCAGCCCAGCCGGGTCATACCCAATTGCTTGCAGGCGTTCCCGAAGGATGTCGTGCCCGTCTTGTTCAACCCCACCCCGAAGATCACGGGCGGATGGTACAGCTCAAACTCAGGCTCCGCTCAGTAATTACCCAGGGAACGCAAAAAGCCGCCCATCCCCCGACGAAGGAGCCAGGCGGCGAGTTGCCAGATCTGCAGGGGCCACCTTGCGTTGCTACGCTCGTTTCAGCAGCGAAGAAGGCAATCGCTCCATCCGGACCACCGACAGCACGGGTCTGCGTGGACCACCAAAGCAGAGATCAGGGGTGGATCGATGCGACTTCGCAATGCGATCCCAGTCATCGTGGTCCTCAGACCATTGGTCTGGGGCCGGTCCGGGTCACCCCGGCGGACAGACCCGAGGTCTGAATCTGATCACGGTCAAAATCCGCGTTGCGTCACGATGCCGTTTCTCGGGGTTCGTGGATCTGCCGCCGGTTGAACCAGGAGTCCCGGACGCTCACCTTCCGGGCCGGCATTCCGGCCCAGATCTCGCCTGGAGGCACCGATGAGAGGACGACCGCGTTGGCGCCGATGACGGCCCCTTTCCCCACGGTGAGTATCTGGCCGAGCTTGAAGATGACCTTCGCTCCTGCGCCGATCACCACGTCGTCCTCGATGACGACCCGGCCGAAGGCCTCGGTCGTATCAAAGTGTTCGGGGTATTTGTCCATCGGCAGGTGCTCGTCGGCGAAGCCGATGGTCACCCCCTGGAAGACCTTGACGTTGTTGCCAATTCTCGTCGTCTTGTGGATGACCAGGCCGACCGCTCCGTGCGCGAGCTGGAAGCGGTCGCCGATCTCGACCGAGCTGGGAATCTCCACTCCGAAGAGCTTGAGACCCTTGTAGCCCAGCCATCGCGTGGAGGGACGCCGCATCATGAGCACAAGCCGCTCTTGGGGCCTCAGATGAGGCGGGCTCGACGTGGTGGGTGACCCAGCCACGGCAAGCGGCGTTGGGTTCCGACGCCCCGTTCGCCGTCGAATTCTCAAGTGGTTTGCCTATCGGTCGCGGATTACTACTCGGGTTACTAGAGATGGACCAATGCGTGTTGATACTTCAAAACAGTGTCTGGACAACAGAGTGCTCTCCTCCGCCCCCTGATAGAGCAATTTCCCGGGCGACGACGTCCCCCCGGGGAGAGGTCGCTCGAGCTGCGCACAGGGCCCCTTCAGAATCGCCCCTCGAGGCCGCCTTACCCTCAACTTCTGGTCGGGAAACGTATCGGCACCCTCGAGATCGGCCTCCTGGTCGACCGCAGGGATGACTCGAGCGACTCGATGGGCGGGTCGCCTTGGCCCTGTTGCTGTGCCCTCACTCCTGCCCTCATCCCAGTTGCCGATAATGCTCGGAGGCCCGATGAAACAGCGTCAGCACGAACGACTCCCGGGCATCCGGCGTTCCCTCGCACTGGTCAGCGGGGGCGCGATGTTGGCGGCGTGTGTCATGACCCTGCTCGCGAGCTCGGCCGGGGCAACGTCACCTCCAGCCGTAGGAGCGCCCCAGCAATCGGGCGTCTCGAGCTCGCCGATCGACGGTGCCTGGGACGGCACCTATGTGTGCGGCGGCTCGGCACGGGGTCTGCACCTCGAGATCAAAGGCCCTGCAACCGCTCTCGTCGCGACGTTCGTCTTCTATCCGCTCTCTCCGTCGATACTCCCCGGCGAGTACTCCATGACGGGCAGCTATGCCTCAGCGTCTTCGATCACGTTGAACCCCAAGGCGTGGATGATCCAGCCAGGGACCTACTCCATGGTGGGGCTCACGGGGTCGCTGTCGGGAAAGACCTTCAGTGGAACGGTCGAGGGTTGCAGCACCTTCTCCGTCACCAAGACGACGAGTCCCCCGTCGCGCGCCAAGCTCACCGGCACGTGGAAGGGCTCGTATCTCGGATGCACACAAGGTCCGACCGCGCTCGCGCTCCGTGTCAGCAAGGACGGATCGTCCGGAGACGAGTTGTCTGCGACCTTCACCTTCTCGGCCCTCAAGACGAATCCGGGGGTTCCGAACGGCAGCTACAAGGTAACGGGATTCGTGTTCCCTCGCTGGGCCGTCTTCATCGGCACCACCTGGATCCATCACCCGGGTGGCTATCAGATCGTCAGCCTGGTCGGCACCCCACCGGCGGCGAAGACGTTTCGCGGGACGGTGGCGAGCTGTTCGACCTTCTCGTTGAAACACACGTGAACGACACCTCGAGCAATTCGACGGTCTGACGGTGCTTCGGGAGTCGAGGCGCGGCGTGCCATGGCGACCGGCCTGGCCTGGCATGGATAGGGTCGTATCGATGTTCCGACACGCTTGCGCCTCCGGTCAGGGGTCCGGAGTCCCTCTCATCGAGCGAATCGCGTGCGATCCGGTTGGGACGGCGCACCACGTGTACTTCGCTCGATGAGCGAGAACGTTCCGTCCACCTCGCGCATCGGTGTGATCGGAGCCGGCATCGTCGGCCTCGCGGTGGCCCGCCATCTCCTGCGGACGAGGAACGTCGAGGTGACGGTGATCGACAAGGAAGCCACCGTCGCGGCCCACCAGACCAGTCACAACAGCAACGTCGTCCACTCGGGCGTCTACTACTCTCCCGGGTCGCTCAAAGCCACGTTGTGCCGGCATGGGGGCGAGCTCCTACGGGCCTACTGTGCCGAGCGCCAGCTCCCGTACGAAGAGATCGGCAAAGTGATCGTCGCCGTTCGCGACGACGAATTGCCACAGTTGCTCGGACTGGCCGATCGGGCGAAAGCCAACGGCATTGCCGGCTCACGCGTGATCGACGCATCCGAACTTCGCGACCGCGAGCCGCACGTGCGAGGACTCTCGGCGTTGTTGATCCCCGAGACGGCAGTCGTCGACTTCCGTCTCATTGCCGAAGCGCTCGCTGCCGATGTGGTTCGAGCCGGCGGCGAGGTGATCCTGGGACACCCGGTCACGGACATCCATGCCGAGAGCAGCACCGTTCGAGTGGTAACGGATTCCCACGAACGGACCTTTGATCACGTTGTCGTCTGTGCCGGCCTCCAGTCTTCGCAACTTGCCCGCATGGTTGGGGCGCCGGCCGATCCCGAGATAGTCCCCTTCAGGGGCGAGTACTACGAGATTGCACCGGGTCGTACCGAGCTCATCCGCGGTCTCGTCTATCCGGTCCCGGATCCGCGCTATCCCTTCCTCGGCGTGCACTTCACGCGGGGCCTCGACGGCAATGTCCACGTGGGGCCGAATGCGGTGCTGGCGCTCTCGCAGGAGGGGTACCGGTGGCGCGACATACGGGTTGGAGACGTCTGGCGCACAGCCCGCTATCCGGGAACGCGCAAAATGGCGCGTCAGCACTGGCGAATGGGCGCCCGCGAGATATGCGGTTCCGTGAGCTCGTCAGTTTTCCTGCGTCGCGCCCGAGCGTATGTCCCTGACCTGGCTCCGACCGACCTCGTGCGCTCAGGGACCGGTGTACGCGCCCAGGCGCTCCACCTCGACGGACGCCTGGCCGACGATTTCGTCATCCACCATCAGCGGCGAGTGACCTTGGTACGAAACGCACCCTCACCAGCGGCGACGGCATCGCTGGCCATTGCGGAACACATCATTGGTGAGATGGCCGAGAACGACGAATCATTTGCTCGTCGGATGCGCTGACGAGCGGCTGCGACCCGCACACTCCTGAAGAGGCCGGTCACAGCGGCACAGACTCTGTCACCCCAGGTACGGGCCTCGTTGCTCGTCGTGCCACGCCTTCGGGCCGGTTCCGTGCCATGAAGCAACTCCTCGTCGATCATCGTCGTGGATCAAAGTTGCGCACGACGCAATCACGGAGTCGGGGCCCCAAGGTTCGTATGCCGAGGAGATCTTCTGTGTTGGCCCGGTAAACGCAGCGTGTACTGAAGGTGAAGCCTGTTGTCATTCGCGTAACGATTTGAAGAAAAGTGAAAACAAGTTTCGCGACGTCCACCCGCGCACCAAGTCCCTATTCGTGAACGCGCATCCTGGGACCTCGCGGCTCGAGAGTGTCGTTTGGTGGACACGGCCACCGCCGCACGACGAACACGAGCAGGTAGGCCGGTGATTCGCGTGTCATCGCCGATGACAGTCACGGCTTTGGCTGGGACAAGTCCCCGGCCCTCGATCAATCTCTGGCTCTTACCGAGGAGTCACCGCGTGGATTTCAAGGCCGCGCTGACAGTGCAATCTTCTGCATGCCGCTGGGATTGATGTGCATACCATGACGGCATCCCGTTTCGGTAGGACGCGAAGTGCCACGAGCCCGTGCTCGTCGAGCATCACGCGTCGATTGCGTGCGGCTGGCCCCGTCGGAGGTCAGCGGACACCGGCCGGACATGTCCGTCAACAGGAGCAGCCACCTCGTGAAATTGCGCATGAAAAACCTCACAGCCTTTCTCTTGATCACTGCAGTCAGCGCCGGAACCGGCGTCGCCTCGTTCGGCACAGCGGTGGATGCCGCAACACCCAGCAGCGCGGGCACCCTCTGCACCAACCCGACCTTCAGCTCAAGCAACGCGCACGCAACAGACAACGTCGATATCGGCAACAAGCAGAAGTGGTGGGTGAACAACGACGCGTGGAGTGGTTCCCACGGACCGCAGACGATCAAAGTGTGCAGCAAGTCGTCTTGGTACGCAGTGTCGCACCAGCCCAACCAGGGCGGGCAGGTCGAGACCTACCCCGACACCGAGTACGACGTCGGAGGGCGGGCCAAAGGAACGAACAAGCCGATCAGTGCGTACAGTTCGATCACAAGTACCTTCGCCGAGAGCAACGACCCGTCCGGATCATGGGACGCCGCCTACGACTTGTGGACGGACAACTGGAAGCACGAGACGATGATTTGGAACCAGTGGGTCGGACCGCAGTCCTACTGGTACTTGCAGGCCACCAAATCCAAGGGCTACGCACTCAACCTCGACGGCGTGCCGTATCACTTCTACGCCAATGGCAAGGAGCTGATGTTCTTCCGTGACAAGCAGGTCGCATCGGGCTCCGTTGACATCCTCGCCGCATACCAGTGGGAAGTCGCACACGGATTCGCGAAGGCGTCGGACATCCCGACTCAAATCGAGTACGGCACAGAGGTCTGCTACACGAGCGGCACGGAGACGTTCAACACGACCGACTTCGGCGTGAACATAGTGCCGGACGCACAGTGAACAGCGTTCTGAACGGCGTGACGTCAACTGCGACGAACCCACCGCTGACGACAACGACCTGACCAACGAAGGCGACGGCTCCGTCGAGCCCGTCCTTCGCAATCGCGAGCGCCAACCGACGGCTACTGATTGGCCCGCTCCGACGCTGGGATCGTCAACAACGGGATCGCACTGTTCGAGGGTTCGACCGGGCCGCTCGGGCTCCAAACCCGTCGCGGGAAGGGTTCCGAATGAGATATCCGCCGGATCCGGCTTCACTGCCCCGATGGTGCCTGGCACCGCATGAATTTGCAGGCGACGCCGTTGGCCCTGAGGCAGACATCGGTCGCGCCGGCGTGATCTCAAGATCGATCCGGCGGGCGTTTCCCGAGGCATAACTCGTCTCACAACGCAGCCACAACGCAGCCACAACTCGTTTCACAACGCACGCACAACTCGTCCCCAAACGCCGCCCGCAGGCACGGCACCGGGGGTTTTTCCGAACCAGCGCTGGGTAGTGATAGCCGGGGACGTTGGCGTGCTGTGCGCCGAGGAGGGGGACCAATGAACGAGATGAACGGCGCCGCGTCGTGATCGACCGCCGCAGACTGATCGTCGCTGTTTTCGCCATGGCGCTCGTCGCCAGCGTCGGCACCGTTGTCGGGCTCTCCGGACGGCCCAGTCCGGCCAGCGCGGCCTCCCTCTGCACCAGCCCCACGTACACCTCGAGTAACCCGAACGCGACCGACAACACCGACCCCGGACCGGTCGAGAACTGGTGGGTGAACAACGACGCGTGGAGTGGTTCCCACGGCCCTGAAACGATCAACGTGTGCAGCAACACGTCCTGGTATGCCACGTCCAACCAGCCGAACGATGGCGGGCAGGTCGAGACCTACCCCGACACCGAGTACGACGTGGGTGGACGCCAGCACCAGTCGACCACTCCGATCTCCGGCTGGGACTCAATTACCTCGACCTTCGCTGAGTCCAACCCGCCCGATGGCGGCTGGGATGCCGGTTACGACCTGTGGACGGACAACTGGGCGCACGAAACGATGATCTGGAACCAGTGGGCCGGGTCGCAGTCCTTCTGGCCGAGCCAGGCCAATGGACCCAACGGATTCGCGGCGAACCTCGATGGTGTGCCGTATCACTTCTTTGCGAATGGCTCGGAGCTGATGTTCTTCCGTGACACACAGGTCGCATCGGGTTCAGTCGACATCCTCGCCGCCTGGCAGTGGGAAGTCGCACACGGCTTCGCTCAGGCGACTGACGTTCCGACACAAATTGAGTACGGGACCGAGGTCTGTTACACGAACGGAACGGAGACGTACAACACGACCGACTTCGGCGTGAACATGGTGCCAAGCGGCGGAACGACGACGACGACGACCTCTCCGACGACGACGACGACGCAACCGACCACGACCACGACGACGCAACCGACCACGACGACGACCACCCAACCGACCACGACCACGACGACGCAACCGACCACGACGACGACCACCCAACCGACGACCACGACGACGACCAGACCGACCACGACCACGACGACCAGACCGACCACGACGACCACGACAAGGCCGAAGAAGACGACGACTTCATCGACGACGCCGCCTTCGCTCCGGTCGCCCGGGCCGACCGATGGCTACTGGTTAGTCGGCGCTGACGGTGGGATCTTCAACTATGGGGCAGCCCCGTTCGACGGCTCCACCGGTGCACTCAGACTCCAACGGCCCGTGGTGGGGATAACCCGGACCCCCGACAACAGCGGGTACTGGCTCGCCGCGTCCGATGGCGGCGTCTTCGCCTTCAATGCGCCTTTCGTCGGGTCGATACCAGGTCTCGGTCTGCACCCGGCAGGATCGGGACTCCCTCATAGCTTGAACCAACCCATCGTCGGCATGGTTCCCTCGGCCAATGGTCAGGGGTATTACATGGTGGCCTCCGACGGTGGTGTGTTCGCCTTCAACACCACCTTCGCCGGCTCATGTCCCGGCATCGGGGGCTGTTCTGGAACAGCCGTCGCGGTGGCCTCCGACGCCTCCGGCAACGGGTACTGGCTCGCGACCAACACGGGCCATGTCTATTCATTCGGGGGTGCTCCGTATTTCGGTGCGCCGGGTCCTCTCATCGCCCCCATCACCTCGATGGTTCGCACGCCCGACGGCGGTGGCTACTACGTCCTCGACGCTGCAGGACAGGTCTTTGCCTACGGTGACGCGATGCATTCACTCGGCGGTTTGCCCGCCGGTGCGACCAGCACACTCGATCCGGCGACCGCCATCATCGCCACGGCAGACGGAGGGGGCTATTGGATCTCCACGGCCCTGGGCAAGGTCTCCCCCTTCGGTGACGCTCCCGGTGACGGGGACATGTCGACCGCTCACCTCAACGGCCCGATCGTCGCGGCGACTGGGTTCTAAGGGCTGGACCTGGCGAGACCCTCGGGGTCCAGCTGTCCTGCGGATCGACGTGGATCGCTGATCCGATGAAGACGTACTCCTTGGGGACGGTGATGTCGCGGTGTAGGTGGCAACAGTCCCGCGGCGATCATGACTTCTTGGTCGTCACGATCAGTTCGGAGCACGTGGACGGCAGTCGACGCGGGCGGTGAGATCCGCTCCGGCGGCCGCGAAGGGATCCTTTCGGCGTCTGCGTTGCGTGATCTCAAGACAAACCTGGCATGCACTTCCGAGCGGACCACTCCTCATGCTTCGCATGGTGCGCGGTTGGGATTGACTGAAACGGAGCTGTATCGCTCCAGGTCAGGGGAAAGACTGAACCTCGCTGTCCTCGAAACGCGGAGGACACGAAACCTGGACGCAGCACGTGGATGTGACCGTGTCACCATTCAACTTGGGACACGCCCTGGCGGTTTGGTCCAACGGCCATCGGGTACGGTTGTTGGCAGTTTGAGAGCAACGATCCTCTAGGGGGAATCAACAAAATGAACGGCGCCTCGTCGTGATCGACCGCCGCAGATTGATGGTCGTTGTTGTCGCCGTGGCCCTCGTGGCCGGCGTCGCCACCGTGATTGGGCTCTCCGGACGGCCCAGTCCGGCCAGCGCGGCCTCCACCTGCACCAGCCCCGGATTCACCTCGAGCAACCCGAACGCCACAGTGAACATCGATCCCGGACACGTGGAGAACTGGTGGGTGAACAACGACGCGTGGAGCGGATCCCACGGCCCGCAGACGATCAACGTGTGCAACCAGTCGAGCTGGTATGCCACGTCCAATCAACCGAACGATGGCGGGCAGATCGAGACGTACCCCGATACCGAGTACGACGTTGGGGGGCGTACCCACCAGTCAACGATTCCGATCTCTGGCTGGAGCTCCATCACGTCGACGTTCGCTGAGTCCAACCCCTCCGATGGCGGATGGGATGCCGGCTACGACCTGTGGACGGACAACTGGGCGCACGAAACGATGATCTGGAACCAGTGGGCCGGGACGCAATCCTTCTGGCCGGGCAAGGCGAACGGTCCCGGTGGTTTCGCACTGACGCTCGACGGCGTGCCGTATCACTTCTTCGCCAACGGCTCGGAGCTGATGTTCTTCCGTGACACACAAGTCTCATCGGGTTCCGTCGACATCCTTGCGGCATACCAGTGGGAAGTCGCACACGGCTTCGCGAATGCAGGGGACATTCCGACACAGATCGAGTACGGCACTGAAATCGCCTACACGAACGGTACGGAGACGTACAACACGACTGACTTCGGCGTGAACATGGTGCCGAGCGGCGGAGGGAACAATGGCTACTGGTTGGTGGGCTCCGACGGCGGGATCTTCAGCTACGGGTTAGCACCGTTCGAGGGTTCCACCGGCTCGCTCAGCCTCCAACGGCCCGTGGTGGGGATCACCCGCACCCCCACTAACAATGGGTACTGGCTCGCCGCGTCCGACGGAGGAGTCTTCGCCTTCAACGCGCCTTTCGTCGGGTCGATACCAGGCCTCGGTCTGCACCCGGCCGGATCGGGACTCCCTCATAGCTTGAACCAACCCATCGTCGGCATGGTTCCCTCCCCGAACGGCCAGGGGTACTACATGGTGGCGGCCGACGGCGGGGTGTTCGCTTTCAACTCCAACTTCGCCGGTTCGTGTCCCGGCATCGGCGGTTGTTCCGGGGCGGCCGTGGCGGTGGCCCCTGATGCCTCCGGCAACGGGTATTGGCTTGCGACTGCCTCGGGCCACATCTATTCGTTCGGGAACGCTCGGTATTTCGGTGCGCCCGGACCCCAAAGCTCGCCCATCACCTCGATGGTGCGCACGCCCGACGGCGGTGGCTACTACATCCTCGACGGCAAAGGACAGGTCTTCACCTACGGAGACGCCCGGTACCTCGGCGGTTTGCCTGCGGGTGCGACCAGCACTCTCGATCCGGCAACCGCCATCTTCGACACCGCGGACGGCGGGGGGTACTGGATCTCCACTGCGCTCGGCAAGGTCTACCCGTACGGCGACGCATCAGCCGACGGGGACATGTCGGACACCCACCTCAACGGCCCGATCGTCGCGGCGACCGGGTTCTGAGGCTGTCCCCGCCCCACCGGCCGTTCACCGCGCCCGAACCCGGGGCCTGCCTCCGGGCGCCAACCCAGGGCCTGCGCCGTATCAATCACGTCCCGTCGCGCTCAGTTAGGCAGAGCGCCATGTCGTGCGCGTACGACTTCAGTTGAGCGGAGGGTTGCGGTGAAGGTCCTGGTAGCGGGTGATCGAGGCTACATCGGAGCCGTTCTTGTCCCGTTCTTGCGAGCGGCAGGGCACACGGTGGACGGCCTCGACCTCGACCTCTACTCGGGTTGCGACTTCGGCTTCGGCCCCGAGGACATCGGTCTTCGACCGAGGATGGACATCAGAGACGTCGAGCCACAACATTGCTCGGGCTATGACGCTGTCGTGTGCCTGGCCGCCCTGTCCAACGACCCCGTCGGACACTTGAACCCGGCCGCCACCTACTCAATCAACCTCGATGGAACCCTGCGCCTCGCCCGGGCGGCCAAGAAGGCCGGGGTGAAGCGCTACCTGTTCGCCTCCTCGTGCAGTCTCTACGGTGCAGCCGGTTCCGAGGCGGTCACCGAGGACGCTGAGCTGTTCCCGGTCACGCCCTACGGAGAGACAAAAGCGGTGGCTGAGCGGGAGCTCTCCCTGCTGGCTGACGAAACGTTCAGCCCGACCTATCTTCGCAACGCGACGGCATACGGGTCCTCCCCGCGGTTACGCCTCGACATCGTCGTGAACAATCTGACCGCCGTGGCCATGACCACTGGAGAAGTCGCTCTCGAGAGCGACGGGTCGCCCTGGCGGCCGCTGGTGCACGTGGAGGACATTTGTCGCTCCTTCCTGGCCGTGCTCGAAGCACCGCGTGAACTGGTGCACGACGAGGCCTTCAACGTCGGTCGATCCGAGGACAACGTCCAGGTCCGCGACATCGCCGAGATGGTCCAGCAGGCGGTTCCAGATTCGAAGGTGTCGCTTGCGGCCTCGGCCGGCCCGGATCTGCGCAACTACCGCGTCGACTTCTCGAAGCTGGCAGCCACTTTTCCGGAGTTAGAACTTCATTGGAACGTGTCCGCTGGTGTGGACGAGCTCGTCAGGGCTTATACCGACTTCAACTTCAGCCACGACGATTTCCTCTCGTCGTCCTACGTGCGACTTCGGCGGATCCGGGAACTGTCTTCAGCTGGGCTCATCGACGACATGCTGCGACTCCAGCCCAGCGCGCCGCTGACCTCGAACTCCTGACCCGCCTACAACTTCTCCGTCACGGCGGAAAGTCGGGGCGCTCCCCGGTCTCGCTCTGACATCACCGTGACCGGGAGCGGCCAGGGAATGGCGAGATCGGGGTCGTCGAAGGCGATCGCCAGGTCCTCCGTTGGATCGTGGGGACGGTCGATGCGATACGAGACGTCCGCCGGCTCGGAGAGCGCTTGAAACCCGTGCGCACACCCGGCCGGGACGTAGAGCGTTGCCTGTTCATCGCCACGGAGCTCGAAGCTCTCCCAGTTGCCATACGTTTTCGAGGAGGGTCGCAGGTCGACGATCACGTCGTAGACGGCTCCATACGAGCACCGGACCAGCTTCGATTCCCCTGACCCCGTTCGCATGTGGAGGCCCCGCACCACACCCAGCGCAGATCGCGAGACGCTGTCCTGGGTGAAGCACCCAGGATCAATGCCCGCTTTACGGACCACCTCCACGTCGAACGTGCGGCAGAAGAATCCGCGACTGTCGGAATGAGGCGTTGGCGTGAACACCATCGCACCCGCAATACGCGGCACGTCGTCCACCCTCATGACAGACAACTCACCCCGGTGGGACCATCGACGGGTTGAGCGATGAGTGACGAGGACCATTCAGTGCATCGCTGACCAGCTCGCCCGGTCGAGCCGATCATGCAGACTTCTTGTCCCGCCCGGCCACAATCGCGTCAATCGGAATGAAGGGCGCCGCCGAGAGCGGATCGTCCTGCAGCGGCTCGCGTCGAAGACTCCGGCCAGCCACCGGGACCGTCCTCGAGGCCATCCAGTGGGCGTAGTGGCCGTAGCAGGCCAGCTTTTCGGTGGTCGAGAGCGGAGCCTGCTTTATCGCCCTGACGTAGGCCAAAAGGTACTCGCCGTACAGCCGAACCGCCGGGTGCCGCAACCGGTCGGCGCGCCGAGGATCGAACGTCGCACAACGGTCACGCACCGTCTGCGGAGGCTGCCCGACGTGTTCCCGGCGAAAGTACAGCCAGTCCGGTACTAGCTGGAAGCGGCCGTACAGCGCGAGCTCGGCGTTGTACATCCGATCAGCGTGATGGTAGCTGCCACGCCTCATCATTCTCCGGAGAAGCTGCGTGCGCATGACGCCATACTCGTAGTCGTGGCAGCCGTCGAACAGAACATTGCGAAACCGATCGGGTGCCCGCAGCGAGTCCATAGCGACACCGTGCCCGAACGTTCCCAGCACAGTGCCAGACTCATCGATCATTGCAGACCAGGAGTGGGCCAATAGAGCGTCGGGGTCGCTGTCCAGTGCCTCCACGCACCGTGCGAGTAGTTCGCGTCCATACAGATCGTCATAGGCGGCGCACTTGAACAGTTCACCTCTGGCCTCTTCCACGACGAAGTCGTGGTTCGCCATCAGGCCTATATTCCGCGGTTGGCGGACGTATCGGATCCGCGAGTCTTGCTCTGCGTAGCGAAGACAGATGTCGGCGGTGCCATCCGTCGAGGCGTTGTCAGACACGATGAGCTCAAAGTCGCTGTACGTCTGCCCGAGCAGCGAATCCAAGGCTTCGCCCAGGAATTTTTCGCCGTTGTAGACCGGGAGCCCAACGCTCAGTCTTGGCAGGGAACTGAGACTCCTCATACGTGTCCCGCGCTTCCCACGCCGTTGATCTCTCTCATACGCCATTTGTAGAGACCGCTCGAGCTCCCCGGACGATCAGACACTGAGCTCCTCCCGCGCCGGAGCGAAGACCAGGGTAGACCCCGCAGGCGGAGCCCCGAACAGGCGAACCACGGACTCCTCGTCGAATGGCGCACCGTCGGAGACGCGGCAGAAGTCCCGGATGGAGGTGCCCGTGCACTCGGCATCCACGAGAGGGGCACCGCAGCCAGCAAACAGATCCGCGACATCGACCGTCCGGAAATCGACACTGAAACGTGCTGTCCCCGACGTGTTCGGAATCGACGCGTGCAGCTGGGCGCCCGAGAACAGCATCACCGCTCCAGGTGAAGGCAGGACAATTAGGTCCTCGGTGGGCGAGTGCTCCAGAGCCGCCGGCCGGATCTGTCGTTCGCTCGAGATCTGTGACGCCGTACTCAGGCGAGCTGTGTTGTTCTGGTAGTAGTCGAACTCTGCGGAGCTGTTCGTCACTGCGCGATCGAAGCTGCCAAGGTCGAAGCGCATGGCATTGTCCTGGCGGACCTCGAAAACCGGAAGCCACCAATTCACCTGCTGGACGGGCGCGCCGTACCAGACATCGCGGTGCCACGGGAAGGCGTACGCGATTCCGGTGGTGAGATGGTCGACCGGAAACGAGGTGCGAGGCTTGGGGACGTCGTAGTGCGTTCCTTCCGCGCTGAAGCCCGCCTCCCGCACGATCCTGCCGACAAGGTCATTCGATGTGGCTGCGTGCATGAAGCGGGGCTTCCACATACCGAGCATCTTTGCCATTTCTGCTTTGTCGATGTACTCGTGCACGCGCTCGGGGTCATAAGGGCTGAAGAGATCGCTGAGTTGCTCCCGGGTGTAGTCCACGAAAGTCGAGACCGAGGGCAGCTTGGTCAGAATGGTCAGATCGCCCTGGTAGATGCTCTGCCGCAGGCACGGAGCCGAACGGTCGGGGTCAACGAACAAGGTCATCGTCCGAGTCCGCCCGACCTCATGCCGCTGAACGACGCTTCACGCTCCGCAATCTTTCCATGTGACGGCACCAATGGCTGCAGCACTGACTTCGTGCAGGTAAACGCCTCCGAGTACGGCGCTCGACACTCCATACCCCTGAGCCGGGCCAGTCCGAGAAAGACCTCGTCGTCCCACCAATCGCGCCCGGCCTGCGAGGGAAAGCACTTGTGCAGAAGCTCGACCTTGCGATGCGCAACGTCGGAGGTGAGCGGAAAGAAGACCGAAGGACGCCCAAGATCTCCGTCCCATTTCGGGATTTCATAGGACAAAATGAGCTGGTTTCGGAACGCCGTCGGCAGGACCTCTCCGATGATCCGGTGGTCCTGATGGGCATCGTCGGATGAAGGCGCCAAAATGAGATCGGGAGCGCAGTCGCGGGCCACCCCCTCCAAGACGTCCTTGACGCGATCCCACGATGCGGGAAGCCGGCCTTCCGGCAACTGGTGCAGTTCGATTGTGAGGTCGGCGTCTGGGAGAAATGCCGTCGCCGCATGGCGCGCTTCGGAGTGACGTTCCTCGGTCCCGGTGAGCACGACGTAGCGAGCACTCATTCCAGGCCTGCTCTCGGCAAGCGAGAGGAGGGTACCTCCCGCTCCGATCTCGATGTCATCGGGATGGGCCCCGATCGCCAGGACCGATAAGGGCCTGTCCGCCGGCAGCTCGAGAGTCAAAGGAAGCATGGTTACTAGTCAGCGCTCCCCTGGGAGGAGGAAGCCGGCAGCCCAGATCGCTCGGGGTCCCAGATCATCCAGGGACAATCGGAACGGTGGTACCGCTCGTCGAGGTGGATCCGCTCTTTCACGGTGTCGGCCGGTGACCAATAGCCCTTGTACTGGTACGCCATTACGCGGCCGCGACGAACCAGCCGGACGATCGCGTCCTCGACGAGGTCCTCGTCCTCGTTGAGCTCGTCGAAGATTTCAGGCCGGAACAGAAAATACCCACCGTTCTCCCAGTGGTTCAGGTCCCGCATCGGTGTCACTCCGGTGACCAGGCCGTCAGCGCCGATGTCCACCGCATGATGGGAGGATTGTGGAGGGACAGCAAGGAGGCTCGCGACCGCATCAGTCGCGGTGAAGCGCTCGATCATGTCCGGCAGCGGAGCGTCGGTGAGGACGTCGGCGTAGTTCGCCATGAACATGGGCTCATCGGCGAGGAGATGCCGGACCCGACGCAGCCTTTCTCCGATCGGGGAAAGCAAACCGGTGTCCACCAGGGTGATGCGCCAGTCGGAGATGTCGGTCCGGAACAGCTTTGGCTCGTGGGAGCCCCGTTCCAGCACGAAGTCGTTCGAACGGGTCTCGTCATAGTTGAGGAAGAAGTCCTTCACCGCGGCCGCGCCATAGCCGAGGCAAAGAACGAAGTCGGTGTGGCCATAGTGGGCGTAGTAGCGCATCACGTGCCAGAGCAGCGGGCGCTCCCCTACCAGGGCCATGGGCTTGGGCGCAGTCGTGTTTGTGTTTGCATCACGCATGCGCATTCCCAGCCCGCCGCAAAAGAGGACGACTTTCATGATTCAGACCTCCATCAGATGATCTCGAGCTCCGGAATGGGGATCACAAGACGCGCCCCCCACGATCGGACGTATTCGAGGTGCTCAGAGATTTCGTCCCTGAGATTCCACGGCAGGACCAAGATGTAGTCCGGCTTCGTCTCAGCAAGATGTTCGGGGGCATAGATCGGGATATGCGTACCGGGCAGATACTTTCCTTGCTTGGCCGGACTCCGGTCGACCGTGTACTGCAACAGGTCCTCTCGGATGCCGCAGTGGTTCAGCAACGTGTTGCCCTTGCCAGGAGCGCCATACCCCGCCACTGATCGTCCCTCTCTCGCGGCGTTCACGAGGAAGTCGAGCAGGTCGCTCTTGATCTTCAACACCTCTCGGGCGAATCCGGCGTGACCGGACAGCGTGTGCAGGCCGGCAATGCGTTCCTCTTCGAGGACTTCGTTCACGCGTGCGGTGGGCTCACCCGCGTAGTCCTCCGGACGAGCATGGACCCGCAAAGAACCTCCGTGCGTGTCGAGTTCGTCGACGTCGACTATGCGAAGCCCCGCCGTGGCAAGGGTTCGGCTCGCGGTCAGGAGGGAGAGGTACGAGTAGTGCTCATGATAAATGGTGTCGAACTGACGCCGCTGCATGAGGCGAAGCAGATGAGGGAACTCCAGCGTCACCAGTCCGGTGTCTTTGACCAATGCGCGCAGGCCAGCCGCGAAGTCCCGGATGTCGGGGACGTGGGCGAAGACGTTGTTCGCAGCCACCAGATCTGCACGCCCGTAGCGCTCGGCGATATTTCCACCAGTCGTTGATCCGAGGAATTCCACCACGGTTCGAATGCCCCGAGACTGGGCAACTTCGGCAACGTTCTTCGCCGGTTCGACGCCGAGGATGGGGATACCCAGGGCATTGAAGTGTTGGAGGAGGTACCCGTCGTTGCTGGCGACCTCGGTGACGAGGCTGTCTTCGGTGAGGGCGAGTCGCTCGACCATGGAATCCGCGAATCGCTTGGCGTGAGCCACCCAAGAATCGGAGTATGAGGAGAAGTAGGCGTAGTCGGAGAAGATGTCTTCACCCGACACGTATGCCGGCAGCTGAACGAGGAGGCACGAGGGACACAAGCGCACGTCGAGCGGATAGAAGACCTCGGGCTGGTCGAGCGCATCTGCGGCGACGTAGCTCTCACAGAGCGGAGACATCCCAAGATCGACGAACGTCTCTGTGAGACCTACACCGCATAAGCGGCAGACACACTGGGTCGACATCACACCTCAAATCCGACCGAAAGCGAACAATGGGCAACAATGAGAAGCAATTGGAGAGAGGCAAGGGCCTGAAGCGTGATACGCCCCCTGAGCTTGGACTTTCCTGAGAATCTGCGTCGCCGCGGGACCGGTTGGGACCCCATTGGAGGGTCACAACGCCTCCGCATCCACCCAGCTGCCCCCCGACTCTTCGATCTGGGGAAAAGCGTGACGGACTTCGGCCAGGAGATCCGGGACAAACAGGAGCACCGCATCCGGAGGTTGTGTCGTCAGCGACTCGGGGCTGACGATGGGGATGTCCGTCCCAGGCATCCGAAGCCCATGCTTCGATGGCGAGACATCAATAATCCCAGGTAGAAGGCTCCGATCCACTCCAGAGCGACAGAGAAGCGCCACAGAGCGAGATGCGGCGCCATACCCCAGGACGGTCCTGCCACTGGACCGCTGTGCGACGAGCCAGTCGCGTAGCACGCGGGCGTGAGATTCAGCCTCTTCCTGGAGGCCGCCAACCTGTGTCGCGTCGTCGACCCCAAGGCGGGCGTCCTCCTCCAGGAGGGCACTGACGGATTCGTCGAGGGAGGCGCACCCATCCGCCTCCCGCGTGGCGGCCAGCAGAATTGTGCCGCCATAGAGATCGAAACGCCATGCCGTACGGGCACAAAAGCCCTCGGCGGCCAGCATGCCGACCAGAGCGCTCGTGGAGTAATACGCGAAATGCCCGTGCCGGAGCGCATTCCACTGGCCCAGGCGCATGATCGTGGCCAATGAGTGGTACTGGAGTAGGAGAACGCCTCCCGGGGCCAGCCGAGCTGCACGTTCGGCCACCGCCGAGGACTGATCGGCGTCGTGCATCATGCCGAAGGAGTCGATGACCAGATCAGCAGGCTCTTCTCCGGACACGGGTGTAAGCCCCCGGGCCTCAAGCAGCGTCAGCCAGGACCCGCCGTGGGGACTCGCGAACTCAGCGACGCGTGACCTTCCCGAGAGCCACCCCGACGTTGCGAGGTGCTCGACGGCGTCGGCAGCTTGATCCACCAGCGCCTGGGGCTCTGCGCCCTGGGTCTCTTCGGCGAGCGTCGGGTGACCCAGCAGTTGGGCCAGGCCGCAGGACGAACACAACCACATCTGCAGCGGATAGAGCGGGTCGGCGCTCGAGTCGCCACACCCCGGAAACTGACTACACGCCGGTTGGTTGCCCAGGTCCAGCACGAGGCGGCCGGATCGCCCACCGCACGAACGACAGGTGGGAGCGCTCATTCGGGCGCCCCCCGAACGAGCCTTCGGGGCAGCTGCGACTCGACCACACCCGAACCTCGAGCCGCACTACGGCTCACGAGGTGGGAACCGATTCGCTGTCACAACGCTTCGCCACGCTCCCACCGAACACGACCGCATCCAACTCGTCGAACTGCTTTTCGAGCAAGGCTACCTTCGCGGCGGTGCGGGTGGACAATGACAGGCGCAATTGGTCAGACCGGCGCTCCATTTCGAGGAACTGTTTGGTCAGGGCACCCACGTCCAGCGACTGAACCGAGTACGAGAACTCGGCCAGCCCCATGTCCGACATCAGGGAACTGTGTTTGGACGAATATCCAACGGCCATCGTGGGCTTGGAGAGCATCACTGCGGCGATGAGATTGTGAAATCGAGTCGCAACCATTGCCCCGAGGGGCTCCAATGCCTTCATGATGTCGCCAAAGGTGGAAACGGGCTCGGCCACCACCCAGGAGTCGTCCAGGTCCGGCCGGAAAGCCCTGATATCGGCCAGAATCTCACGCACTGTCGCCGCGTCGGATCCGTCAGTGTCGCCGATGAACAGTCGCACTCTTCGTCCGTTGTCGATGAGCCAATAGACCACTTCTTTGATGGTGTCGACATACGAGGCGTAAATCTCGCGAGCCCGATCGCGGTCATCATTCGAGCCGCCGTACGCCATCACACCCACCCCGATTGTGGACCAGTCACCTGCCCCTTTGTGATGGTCCACGGGGAGAGGGAGCGAGAAGGCGAGATCGGGGAAGATTGACTCTCCGGCGTCGACACCACGGCGGCGCATGGCATCCCGAGAGCTTGCGTCACGATACGACCGGTAGAAAGCCAACCGAGCCGCCCAGTCAGAGAGCCATCGGGCGGCTCGCTTGTTGATGAGGCCCGCTCCGACGCTGACGAAGGCCACCTTGGTTCTGAACAGTTTGCCCGATGCGCTGAGTAAGAAAAGGCCGTAGGGGGTGTTCCATGGCCGCAAAGGAAGACTTGCTTCCAGCACGCCGGCGCCGGGAACGATCACGATGTCGTGTTGACGCACCCATGCCGCGATGCGGAAAACATCGAGAATCCGGCTCGGTAGTCTCAGGAGGCTGGCCAGCAGACCCGACAAATGCGACTTGTGGCGGTCGAAGCAGAACATCTGGACTGCATCGATCCCATAGAGCTCAGTCACCGTCTCCGGTCCTGAGCACATGGCATCGATGACGGCCGCTGGGTGTCGGGTGTGCAGATACCGAAGCACTGCTTCCATCGAGGCATCGTTGCCGATGTTGCCCGACCCAAGAAGGCCAAAGAGGCCGACGCGCTGCCTTTCCGCGGGGTGCTCGGGGTTCACGGTCACGTGACGAACGGTGAAGCCGCTCCCCCTGTGGCGACGCGTATGTGAGCCCTCACCATTTGTCTCTCAGCTCCGTAGTGGATTTGCAGGGATGTCAGACGATTGTGGTCGTACTCAGGAAGAGCACAAGACACTCCGTCGTGATACATCGAGGCGCTGGTGGAGAGCCGCGAACTGCCGTCTCTGGCGCGCCGCCTGACCGCTAGCGGGCCACCGCGGTGTGGCTCAGCTCTACCTCTTCCAACAGTTGTCGGAGGTGCTCGAGGCACCGCCCCCTCGTGGGCCCGATGCTGCCGATCGGCATACTCAGTTGCTCGGCGATCTCCGTGTACGGGAGATCTTCATCGCCCATCAAGAGGCCGAGGAGACGCTGGCAGCGCGGCGGGAGCTTTTCGGCGGCCAGGCGTATCGCTCTGACCTGCTCTTCCTTCAAGAGTTCGTGATCGAGAGGGTCCAACTCGTCGTCGGCCATCAAATACATCGCATCGGTGTCCGAGACCACGGTCCTTCGGGTTGCGATCCTCAGACTCTCCCGTCGCGAGGTCGTCGCCAGCCACGCTCCCAGCCGCTCTGGCTGCTGAATGCGATCGATGTTCTCGATGAGGCGAAGCCATGTCGTTTGAGACACTTCGGCGACGTCGGCGTCGTTGAGCCGACAACGCCTGGCAATCGCTGCCACGAGACCGCCGAAACGCTGGATAAGGGTGTTCCAAGCTTCGCTTGACCCTGCCCGGGCCTCGATCACCACCTGCACCAGATCGTCCGGATCGGCGAACCTTCTTTGACTGAGTTCCTTTCCCGCCCCGAAGTCAGTCTCAACTACCTGATCGATCACCACCATAATTCTCCAATTCGGTACCCCCGAATTTTCCAACTCTTGGGCAACTGTCGGTCGCCAAACCGCACCAGCCGCACCGCCATAGTCCCCGAATACTTGGGACTCGTCATCCCCTTTATTGGGGAACGATGGTGTCGATTGAGGAACCGAGCTGACTCCCCGGGGACGCGACCGGGGCCTCTCGTGCCATTCCTGCAACAAGAAGCCCGAGGTCGCGACACGAGACGTCGGAACCCTTGCGACAGGGAAGACCTTCGAAGAATGAGAAAAGGGCGGCTCGCCCGCCAAGCCTCAGATTGCACCAGCCACGTCCTCCGAGCTGGTCGATCGACCCTCAGCGGATGGGCAATCAGATGATCGATGGCGATCCATGTATCAGCAGCCCGACTGCAAGCATCTAGAGATGTGGTAGCAGCACAACAACTGCAATTACTCAGATAGCTCGTATCAGAACACAGCAAACCGGCATCAGCACTCTGGTAACTGAGTATCGGCACAACTACTGCAATGATTCGTGTAACTCCACGGGGACACGGGTAACGACAGCAGTGGATTCTGTCGAAAGTCGACGGATTGAGGGAGGGTGACGTGGATCGAGGGAGCGGGGTCTTGCAGCTTCCCACCCAAGGCATTGCCCCTACCCAGGGGTGCTCGACCTGCGCAATCGTGCAGTCAGTCATGAGCCAGCGAACGTTCGAGGGAGCCGCCTACGTTGTTGAGGCCGCCAACGAGGACGCCGTTGTCCTCAGCAGCCCCCAGCTGGCAGGTTTGGTTGTCATACCTCGCCAGTGCATCGGCGTGCTCGGGGACTTGCACCCCGTTCGTCAGGCTCAGGTGCTCGCAGCAGTCCGATCCGCGACGCTCATGATTGGCCCGGGGAATCAGGAGCCCGCTTGCAGAATCGTGGCCTTGAGCGATTCGTCACCGTCCGCCGGCCACGTGTCGTTCCAAGTGATTCCAAATGGCTCGGATGACGTGACGGGCACCGCCCGGTCATCACTACCACGGGCCAATTGTCGCGCCACCGCTGTTGCGAAGGCCTACGGCGCTCGTTAGCATTTGACCAAGCGGGTCGGCGGCAGACCTGGGGACGAAATTGGCGTTGTCCACAGGTAGCCAGATGGAGACCGGTCCGCCTTGACGGGCGGTAGAACGAGATGCGTGGAACGATGTACTGCGACGTGCGCGGGGCGACTCGCGTCCAAGCACTGTCGCCGACACTCACCGAACAGTCGGTGCGCACCCCTCCGCGTTGTTCCTGCGTTGCGATTTCTCCCTTCCGATCACCGGGTCCGGATCTTGACGGTGCGCCGGCCGACGAGCCCTTCAGCTATCGGCAGATGCCATGAGTACCCCGGACCAAGGGAGACCTGGACCATCGGGAATTCCGACGCGCATCCTGGTCACGGGGAGCGACTTGTTGTCCGGTGCTCTGGCCAGCGCCCTTGAAACTCGCGGCTTTGCCACGACCCACATCGCGCCCAACCTGCCGGAGATCGAACATGGGATCGAATGGGGGCCAGATCTGGTCCTCTTCGATGTCCGATCGTTCGACGTCCCAACGGGGACATCGTTCATCGGGCACTTCTGCCGAGCTGGCCTGCAGGTTTGCGTCATCGACGTGGCGGACGACGACGTTCGCAGAGCCGCTTGGCTCCGAGTCGGGCCGTCGGAGGTCATCGATGGACGCGAGCCGTTCGACCACCTCTTCCTGACGATCACCCGCCTGCTCCGAGTCGGACTTCCGGCACGGAACGACCAGCGATCACCGGCCGCTCTGGCGTCGGGGGCAGCCGATCGCTCCTGGCAGGACCCCCGATCACAATTTTTGGCCACTTTGAGCGATCGCGAGTTCGACCAGCTGTTCCAGACGATCACCCGCCTCCTTCGAGTCGGTCTTCCGCCACAAGCCGGCCAGGAATTGCCGGTGTCCCTGGCATCAGAGCCCTTCGACCGGCCGTGGCCAGACCCTCGTTTGCAACTTTTCACCACGTTGACCGATCGCGAAGAGGTCGTTTTGGCTGAGTTGTTGGAGGGTCATTGCGCCGAGGAGATCGCGAAAGCGGCCTTCGTGTCGATCTCGACCATCCGCTCCCAAATCAAGTCGATTCTCCAGAAACTCGGAGTCAATTCGCAGCTGGCGGCGGTTGCCTTGGCCCGCCGGGCCGGATGGTCCCTCGACCACCCCAGGGATACCCGTCCCAAACCGTCGAGCGCCAGGCGCAGTCGCGCCTCCTGAGCCACGTCTTCAGCGAGCTCTTCCTACGCATCATCGGTGTCCCGAGCAGATAACTGCGGCCTCAGGTACGCCGCGGTGTATCTCGGGGCCGCTCCGCCGCTCGTCTGACGTATGAAGTCATCGCACTGCGGTTTTTCGTCCGCACAGTCCCCCGTGTCAGCATGAGAGTCGCGGTCTTCGGCCTTGGCTATGTCGGCACCGTCTCCTCGGCCTGCCTCGCAGCGGCCGGGCATGACGTCTGGGGAGTCGACCCGGACGTCTTGAAGGTTGCTGCCGTGTCGGCCGGGCAGAGCCCAGTGCTTGAACCGGGTCTCCAGACCCTGGTGGCACAGGGCGTCGCTGCCGGGAAGCTCCATGCAACCGTCAGGCCTGACGAGGCGCTCGAAAACGCCGACGTGTCGCTTCTGTGCGTCGGTACACCCTCTTCGCCCAGCGGTGAATCCAACCTCGGCTACATCTACCGTGTGGTCGAGGACATCAGCGAGTCACTCAGTACGCAAGAGTTCCACACTGTGGTGATCCGAAGCACGGTGCCGCCCGGTACCGTCGAAGACGTCACCGCCATTCTTCAGGACGCCTTCCCGGATTCTGGACCGGACGTCGCCGTCGCAATGTGCCCCGAGTTTCTCCGCGAAGGCACGGGAATCGCCGACTTCTACGCGCCACCGTTCACGGTGATCGGTGCCTTGGACGTACGAGCCATCGATTCGATCTCTCGCCTCTTCTCATTCCTTGACGCTCCACTACGAGTTGTTCACCCGCGCACAGCTGAGGCCCTCAAGTACGCGTGCAACGCATTCCACGCAACCAAGATCTCGTTCGCCAACGAACTTGGACGGGTCTTTAGTCGGCTGGGAGTCGACAGCCGCGAGGTGATGGGACTCTTCTGCGAAGACACTTCTCTCAACATCTCCCCTCGTTACCTACGACCGGGCTTCGCCTTCGGCGGATCCTGCCTTCCGAAAGACCTTCGCTCCCTCCTCTATCTGGCTCGTTCCGAGAGCATCGATATTCCGATGCTCTCGGGCACATTGACCAGCAACCGGCTTTCGATCGATGAAGCCATCGATCGAGTCGTTGCCGGTGAGGGCCGTCGGATCGCCCTGCTCGGGCTGAGCTTCAAACCCGGAAGCGATGACCTTCGTGAGAGCCCCTATGTCGACCTGGCAGAAACACTGCTGGGTAAGGGCTACGAGCTGCGCATTCACGACCCGATCCTCAACCCGACGTCACTCGTCGGAGCCAACCGTCAGTACGTCGAGTCAAAGCTGCCGCACCTCAAGCGCATACTGACCGACAGCCCTCAGGAAGCGATTGCCGGCGCCGATATTGCCATCGTCTCCCACTCGAACGAAGAAGTCATCCGGGCTTTGCTGGAGTCGCGGCCATCACGAATCATCGACCTCGACGGTCGGCTCGGGTCCGACATCGAGACTCTCGAGAGCTACGAGGGTTTCGCCTGGTGAGTGACCCTAGTCAGACCGGCCATGAAGATGGCTCAACACGCCGGTCACAATCACCCCGCAGGAGCACCACTCCGCGCCGGCGAGAACGAGTACTTATTCTCGTGCAGAACTTGTCAGTACCGTTCGACCGTCGGGTGTGGCTCGAATGCCAGTCGCTGATCGCCGCCGGCTTTCGGGTCGCCGTCGTGTGTCCGAAGGCGCCGGGCGACCCGACGTACTACCGGCTGAACGGGGTCGATCTCTACAAGTACCCCTCCTACGCTCCCGGCACATCTGGCGTCACGTTCGTCCTCGAATACATCTACTCGTTCCTCGCCACCCTGTTCCTCAGCCTCAGAGCGAGTATGAGCGGTCGGTTCGCCGTCGTCCAAACGTGCAATCCACCCGACCTCTTCTGGCCCATCGGACTTCTGTTCCGAGTCCTCCACGGCTCGTCTTTCGTCTTCGACCACCACGATCTCTGTCCTGAACTTTACGAGTGCCGATTTCCGGACGGAAACCGCCTGATCTACCGGGCTCTCCGACTGATGGAGCGCCGTACGGCACGGACTGCAGACCACGTCATCTCCACCAACAACTCCTATCAGCAGATCGTCCGCGAGCGCGACGGCATTGCGCTGAAGAACATGACCGTCGTCCGCACCGGGCCCGACATGGCCAAGCTCCGACGCACCACCGCCGACCCGACGCTTCGACGGGACAAGCCGCACATGGCTGCCTACATAGGTGTCATGGGACCTCAGGATGGGGTGGATCTGGTCTTGGAGGTGGCGAACTACGTCGTCCACGACCTCGGTCGCCGTGATATCGGCTTCACACTCATCGGATCGGGCGATTGCTTCGACGATCTCGTCGCCTTAAGTCAACGCCTCGACCTCTCCGAGTTCGTCACATTTACTGGACGCGCCCCCGATGCTGAGGTCGCCGCCATCCTTTCCACCGCCGACGTGGGCATCTCACCCGATCCCAAGAATCCACTGAATGACGTCTCGACGATGAACAAGACCATGGAGTACATGGCCTTCTCGCTCCCGGTCGTGGCATTCGATCTCCGCGAGACTCGCTTCTCGGCCGGCGACGCGGCCGTCTACGCGACCCCGAACGATGTCGGCGAGATGGCGCAGTTGCTGGTTGACCTCATCGACGACGAGCCAAGACGCCACCAAATGGGAAGCTTTGGGCGTGCTCGCGTCGAACAGGAGTTGGCCTGGAATCACCAAGCCCCTCTCTACGTCGAGGTCTACGAGTCGCTGACCGAGAGTTCACCATCTCGTGTTGCCGCAACGGCCGGGAGCTGACCTATGTGCGGCATAGCCGGCGCCTACCAGCAAGTAGACGGTCACGCGGCGACCAAGAAGATGGGTCAGTGCCTCGACCACAGGGGTCCGGACGAGGAAGGTTGGTTCTCGTATAGCGACGAGCGGATCGACGCGCATTTCGCCCACCGTCGACTTTCCATCATCGACCTGCAACACGGACAACAACCTCTGGTCAAGCAACCGCTTGTGCTCTGCTACAACGGCGAGCTCTACAACTACCGGCAGATCAGGGCGGAGCTCGCCTCGGCCGGAGCGACCTTCACCACCAACTCAGACACCGAGGTCGTCCTCGAGGCATGGCGTCACTGGGGACCTCAATGCTTGCCACGCTTTCGAGGCATGTTCGCTTTTGCCATACTCGATCAAACGACCGGCTCCCTGTTTCTCGCTCGCGACCAGTTCGGCATCAAGCCCCTCCACTTCATCCGCCGTAAGGACGGCGTGGTATTCGCTTCCGAACTGAAGGCACTGGTAGGCGCATTTGGTTCCGAGCTGCGTATGCGTCCGCAGGCGCTCGCCGCGTCGATGCTCTACTACTGGGTGCCGGATCAAACGTGCTCGGTGCAAGGTGTCGAGAAACTCCAGCCCGGTAGTTGGGCGGAATTCCGACCAGATGGCACCAGCCGAGTCGAGTCGTACTGGGACATCGTCGAGGAAGCGGCAGCCGCTCAGGAGAGCAGTTATGACTTGCGGGAAGTAATAGAAGCCTCAGTGAAGGACCACCTGGTCGCGGACGTCCCCGTGTCGAGCTTCCTTTCCGGTGGTCTCGACTCGAGCATCGTGACCGTACTGGCGAGTCAGACGAACCCCCAGATTGACGCCTACACGATCACGTTCCGGGCCGAAGACCAACGGCTCGAAGCAATGCCCGATGACGCGCTCTACGCCCGCAAGGTCGCGCAACGTCACGGGATCGAGCTGCACGAGATCGAACTTCAGCCTGACGTGGTGGATTTGCTGCCGAGGATGGTCGACATCCTCGACGAACCCGTCGGCGATCCGGCCGCCATCAATACGCTTCTCATGTCTGAGGGTGCCCGTGCCGCGGGTGTCAAAGTCATCCTCTCGGGAACAGGTGCCGATGAGCTCTTCGGGGGCTATCGGAAACACCAGGCGTGTGTTCTGGCCGGGCGATACCGAGGTCTGCCTGGTTTCGTGCACAGCTCGACGAATGGGGTCATCGATCGACTCCCCGTCACGGCTGCAGGTCGCGGCCTTCGCTACGCGCGTTGGGCCAAGCGTTTCGCAACGTTTGCCGAGCTCCCCGAAGAAGCGGCCTTCCGCAGGAGCTACAGCTTGTACGCCCCCGCCGAGTTGGCAGCGTTGCTCAGTCCCGATCTGCAGCGCGACATCCACGACGTTTTCGAGCAACACTCGCAGATCTACGAGGACAATCGGCTTTCGGACCAAGTCAATCGCATGTGTCTGGCGGATACCCGGATGTTTCTCCCCGGCCTGAACCTTGCCTACACGGACCGAGCCAGCATGGCCGCGTCAACCGAAGTCCGCGTTCCCTTCGTTTATCCCGAGGTCTTCCGGGCCGCGTTCTCACGGGCTGGGAGGGACAAGGTTTCCGGGAGAAGTGGAAAGATCGCATTGAAGCGTGCCGCCGAGGCGTGGCTCCCCAAAGAGATCGTCTACCGACCGAAGGCCTCTTTCTCGGCACCGCTCCGAGCCTGGGTGACAAATGATTTGCGCGAAGTGATCGACGACTCGTTACTCGGGGGCGAACTCGTAGGTACGGGATTCCTGAACAGGCCAGCCGTTTCCACGCTCGTTGAAGAGCACCGCTCGGGGCGAGAGGATCGATCCAAGCAGATCTGGCAGCTGCTCACTCTGGAGTTCTGGTATCGCCACAACCGCCAAGCCGGAGTGACGATGTGACTCCATTTCAAGGAAGGAAGTCTGTAGACCGGTGAAGCAAGTCGCCCAGAATTACCGCTCAGGGGAGCTCGCCGTCATCGACGCGCCCGCGCCTTCGTGCGCACCTGGAGGAGTCCTCGTGCGAACGCTCTACTCCTTGATCTCCACGGGTACGGAGATGATGAAGGTCGAAGAGTCGAAGTTGTCCCTTGTTGGCATGGCACGCGCTCGTCCGGACCAGGTGAAGAAGGTGCTCGAGACCGTCCAGCAGCAGGGCGCTCTCACGACCTACAAAAAGGCCATGAACCGTCTCGATTCGTATTCACCGCTGGGCTATTCGCTGGCGGGCATCGTGCTCGAGGTGGGAAAAGGGGCTGAGGAGTTCGCAGTCGGTCAGCTCGTGGCCTGCGCCGGCAACGAATTTGCACTCCATGCCGAGATCAACTGGGTACCAACCAATCTCTGCGTGGCTGTGCCCGACGGCGTGTCGCCTCAGTTGGCGGCCTTTGCGACCGTAGGCTCGATCGCCCTCCAGGGAGTTCGCCAAGGAAACGTCCAAATCGGGGACACGGCGTGCGTGATCGGTCTCGGCTTGGTCGGGCAGCTGGTCGTGCAGCTGCTCGTGGCCTCGGGCGTTCAAGTCGTCGGGTTGGATCCAGACCCGGAGCGCTGCCGGTTGGCGGAAAAGGCCGGCGCGTTGCTGTGCACCGCGCCTGATGACGATGGGGCGAATGCCGTGGAACAGGCACTGTTCAAGGCCTCAGGCGGCCTTGGTGCTGACCGCATATTCCTCGTTGCGGGCGGTTCCTCCAATCAGCCGGTCGAGCTGGCGGCACGCCTCGCTCGCGATCGGGCCACGGTCGTTGACATCGGCAAGTGCAAGCTGGATTTGCCTTGGAACGACTACTACGAAAAGGAGCTCGAGCTCCGATTCTCCCGCTCGTACGGTCCAGGCCGCTACGACCCCAAGTACGAACTTGAAGGAGTCGACTACCCAGCCGGCTATGTGCGTTGGACGGAGCGGCGTAATCTTCACTGCTTCGTCAACTCTGTGGCCAGGAAGGAAGTTGATCCCGAACCACTTATTGGCGGGATTTTCCCGCTTCAGGACGCCGCCAGCGTCTACGAACAGCTCAGTTCCGGCGCGTTGAAGGGTGTCGGGTTCCTCTTCGAGTACGACGAGCCCAACGAGACCGACAGCCGACTCCAGGCGACGCCCGACAAGCTCACGACGCCCGCACCTTCCCGTCGGTCACCCGCTCACCGTCACGGTGGCAGCGCCGGTACCTTGCGGATTGGCTTTGTCGGCGCCGGGAACTACGCCTCGTCGATGCTTCTGCCGCACCTCACGAATCAACCTGGCATCGAACTCGCCCGCGTGGCGACACGTCGCTCGCTGTCTGCCGTCAACGCACAGCGCAAGTTCGGCTTTGAAGATGCGGGTACCAATCTTGAAGCTGTTTTCGAAGACCCGACAATCGATGCCGTGTTCATTGTCACTCGACACAGTGCACATGCCGAGATGACATGCCGTGCGCTCGAGGCAGGAAAAGCAGTGTTCGTAGAGAAGCCACTCGCCCTCACATCTGTTGAACTCGACCGTATTCTCGCTACCGTGGACGCTACCGGCAACGACAGGGTCATGGTCGGGTTCAACCGGCGGTTCGCTCCGCTTCTCGTGGAGATGCGAGAGCGGTTCGGGCGGTCGCCTGAGCCGACAAACGCCCGGTACCTGGTCAACGCCGGACAGCTGGGGTCGGACAGCTGGTACCGCGACAGCGAACTCGAAGGCTCACGCTTTGTCGGCGAAGGCGGCCATTTCGTGGACACCGTGAGTTGGTGGATCGGCAGCGATCCGGTGGAAGTCATGGCAATGGCTGGAGCAGGTGCCGATGAAGTACAAGTGAGTCTCCGCTACGGCGACGGGTCGATGGCCACTGTGACCTACCTGACGAACATGCACCGAAAGTTCCCGAAAGAGACCTTTGAGGCCTCAAGCGGTGGGCGGACGGCTCGGCTCGATAATTTCAGGCGAGCCAGCGTCTGGTCGGGTCCTCGCCCGCGGGTCAGTCGGCACCTGGGCGCGCCGGACAAGGGTCAGTCCGCGCAGCTCAAGGCCTTCATCGACGCCGTACGCACCGATGGACCGATGCCGATCTCGCTCGAGTCGCTCACAGCTACGACGCGCGCCACCCTGGCGGCAACCTCTGCTGTCGCGAATCACACGTTGCAACCACTGTGACGCTGGAGGGCTCGGAGAAGGCCGCTCGATGAATTCAGTCGAGCTTCAATGGCGACTGCAGCGACTTTCGAAGATGTCCGCCTCCGAAGTGAGATGGCGCGTCTCTGAACAGGTCCGTCGTCGACGGTGGGCATCCCGACAAGTGAGACCTGAGGTCCCGCCTCAATCGTGGGCGCTCCCCCACCCTCACCAAGAGGCGCCCTGGAACTCCACGCCAGATCCGCAATTTCGACCCTTTCCATCTGGAGAGGTCCGGCAAACGATACCGAGCGACGTGCGGCAAAGGGTCATTGCATCTGCAGACGAGATCTTGGCTGGACGGTGGCAGATCCTCGGAGCCACGCGTAAGGACATGGTGGATCCGGATTGGTTCTTCGATCCTGTCACGGGAAAGCGAGCGCCGGAAGCCGACTACTGCTTCAAGGTCAATCATCGGTCCGAGGACGTCACGGGGAACGTAAAGCAAATTTGGGAGCTGTCCCGGATGCATCACCTTACGGTGCTCGCGGCAGCATTCAGCCTGTCGGGCGACGAACGGTACGCCGAACGGGCTGGCTCGCACCTTCGTTCCTGGTGGACTCAGAACCCCTTCCTCTCGGGCATTCATTGGACCAGCGGAATCGAGTCCGGGATACGACTGATTAGTTGGGTCTGGGTGCGACGTCTGCTCGATGGGTGGGTGGGGGCAGCTGATCTCTTCGAGCGCAATGAGGTGGCGCGTGCCCAAATCTGGTGGCACCTGCACTACCTTGCTTCTTTCCGCAGTCAGGGATCGTCTGCCAACAACCACGTCATCGTGGAGGCCGCGGGTCAACTGGTCGGGACACTTGCGTTTGATTGGTTCGCCGAGAGCGACCGCTGGGGCGAAGAAGCCGCCCGCGTCCTTGAGAGCGAACTGAAAAACAACACCTTCCCGAGTGGCGTCAATCGAGAGATGGCCTTCGACTACCACGGCTTCGTCGCTGAGCTGGCTGTGGTGGCAGCCGCTGAAGCGAGTTGGTCCAGCCGACCACTCTCAACCGATCTCTGGGCATCGCTGTATCGCATGTTCGACGTAGTTGCCGCGACCGTGGATGTGCGCCTTCGTGGTCCCCGCTACGGAGACGGGGACAACGGTACGGCTCTCGTACTCGACCCTCCGGAGGAAGAGCGGTGGTCGAGCCTCCTCGCCATCGGCTCCGCCCTGTTCGACGTTCCAGACTGGTGGCCAACGGTGGGACCCACGGCAACCAGCACGTTCTTGGCGGCCATGGCCGGTCATCATGCCTCGGTGCGCTCGGATCGTCGCCCGAGCTACTACGCAGATGCCGGCATGACCCTTCTGCGAAGTTCACCCTCAGATGGCGAGGAGATTTGGTGCCGATGTGACAGCGGCCCACACGGGTTTCTGTCGATCGCCGCCCACGCCCATGCCGACGCGCTCGCGATCGAGGTGCGACACGACGGAGTGGACGTGTTGGCTGACCCTGGCACCTACTGCTACCACGGCGAGCCAAGCTGGCGTAGATATTTTCGCTCGACTCTGGCGCATAACACCATCGAGGTGGATGGCCAAGACCAGTCCACCTCAGGAGGCCCATTCCTGTGGACTCGGCACGCGGAGAGCGCATTGGTCGCGCTCGAGAGGGACGAACGGGGCGATATCACGGCGTGGTCCGCCGAGCATGACGGATACAAGGCCCTGAATCCACCCGTGCGCCACCGCAGGTCGGTTCGGCTGGACGGTCGACTTCGGCAACTCGAGATCGTCGACTGTCTCGAGACAGCCGGAAGTCAAGTGTTTCGGCTTGCGCTACACCTGGGCCCCGAGATCGATGCCCGCATGGTTGGGCAGAATGTCCACCTGACCTGGTCAAATGGAAGCAACACGCGAAGTGCCAACCTTTGCATGCCGAGCGGTCTCTCGTGGTCGCTCACGAGAGGTCAGACCGACCCGGTCCTCGGTTGGTATTCGTCGCACTTTGGAGAAAAGCAGCCCGCATGGGCAGTCCTCGGTGAGGGAAGCTGCAGCGGGACGGGTTCTGACACCTTCACAACCGTGCTCCAGTTCGCTCGCTGAGTGGGCAGTCCCACCGGCCGGCTCCCAAAAGAATTTCGGGTATCTGACCCGCCGTCGTCTGCTCTTAAGAGCGTGGCGCACCTGATGAGGACCCCCTAATGGCAGTTCGCGGGGGCATTACCCCGTCTCGGAGTTCCAACCAGTCCCTACCTTCGGACGCGGCGAGCCGCCAGAGCCACTTGAACATGGCTCTCAACCTGCTCACTGAAGACCCGCGTCAACCGTCTGGGGCTCACTGGTGCTGGACGAGGATTGTGCCCGAGATGGCCAGTCGACTTCAGCCAGGTGAAATGCTCCACCTGATGGTCAGCCCCGCTGTGCGCCACTACTTTCCGGAGTGCGGAGACTCTGTTCGCTACGTAACTTTTCCTTGGTCGAACGAACATCGACTCTTGCGCACTGCGAGTGAACACGTCATTTCTCCAGTTCTGCTCCCCCGCCACAACATCGACTTACTGAGCACCGCCATTGCCCCACTGGTGAATCCCACGCGTTCTCTCGTGATTCACATGAAAACGATGCATGCGTACACGGCACCGGAATCGATCAGTTTCGGGCCTCGAACGTACCGCCGCCTCAACTACCAGCGCTCGGTCCGCCTCGCAGACGCGGTCATCGTGAACTCCAACAGTCTGCGGGCCGAGATCGACGAGCATCTGAAGGTCGACCCACAGAAGGTCAGCCTGATTTACGAAGCAGTCGACCACGACATCTTCAAGCCAGGTGACCGCGATGCAGCGCGGGCTTTGGTGGCCGCCCACGGAGTCTCACGACCGTTCGTGCTCTTCGTCTCGTCTCTGTGGCGTTACAAGAACTGCGACGGCCTGCTGCGGGCCTGGAGGCTCGTTCGCCACGAGCTCGGAGGGCGTCAACTCGTCATCCTCGGAGCCGAGCGAGACCAACGATACGGCGTCGAACTGCACGAGTTGGCGGTCGAGCTCGGCATCGCCGAGGACGTCGTTTTCGTCGGTGGAGTGCCGAACGAGGAAACCGTGAACTTTTACCGGGCCGCGGACCTCCTGGTCTATCCATCCTTCAATGAGACTTTTGGGTTGCCCATCCTCGAAGCGATGGCCTGCGCCTGTCCGGTCGTGACATCCAATCTCAGCTCGATGCCCGAGATCGCCGGTGGGGCGGCCATTCTCGCTGACCCTCACGATCCGAACTCGATCGGGCGGTCCATCCTGGAGGCCACCGGTTCCGAAGCCTCAAGAATGCGAGCCGACGGGATCCGTCGGGCTCAGCAATTCACCTGGGGTGCGGTCGCAGCAGGGACTCTCGACGTCTACCGCGACGCGGCACAGCGACGTCGGTCTCACTAGCCGGCGCTGACTCAGCAGAGAGTCGGAAAGGGCTGGCGTCATCGCAGTTCCCAGGATTCTCGTACAATTTCTGGCGGCACAACCACTGTCGTCAGGGACAAGGACCCCAGTAGTGGGCCGCTGCTACGGAGCGTTTCGGCAAGTAGTCTCTCGGGAGACCACCTTGCCCTCGTTGGTTCTTAGGTTTCGGTGAGATTCGTGCAGGAAATACCGCTGAGTGCCGTACGCGGCCGAACAAATACCAGTGATGAGATCGATGGCCCGGCAGCGATCGCACCAGAGTTGTCCGACGAAATGCCAGATGACTCGGCGACTCCTTTCGGCAGACTCCGAAAACCACTGAGCAGGCGACGTCGACGATGGCTTTTCGTAAGCCTCGGGGTAGTCGTATTGGTCGGCGTGATATTTGTGGCGGCGACCTTGCGCCTCATTGTCTTTCCGGCCACGGATCAACCGAGGCACGTCGACGCCATCGTGAGCTTCAATGGCAGCAACGAGGGAAAGAGGCAGGCACTCGCAGTGTCGCTCGCAAAGGAGGGGTATGCCCCGATCCTCCTTTTTTCTACCGGCAGCGCACTCGCAGACACCTCATGCCCGAAGGTCTCTGGCGTGTCTGTTGTGTGCTTCGTGGACGTCAGCGGCAACACCCGAGGCGAAGCGGAATGGGTCGGCCGCTACGCACAACGCCACCACTGGCACAGTCTCTTGCTCGTTCCAGGTCGGGGCCAGGCCACGCGGGCTCGTCTGCTCACAGAGCGCTGCTTCTCAGGACAGCTGGTCGTCGTTCCGGCACATGAATCAAGACCACCTATTTCCCAGATCATTCATGAGTGGGGTGGTCTGTTCGACGCTGAGGTCTTCAATCGAGGCTGTTGAACCGCTGCTCGGCGGAGCAAGGGTTCCATCCGCTGACCGGCACCCCAGAAGTAAGTGCACTTAGGCTGCAACGGAGCCAAGTCGGTCGCCACGAAGAAGGGGCGCCGGAGATCCGCCGGGCATTCGACGTCTCCCGGCGAGAGCTGACGTCAAGGCTGACTCGGACGAGGCCCGAGCTTGAGCCGATGTAAAGCGGTCCCCCGAACCCTCCGTTGGCGAACCAATTTTCACGTATCGGAGGGTCGTTCAGACGCTCATTCTCAGCGTGGGTTGTCGGGGGGGCCAGCGTGGGTTGTCGGGGGGCCACGGACCTTGCAAAGAAAGAACGTCAGTACCAAGCCAACGGCCGCAACATAGGGCCAGAGGGGCTCGGGATGACTGATCCAAGTCGGTCGTCCAAAGGTGCATTTCTGACCGTGAGGTCGTATCAGAACGTCCACGTCGTGCCTCACATACATGCATCGGGAAGACGCAGCTCAGCGTGTCTCCGGTGGCCCGGATTGAATTAATGCCGCCGTCCAATTCCACCTCCCACCTGCGTCGACTCGTCCACAAGACAGGGCGGATTCCATCGCGCCTCGGCAAGGCACCCGCCTATATTGGACGCTTTTCTCGGGCCATGAAGGCTGATCCGGTCGAGACGCTTCGATATGTCCCAGAGGCTGTATTGAGCCATCTGTTCGATGTACAAGTCGAATACCAGGTGGAGGAGGACTTTGGACCCGCATTCCACGCGCTACTAGGCCTTCCGTGGCCGTGCGACGAAACCAAAGGATTCAACCAGGTCTGGTCGGACATCGACAGGGAACTAGCCACCCTGGGACTGGCGTTCGGTCGTTGGAGCTCCGGGGAGTACAGCGACGCCGATCCCGCATTGGGCGCCGTCACGTGGTGTGCCGTAAGGCACCTCCGCCCGGAGAAGATGATTGAGACGGGGGTGGCACGGGGTGTGACGAGCCGGATCATTCTCGAAGCCATGGCCCTCAACGGTTCTGGCCACCTCTGGAGCGTGGATCTTCCAAATCCCATGCGCCCAGAAATTCACCACGAGACGGCTATGGCTGTCCCGTCGGACTGCCGAGAGAGGTGGACGTATGTCCAAGGCTCGAGCCGTCGACAGCTCCCACCTCTCGTCACACGTCTGGAGAAGGTAGACATGTTCGTGCATGACAGCCTTCATACTGCTCGCAACATGCTTTTCGAAATGAGAACCGTATGGCCCGCCGTGACCCCTGGTGGTCTTGTCCTCGTAGATGACGTGGACAACCAGGCGTTCCGTGGCTTCGTCTCCGAGTCGGGTGACCCTCCATCGGTCGTGATGCGCTCGGGCGATGGACCGTGGATGTTCGGCGCTGTGCGCAAGGATGGTCCGAAAAGGCAGGTTGATCGGCTCTCGTCCGGTGTGCCCAGGAACCTCTCCCCGCGCTCGGGGTCCCGTGAGGTGGAAACCTCCTACGGACAGCGAAGCCTGACAGAACCGTGACCTCGACCCACCCTCGTTCTCGTTCTCCTTTCGATGCCCTCGTTCTCGATGGGCTCGCTCGGCAAGCGCTCGTCACCACTCGCACCCTTGGTCGTCGGGGATTGCGGGTTGCCACCGCTGAATGTTCCGATCTGTGTGATTCACGCTTCGGAGTGCCAACGTTTGCGTCGCGCTGGTCCGAGCGGACCAACCGACTTCCTAGCTACCACGACGACCCAGCCGCGTACGCCCAAGCAGTGATCGACCTTGCCTGCGCCCACCCGGCCCGCGTGGTCATCCCATCGATGGATGGTTCAGTGGCTGCACTCCGATCATGGCGCTCATGTTTTGAACAACACGGCATCGGCCTAGCGCTCGCATCGGAAGCGGCACTCGACGCGGCGAACGACAAGAAGCACACTCTTGCTGCAGCCGCTGAGCTCGGAATTCCATACCCGCGGACGATTGCGATTGATTGCGTCGGGGATACTGCGGCGGCCTTGGCGGAAGTGGGGTACCCGGCGGTCATCAAGCCAACTCAGTCCTGGGTCTCCAACGCCGACTGTGCGACTCGAGTGATCTCGAAAGTCGTGCTCGACGAGTCCGAAGCGGTGCGCTACATCGAACAACTCATCACGCTCGGTGGATCACCCGTCATTCAACAGATGGCCAATGGGCCTCGCGAAGCGGTCAGCGTCTTTTACGCACAAGGCAAAGTCTGGGCCACATTCGCACAGGTGGCGTACCGCACCACTCCCGTCCTCGGCGGCGTGTCGGTTGTACGCGAGAGCATCTCGATGCCGGCCGACCTGGAATCGGCCGCCCTGGCTCTCGTGCGCAACCTGGATCTCGAGGGCTGCTGCGAGGTCGAATTCCGACGAGATGCCACCGGCCTCCCTCTTTTGATGGAGATCAACGCCCGCTTGTCCGGCTCGATCGAGGTGGCGACCCGGTCAGGTGTTCCGTTTCCCGCCCTGCTCTGGCAGTGGGCGGCCGGTGAACCGCTCACCGCTGTGTCGGGCTACCGGAGCGGGATCAAGATGCGGTATTTGAAGGGTGACATGAAGTGGCTGTGGGAGAACATTGAAAGCCGGGGACGGCATCCGGACGGCGTTTCGCCACAGATGGCCATTGCGACCTTCGCCGGAGACTTCATTCGCCGACAGAGCTACGACTACATGGACCGACACGACCTCGGACCCGCAGTTGCCGCCCTTGCCGGCAATGTGAGCCTCGCCCGGCGCAAGCTCACAAGAGGGCGCGCACCGTCCCTCTCGTCCGTGATCGACCCCAACTTGATTCCAAAGGAGCAATATGGCGTCCAGCACTAACGTTGCGGTAATCGGAGTGGGGCCAAACGGACTCTCGGTGGCAGCCCACCTCCGGCAAGCGGGAGTCGAGTTCCGGGCGTTCGGCCGGCCCATGGGTGCGTGGCGGTTCAACATGCCAGCCGGAATGCGCTTGAAGTCCGAGCCTTATGCATCCGACCTTTCGGCTCCGAATCCTGGCTTCCTGGCTCGCGACTACTGCAACCAGGCGGGCGAGGTCTACCCCGAACGAGTCAATCCCCTTTCGCGCGAGCAGTTCATCGACTACGGAACCTGGTTCGCCGACGAGCTCGTTCCGGACATTGACGAGACAGAGGTCGTTTCGCTATCGAGGGAGCCAGGCGGCGGCTTCTTGATCGGCACCGCCAACGAGGAGAGTCTGAAGGCTGACAAAGTAGTCGTCGCGACGGGCATAATTCCGTTCGCCTACGTGCCGCCAGAGCTGTCGGGACTGCCGCCCGATCAGATCTCACACTCGTCAGCACATTCGAGTTTGGAGCACTTCCGCGGCAAGGAGGTTCTGATCGTTGGAGGAGGCTCGTCAGCCCTCGAAACTTCGGCCCTCCTCCTTGAACAGGGAGCATCGGTCAAGATGATCGTCCGTGACAACTCCGTGTCCTGGCCGACTCCCAATCCGACCAGCCCGACGAGGCTGCAACAGTTCCGGAGGCCAGTCGTCCGGCTCTGCGAGGGGTGGACATGCTGGGCCTACGATCGCTTGCCCGATGTGTTCCGGCATCTACCGAAGGACATGCGGGTCGAGAAGAGCCTGGGTTTCCTGGGTCCGGCCGGCGCCTGGTGGCTACGGGAACGAGTCGAAGGCAAAGTGCCGATGCTCTTCGGCCACCAAGTCCTTGGAAGTTCGGCATCCGGTGACCGTGTCCAGCTCCAACTGAGATCCCCGACGGGTGCACAAGTCACCGAGACCGCCGATCACGTGATTGCAGGGACGGGATTTCGCTTCGACTTGACGCGCCTCGACTATCTCACGCCGTCTCTGCGCCAAGACCTCAAGGTGATGGCTGGTGCCCCTGTTCTCGATCACCACCTTGAATCAAACGTGTCCGGTCTCTTCTTCACCGGCGCTCTGGCTGCACCAAGTCTGGGCCCACTCATGCGCTTCGTCGCGGGCACGCACTTCACGGCTCCTCGCCTCATGCATCGGCTCGGCACCAAGAAGACAAACCGATCCCGGCCCGCTTCTCGCGAACCTCAATCCCGCAAACCTGGAAGTCAGAGTGGTCAACAAGAAGAGGCGGGCATCGGCTCATCGCGCGTGCTGTAGGCGTCGGAGGACATCCAACACCCCAGATCACCCCCTATATCTCATCGACTCGGCTCGCTCGCCAGCACGCGGCAGCCTCGGTGGTGATAGCGAAGGACCTGCGGTACGTGCGCCCGCGATGTGTCGAACACTGCGGTGAGGGCAAGCGCCACAAGGCGCCCAACGGGGATTAGTTGACAGCCATGCCGCTCGCCCTGGTTCACCAACACCCCGAGGTTCACTGAGCATGGGCCTGGTCTGTGCGGGGTGGGCAACCCGTCGCCACCGAGTGAGGACGAGGCGCGTCGCATCGAGGCGGATGAACGCACCGCATGAACCGGTGCAAGCCGGGCTCCCCGGCTCTGGCCAACAGGCTTGCACTTACTGGAAGCCTGCCTACCGCCTGTTGCAGCGCGAGATGGACCCGTCGACCCAGGCTCGAGTGGTCGATCGACACCATTAGCGACTGGTTGGTCGCTGCTGATGGCGGCACCTTCAGCGATGGCGATGTTCACTTCTTTGGCTCGGCCGGCAGCATGCACTTCAACGCTCCGGCGGTCGACTTGGCGTCCACCGGGGCCGGGGGGACTCCAACGAGACGGGGCGCCGGTCATCTACTCGGCATCGCCATGATCCTCTGACAGGATTTTCCGGACATCCTTGATTCCACGCAGAAGGTGTCGCCCTATAACGCCGAATGCCTGAATATCTCGCAACGGCCTTGGCATTTGTCCGACTTCGATCGTCTCGCCCAGCAGATCCTCTTCGTTGGGGTGGAACTCCAGTCCTCGTTGGCGGAAGGCTTCCTCAAATGCACGGGAGATATCTCTCGACCCCTGAGATCCTGGGCTTTGACTTGGGCCACCGCCTCTCTGACCAATGCTCGTCGTTGATCCGAGAGTTCTCGCCTATGGCGCTCGGCATCCTTGTGATCGGCCGCTCCAGGACACGTGCAGCGATCGATCCATGCAGGTTCTCGCGCTTCAGACCGCCCAAAGAGCGGACATCCTGCATGGCAGGGGCAATCGCACAACATCGAACAGGGCCCGGCGCTTCGTCCAAAAAAATCAGCCACCGCCGCACTTGTGGGAGCAGCTCTGGTGATCTTGATTTGACAATCGAATGACGTCGGGACGTTCCTGATAACGCTCATCGTGACGTTCTCGCTGCCTGCAAAAGCTGTGTCTAGAAGATTGAAGTCGCATCCGTTGACGCCTTGCCCTCTTGGCCACCGAATCGTTTGCCGCTGAGGCTTCATCCTCCTGTAGAAGTTGCCGTCGGGAGCGTCATTGTTTCAGTTACTTGCGGCTTTTACTGGCCCACCGATGAGCGCCAGTACCAGCTGGCCGCTATTGCCGCCACTGACGAAAGCCAGTTTCATGCCACCAGGGCACACGGCACATTGGGTGCATTGGGCGCGACTGGGGATCGAGCCGAGGTTGGAGCTCGATCAGCCATCCACAAAGAAGCCGGCGTCGCGAAGAGCCCAGCGAGCGGGTGGCGCTTCCCGCGCAGTTTCTTGACGATTCGGGAGTTCTCGGCGATCCTTCAGCGGGCTCGAGGAGCTCCGGAACGTACCGTTCCTCACGAGTCGCGTCGAAGACGCCTCGACGCCGGCCCCGCCTACGAAGTTCTTGAGGGCTCGGCGGGAGTTCTTGACGGCTCGGCGGGAGTTCTTGACGACTCGGAGGACCTTCTTGACGACTCGTTTCGGGGACTCATCAAGATGAGGAAGGTGGCGTTCCTCACGAGCCTTCGTCGAACAGCCTCGAGGCCAGTACCGCCTCGACCGACAGGCAGCAAATGCGTCTCATGATGGGTTCGACGAACCCGGGACTGCAGCGTCAGAAATGCCGTCAGCGTGACGACTGATGTCAGCAGATCTGCTGCTGCAGCACCTGTCACCCCAAATGCGGTGGCCATCACACAGACGGCCGCCACGGAGAAGGCCAATCTCACCAGCTGCAGCATGAAGAGCGACTTGACCTGCCGCGTGGTGGTCAGATTGAGGATCGGTCCCATGGAGAATGCGTAGATCGTGAGGGAGATTGCGAAGATCCGTGCACAGGCTGCGTAGGGGACGAATTCGGGGCCGTACAGCAATCTGATGAGCGTTGGTGCGAAGAGAAGGACGATGACGCCACATATGGCTGCAGCCAGGACCACCGCCCCGGTCACGATGCGCGTCACTCTCGCCATGCCGACCCAGCCGCGCTCGGCATAATGCCGACTTGCTTCAGGCAGACCGAAGCTTCCGCTGCCGTTCAGGACCACATTCGTCGGGCCGGCGACCAGTGCTTGAGCGGCCTTCAGGCCGCCGAGCGCCGCCGGGCCTAGCAGCGCACCAGCCACGATCAGATAGAGCTGCTGCGCGCCCCAGTTCGCCGTACGCTCACTGGCCAGCCACCGGCTCGTCGGCCAGCGTGAACGAAGGAACGCAGCCCCTCCGCGGAAGGTCGGGCGTATCTTGAATTGCCAGAACCCAAAGAGTGCGGCGGTTGCAGCCCCGACGCCCCAGGCCGAGATGACGGCGAACACGGAGTGCACGTGAAAAAGGAAGATTGCGGCAAACGCCATCGCCTGGAACGTGTTGAATACGAGGTCGTTGTGCAGGGATTTCTTGGGCATTGCCTGCATGAATCCGACCTGGCGCCAGTAATCCTGCAACTCGAGCACCAGCACCCACGGGGCCAACGCAAGAAGGCCGACTCCGAAGGTGTGTTGGCCAAGAGTGAGGCACGCCGTACCGACCGCGGCCACGAGGCACCCTGCCGCCAGGCCAAAGGTCGCCACCCCGGCAACGCCGTGCCGAACGATCTCGTGGCTGTCGTCCCGACGCATATCACCCAGGATCACCATCGGTTCGGTGACCATGGCCCGGTACTGCATCGTCAACAAGACCCAGACCGTGAAGGCCAGAGCGAAGGCACCCAGACCGGCCGGGCCACTGATGCGCGCGACGACGATTCCAGCGAAGAAATTGGACGCCGATGCCACGCCCTGGTCAATCATGGTCGTGGTGGCGCGATTCGCAGCGCTCCCGCGAACAGGCAACCGCCCTCTGAGCCGCTTGAGAGACATAGCAGCTACCGGTCTCGGTCGTTGCGAGCAGGACACTCGCTAGCCTGGGTACAAGTCATTGAAGTGGGGTTTTGGGGCGAGGTACCCTGACAGAGAGCGCCCGCACGGTTAAGAGCCTGTGACCGTTCCGTAGATACAGAGATTGAACGGCGATTCGGCAGGTTACCCGCCCGCCAATTCCAGCCGACTGGGTCTAAGTTACCTAGTGAGAGCGTCTCTTGAAGGACGACTTCCTGGTCACGGGACAGTCCTAGCCCAAATGGGCAAACGTCCCACTCCCGCGTATCACCCGTCACCTTGCGGCCTCTGTCTAATCGTCAACCCAGAGAGCGCGTGAAGCGACACCACAGTCGCCCAATCCGGGCTCGTCAATTCGTCACGAATATTGCCCCGGGGAACCGAACTCAGTGCTCAACAGCGACCTCTCTCAGCCCCTAGAACGAAGTAGGCCCTTGGACGGTCCTTCGGTCGTTGGGTCAAAGATCTCTGTGGTCCTGGTGGTCGCTGAGCGGCTTTTCGGTCTGGGATTGGCTCGGCTCCTCGGCGAGGACGACCGCATACACGTCATCGAGGTCTCCCAAGGCGAGCCCGAGCTGCTGGGTCTCTGTATCGCGGAGTCCGTTGACGTTGTCTTGATTGACCTGGAGCTCTCACGAACCGATGGCATCGATCTTGTGCGGCTTCTCTCTTCGGAATGCCCAACGGCGAAGACCCTCATTTTGACCTCCAACCCCGATTGGCGCGTCCGCCCAGCCATGGTCGCGGGTGCCGCAGGCGTTCTTCTGAAGGACTCCTCCCCCGAGGCGATCCAAGCCGCTGTGGTCTCTGTCCATCTGGGCGATCAGGTTCTCTGCAGCGAGGCGGCGCAGTGGATTCTGGGTGAAGAGCGCCCTACCCATTTGACCCAAAGGGAGTCGGATGTCTTGAGGATGATCGCGCAGGGCGCCAACAACGCGGAAATCGCCACTCAACTGCAACTCGGCCAGAAGACGGTGCGCAACTACGTGAGCCGCCTCTACCGCAAACTTGATCTGAACAATCGCGCTCAACTCGCCGTCTTCTTGGGTCACACCGAGCCTGCACACGCAGGGCGGGCTGACTCAATCGCCGGCAACCAACCCTCGGTACACGAGTGACCGAGCAACCCCTCAACCTCCGCGCATCGCTGCGGGAGATCCGCCGGCGTCGGCTGCTGATCCTCGTCGTCGCGGCCCTCTGCGGAATCGCTGGACTCGCGTACGGGATATTTTCTCCAGCAAAGGAAACGGCGGTCGCCCTCGTCCTCCTTCCCCCGACCACCACGTCGAATGCGGGGAACTCGGGCAACACCGGCAACACTGGTGCTGGCGGGAACAGCATCGACACAAATGCCCTCATCGCAAAGAGCACACCGGTGCTGGCTGCCGCCGGAGCCAAAGTGTCGCCGCCGCTGGGCGCATCAGGGGTCAAGAAGCTCGTGACCGTGACGCCGCTCAGTGGACAGATTCTGCAGATTCAGGCTCAGGATCGCGCCAGTACATATGCCGTGAAGCTGGCCAATGCCGTGGCAGCGAGCTACGTAACTTACATCGGCAACCTGCAGGGAAGCACTGAGCAAGCCACTGTGACCGCCCTGCAGCACGAATCCAACCTATTGACGCAACAGATCAACGATTTGCAGAGTCAGATCAACACCGTCACTTCCCGCGTTGCCTCTGAGGGTTCGGGATCGACTGCCGGCCAACAAGACACCGACCTCTTGGGCTCACTTCGGAGCGAACAGAACCAGGTCTCGCTGCAACTCAACAGGGTCACCGGCCAGATCACAAACGCTCAACTTGAGACTGGCTCAACGGTCAACACCACACGGATACTGCAGAAGGCCACCACCCAGCCAACTTCCAAGTACTCACTCCCCGTAGAAGCAGCCATCATCGGAGTGGTGATCGGGCTATTGGGCAGCACGGCGTTCGTGCTCATGCGTCTCCAGAGCGGGCGTCGGTTGCGCCTCCGAGATGAGATCGCTCGTGTCGCGGGCGCTCCAGTTATCGCTTCGCTCGAGTCACCGCGCTGTATCACCCTTTTTGACTGGCGATCGCTTCTCGAAGAACGGCCGCGGGCCACCGACGAGTGGGCTCTGCGTCACCTACTCCGCACCATTCCAACCGGAGCCGGCGGCGGCCGACCGCAGGCCATTCGAGTTATCTCGTTCGCCGATGACTCAGCAGCCATCGGCACCGGCCCCCGACTCGCACTCCAGGCGGCGGGATCCGGGACGCCGACCGCGCTCGTCCTCGAGGACCCCATTGCGCCGGGCGGCACTTCATTGGCGCCTCTGCGGGCGGCGTTCACCGGTGTCCAGCCTGTAGGTAGGGACTTGCCGATCACCGTGGGGCTTGAAAACACCGACGAAGGTCCATTCACTCTCGTCGTCACAGTCGTGATCTTTGACGGGACATCGGCAAACCTGGCCTCGTCCGATGCGATCAACCTACTGTCGATTACCCCGAACTTCGTCACCGCTGACGAGCTCGCTCGGCTCGCGTTGGCGGCCGCGGACAAGGGATTCGTCCTGAATGGTGTGGTAGTTGTGAACCCTGATCCAGCAGACAATACGACCGGTTCCATGAGGGACGACACGCTCCGACTGCTTCCCTCGCCCCCACGTACCGATGCCGGCAGCTCGCCGGAGCGGCTCACACGTCAGCAGCACTGATGATGTCGACGGCTTTTAACGACGACGACGACGAGGCAGCCGTGGGTGCGACGATTGGCCTTCGAGCGCTGATGGCAACCATCCGACGCAAGCGGCGAGTCTGGCTCATCACCGGTCTTATCGGCCTGATTATTGGCGCGAGTCTCCACTTCGTGATTCCGGCCAAGTACACCGCCGAGTCCGACCTGTACCTGACCATACCCGCGGGCGCGAATCCTCTGTCGGTGACGGCGAACAACGTCTCCCTGCTGAAAACGCAGGTTGTTGCTCAGAAGGCGATTGCCGATGGTCATCTCCACACGACTCCCCACGCGCTGCTGTCGCACTACAGCGGTCTATCGGTAAGCGACAACATCATGTCGATCAAGTTCAGTGGTTCGACCAAAGCGGAAGCCGTAGCGGGAGCCAAAGCCGTCGCCAACGCATTCCTGGCCGTCCAGGCTTCAGAGTTGGGCTTGCAGACAAATGCACTTGTCCGCGGTCTTCATTCTCAGATCGCATCGCTGAACACCGAGATTGACACGCTGAATAGCCAGATCAACAACCTCTCCGGCACAAGTCCCGGCACGCAATCGAGCAATCGACTCACCGACCTGGTCAACCTGAGAAGCGAGGACGAGTCTCAGCTGTTCACGCTGCAGACACAGGTCCAACAAGCACTTCTAAACGAGCAGTCCACCGACCATTCCAACAGCGTCCTGGATCCGGCCGCCATTGCCCCGGTGTCGACTGTGAAAGCGGTCGTCGTTGACGGACTCTCGGGACTGGTCGCGGGTCTCGCCATCGGGATTGCGGCCGTCATCTTCGGTGCGCTTCTTTCGGAGCGTCCTCTTGATCGCTCGACGGTGGCAGCGACCCTTGGCGCACCGGTCGAGTTGAGCCTCGAGCGCTACCGCAGTCCACACCTGGCACGAAGGAGACGGTTGTCTCGAAGGCTCCGGACGCCAACCCCGGCCTTGCAGATGATTGAGCGCCGCGTGCGACGGCATCTTGAATCGACGCCTGCCTCAGCGCTCGCGGTCGTGTCACTTGGAACTCCGGAGCCGGCCGCATTGGCCGTTGCCGCATTGGCATTCTCCCTGTCTTCCGAGGGACACCGTGTCATTGTGGTCGACGCCTCGGACGACCGGCCACTGACCTCGATCCTCGGCCTCTCTCCAAGGCGCGACTCGATGGAGATATTCGAGCTTTCGGCGGGAGAGGGTCCGCCCGTGAGAATTCTCATCGCGCCCGACGACCCACTGGCTATGACCCAGAAGCCGCCGCCCGAAGACGCCGATGCCCTTCTTGTTCTGTTGACACTCGATGCGGCATTTGGTCTCGAGCAAGTGACGTCGTGGGCGACGGACGCCGTGATGATCATGTCCCCGCGTGGGGTCACACTCACCCGGATGGACGTCACCCGAGAGATGCTGGGCGAGGCAGGCGTCTCCCTACGCTCCGTCATTCTCATGGACCGTGATCCCCAGGACGAAAGTTCAGGTGTTCTCATTCCTGGTGATCTTCGGTTGACCTCGACGGCGGTGGAATCAGCCGGATCGTCGGTGTAACCAGATCGTGGAAACTGCTCCTGTTGAACTGAATCTCATCCCGAGCCGCCGACACGACCCGCGAGAACGACGGGTGACCGTCATCTGGTGTCTGCTCTTCTTCAACGCCCTCACTCCCGGTACATCAGTTCTGCCGATCCCGCACAGGATTGCGCAGGTCATGACCCAGGGCGCTTTGTTCGCTGCGGTCGTCCTGGTCTTGACCCTGAATCCGCGGATGCGCATCCGCCCCAACTGGTTCCTCGGGCTCTACACGGTTCTGGCAATCAGTTCTCTCATGATGAGCGTTCGGTTCGTCGGTATAGGTACCGACTTCCGAAGCGTCCGCCTCATCGCGTTTCTCTTCGTGCTGTGGCTCCTCACCCCGTGGTGGGGCAGGCGGGACCTGCTGTTTGTACGCAGTCAGATATGGTTCCTTACCTTGGTCGTGAGTTCGGTTGTTGTCGGACTCTTGATCTGGCCGGGACAAGCCCTACAGCAGGGTCGTCTCAGTGGGACGATCTGGCCGATCTGGGCGACACAGGTCGCTCACTTCGCCGGCGAACTCGCTGGTTTGGTGACATTGCTCTGGCTCTGCCGTCTCCTTTCTCCTCGACGTGCTCTTGTCGTCGCAGTACCCGCGCTGATCGTTCTTGTCATGACCCATACACGCACGGCCCTCCTGGCCATGATTGCGGGACTCCTCGTTGCGGGCCTCAGCCTCTTACTGGCGAGGCGACGAGTTCGCAAGTTCTTTGCGACCGGTCTCATCATTCTTGTGGTGGTGGCACTGCCGGCAGCGCCGTTGCTGACGCACTGGTTGACACGAGGCGAGAGCACTCAGGGACTGACGAGCCTCACTGGACGCACCGTTGCATGGTCGGCCGTGCTCTCGACTCACCAACCGACTACGAACGTGATCTTCGGCAACGGCCTGTCGAACGATGCCGTCAACATCTCGTCGAACCCGTCCTTGAACGGCCTGTCCATCGATAGCAGTTGGATATCGATCTATCAGGATCAGGGGATCTTCGGAGACGTGCTGGTCGCTGCGGTACTGGTGCTCTTGCTGCTCATAACTCTCTGCCGGGCACGCGGGCCCACGCGGGCCTTGGCACTGTTTCTGATCGTCTACTGCATGATCGCTGGCATCAGCGAAAGCGGCTTGGGCAGTGTCTCGCCATACCTTCTTGATTTGGCCGTCGCCGCGTCGATCATCACCTTCCCTGCTGCTTCGGGCAAAGACCTGACGTTCCGCCCCGTGGGCTTCGCCCGAAGCAAATTCTTGGGTTGACGCTCGTCGCATCGGTTGTCCGTCGCCGTGAGTTCGCCCTCCCCCGGGCGCTCGGTTTCACCCAGGGACAAGTTCGGTGTCTTGTAGGCCGTCGTCGATCACCTCTTCCACCGGAATGTGCTCGGGATCTCGATTGCGGTTGCCCTAGGGCGCAGGCTCGGAACGTGCACGTCAGGCGTGTCGTGGCCGGCCGGGTCACCCTGACGACAGGATCGGGACCCCGAGGATGCGGAAATCAGGCCGCAGACCCCAAGAAGGGCGCATCGCCGAAGGCGAACGCACCGCCGTCGCCCGTGACCATCCAATAGCCGAGGCCATCGTCAGTTACGGCCATTCCCGTCACGGGAGCGTTCAACGGAATACTGCCCAATGAACCGTTGAAGGCCGCGCCGAAGGAGAAGACGCCGCCGTCGCTCGCGACCAGCCAGTATCCGCCCATCGTGTTCTGAGCCATGCCCACGACGGGTTTGTTCAGGTGGATGCCGCCCATGGAGCCCTGGAAACGGGCGTCGCCGAACGAGAACACGCCGCCGTCGGAGGCGACCATCCAGTAACCCTTCCCGTCTTGGCTGCCCGCAATGCCAACGACAGGCTGGTTCAGTGACGCACCTGGCGGAAGAACCCCGGGAACCGACCCGTAGAAGGCGGCGTCGCCGAAGGCGTAGACGCCTCCGTCCGCGGCCGCCAGCCAGTAGCCACCGTGGTCGGGAGTGGCGGCGATGCCAACGATGGGTGCGTTCAACGGCATCCCACCCATGGAGCCAAAGAAGGGAGCGCCGAAGGCGAACACGCCGCCATCGGCGTCAGCCACCCAGTACCCCCCACCACCTGCATTCGCGATGCCGGCCACCGAGATGTTCGTGAACGGCATGCCTTTATTCGCCGCGGTGCCGAACGGACTTATGCCACCGCCTCGTTGGATCAACCAATAGCCAAGGTTGCCGTCGCCACCGGCCATCGCGACATAGGTGCCCGGGTTGGGCACGAGGACGATCGGAGTTCGGAGCGTCGAGTTGGCCACGTTTCCGAAGCTGCTGCAGGGGGACACCCCGGAGATCGGTACCGACGTGGAGCCGGCCGCTGGGCTCGACGCAGCAAAACGGTAGGGCAGCGACGATGGATCCGCGCAGTGCGGCGACCAGTCCCAGAGGATGTCGGGCCCGGGCTCACCGGGCAAGAAGCTCACGGTCACCGAGTTGGCCGCGCCGTTGCCGACAACGTTGGTCGGTCGGATTCCACCGGACGTGGCAATCGTGCCGGTGACCGCGATAGTCGCGTTGCAGGCTTCACCAGGGACGGTGGGCAGGGCCTGGACAACGAACACAAAGCTGCCCGCGGCACCTTGGACCTGGGGCGCCCCAAGGGTGACGCCACATCCGGCCGCGCCGGCTGGAGCCGAGCCGACATCGAGGCCGAGGCCGAGGCTCACAACGGTCAGGCTGGCACCCGCGACCACCGCTGCGGCGGCGACTCGCCCCACCCGACCCCGGACACGGTTCGGCAAACCGGACATGGCACCCTCCCCTAATTGGAGTCCCCACATGCACTGTCTGTGTAAGTACTAGCACCGCGCCGACAACCTTGCTCGGGTGTTGCTCAACCCGATGCCCAGCGCCGCCAGGTAGCCGTCAATGAGCGCCGAGGCCGTGTTCGCCGAACTGAGCGCTCGAACCGTGCCATCCCGTGTCGTCGTACCCCAAAGTAGGGGGTACGAACACCCCTACAACCCCGACGTGGGTCAACAAGCCAGGACGATGAGGAACAGGCATTCTTCCAGTTGTAAGCGTCAGATTCGTCTGGGCGTGGTCTCTCACCATGGAGCCAAGTGTGGTTGAGCGCGTCATGACGATGACGTCGACCCACGGAGACGACCCCCCAGGACCCTCCCGGTGGTTTCCATACCCCGAGATGGGTGGACAGCCGACTCCCCTGCCCTTTCACGTTGCCCAGGACCACGAAACCTGCTTTACGGATACTGCTTCTCCCTTCGTCCGGGATTCCACACGACTCGAGGCGGCGGACCTAGGAAACCTCGGGTCCCACCATGTGACCCTTGCGGCGTTTGTCGTTTTCCACCGATATGACATCGCGCCGTTCGTCGCACGCTTTCTCAAAGCACGCAAAGGCTGTGGCTCGCCGAGGTCGCATATCCTGTCGCGCGACGCATTCGAGCCTCGCCCGCCCATTCGCGTCAGCGACTGTTTCGTCAGACACGCCTCGAGCAGCCGAATTCCCGGGTAACCGAGGTTCGACGAAGAACGGGTCTCCCAGTTGATGAGCGAGCGAAGCTGCACTGCATTGCGAATTTCCTACAGGCACCTCGAGACCGCGCTGAAGCGAAAGCTCTGAAGGAACGAACGCGTTTTGCACGGTCAGCGCCACCACACCGCACGCTCGGTGTTGCCGATTCGGTGAACAGGGCGAACGCTTCGACACGAATCGAAGCCAAGACCACGGCAGTCGAATTACCCACGACACCCATCGTGCGGTGAAACAAACATCGTGACTTCCGCGACGTCCAGATCGATCGCCCATATGGGCACCACTCAGGTGGGACAGATGAAGCGTTGGCCGACGGGCCGTTGCGATTCCTTGGCTCTTCGAGCCATCACCCGCAACCGGCCTGCGTCGTCATTGTCGACCCTCTTCGCCACGTTCATTTTCGATTTTGGATCCGTTGCCAACTCACGAGCGACGCGAAGTACGACAGATCACGTACTCTCCTGTCGGTACTCGCGCGATGGGATGGCTCCACGTGAAACACGCGCGTTGTACGTCGCGCTGGTCGAGCGGAGCTCCCAATGCCATAGATGTGGTGGGGCGGTGGGAGGAGCCTTTGCCATCACGTACCTTCTTCCGACACCCCAAGATGGGGGGTCTTGGGTTTGCTCATCCCTCCACTTCCTCGATGGATGTCGAGGGCCTGGCCCCCTGCCGTGGCGGCCGCTCGATGGGTGCAGCACCCCCACAGACCTCCCTCACGCGCGAATGAAAACCGTTCCGCTAACGGGCCGCGCAGCATGGCGCCCATGTGGGGTGTTCTCGACCTGGCCGCAACCTCACACGTACGGAAAGGAGATCGATACCCCCTGAGAGTCATGGGAGGCCGTCATTGCGGTCGACTTGCACTTGGCTTCCGCTCTTCCCTGTGGGCGAGATGCCCCCCGCCCGGCACGCCACGGGAGGAAAATCGGATGGGGCACCGACGTCGGCAGCGACCCCACAAACGGGGGGTCGAGCGGACGAGTCGTGGACCACAGTGGCCGCAAAGGACGAATCCCCCCTCGACGGGGATCAATGGGCGCCGCCACTCCCGCCACCCGGGAGCTCGGGTCGACCCTCGCGCCCACACCACCTATAGGCCCCTCCGTCTCCCTCCGGCTCTCCCGGCGCCCCCAATCGCCCCGGGGGCGTCATCCGGACACGACCCGAGAACAGGGATGGGCACTCCCGATGAGGGGCGTACCCGCGCCGCCATCGGCGGGGTAGGTGCGAGTGGAACCGACCCATCTCGGCCCGATCCCGAGAAGCCACGCAGGCGCGCACGGAGGGTAGCGACCTTGTCACGGCCGAGAACGCCCTCGCCTCTATTTCGAGGGGGCGTGGCCAAATTCCCCTGGCCAATAATTGCCGCGCCAGCCTGGCCCGGCCAGCCCGACATGTCGTCTCTCGCCCACCCGCCTTGGGGCACCCGAAGACCCGGCACCCCTCTTCTGCGAGCCGAGCTTCTGGGTGTTGGATTGCGAGCGACCGTCGTCCTCATGGGGACCCTTCATGGGGGTCGGCATTGCCTCTGGCCCTCCATGCGCCACGGATCGTTCTCGGTGATCCGTGGCGAGAACGGCCACGGGTGTTGGTCGGCACGTCGTGACGAGCAGCGATCGACCACTCGAGGGGGGGTTCGAGGGCACACCAAAAGGGGGTACGGCTGACCCTCTGGGAAGTTCTGGCTTGAGCCGCAAAGAAGTCTGTGATGAAAACCGAGCGCCCGCGGCGAGGGGCATCGAGGGTAGGGCTCCACCCCCTCCAGCCCGACGCAACCGGCGACCCGCGGGCTTCTCGGGGGCGACTGCGTCACCGGGTATCCACAGGCCAGCCGATGGCTGACGGCGGGGCCAAACAAGGGGTGGTGAGCGGCCGGGCCAAGAGAGGTCGGACTCGGTTCGAGAGTTCACCGTTGTTCAAAGCTCGTGCACGAACACCCCATCCCCACCACCGCGGGAACGGTGGTGGGGGGCATCGCCAATCCCGTGAGTCCCCCGCTTGGGGGGGAGCGCGGCAGACCCCGACCACCCTCGTCCTCGACAGCAGGTCGGTTGGGGCTGCACAGGCGGAGCCATGCGGGGGTCAAGGCGGGGGTGGTTCGACCGACCCCGTAGATCGAGGCCGCCCTGTGCCTTCGACCTGCAAAAACAAAGGGTGGGGGGTCTGAGACCCCCCACCCTTCAGCGTGCCAGGAGGCTTATTGAGCCCCGATCTTCCCCTGTGCTCGGAACCAGTCGATGGTGCGCTCCAACCCCTCGTCAAGAGAGATCGGGCTGTAGCCAAGACGCTTGAAGGTCTTCGAATCCTCGAGCTTCTTTCGGGGGCTCCTGTCCTTGGCCGCCTTCTCAGAGATGGCGACGAGGGTGGGCCCGAACACCTTGGCCAACTCGGGATCGTCCGAGGGCATGACGTCGACCACCTCATGATCGAGGCCGACCAGACGGCAGACCCGGTTACAGGCGTTGGCAATGCTGACCACGTCCTCGGGACGGCCGTCGAGCATGTAACGCTCGCCCGACACCCCCTTGTCGAGGGCCAGGATGCAACCTGCCGCGATGTCCTCGCCGAAGACCCAACTGACGGGGAACTTCAGGTACCGCTCGATCCTCCCGCGGGCGGCCGACAAGAGCACGCGGTTGAAGCTGGTGGCTCCCAGGGCGTTGCTGGCCACCGGGGACGGTCCGAAGATCGCTCCGGGGTGGGTGCTCACCACATCTCGGCCCTTGGCCGCCCGGGCCATGGCGTCCTGGAACGCGGCCATCTTGGTCAGGGTGTAGGGGTCCTGGCTCGGCTCCTTGGTGACCGGCGCATCCTCCCGGTCGAGACCTCCAGCGGTGTCGAAGAAGGTGCCGGTGCTGACGGCGACCACCCGGCCCATGTCCAGCGTCTCCGCGGCATCGAGGACGTTTTTGGTGCCCTGGACGTTCACCGCCTCGAAGTCGGCCATGTTCTGACTGGCCCCCCCCAAGAGGGCGGCACAGTGGATGGCCGTGTCGCTCCCGCGGGCGGCCCGGAGGACGGCGTCGGGGTCGCTGACGTCCCCGCTGACGACCTCGACTCCCAGCTCCTTCAGCGGCGCGGTGTCCGCCGTCTCCCGGGCCAGCGCGGCGAACGCTGTCACCCCGCTCGATCAGCTGCTTGCACACGTTGGCGCCGGCCAGCCCAGTGGCTCCCGTCACCAAGACGGTCTGGCTCATGCGTGCAGTGCCGGCTCGTCGATGGCCGAGTCGACCTGTTCAGGGCTGAACGGGATGACCGGAGCGCTCGTACCGAACACGTCGAGAGTGTGGATGAAGCGGTGCAGACCCATCGATCCGGCACAGGCAAAGCCCAGCTCGATGATCTGGGCCGAGGTGAAGTGCTCTCCGAGCTTCCGGTAGACCTCGTCGTCGATGGCGTGGTGATCGGCCGAGAGGAGATCGAGGAACTCGACGGCGAGCCGCTCCTGCTCGTTGAGGTCGCCCCCGCCGGGAGCGATGAGGCAGGCCACGTCCTCATCGGTGATCGAATCGTGCTTCCTCGATTGCATGCAGGGCTGACACTCACCGAGCTGGGCGCTCCGGATCCGCAGCAGCTCGAGGATCCGGCCTCCCAACAAAGAGCCCTTTCCCATGACGTGGCGCGCCGCGTCGGTCATGATGATCTGCTGCGTCTTGTAGGCGAAGATCTGGAGCGGGATCGGCGTCGCGTACAGCCCCTCCTCGACCCCCTCTTCGATGATCCGGCGCGGCTCGGGCGCCATCTGGTCCAACGGAATCGGCTCGATCCTGGGCACGTAACCCCCCATCTGCCCCGGGTCTCCACCCGAAGCTCTCATATGACACGGCTGTCAGGTAACACAGTAACGTCGCCGACCATGCCAATCGACCCCAGCTCAATCTTGCTCACTGATCGCGTGGCCGTCGTCACCGGCGGCGGCTCCGGCATCGGACGCGGCATCGCTCGAAATTTTGCCGCCTTCGGCGCCAAAGTGGCCATCTGGGAGCGCACCGAGGAGACGGCAACTGCGGCCGGCGAAGAGGTCGGCGGCCTCGGGCTTCAGGTCGACGTCCGGGATTCGGATCAGGTCGATGCGGCGCTCGAACGCACCGTGGCCGAACTCGGCCCCGTAAGCATCCTGGTCAACAACGCCGGGGGTGTGTTCAATTCTCCCCTGCTCGAGACGTCGGAGAACGGATGGGATGCCCTCTACCGCTCCAACCTCAAGCACGTACTCCTGTGCACCCAGCGGGTGGCTCGCCAGATGGTCGAACGCTCGTTGGAGGGCAGCATCATGAATGTCACCTCCATCGAAGGGGTCCGGGCCGCCCCGGGCTACGCGGCCTACGCCGCTGCCAAAGCGGGGGTGATCGAGTACACCAAGACCGCCGCCCTGGAGCTGGCGCCCTACGGGATCCGGGTCAACGCCCTGGCCCCGGACATCACCTGGACAGAGGGACTCGCCTCGGTTGCCCCGAACCCCGACGGCATGCAGGAGCGATTCGGGCAGACCGTGCCGATGGGTCGGGCCGGTCACGTCGACGAGATGGCGGGTGCCGCCATCTTCCTGGCCTCGAGCCTCTCGAGCTACATCACCGGACAGACCATTCACGTGGACGGGGGCACCCAGGCCGCCAGCGGCTGGTACCACCACCCCCAGACCGGCGAATACGTCCTCGGCCCGACGTAACGCTGCCCTCTCGACTCAGCCGTCCCCGCCCGCACCGGCGTGGGCGCCCATGCCGCCGTCGACCGCGATGAGCTGCCCCGTGATGTAGCGAGACTCATCGGAGGCGAGAAAGACCACGACGTCGGCCACGTCTTCGGGCTGCCCGACCGAGGGGGTCAGGACGGCACGACCGAGCGACTTGATGATGTTGTCGTCGAGGTGGGCCCGGACCGCGTCGGTGATCACGAGTCCGGGGAGAATCGCGTTCACCCGGATGCCCTGCTTGCCGTGACTGGTCGCCACGTACATGGTGAGCGCGTTCACGCCCGCCTTCGCCACCCCATAGGCGGTCCTCGTGCGGTCGCCCTTCAGGGAGGCGCCGGACGACATGTTGATGATGGACCCGCCGCCGGTTCGCACCATTTCGGGGACCGCGTGCTTGCAGGTGAGCATCTGGCTGCGCAGGTTCACCGTCATCGACGTCTCCCAGACGTCGACTTCCAGCTCGGTCACGGCGGTGTCCCGGCTGAGGAAGTCCGAATCGGTCAGCGCTGCGTTGTTGTGGAGCACATCGAGCCGGCCGAATCGCGAGACGGCCTCGGCCACGAGCGCAGCCACCTGGCTCTCGACGGCCAGATCGACCACGTAGGACGCCGCCTGTGCGCCCGCCGACCGGATGTCTGCGGCCACCGACTCGGCGGCCTCCCCGTTGATGTCGGCCACGAGGACCGCCGCTCCGGCACGGGCCAGGGCCCGGGCCGACGCCCCTCCGATACCGCCTCCACCGCCAGTGACGATGGCGACCCTGCCGCTCAGACGCTCCATGAACTCCTCCATCTAGGTATGGGACTGCCAGCGGGGCGCGTCGGTGCACGCTGAAGATCGAGCCCCTCGAGGCGGCGGCGCCGCCGGCGGACATTGTGGCCCGCTCGGGACATGGGTCTACACCACATGTCCTGTCGGGCAGCCGAACCGACGGCCAGCGTGCGCCAAGAGCGCGTTGACGACGCGCTCTCGCGTCCGGTCAGTTCGGGGGAACTCCGCTGACGTGCCCGTTCCGCTGCGATGCCGCTCGACTCGGCACGGCCACGCCGCCACGAATGTCCTCGTCGACGCACGGGGCGGCGACGCGACGGGCACGTCGGCGCGGGCACTCGTTGGAGAGAGCACCTCGGCGAGCGCTCGTCATCGCCTCGTCTGCACCAAGTCGTTGCTCAGAGAGTGAAAGCTCCGAAGCGACGAAACGGTTTGCGGGCGCAACGGCGTTGTTGGAACGAAGAACTCTCCGAGAACAATTGTGCCCGGAGGATTTGAAGTGGGCATATTTCCTGCGTACCTTCGATCGACGTTCACGCGTTGTGACATTTCCTATTGGCGAGGAAATACCGCGGGAGATCCCATGGACTATGCCGTGCGGCGGTCCGGCAGCGACCCCAGTACTCAACTGGGTCAAGAAGAACCAGCGGCACGCCACGGAGCGGCCGTTGGCTCGGCGCGCGCCCGCGCCCACCTCCATCACGTGTTGAGCGAGGCGCGGTCCGGAGTCTCTGGCGTCGTTGCGGTCCATGGACTGATGGGGTCAGGCAAGACGCATTTCCTCCGCAACGCCGAGGCCCGGGCGAGGGATTTCACCAGAGTGACCCTGCCCGTGCCGGCCGGTGGTGTTCCGCTTGAACTGTGGCAAAGGCTCTTCGATCTCGGCTCGAGCCGATCGACGGAATTCGACCAGCTTCGAAGATCCGCTCGATCGGCCATCCGGGCCTCGGCCGTGGTGAGCGACGCACCTGTCTTGATCGCGTTCGACGACTGTCCGGCCTCGCACATACCGGTCGCCCAAGCGATCGCCGCCGCCGTGCTCGATCCGGAGCTCCACGCGGTCGCCGTGTTCGCCGTGACCTGGCGAGACGAGCTCGATGGCTCGACCTCGCCGTTGCAGTTCGAACTCCCCTCGCATCGGCTGGAACCCCTTACTGAGACACAGTCGGCAGAACTCGTACTCCGGCGGACGGGGAAGTCATTCGACTCCGTGGTGCTCGCCGACCTGTGGCGGGCCACGGCGGGGAACCCGTCTGGAATGGTCTCCGCGGTGTCCCTGCTTTCCGAAAACGAGCTGGGTGGCCTCGTCCCGCTACCGGCACGGATCCCGGTGGGTTTCGAGGTGGCCGAAGGCTTCGGATCCTGGATGGAAGAGCTCGATGACCACGCACGCCTGGCGGTAACCGTGGCCGCAGCCTCCGACGTGCCGCGAGCCGTCCTCGAAGACGCGCTGTCTCTGGTCGACCTAGCCCCGGACGCCCTCCGCCCCGTCCAGTCACTTGGCATCGTCAGCATCGGGTCCGATCGCGTCCGCTTCGTGCACCCGCTCTGTCGCGTCGCTGCATTCCAGTGGGCAAGCCACGAGGCACAACGTGCGGCGTGCCACGCCGTCACCGATGCCCTGCTCGGCTTTGGGATGGTCGAGCAGGCCGCGATCCTGTCCACCACGTCGGCCACCGCCAGCAACGAAGACCTGATGTCCCTGTGCGTCCGGGCCTCACGGGCCGGATCGCAGCGATCCGACCCTGAAGGAGCGGCGCGCTTCCTGGTCCTCGCCAGTCGGTGTGCCCAGACCCACGAACAGGCAGCGCGCCACCTCATCGACGCCGCCGCCCTCTGGCACGCGGTTGGACGACTCGACCGCGCCCGCCTCTGCCTGCAACGCATTGCGCCGGAGGATGTCTCGATCGCCATCATCGGCCAGGCCAGATACCGCTCCGCCCGTGTCGCTTTGTCCCGGCAGGCCTCACCACGTTCGGTGGCCGAGATGGCGGCCGCAGCCGAGGTCTGCGGGGCGATCGAACCGGTGACGGCATCGATCATGTCGGCCGATGCGGCAGCGAGCGCGGTGCTCCTCGACGCCTTCGACGCGGCACTGCTCTACGCCCAGCGGGCGGTCGACCTGGCCGAGGACCGGCCCGACGCGCGTGGCTGGGCGTTGTTCGTACGCGACGCCGTGCGCACCATCCTCACGGGCCCCGGAGCGATCGAGACGCACGCGATGCCGGACGCAGTCGTCAGCCTCACCGGTTCGGGCACGGATTTTCCGGGTTCGCCGCAGCTGGCCTACGTCCTGGGCAGCGCGCTGGTCCACGTGGCGACGCCCGCCTTGATGGGTCGCTGGCTGACGTGGATGGATGACGCGGTGCACAGATCCGGCGATCCATCGCTCACCGCCGCGGTGGCGCTCGTCCGCTCACGCGCCCGGCTGTCCGCAGGTGACGTCGCTCAGGCGGTCAGCGGGGCCGACTTCGCGGTCGCCCAGCTGCGCGAGGTGCACGAGGTCACGCTGCTCGCCCGCGCCCTCGGCTGGTCCGCCTGGGTCCACGCCGGCGCTGGCCACGCCAGGAAGGCGCTCGAAGCCGCGACTGGGTTCTTCGCCCTCGAGCAGACGGCACTGCATCTCCCCCACGTGCAGGTGCTGAGTGCTCTCGCACACTGCGAACTCCAGAAAGGGCGGCGACGCGGCGCGCACGCCTGGCTGCGCGCGTTGGAGGACGAGTGTGACCACCGCTCCGGGCACCACGGCTGCTTCGATTGGCCGTCACTGCAGGTCTTCTTGCAACTTGCGCTGTTGAGTGACTACGAGCTCGACCTCGGTCGTGCCGATGTCCCGGCGGCACCGCGAGCCGAGCACCTCGCCACATCCACGGCGAACGTGCACGACACGGAGGGGGACGCGGTCCCCCCGGGCGCACTCGAGGCCACCACCCTTTCCGACGCGCACAGCCCGTTCCTCAGCGCCCACCGCAAGCTCGTGGCCGCACTGCGACAACGTCGGCTCGGGCTGACGGATCTGGCGCGCTTCAACTTCTCCCGCGCCCAGAGCGAGTTCGCCGAGTGCGGCGCGGCCGGATGGAGCCGACTGGCTGCGGCACAGCTCGGCGGACACAGCCGCTCCGGAGCACCACCGGAGATCTCGATTCGAGAGTCGCCCGCCAGTCCCGACGCCGCCGAATAGAGACGGCAGTCCCCCTGGCGTCGTGACGCTGGTGCGCCCGGTGTACGTCTCGTCGACACGAGCTTCTGGCACCAACGAGCCTCACGACGATGGTGCGCACCCAGGTGGTGGCCTCAGGAAAACCGCTGAGCCCTCAAGTCAGGCCACACCCACGCCGACGTGGACCAGGAGCCATGCGAGAGAACCACGAAGGACCACACCAGACCCTCACCATGCACCTCTCCAGGGTGTCACGCCGTACCGAGGTCGCCGGCTCCATCACCGTGGGCGCCCTGGCCTTCGTCGCGACCTACATGGTCACCATGCACGTGCTGGTCTTCATGGCCCACTGGCAGTAGCCCGGGCCGGACGTCCGCACGCCCGACCCGGGTCGTACCAGTTACTGGCGGCCGAAGTCGACTGCGAGCGCCGAGAGGTTGGGCGTGCCCAGACCCGTGCTCGGGTTGTAGACGGCTCCCGGGTTCCCCGAGAAGTAGAGGTTGTCGTTGCCCGGTCCCACCTGCTGGAGCGGAAGCAGCGGGGAGTTCTTCTGCTGGGCGAACTTGTAGAGCCACGGGTTCCAGAAGCCCACCCGGTGACCCAACATCGACTCCATGACCGCGGTCGAGCCGTTCAGCTGCGGTCCTACGAAGCTGGTGCCGCCCCAGCCGCCTTCGAGGACCGGGTCCCCGGCCTGGGAGAAGGAGGGCGAGTAGAGCAGGTAGCCGGTGAAGGGATCGCCGTCGGCCGAGAGGTCCGGCTCGGCTCGGCCCGTTCCCTGGCCCGAGAGGTTGCCGGGGTTCGGGTTGAACTTCCAACGTGTCGGCAAGCTGCTGCCGTCGACGGTCACGAAGTCCTTGGGCACGAGATACGGCACCGCGGTGAACGTGTTCGTGCCCGACACGCCCTGTTGATACGAGGGAGTGTTGTACAGGACGCTGAATCCACCGCCGCCACCGCCGTCGTTCTGCGGGTTGAGCGTTTCCTGCTTCTCGGTCAGGCCGTCGATGGTGGCGAAGGCCGGCCAGAGATAGTCCCAGCCCCAAGCCCGCTGGGTGGGCACGTTGACGTTGGCCGTCCCACCGGGGCCGCTCAAGCTGCCGGACCAGGGCAGCGTCGTCCCGCCGCTCGACGTGATGTATGGACTGTCCGCCGGTGTGTCGACGGACAGGTTCGTCGTACCGATGTCACCGAACGCGTCGTAGGCGCCCTCGTCGCCGGCCGAGGCGAAGGTCGACTGTCCCTGCACCGCCAGCTCCAAGAAGGCCTCGTCGAACGCGGTGGTGTAGGCCGACGTCTCGGTGCCGGCCGCAATCGAAGCCGTCAGGAACGTCTCGGACTCGCCCCAACTGGCCGATACGGAACCCGCCAGGTTCTGGCTGGCGGCGGTGAAGAAGGCGTCCGCGAAGCCTGGGTCGGTGTTAGGGGCCTGGTACACCACGACGTTGGCGCCCGGCGCCAGACCGCCCGACTGCTCCACATCGAGATCGGACTCGCCCGAGCCGCCCACGTTGCTGGGAGCGCCCGGACCACCGTCGATGTTGTCGATGGTGACCGTGCGTCCGGAGCTGGTCATGCCCAGCACGTTCTTCCAGAAGAACTGCGGTGCACCCGGGTCAACGGCGGCCAGGGTGACGATGCCGATCGTTTGCCCCTGCCCCACATCCGAGTCTTGGTACAGCGGGGTGAGCCCGTAGTTGGAGGCGAAGCTCTGGGGCGTGTTGCACGCCGAGGCCAGTCCGGTCAGCTTGACGCAGGAGTTCCCGCTGTTCGGCTGCGCCGCGACGGATGCATTGACGTGCTGCGCCTGGCTGGCGAAGGCCGAGTAGTTCGAGAGGCCGAGGACCGCCGTGACATAGCTCGCAATGTCGGCCGGCAGCATCGGAGCCGTCGTGGCGGCGTGCACGGTCTGCGCCGGGATGGCCTGGCGGCCACCCGACTGGGCCTGGGCCGGAATGCTCACCTGCTGCTGCTGGACGTCCAGAGCCTGGTCGAACTCACCCGCGGTCCCGTTGGCCACCACGTCGATGTCGTCGGTGTAGGCCTGCGTGGTGATCCCGAAACTCTGCAGGTACTGCTCGAGGGCGAGGATGTGCGCCGTGCTCTGTCCATATTGCTTGGCGAACTGGCTCACCGTAAGGAAGGAACTCACGCCGTGCTGCACGCTGGTCTCGAGCTGCGCGAGGTTCTGCTCTGTCAGCACGAACGACACGGTCTCAGGCGTGTTCTTGGGCGTCTTTCCGAAGACGCGCGATCCCGGCAGGGCAGCCGGATCGTTGCCGCCCGACACCGGCACGAGCTGCGCGTGCGACGACGCGGTGTCGCTGGCTGACGCCATCGCGCTCCCGGTGAGGCTGACACCGACGACAGTCGCCGTGGCCACCAATCCCAGTCCGATCGATCTCAATGAACTTGAACGCCGCCTACGACTCATGTTCTCACTCCCCGTTGCTCGAAATCGGCTTTGTACCAATTGCGTTCGCCGGTATTAGCACGCGCCTGCCAAGCGCGCACGCGTGATGGCGCTATGTGCAACAGAAGTGCGAGGAATTCCGTCTTGTCCGGCACTTCGAACAGGTTGTCCCATCCGCGAGAGGTCAGACGCGGGTGAGTTGGGGCACACTGCCACGCCAGTAGCCGAGCGTGACGACGAAACGCGAACCTCCGGCGGGCCCGAGCGGCGACTCGGCCCGCACCGATCCGCCCATGGCCGTTGCCAACTCGGCCACGATGGCCAGGCCCAGCCCCGAGCCCAATCGCCGGTTGGGACCGCGATCCGCGCGGTAGAAGCGCTCGAACACGCGGGTGAGGTCGGCCTCGGCGATCCCCGGGCCGTCGTCGTCCACCGTGATGAGGCACGCTCCGGCCTCGAGCGCATCGGTCACGCGCACGGTCACGGCGCTCGAGGCGTAAGTGATGGCGTTCTCAATGAGATTGGCCAGCAGCTGCGCCAGGCGGTCCGGATCGGCGGCCACGTCCAGGGAGCTCGGCCGAGTGCCGTCCTCCTCCTCGCCCACCTGAATCCGAATGGCCAGACCACTCTTGGCCGCCGCCGGGCGGAATCCCTCGGCGGTGGTCCACGCGATCTCGGCTGCGTCGGTCGGGCGCATGGAGATGGACATCTGACGCGCCTCGAGCTTGGTGAGGTCGAGCAGATCACCCACCAGTCGTTCGAGGCGTCTCGCCTCGGCGATGATCACGTCAGCGGCTTGACTGCTGTCCTCAATTGCGCCGTCCTGGATGGCCTCGGCAAACCCGCGGATCGACGTCAGCGGCGTGCGCAGATCATGGGACACCGCCAGCAGGAGGTGACGCTCACGTGCTCGGCTGTCCTCGAGCCTTTGTGCCATGTCGTTGATCGATCCCGCCAGCGAAGTGAACTCGGGGTAGTCGTTCGGACGGACCGGGACCCGGCTGGCGAGCTCGCCCGAGGCGATGCGACCAGTGACCACTTCGGCTTCGACCAGTGGACGGGCCATGCGGCGGCTCATCTGCGCGGCCACCAAGGCAGCCACGGCCAGACCCACCCCGCCGGCCACGATGAAGTAGACCCAGCTCGGTCCGAGATCACCCACGTCACGAGTGAGCAAGATGGCGAAGGTGCCCTTGAAACGCAATTGGCCCCGCTCCTGCACCGTGAGCTGAGCCGGCGCAACGGCATAGACGCGGTTGCCCACATTGCCGGACACGGTGTTCCCGTTTTCCAGCGCAGGCACATCGATGTCCGCCGGGGTGATGCCGTGGGGCAACTTCGACTTGACCCTGCCCGAGCGGTCGATGCGGACGAAGGCGGCGTCACTGAGCTTGAGCGTTTTCGCGATGACGTGAAGATCGGCCTTCGACTCGACGCCGAGCCGGCCCGAGGTGAGCGAGTCGGCCTCGGAGACCAGCTGCGACGTCGCCTGATCGCGGGCCGCCTTGCGGGTGAGCAGGAGCCCGCCCACCCCGGCCACGAGAAGGGTGACCGCAACCAGGCCCACCATGGCCTGCATCAACCGACGCCGCATCGACCAGCCTCAGCCGAACCGGTAGCCCACGCCCCACACCGTGGCGAGAGGCAGATCGGTGCCGAGCTTCTTGCGCAGCTGGGCCACGTGCACGTCGACCGTCCGCTCGTCGCCGTACCAATCGGTCCCCCACACTCCGTCGAGCAACTGCTGGCGGGAGAGAGCGAGCCCGACGTTGTTGGCCAGAAAGGCGAGCAGGTCGAACTCGCGGGTCGTGAGCGACACCGCAGCTCCGCCTTGCCGCACCTCGCGGCGGCGCAGGTCCACCTCGAGTTCCCCCACCGCGACCACTTCCTGGGGGGCCGGGCCCTCTCGGGTGCGCCGGAGGATGGCCCGGACCCGGGCCACCAGCTCGCGGGGCGAGAACGGCTTGGTCAGGTAGTCGTCCGCCCCCATCTCCAGTCCGAGGACGCGGTCCACCTCGTCGTCGCGAGCCGTGAGGAAGAGGACCGGGACCGAGCCGCGGGCCCGGATCTCCCGGCAGACGTCGAACCCGTCGCGCCGGCCCGGGAGCCCGACGTCGAGGATCACGATCCAGGGATCGGCCTGCTTGAACAATTCGAGACCCTTCTCACCGTCTCCGGCCAAGAGGACCCGGAAGCCCTCCCGACGGAGGTAGAGGTCGACCAGGTCCGCTATGTGCGGATCGTCCTCGACCACAACCACCGTTCCGTTCTCGGCCTCCACCTCACCAGCCTTCCATCTGGCGCCCAGGCGAACGGCCCATTCGCACCCGCCCTTACAGAACCCTCATCTTTGGCACACACCTGCTTTACCCTGGGCCTTCACTATTGGGCTCAGGGTATTCCGAGGAAGCTCGGACGAGAGGAGCAGACATGGCGAAGCGACACAGGGCCCTGATGGGTCTCGGTGCGGTCGCGCTGGTCGCCACGGCGACGCTGGCGGGCGCCGCGGCGTCATCGGCTACTCCCACCACGTCCGCTCCCACCACCTCAGGCGGCGGCTCGACGACCACGACGTTGCCCCGGACGCTCGCGGACATCAAGAGCCTGGCCCACGACCAGATCACGCGCCGCGTGGACACGCTCACCAAGGCCGTCAGCCGAGTGAAGTCGGCCAAGGGACTCCGCGCCGGCCAAGGTCCTCTCGAGAGCTACCTGGGGCAGGACATCGGGCCACTCCAGCAACTCGACACGAAGATCCAGAACGACGGCACGCTGGAGCAGGCGACGGCCGACTACGGCACCATCTTCACCGGCTTCCGCGTCTACCGGCTGGTGCTCCCGGCGGCCCACGTCGCCGCCAGTGCGTCCCGAGTGGCGAACACCGAGGTGCCGGCGCTCCAGCGGGCTGCGACCAAGGCCCAGCAGCACGCCACTTCGACCAACGCGTCGACGCTCAACCCGCTGGTCGACAACCTGAAGAGCCAGATCACGACCGCCTCCACGGCCACGAACGGGCTGAGCGGCACCGTGCTCGGCTACACGCCCGCCCAGTGGAACGCCAACAACAGCTTGCTGGCCGGGGCCCAGAACGCCACCCGGCAGGCGGTCGGCGCCGTGAAGCAGGGGCGCCACGATGTGCACCAACTCCGTCACATCCTGGTACCCGGCGGCGTGCACCATGCCGGCAACGCGGCACGGTTCGAAGCGCGGCGCCGGCACTGCGCATGGTTCGAAGCACGGCGCGGGCCGCTCCACCACGACCACGACCACGACCTGACCACCCCCCGCTGGTGCGTGTCACCCACTCGGAACCGACCATCTCCCCCGGCTCCGGGTGGGTGACCGGACCCGGGCCCGAGCCGGCCCGGCCAGAGGTCCCTACGAGACGACGTCCGCCGTGGTCGCGTTGAGGCCGTGGCCGACCTTGGAGCGGTGGACGACCTGGTGCTCGGAGAACTCGGCCAATCCCCACGGGCCGTTCTCCACGCCGACACCGCTCCACTTGAACCCGCCGAAGGGTTGCTGGGGCGAGAGCGCCAGGTGCGTGTTCACCCACGCGGTGCCGCACTCGAGTTGTGCCGCCACGGCGGACGCCCGGTCGCCGTCCGCGCCCCAGACCGAGCCCGAGAGCCCGAAGTGGGTGGCGTTGGCCCGGTCGATGGCGTCGTCGAGATCGCGGTAGGACACGACGGGCAGCGCCGGTCCGAACTGCTCCTCGTCGACGATCCGCGTGCCGTCGGTGAGGCCGGTCAGGATCGTCGGCTCGAAGAAGTAGCCGGGACGGTCCATGGCCTGGCCGCCCGTGACGGCCGTGGCCCCAGAGGAGAGGGCATCAGCCACGAGCTCCTTGACCCGCTCGTACTGCGGCTCGTTGTTGATCGGCCCGAGCGTCACGCCCTCCTCGGTCCCTTCCCCCACCTTGGCCGACCGGGCTTGCTCGGCCAGGCCCTCGACGACCTCGTCGTAGAGGGCCTCGGGCACGTACACGCGCTTGATGGCCGAGCACACCTGGCCGTTGTTGGCGAACGCGCCGGCGAAGATGGCCCGGGCCACCACGGCGGGATCGGCGTCGTCGAGCACGATGGCCGGGTCGTTCCCACCGAGCTCGAGGGTCACGCGCTTGAGATCGGGCGCGGCGGCCATGGCCACCTTCTTGCCCGTCTCGACCGAGCCCGTGAAGCTGACCTTGCGCGGGACGGGGTGCGTGGTCATCCAGGCGCCGAGCTCGTCACTGCCGCTGACGATGTTCATCACCCCGGGCGGGAACACGTCGCGTAAGAGCTCACCGACACGCAGCGTGGTGAGTGGCGTGTAGGGCGACGGCTTGAGCACCAGCGTGTTGCCGGCCAGCAGGGCGGGGGCGATCTTCCAGAAGGCCAGGGTCAGTGGGAAGTTCCAGGGCGTGATGGCGGCGACCACACCGAGCGGACGCCGGGCCACCTCGACGTAGGCGCTGTCGTCGTCCTGGATCACCTGGGGCGGCGTCTCGAGATTGGCGAAGTACTGGCACCAGATGGCGGCGGCGAAGCCCTCGATGGCGGCGTCGCCCAGTGGCTTCCCCTGCTCCGCCGTGAGCGTCGGCGCCAGCTCGGTGCCGGCCTGTGCCATCAACACCTCGGACGCCTGCAGCAGGGTCGCCCGCCGCACGGCCTCGTCGGACTTCCATTCCCTCGCCGCTTTGGCCGCGGCATCGAAGGCGGCGTCGAGCTGGTGGCGCGAGCACTCGGGCGCCTGCGCGAACACCTCGCCGGTGGCGGGGTTGCGGACACCGAACGAGCCCTCGGTCGGTGCGGACTCTCCGTTGATGGTCATGACGAATTCGGACATTGCCCATACCTCGCATGTTCCTCGAGGACCGATGTGGTCACCCCCGAGCGGCCCGTCCCGCTCACGACCCATCCTCGCGCCCGCCCCAGGGGTGCTCAATCGGCCGGCCTGCGATACCGTCGCCCAGGGTCCGAGCCCGAGGCCGGGCCCGCCGATCGGGGGTGGGTGCATGCCGGTGAGCACACCGAGAGAGGCCGACGTCTGCATCGTCGGAGCGGGCCTGGCCGGCCTCACCGCAGCCCGGCGGCTGAGCCAGGCGGGGCGATCGGTCGTCGTGCTCGAGGCCCGCGACCGGGTCGGGGGCCGGATCTGGACGCAGACCTCGGCGAGCGGGGTCCCGGTCGACATGGGAGCCGCCTTCATCGGGCCCGACCACGACCGGCTGCGCGGGCTGATCACGGAGATGGGCGTCACCACCTTTGCCACCTATGTCGAGGGTGACTACATCCTGGCGAACGCCGGGAAGGTCCAGCGCTACCGGGGCAACATTCCGCGCCTCAACCCCGTGGCGCTGCTGAGCGCAGGCCAAGCGATCGCCCGCATGAACGCCATGGCCAAGAAGGTTCCGCTCGAAGCGCCCTGGACGGCCCGGCGGGCCGCCTCGTGGGACGCAAAGACGGTCCGCAGCTGGCTCACCCCGGCCAACGTGCCAACCCAGGTGGCCCGGGACCTCGTCGACTCGACCGTGCGCGCCTGCTTCGCCGCCGATCTCTCGGAGGTGTCCCTCCTCAACTGGCTCTTCCTGGTCCACGCCTCGGGTGGGATCGAAGCGTTGATGTCCCTCAAGGGTGGCTTGCAGGACTCCCAATTCCAAGGCGGGATGGGCCAGGTCCCCGAGGCCATGGCGGCCGAGTTGGGTGACGCGGTGGTCCTGGGCGCCCCGGCCACCGCGATCACCCAGAGCGGCGACCGGGTCGAGGTCACCTCCGACGTCGTGCGGGTCCAGGCCCGCCGGGTCGTGCTCGCCCTGCCCCGCGCCCTGGCCGCCGGCATCCGCTTCGAGCCGGCGCTGCCGGCCGACCACGCGCTCCTCGTCCACCAGATGCCGGCCGGCACCGAGGTCAAGCTGGTGGCCATCTACGACGAGCCCTTCTGGCGGGCCGACGGGGCCAATGGGGCCACGGTGGCGATGGACGACCTGGCCGAGATCACCCTCGACACCACCCAGCCGGGCCACTCGTACGGTGTCCTCGCCACCTACGCGGCCGGCCCCCAGGCCAGAACGCTGTGGGCCATGGGCGAGAAGGAGCGTCGGGACCTCCTCCTGCGCACGTTGTCCCGCCGCCTGGGCGCGGCGGCGGCCCGACCGCTCGAGCTGCTCGAGCTGAACTGGGCCGAGGAGCGCTGGACCAGAGGGTGTTCCTTCGGCCGCTTCCCCACCGGCGTCCTCACCCAGTACGGGCGGTGCATCCGCGAGCCGGTCGGGCGCCTGCACTGGGCGGGCACGGAAACGGCCACCAAGTTCTACGGATCGCTCGACGGCGCCGTGCGTTCGGGTGAGCGGGTCTGCCGGGAGGTCCTCGAAGCGGTCGACTGAGCCCGCTCGGTCAGTCGCCCATCCCGGCCGGCCGCGGGCCGGGTCCGCTGCCCACCCCGAGCTTCTCGCGGAAGAAGCTCAGGGTCTGGTCGAGCGCGGCGCGCGTCGGCGTCCCCGGCCGGTCCACCAGGTGGTGGGTCAGCACGGAGTGCGCGTTCTTGGGATGCCCGAAGGGATTGCCCGGGGCCGAGTCGATCTCGACCGCGAGGAAGCGGTCGCCGAGTTCGCGGCGCAAGGTCTCGAAGCGCTGTTCGAAACAGAAGGGGTCGTTGCTGAAGCGCAGCCCGAGGACGCACTGCCCCGCCTCGGTGCGCAGCTTCACCCGGGCCAGGTCCTCGTCCGAGATGCCGATGTCGGCCTTGTGGCGCTTGCCGATCGGAAACGGTTGCGACGGCTGGCTGAGCACCGGCGCCAGCATGACGTCGTCGACCGTCATGGCCAGTGCGAAGCCGCCGGTGAAGCACATGCCGACCGCTCCGACACCCGGACCGCCGCAGCGCCCGTGTTCCGACGCCGCCAGGGCGCGCAGCCAACTGGTGATCGGGCTGGTCCGCTTGAGGGCGAAGCACGAGAACTCCCGCGAGACACAGGCCGGTCCGAGCATGCGCAGGGAGTAGAGCCCGGTCGTGGGGCGGCCCACGTCGCCGAAGAGGTGCGGCACCACCGCGGTGCAGCCGGCGGCGACGACCCGGCGGGCGAACACGGCCAACTCCGGCGTGATGCCCGGGGCCTCGCTCATGATGATCACGGCCGGGCCGCTCCCGAGCCGGAACACGGCGCGTTCGGCGCCCTCCGCCACGAAACTCTCCTTGGTGAAGTCGGAGAGCGCGCCTTCCCACCTGCCCACATCGCCCGTCGCCATGGCCGGACCGTAGCATCGGCGGCCGTGGCCGGACCCTCCCACCAGCGCGATCCGCGCCGCCCCGTGCTGGTCGGGCTCGGGTCGGCCAACGAGAGCGCCCCGGTGTGCGAGCTCATGGCGCAGGCCGTGCGCGCCGCCGGCGACGACGCCGGCGCGCCGGGGTTGCTCACCGCTCTCGACCACATCGTGGTGCCGCAGGGATCGTGGTCGCTCACCGACCCGGCCCGCACGGTCGCCCGGCGGATCGGGGCGGCCGGTGCCCGCACCGTGCTCTGCGAGGTCGGCGTCTCGCAACAAGAGGTCATCAACCACGCCCTGACCTTGGTGGCCAACGGCGAGAGCGACGCCGTCGCGGTGGTGGGCGGCGAGGCTCGGGCCTGGGCCCGGGCCGGCGGCATCGAGACGGACGGGGACACGCCGCCACCCGACCAGGTCCTCACCCGGCCGCCCGAGTTCGTGGCGCCGATCGAGGTGGCCGCGGGGATGGTGTGGCCCGTCGTCCAGGAGTACGCGCTGATCGAAAACGCGCTGCGGTGCGGCCGAGGGGCGGGGCGCGTCGGCGCACGCACAGGAGATCGCCGCGCTGTGGGCCCGCTTCAACGAGGTGGCTCAGGCAAATCCGTTCGCCGCCTTCCCGGCGCCACGCGACGCGGACGAGATCGCGCGTCCGGGGCCGGCCAACCGGCCGCTGGCCTTTCCCTACAACCTGTGGCACTCGAGCCAATGGACCGTGAACCAGTCGTCCGCGCTCCTGATCTGCTCGGCCGCACGCGCCGCCGACGCGGGGGTGCCGCCGGACCGCTGGCTCTTCCCCCACGTCGCCCTGCACTGCTCGAGCGCGGTGACGCTCACGGCCCGACGTCACCTGCAGGCCTGGCCCGCCATGGCCGTCCTGGGCCGCGCCGCCGCCACCCACCTGGGCCGGCCGCTGCACGACCTCGGGTTGGCCGAGCTGTACTCCTGCTTCCCCGTGGCCGTCCGGGTCCAGCAGCGCGAGCTCGGCCTCCCGACGGCCGGGACGCCCACGTTGACCGGGGGCATGGCGTTCGCCGGCGGCCCCTTCAACCACTTCGTCCTGCTCTCGACCGTCGCCATGGGTCGGCGGCTCCGGGACGACGCGGGCGAGCTCGGCCTGGTCACGACCGTGTCGGGCATGCTCTCCAAACCCGGTCTGGCCGTGTGGGGCGCCACCCCGCCGGCGGCCGACGGGCGGCCGGCGGACCTGGCCAGCGAAGCGGACGCCGCGACGGAGACCCAGCCCGTCGCCGAGGTACCGCCGGCCGATCCCGTCCGGGCCACCGTGGTGTCCTTCACCGTCACCTACGGCGGGGCAGACCGGCTCGAACCGGAGCGCACGGTCATCGTCGCCGACCTGCCCGATGGGGTCCGCACCGCTGCCACCTGCGAAGATGCATCCACCGCCCGAGCTGCGCTCGCCGAGGGCCTGGTCGGCCGGACCGTCGAGCTGAAGGACACGAGATTTCGGATCTGAGCACCGCCCCCCGGCGCCCCAGAGGGGGACCTCGCCTGGTCGATCCCGAGCTGGCCGCCCGCGTGCCGGGCCTGCGCCGCTTGGCCGCCGTCTCGCTGGCGCTGGCCGCACTGAGCGCCGTCACCATCGTGGTCCAGGCCGTCGCCCTCGCCACGGTGGTCGAGCGCTCGCTCCTGCACCACGAAGCCCTGTCCCGGGTGCTCCCGGCCCTGGTCCTCGTCGGCGTGGCCGTCCTGGTCCGCGCCGGGCTGTCGGCGGCCGGCGACCTCTCGGCCCACGGGACGGCGGAGCGGGTGGTCACGACGCTCCGCGCCGAGCTCCTCGAGCACGCGCTGGCCCTGGGCCCGGGCTGGCTGGCGGGCGAGCGCCCGGGCGAGCTCTCGGTGACCGCCACCCGTGGGCTCCGGTCGCTGCACACGTACTACGCGGCGCTATCTGCCCCAGGCGGCCGCCGCCGCCCTCATCCCCGCCCTGCTCCTGATCTGGGTGGGCAGCCAGAGCTGGCTGGCCTTCCTCGTCGTGCTCGCGCTGGTGCTCGCCGTCCCGGCCACCATGGTCTTCTTCGGACGCGAGGCCGCCAAGCGCTCGGCGCGCCAATGGCGCCGGCTCGGCTCGTTGGCCGGCCGCTTCCTCCAGCTCGTCGAGGGTCTGCCCACCCTGCGCGCCTTCGGCCGCCAGGAGCAGGGCCGGCGCGAGGTGGAGGCGGCGACCGAAGGGGTGCGCTCGGCCACCATGCGCACGCTGCGCACCGCCTTTCTCTCCGCGCTGTCCATGGACATGCTGGCCGGGTTCGGGGTGGGGCTCGTCGCCATGGTGCTCGGGCTGCGGCTCCTGTGGGGCGAGCTCGACCTGCAGACCGCGATGGCCGTGCTGCTCGTCGCGCCCGAGATCTTCATCCCGCTGCGGCGGGCCGGGGCCGAGTTCCACGCCAGCGCCGAGGGCCAGGCCGCGGCGGCCCGCGTGCTCGAGGTGCTCGCCACGCCGTTGCCCCGGACCGAACCCCGGCCCAACGGGGCCGGTCCGGCGGAGGTCGGCGCGTCCACGCCGGCCCTGCGCGTCGAGGGCCTGCGCGTGACCTACGCCCATCGCGACCGGCCGGCGCTCGAGGGTTTCTCGCTCGACCTGGCCCCCGGCACCCGGGTCGCGCTGATCGGCGGGTCCGGAGCCGGCAAGTCGACCGTGCTCGCCGCGCTGCTGCGCCTCTGCGAACCCGCGGCCGGCTCCCTGCGCCTCGACGGCGTGCTCGCGAGCGAGCGGAGCGCCGCCGCCTGGCGGGCGTCCTTCTCGTGGCTGCCCCAACGGCCGCATCTCTTCACGTCCACGCTGGCCGACAATCTGCGGCTCGGTGCCCCCGAGACGGCGGACGACGACCTCCTGCGCGTGCTCGAGGCCGTCGGCCTGTCCGCGCTCATGGCCAACCTGCCCGAAGGCCTGGCCACCCAGGTCGGCCACGACGGGCTGACCCTGAGCGCGGGCGAGCGCCAGCGGGTGGCCCTGGCCCGCGCCCTGCTGCGCCCGGCACCCATTGTGTTGCTCGACGAGCCGACGGCCTCGCTCGACCCGGCCACCGTGATCCGGATCGCACCGGCGATCGAGCCGTGGCTGGGCCGGCGGACCATCGTGGTGGCGGCCCACGAGCCCACCCTCCTCGCCTCGTTCGACCAGGTGGTGGCGCTCCCGGCCCACGCCGACGGGCTGGTGCCCTCGTGAGGCGCGGCTCCTTGCGCCGCATTCTGTCGGAGCCCGGCACGCCGTACGGGCGCCTCGCCCTGGCCGGCCTGCTCGGGCTGGCCTCGGCCGCCGCCACCATCGGCCTGCTGGCCGGCTCGGGGTACGTGGTCGGCCGCGCCGCGTTGCGCCCGGGGCTCAGCGCCATCGTCGGCATCCTGGCCGTGGTCGAGGTGCTGGCCTTCCTGCGCGGCCCGCTGCGCTACGGCGAGCGCCTGGTCGGCCACGACGCCGCGTTGCGGGCCCTCACCCGCTGGCGGGTCTGGCTCTACGACTGCCTCACGCCGCGGGTTCCCGCCGCACTGGCCGGATGGCGCAGCGGCGACCTGTTGACCCGGGCCATCGACGACGTCGACGCGCTCGTGGACCTCTACCTGCGCACCGTGCTGCCGGTCGCCATCGCGATCGGCGCCGGCATCCTGGGCACGGTGGCCGTCGGCCTCATCCTGCCCTGGGCCGCGTTGGGGCTCGGCCTCCCGCTGGCCGTCGCTCTGGTGGTCCCGGCCTGGCTCACCTGGCGCCGCCGTGGGGACGACGAGTTGGCCACGCTGGCGGGAACCCTCTCGGCGCAGGTGGTGGACGCGCTGGCCGGCGCGCCCGAGCTGCTGGCCTTCGGGGCGGACGCCGCCACGCTGGACGCCGTGGCCCGCACCGCGGCGCGGGCCGACGCGCTGGAGCGGCGCCACGCCAGGTTGGCCACGGCGTCCGGGCTCGTGATCGCCCTCTGCCAGGCGGCCGCACTCTGCGCCGTGCTCGCCCTCGGTGTGGTGGCCGTGCACGACCACAGCCTCGGTCAGGTCATGGTGGCGGTATTGCCGCTGGCCGCGCTGGGCACCTTCGAGACCGTGCCCGGTGTGCCCCACGCGGTGGCCCGCGCCCTCGCCGTGCGCGCCGCCGCCGACCGGCTGTTCGCGCTCGAGGACGTGGCCATCCCCGTGGCCGATCCGGCCGGGTCGAGCACCTTCACCGCGTCGTCGGGGCCCGACGTCACCTTCGCCGATGCCTGCCTGCGCTACGCACCGACCCTCCCGCGCGCCCTCGACGGGGTGAGCCTGTCGCTGCCCGCCGGACACACCCTCGCCGTCACCGGCTCGAGCGGCGCCGGCAAGTCCAGCCTGGTCAACGCGCTGCTGCGCTTCTGGCCGCTCGAGCAGGGCACGCTCGCCCTCGGCGGCACGGACGTGTCAACGGTGCGCCAGGACGACGTGCGCGGTGTCTGCGCGCTGGCCGACCAGCGGGCGCAGCTCTTCGCCGGCACGCTGCGGGCCAACCTGACCCTGGGTCGGCCCGACGCCGGCGACGAGGCCATCGACGACGCGCTGCGGGTGGCCCAGCTCGATCGCTTCGTCGCCACCCTGCCGGCCGGCCTCGACACCCCCGTCGGCGACGACGGCGTCGCCCTGTCGGGCGGCGAACGCCGGCGGCTCGCCATCGCCCGCGCCCTGCTCGCACCCGGTCCCCTGCTCGTGCTCGACGAGCCCACGAGCGGGCTCGACGTCGAGCTGTCCGACGCTGTCCTCGACGGCGTCCTGGCCGCGGCAGCCCATGACGGACGCAGCGTCCTGGTCATCACCCACCGCCCCGACGAGGCCGCCCGCTGCGACACCACCGTGACTCTCGAGGCCGGCCGGGTCGTGCCCGAGGGACCGCAAAACCGTAGGGAAACCGGGCCCTAACCGGCCTGCCCCGACCAGGCACCCGCAGGCGTGCCTGCCCCGCCGGCCGAAGAACGCGGCGGAAAAGCGCCAAACCCGATTCGACGCATTGTTGTGCCCTCGTTGACACAACCGGCGCACAAAACAGCGGCCCGACCCCCAAAAAAGGCAACGGGGGCGCCACACTGTTGCTTGTCCTTCCGACCCCCGTTTGGCAGACGGGAGTTGCCCCCCCTCAACAAAGGAAGTGGCCAGTGAACCCCAGCTCCTCGGCCCCGGCCGGGCGAGCGGGCGATCCGAGCATCGAGCTCGGCGTCGCTCCCCCTCCCGAACAACCGGAAATCACCATCCAAGACCTCGAGGGCATGTTTGCCCTCACCGACGAGGCGGCCAGCGACGGCCGTGTCGCCCGCGGCCAGCGCACGCGCCGCATCGTGGGCGAAGCGCTGATCACGCTGTTGCGCGAGAGCGACACCGAGCCGACGGCCCGAGCCGTGGCGGAACGGGCCGGTGTCTCGCTCCGCCTCGTCTTCCACCACTTCTCGGATCTCGACGACCTCTACCACTACGTCGCCGCCCTGCAGCTCCGCGAGCAGTGGTCGGGCATGCCCGAACTCTCCCCCAAGCTCTCGCTCGTGAAGCGCATCGAGCGCATCGTCTCGCACCGCGCCGCGCTCTTCGAGGAGATCTCCCCGGTCCGCCGGGCCATGGTGCGTCACATGATCACCTCCCCCGGCGTGAGCGACGTCGTGCTGGTCTCCGACGCGCTGCTCCTCCAGAGCCTCAAGGCCACCTTCGCGCCCGAGCTGGCCGAGATGAGCGACAGCTCGCGCGCGGCGAGTACCTCGACGCCATGGACACCGCGGTGTCGTGGGAAGCCTGGGAGCGCATGCGGCGGACGTCGGGCCTGCAGGTGCGGGTGGCCAAGCGGGTCATGGCCCGCATGCTCGCCGCGCTGTGCACCGAGCCCATCGGCTCCGCGCGCCACCACAACGACACCGAGACGGTCGGCGTCCTCTCCTAGACCGAGCGGCTACCCGATCTCCTCGCCGTCGGCCAGGCGCCGCTGCACCTCGGCGGCCGAGGGCGCGGGGTAGCCCAGCCGTCCCGGTCGCCACCCGAGCGCCACCTTCTGGGCGCCGGGCCCGTCGGGCGTCCACACGTGGCACGTGTTGGTGAGGAACGACAGGCTCCGCTCGCCGCTGGCGGGGTAGACGCCGCTCTGCATGGTCTGCCAGGCCGCGGCCGACGTCGTCGCCTGAATCACGGTGGGCCCGAGGGCGCGGGCCAGGAACTCGAGGTGGCTGCAGCCCCGCTCGCGCCCGAAGCGCTCCTGCACCGCGCTGGTGTAGCCGCGGCCCACCGACAGGCCGACCAGGTCCGAGAAGTGCGGCTCAATATCGGTGCACTCGACGTGGGGGAAGGTGTGCATGTCCGCCTGGGCGTCGACGATGGTGAGGTCGGCCCGGCGCACCACGAGGCCGAGCTCCATCTCATGGAGATGCCGCGGGCTGTAGCCGCCCTCGGCCCAGGGCCGCTCGTCGTGGAGCGTCCCGACCACGGCGAAGTAGTCGTCGCGTAAGAACACCTCCATGGTGATGCGGCGACGGTGAACGGGTAGCTCGTCGGACCCCGGTGCGGGGCGCAGGTCGGCCAGCATGGGGGGCGGGGCGGAGTCAGGCACCGGGCGATTGTGGCGCCGCTCCCCGGTCGGGCGCCAACGCCACCTCGTTGAAGCCGTGCAGGATGGGCGCCTCGCGACTCCAGCCGATCCGTGGTCACCGAGGCCGTGCGCAGGTGGAGGCGCCAGTAGAGGTCGGTCGTCCCGAGCGCCCAGGCCACCGCGGCCTTGATCGGGGTGACGTGGCTGACCACGACCACGTCGCCGTCGCTCCGCCGGGCGCCGGCTCCGGCCACCGCGAAGAGCTCCTCGCAGACCGCCCCGACGCGCTCGTCCACCTCGGCCAGCGTCTCGCCGCCCTCGGGGCGGAAGTGGCGGTCGGCCATCCAGCGCTGCCAGACCGAGGCCGGGATGTCGCCCAACGGCTGGCACTCGAACTCGCCGTAGTCGACCTCGATCCAGCGCTCGTCGACCGTCACCGCCGGGCCGAGCGCCAGCAGCCCGGCCGTGTCGCCGGCCCGGGCCAAAGGGCTCGTCCGCACCTCGGCCACCGGGTCGTAGACCAGGGCGCGGGCGGCTGAGGCCTGGGCCCGTCCCTTCTCGGTCAGGGCGGCGTCGGTCCGCCCGAGCAGCAGCCCGCGGGCGTTGGCCTCGGACTCGCCGTGACGGACCAGGATCAGCACGAGAAGCGGCGGTGCCTCAGACCGGCACGAGGATGCGGCCGCACTGCTCGCACGTGGCCACCTCGTCGTGGGGCAGCCCGCGGATCCGCTCGACCTCGCCCGAGGAGAGCTCGAGGTGGCAGCCGTCGCAGCGGCTCCGGATGAGCCGGGCCGCTCCCGTTCCCTTCAGCCGGGTCCGCAGGGTCTCGTAGCGGTCCGCCAGCGCCGTCGGGAGCTCGGCCGCCGCGGCGGCCCGGGCCGCTGTCGCGGTGGCCAGCTCGCCGTCGATCTCGAGCTGTTGCGTGCGGACGTGGGCCGCCAGCTCGTCGGCCTGCTCGCGCAACGGCGCGGCCCGCTCGTCGAGGGCGTTCAGCTCGGCGTCGATCGGGTCCTGGTCGAGCATGGAGACCAGTTCGAGCTCCTCGATCTCGGCCCGCCGCTCGGTCAGGTGCGTCACCTCGTCCGCCATGGCCTGCAGGTCGCGGGTCGACGAGCCCGTCGCCGCATACATCCGCTGCTCGATCCCGGTGCGCCGCTCGGTGATCACGGCGATCTGCGCCTCGAGGTCCTTCTGGACCGAGGCCAGCACGTTGCGCCGGGCGGTGGCGTCGTCGCGCCCGGCGTCGAGTGCGGCCAGCTGCCCCTCGACGGCGCGCAGGCCCGACGTCTCGGGCAGGGCGTCGCGCCGGTGCTGCAACTGCGTGATGGTGGTGTCGTAGTCCTGCACGACGAGCAGGTGCTCCAGGTGGTCGGTCACCCCAGCTCCTCGTAGGCGGCCCGGGCCACGGGCAGGGCGTCGATCAGCGCGACGTCGGCCATGGCCAGCGCCTCGTCCCAGCTGCACCAGCGGGCCTCGGGGCTCTCCCCCGGCGGGGGGTGCGGGTCGCCGTCCGCCCCCAAGAGGAGGTAGCGCAGGTCCAGATGGCAATGGCCGTGGGCCGCCTCGTGCACGTCGAGGTGGATCAGGCGCGGGCCGCCGTCGGGGTGGGCCACGTCCAGGCCGAGCTCCTCGACGGCCTCGCGGAGCGCCGCCGCCTCCGGCGTCTCGCCCGGGTCGACGTGGCCGCCGGGCTGCATCCAGATGCCGAGGCGCCGGTGCAGGTGGAGCACCGTGCCGCGCCGCCCGACCACGATGCCCGATGCCGTCACGTGGGTCGGGCCGGCGTGCTCGTCGTAGGGCTCGGGCAGGCGGGCCAGCTCGCTCAGGAACCGCGCCTTGGCCGCCACCTCGCGTGGGCGACGTCGGCTCGTGTTCCTCGACGAGCATCCGCAGGTCCGCCACCGAGGCGTGCATCTCCGCACTGGTTAGCACAGGTGACCGGTCAGGACCGTGGTGGCGCGCCCGCCGAAGCGCACCCGGTCGCCGTCGGGTCGCACGTAGAGCGTGGCGCCGCGGGCCGAGAGCTGGCGGGCCACCAACTCGGGGCGGCCCAGACGCTCGGCCCAGTAGGGCCCCGCCGCGCACTGCGCCGAGCCGGTGGCCGGGTCCTCGTCGATGCCGACCAGGGGGCCGAAGACGCGCAGGACGTAGTCGGCGCCCGAGCCGGGGTCGCCCGCCGCGGTGAGCAGGAGCGAGTTCGGGCCGCTGGCCGCGATGGCGGCCAGGTCCGGCTCGTAGTCACCCACGGCCGACGCCGAGGACAGCGCGACGAAGACGAAGTTGGTGGTCAGGCCCGACGCGATCACCGCGCCCGGCCACTGCGACTCGAGCGGGGCGGGTAGGGGGCCGAACGCGATGGGATCGGCCGGGAAGTCGAGCTCGACCAGGTCGCCCGCGAACGAGGCCGACAGCGCGCCACTGCGGGTGTGGAAGGTGAGCGGCCCCGAGCCGTCGACCCGGCCGGACTGGCGCAGCACGTGGGCCGAGGCCAGCGTGGCGTGGCCGCACAGGTTGATCTCGGTGGCCGGCGAGAACCAGCGCAGGCCGAACTGGGCCGGGTCGTCGGTCGGGGTCAGGTAGGCCGTCTCGGAGATGCCGAGCTCTTTGGCCAGCGCCTGCAGGCGGTCCTCGTCGAGCGGCTCGTCGAGGAGGCAGACCGCGGCCGGGTTGCCGCCCCCGAGTCCCTCGCTGAACGCGTCGACCCACGTGATCGGGATGCTCATCGTCCCCACGATGCTAAGCGGGCCAAGGCGTCGCGCAGGACGGTGTCGCGCTTGCAGAAGGCCCAGCGCACCAGCGTGGCTCCCGCCGCGTCGTCGCCCGGGTCGTAGAAGACGGCGCTCGGGATGGCCACCACGCCGCAGCGGCCCGGCAGGGCCAGGCAGAACTCCTGTCCGCTCAGCCCGGGGGCGACGGACGCGATGTCGGTGGTGGCGAAGTAGGTGGCGGCGGGGCGGTGCACCACGTAGCCCAGGTCGGCCAGCCCGTCGCAGAGGAGGTCGCGCTTGGTGCGGAGCGCGGTGGCGAAACGCTGCAGCGCCTCGGGCGGGTAGGCCAAGCCCGCGGCGACGGCCAGCTGGAGCGGGGCCGGGCTGGTGTAGGTGAGGAACTGCTTGGCCGCCCGCACGGCGGCGACCAGCTCGGCCGGTCCGCTGACCCAGCCCACCTTCCACCCGGTGAAGGAGAAGGTCTTGCCGCCCGAGGAGATGGTCAGCGTGCGCTCGCGCATGGCGGGCAGGGTGGCCAGCGGGACGTGGGTGCCCTCGAAGACGAGATGCTCGTAGACCTCGTCGGTCACCGCCAGGAGGTCGTGGGCGGCGACCAGGGCGGCGACCTGTCCCAACTCCTCCGACGAGAAGACCTTGCCGGTCGGGTTGTGCGGAGTGTTCAGCAGCAGCATCCGGGCCCGGGGCGAGGCACAGGCCCGGGCCAGCTCGTCGGGGTCGAAGGTCCAGTCGGGCGGGTGCAGGCGGACCAGCGTGGGCGCCGCCCCGGCCATCGACGCGCAGGCGGCGTAGGAGTCGTAGGAGGGCTCGAACATGACGACCTCGTCGCCCGGCTCGCACAGGGCGAGGAAGGTCGCCGCGATGGCCTCGGTGGCGCCCACGGTGACGAGGACCTCGGACTCGGGATCGAGCTCGAGGCCGTACCAGGCCGCCTGGTGCACGGCCACGGCGCGGCGCAGCTCGGGGATGCCCGCACTCGGCGGGTACTGGTTGTCCCCGTGGCGGATGGCCTCGACGGCCACCTCCTTGAGCTCGTCGGGCCCGTCGGTGTCGGGGAAGCCCTGGCCGAGGTTGACCGAGCCGGTGGCGCGGGCCAGCTCGGACATGGTGGCGAAGATGGTGGTGGTGAAGGGCTGCAGGCGCCGGGCCAGCTGTGCGTCCCCCGGTCGCCCGTCCCCCGGTTGCGCGTTCCCCGGTTGCGCGTTCCCCGGTTGCGCGTCCCGGGGTTGCACCGCGACGATCGTACCTCTGCGCGTTTCGGACGCCTATCGTCGCCTGGACCGTGCTCAGCGTCGCCAACTTCAACATGCACTGCGGGATGGACGGGTGGGGCCGGCCCTTCGACTACCTCGGCGCGCTGGCCTCGTTCGACACGGACGTCATCGTGCTCGAGGAAGCCTGGACGGTGGCGGGCGAGGAGACGGGACAGGCGCAGGAGGCGGCGGCCGCGCTGGGCTACACCGCGTTCACCCACGATCTGGGCCAGGGCCGGCGGGTCCGGCCCCAAGCGACGGCGGGCGACTCGTGGATCGCCCAGCCCTCGTGGTCCAACACCAATCGGGCCCTCTACATGGACGGCGTGCGGCCCCAGCCGGCCAAGGTGCAGGCGCTGGCCCGCTGGCAGGCGGCCGAGCCCGGCACCTGGGGCATCGCCGTGCTGGTGCGGCCCGAGCTCACCGTCGACGCGACGAAGGTGCTGCCGTTGCGACAACTCCGGGCCGACGGGGTGCGCCGGGCCGCACTGGTGGTGGACCTCACGGTGGCGGGCGCGGCCGGTCTCGGTGGTGGGCACCCACATGCCGCACATCCCCTACGGCTCGCACCGGACCTGGGCCGAGCTGCGCCGGACCCTGCGCACCGAGGCCCGGCCCGACGCCGTGCTCTCGGGGGACATGAACACGTGGGGCCCGCTGGTCCGGTTCTTCCTGCCCGGGTGGCATCGAGCGGTCGTGGGCCGCACCTGGCCCTCGTGGTCGCCGCACAGCCAGATCGACCACATCATGACCCGGGGGGCGTTGCGCCCGATCTCCGGCGAGGTCCTGCCCGACGCCGGGTCCGACCACCGGCCCATCCGGACCACGCTCGAGCTGACCTAGCCGGGGTGGGTGGCCCTGGGAGCCGGCCGCCTCGTGGCGCCCCCGGCCGGCGCGGCGGGGCTCAGCGGTCGTGGCCGCCGGTGAAGATGCTCGGGTGGGGGCGGGCCGGCGGAGTCGCGAAGAACGGCCGCACGTGGGTCTCCATCAGCTCCTCGACCACGGCGGCTGCGGCGGGGTCGGCCAGCCGGTTGTGGTCCTCGGCCGGGTCCTCGGCCAGGTCGAAGAGCTGGCACGGCTGACAGGGCGTCCTCGTCGACCACCAGCTTGTGGCGCTCGGTCTCGAAGCAGGCGAAGCCCCAGTTCTCGCTGACCGCGACCTGGCGGGCGGGGCCGTCGGCGCCGTCGCGCACGCACTCGAGGAGGGAATGGCCCGCGCTCTCCGGCACATCGGGGGCGCCGGCCACGGCCCGCACGGTGGCGGGGACGTCGAGCTGCTCGACCAAAGAGTCGACCACGCGGCGGCGCGCAGCCGCCCGGCGGCCGGATGATCAAGGGCACCCGCACGGCCGGCTCGTAGAGGACGCACTTGGACATGAGCCCGTGGGTGCCCGCCATTTCGCCGTGGTCGGTCGTGTAGACGACCCAGGTGTTGTCGAGCCGACCCTGGCGCTCGAGCGCATCGAGCATGAGGCCGACCGCGTGGTCGATGACCGAGATGTCGGCGGCGTAGGCCCGGCGCATGCCGCGGATGGCGTCGTCGGTCATGGTCACGGTGTCGGCCAGGCCCAAGAACGCGTTGAGCAGGTGCTCGTAGCGCCCGGTCCCCTCGAGGGTCGGCCGGGTAGTCGACGCGGGCATGGAGATGTCGACGTCGAGGTAGCGCTCCACCGCCTCGGCCGGCGCGTCCCAGGGGTCGTGCGGGCCGGGGAACCCCACGAAGAGGAAGAAGGGCTCGGGCCGGTCGTAGGCCTCGAGCCAGCGCACGGCCTCGGTCCCGTGCCAGGTGTCGACGTAGGCCGAGAGGGGCAAGGGCATCGGGGTGGCGTCCCACATGGGCACGCTCTTGGTGGCGTTGCGCCCGTCCTCTTTCTCCCCCTGGTAGCTGCGTGCCGCGATGTGCCGGCGATAGTCCTCGAGCAGGCCCTGGGTGTCCAAGAAGTCGGTGTAGCGCGACGGGATCTTGCTCATGAACTTGTCACCGGTCTCGAAGACCTCGGCGAAGCCCAGCGCCTCGAGGCGTGGCGCCATGTCGTCGATGTGGTCGACGGTGACGATCTCGTCGCGGTACAGGTGGGCCTTGCCCAGGAGTGCGGTGTGATAGCCGGCCTCGCGCAGCGCCTTGGCGTAGGTCGGGGTGCTCTCGGCGATCTCCTCCCAGTTGGTGTAGACGCCGTGGTCGCGCACGTAGCGCTCGGTCATGAACGAGGCCCGCGAGGGCATGCAGAGCGGGCCCTGGCACGAGACGCGGGAGAAGCGCACCCCTTCGGAGGCCAGGCGGTCGAGCGCCGGCGTGTGCATGCTGGCGTCGCCGGCACAGCCGAGCATGTCGGCCCGGTGCTGGTCGGACATGACGAGCAGGATGTTCGGTGCGCTGGCCACGCGGTCCCCTTTCGTTCCCCGGCACCGTGGGTGAGAGCCCGGTGGCGCCCGACGATCATCGCACTCGCGGCGCGTGGGGCACACTGGTCGCCATGGCCCCCCAGTTCATCTACACCATGCGCGGCCTCAAGCGCTTCTACCCGCCCGACCGCGAGGTGCTCAAGGGCATCAACCTGTCCTTCTATCCCGGGGCGAAGATCGGCGTGATCGGCTCCAACGGAAGTGGCAAGTCCTCGCTGCTGCGGATCATGGCCGGCGAGGACGACGGCTTCAGCGGCGAGGCCCGGCTGACCCCCGGCTTCACCGTCGGCTACCTGGCCCAGGAGCCCCAGCTGAACGCGGAGAAGGACGTGGCCGGGAACGTGGCCGAGGGCGTGGGCGAGGTGAAGGCGCTGGTCGACCGCTACAACGAGGTCTGCGCCGCCTTCGGCTCGCCCGAGGCCGACATCGACGCCCTGCTGGCCGAGCAGTCCGACCTCCAGACCAAGATCGACGCCGCCGGGGCCTGGGACCTCGAGCGCACCTTCGAGATCGCCATGGACGCGCTGCGGCTGCCGCCGGGCGACGCCGACGTCTCGACGCTCTCGGGCGGCGAGCGGCGCCGGGTGGCGCTGTGCCGGCTCCTGCTCTCCAAGCCCGACCTCCTGCTGCTCGACGAGCCGACCAACCACCTCGACGCCGAGTCGGTGGCCTGGCTCGAGCGCACGCTCCAGGACTACCCGGGCACCGTGGTGGCGGTCACGCACGATCGCTACTTCCTCGACAACGTGGCCGGCTGGATCCTCGAGCTCGACCGCGGCGCGGGCATCCCCTGGGAGGGCAACTACTCCTCCTGGTTGGAGCAGAAGCAGGCCCGCCTGGCCGCCGAGGAGAAGGCGGACCGCTCCCGCCAGGCCTCGCTCGAGCGCGAGCTCGACTGGATCCGCATGTCCCCGCGGGCCCGGCAGAGCAAGGGCAAGGCCCGCATCACCGCCTACAACGAGCTGGTGGCCGAGGCCGAATCAGCCGAGCGGCGGGCCGACAAGGTCGAGCTCTCCATCCCGGCCGGCCCCCGGCTGGGCGACCAGGTGGTCGACGCGGTCGGCGTGGAGAAGGGCTTCGGCGACCGCCTGCTCATCGACGACCTCGATTTCATCCTTCCCCCGGGGGGCATCGTGGGTGTGATCGGCCCGAACGGCGCCGGCAAGACCACGCTCTTCCGGATGATCGTGGGCGAGGAGAAGCCCGACGGCGGCAGCCTGACCATCGGGTCCACGGTCAGCCTGGCCTACGTGGACCAGTCCCGCGACACGTTGGCCGGCGCGGCCACGGTGTTCGAGGAGATCACGGGTGGGGTCGACCGGATGGTGGTGGGCGGCCGGGAGCTGCACAGCCGGGCCTACGTGGCCGGCTTCGGGTTCAAGGGCAGCGACCAGCAGAAGAAGGTGGGCGAGCTGTCGGGCGGCGAGCGCAACCGCGTGCTGCTGGCCAAGGTGCTCTCGAGCGGCGGCAACGTGCTGCTGCTCGACGAGCCGACCAACGACCTCGACGTCGACACGCTGCGCGCCCTGGAGGACGCCTTGCTCGGCTTCCCAGGTTGTGCGGTCGTGATCAGCCACGACCGCTGGTTCCTCGATCGCATCGCCACCCACGTGCTCGCCTTCGAGGGTGACTCGGAGGTCCGCTGGTACGAGGGGAACTTCAGCGACTACGAGGCCGACCGGCGGGCGCGCCTCGGCGTCGACGCCGAGCAACCGCACCGCATCCGCTACAAGCCACTGGTGCGCGGCTGAGCGCTCAGCGCTCCGACCCGGCGCCGTCCCACAGCGCGTCGACTTCCTCGTAGCGCGTCGTGCACGGGGGGCCTGGGGCCACCCACATGCGGGGCACCGAGGGGGCGGCCCCCACCCGCACCAGGCAGGAGGAGCGGGTCCCGAACGTGTCGAGGTGCACGCAGCTGGCGGAGTTGGGGCGCTCGTCGTCCTCGGGGACGCGATGGTCGGCCAACACCGAGCGGAAGGCCGCGTCGATGGCGTCGGCCTGGCGGGGATCGCCCAGGGCGGCCCGGACCAGGTCGACCTTGGCCGAGGGCTCGCCGAGCGCCCGGTTCTCGAGGACGTGGAGGCCAGGCGCCAGCGCGGTGGCCCGGGCCGGGCCGCCCGAGGGGTCGGTGAAGTCGACGAACCACAAGGAGGTGCGGTCGCCGACCAGGAGCCAGCAGCCGTTGTAGTCCGCCGGGCGGTAGCCGGCGACGAGGGCCTCGACGGCGGCGCTGGCGCTGGCGTGACGGGCCAGGGCGAGGGGCAGGTCACCGCGGGAGCGCTTGGACGGGTCCTTGGCGTCGCCCAGCGGCTGGTTGGTGAGCCCGGCGCAGACCCCGTGCTCGTTGACGGCGAGCCAGGTGCCGCCGGACTGCTCGTCGCGCCCGCCCAGGATGCGCGGCCCGCCCGGCGCGAGGACCGTGATCGGCGGTGGCCGGCCGCTCCATCAGCTCGTCGCGATTGGCGCCCACGACGAGCGGTTCGTCGGGCGACAGGCGCGAGGCCATGACCAGGAGACACACAAGAACCACCCTACCCAGGCGCAATTGCCTGCAATCTGGGTGGCAGGAGGGCTACCGTTCCAGGCATGCGGACTCGATCCACCACCATCGTCACGGCCACCGTCGCCGCCCTCGGCCTGGGCACGCTCGTGCTCGGGGGTGCGGTGCCGGCGTCGGCCAAATCCGTCTCTTCGCAGAACCTCAAGGCGCTCTCCACCCAGATCAACAAGGGAAAGCACCTCACCTACGCGGTGACGTACAACTCGGTGAGCGACGGGAAGACGAGCACGGTCACGATCGCACAGTCCCCGCCCAAGACGTACTTCGCCAGCGGCGGCAGCGTGATCATCAACAACGGCAAGACCACCTACTACTGCTCGCCCAACGAGTCGGGGAACTCGGGTGACAGCGGGAACTCGGGGAACTCCGGCTCGGGCAACTCGGGCAACTCGGGGGCGGCCACGACGACCACCACCAAGGCGAGCGGCTCGGGCTCCCTCCAGTGCCTGAACCAGAAGGGCAGCAGCGCGCTCGGCGCGACGGCAGACCTCTTCAGTGCGGGCAGTGTGCTGAGCGTGTTCTCCGAGGCGGAGCAGAGCGCGGTCGCCCGGGCGCTCGGCATCAAGCTCTCGTCCACGTCGGCGTCGTACGCCGGCCAGCCCTCGACCTGCATCAGCGTCGCCCGCAAGGGGCAGACCGGGAAGTACTGCGTGACCAAGCAGGGGCTCCTGTCCTACTCGGGCTCGGGGAAGAGCTACTTCAAGATGGTGAAGTACTCCGCCCACCCGTCGTCCAGCCTCTTCAACCTGCCGGCCGGCGCCAGCACGGTCACCATCCCCACCATCCCCGACACGCCCTAGTCGACCCCGGCTCGAGACCGAGCACCCGGTGTCCGACCGCTGGCGCGACAGTGACGTCCCGAGAGGTGCGCACTACGACGCGCGCTTTACCCGGCTCGAGGCCGCGGGCCTCGACGTGCACGGTGAGGCTGCGCTGGTCGATTCCTACGACCCGTCGTCCGTGCTCGATGCGGGCTGTGGCACCGGTCGCGTCGCGCTCGAGTTGCACCGACGCGGTCGCACCGTGGTCGGGCTGGACGTCGACGAGGCCATGCTCGACGCGGCGCGGGCCAAGGGCCCGGACGTGCGCTGGATTCTGGGCGACCTGGCCGATCCCGCACTCGACGTCGGCCGCACCTTCGACCTCGTGGTCATGGCGGGCAACGTCCTGATCTTCGTGCAACCGGGGAGCGAGGGTCGCGTCCTGGCCAATGCGGCCCGCTGGCTCGTACCGGGCGGGCTCCTGGTGTCCGGCTACTCGCTCCAGCCTGGGGGCTTCGGTCCGTCCGCCCACGACCGCCTGGCCGCCGAGGCCGGGCTCGGACTCGAAGAGCGCTGGTCCACGTGGGACCGCCTTCCCTTTGTGTCAGCTGAGAATTACGCCGTTTCCGTGCATCGCAAAGAGCGCTGAAAACCGACCCCTTCGCGCAACGGAGCCACAACAAGCGTTTGGTCCATGCACTGAATGTGCGGGCGAGGGTTGCTTCGTTAGGCTTAGCGTCATGGGAACAGAGGAACTTGATCCGATTGATCATCAGATCATCGAATTGCTGTCGCAAAACGCGCGACGCACCATGGCCGACATCGGCGAGCAGGTCTCGCTCTCGGCATCGGCCGTGACACGGCGCATCGAGCGGTTGGAACGCACCGGAGTGATCGCCGGCTACACCGTCGTGGTCGACCACCGCAAGGCCGGACGACCCATCCAGGCCTTCACCGAGGTGCGCTTCGCCGGCACCGCCGACCTGAACGAAATTCAGGAAACGGCCATGCAGCTCTCCGAGGTCCAAGCGGTGTTCACCACCGCCGGCGACCCGGACGCGCTCGTCTGGCTCCAAGTGCCCGACGTGGAGCGCCTGGGGCAGGTCATTGAGCAGTTGCGCCGTCGCGGTCGGGTGACCGGCACCAAGACGCTGATCGTGCTCGACACGTGGTCGCGCCACCGGGCCCTCGAGGCGAACGGCCTCGCGGTTCACTAGTGCGGGGACGGACGCCCGCCGTCGCGCTGACGCTCGTCCTCACGGCGCTACTGGCCGGCGCCTGCTCGTCGAGCCCCACCACATCAGGGGCCCCCACCACGACCAGCACCACGTCGCACCGGCCCACCACCACGACCACGGCGGCCGGCAACGCGGCGGTGGGGACCTGGTCGGGCGCGGTCAAGGTCGCACCGGGCACCATCCTCACGGCGGTGTCGTGCCCGTCCGCCCAGAGCTGTCTGATGGGCTCGTCAAAGGGGCTGACCTACCGGCTCGGCTACACCGAGGTCAGCGCGCTCGGCCCGGCCGTGCCCTCCCCCGCGCCCGCGGGCGTCTCGTACCTCTCGTGCGCCACCATCTCCTTCTGCGCCGCCGCGCCCAGCATGAACCAGGTCGCCCTCTACAACGGCACCAGCTGGGGGGCGCCGACCACGATCCCCGCGGCCCAGGGCTTCACCGCGGTCGACTGCACCGGCCCCAGCTTCTGCATCACCATCGACGGCGAGGGGAACTCGTTCGCTCTGCGCGGCGGCAGCTGGAGCGGCAACCTGGGCGCCTGGGGGGCGGCCAACCAGATCTCCTGCGTCTCCCCCACCTTCTGCGTGGCCGCCGAGGGCGGGCCGTCGGTCTGGGACGGCAGCCAGTGGACCCAGCCGGGCGACGCCGACAGCGGGGGCCAGCTCAATGCGGTGTCCTGCGCCACGACCACCTTCTGCGTGCTGGTCGACAGCAGTGGAGCCGTCCTGACCTGGAACGGGACCGCCTTCTCGGCCCCCCAGACCATCACCAGCGAGCCCGCCGGTCACCGGCACCAACGCGGCGGGCCTCACCGGGGTGTCCTGCCCGACGACCACGTTCTGCCGGGCCGTGGACTCGGTCGGGCGCGTCTTCGGCTGGAACGGGTCGGCCTGGAGTCCCGGCGCCACGATCGACCCCGGCCACGGGCTGACCGCCATCTCTTGCCCGACGACGACCTACTGCGCCGCCGTGGACCGGGCCGGCAACGCCTTCATCTCGAGCTGACGCGTCACCAGGCGCCGAGCTCGGGCGCGTCGCCCCGCCCGATGACCCAGGCCAGGAGCTGCGCCGGGTCCGCCCGCCGGCTCAAGGCGGGCAACTCGCGGGCCAACCACTCCTCGACCAGCGGGGCGGGCAACGGCACCGCGCCCCAGCCGAGATCGCCGTGATGGACGGCCACCTCGCGCCAACGCGAGAACACGCAGTCGCGCGAGTCCTCGACGACGCCGCGCGAGGTGCGCGACGGCGCGTCCCAGGCCTGGTCGGGCAACTCGGCCATGACCCGGGCCACGGCGTCGCAACTCCGGACGAGGTCGGCCAGCAGTTCGGCCGCCGATCGGGAGGCGCCGATCTCGATGTCGTCGCGGCGTTGCTCGACCCCGCCCGGATACTGGTCGCGTAGCTCGCCCAGGGCCGCGCCCTCGAGCCGCCACACGACGCTGTCGCCGTTGCGGGCGAGGTGGGTGAGCAGGTGGCCGACGCTCCAGCCCGGCAACCGGCAGGGCCCGCGGGCCGCCTCGTCGGTCAGGCCGGCCAGATCGTCGGCCAGGGACTGCTGGGCGGCGAGGCAGCCGGCCACCCACTCGACGGGGGCGCCACGTGCCGCGCCCGGGCTCACAGGGCGGGCAGCGCCGACTGGCCGTCGAGCATGTCGGCCATCACGGCCCGGATGAACTCGTCCGCTTCCTCGGTCATGCCGCCGGCCACGCCGCCGTAGATGGCGCCCGACTTGGGGGCGTCGGCGGCGTGCGCCTTGGCGTAGGCCACACCCTCGGCCAGGTCGGCCACGAACTCGGGCACCACCTGGGCCTGCGTCTGGGGCCGGGTGACCGCCATGTGCAGCGCGTTCGGGTACTGCTGGCCGTTGAAGCGCCAGCCCCTCGTCCGCATGAAGTCGTTCACGTGGTAGATGTCGAACTCGTCGGAGGTGAAGGAGAAGAGGAAGGTCGGCTTGCCCACCAGGCGCAGTTCTGGGTGGGAGGTCACCGCCTGCTGCATGGCGACGGAGGTCTCGAAGATCTGGCGGGCGTAGTCGAGGTAGCCGGCGTGCCCGATCTGCACCATGGCGGCCCAGGTGGCGGCGATCAGGCCGCCCGAGCGCGAGCCCTCCATGCCGGGCGAGGTGTACTTCCCCCCGCTCCAGTCGGTCAGGTAGAAGTACTGCGCGTTGCGCAGCGCCTTGGTGCGGAAGGTGAGGACCGACGAGCCCTTGAAGGCGTAGCCGTACTTGTGGGTGTCGGCCGAGATGGACGTCACCCCGGGCACCGCGTAGTCGAAGGCCTCGATGTCGTAACCCAGCTCGCGACCGTAGGGCAGGATGAACCCGCCCAGGCAGCCGTCGACGTGCAGGCCGATGCCGCGCTGGAGGGCGAGCTCGGACAGCTCGGCGATGGGATCGACGGTGCCGTACCCGTAGTTGCAGGCCGAGCCGATCACCGCGACCGTCTGGTCGTCGACGTGGGCGCGCACCCAGTCGACGTCGACCTGGGTCGTGACGGGATCGACGGGGGCCCGGCGGAGCTCCACCCCGAAGAGGTGGCAGGCCTTGTCGAAGGCCGGATGGGCCGTCTCGGGCTTGATCAGGTTGGGCCGGGTCACGCCGCGGCTCTGCGCCGCGTGCTCGCGGTAGGCCAGGACGGCGTGCATGATGCTGCCGGTGCCGCCGGTGGTGACGAGGCCACACGGTTCGTCGCCGCCCGCCCGGGCGGCCTCGCCCGACTGGAGCCCCAGCGTCATGGCGATGATCTCGGCCTCGAACTTCGTCGCGCTCGGGCACATGTCGCGCTGGAGCACGTTGACGTGGGCGAAGAGACCGAAGGCCTCGTTCATGAAGTGGTAGTGCTCGTGGTCTCCGCAGTACATCGTCCCGGAGCACTTGCCCGTCTCCCAGAAGGCGTCCTCCTCGGTGGCCATCGTGCGCAGCTCCTCGAGCACCGCGTCGCGCGTCATGCCGTGCTCGGGCAACCTGCGGTTGATGGCGAAGCGGTCGGCGTAGGGGTAGTCGCTCATCGTCGGGCCTCCTTGGGGCGGTTGCGGACGGCGGCCGCCCCGGCGCCCCTGCAGTCGGTCCGAGACTAGACAATTCAATTGGGTCCATCGGGCGGAGGGGCCGGCTGGGCGAAGATGGCGCCGATGCACCGGCCCATGCTCTTCCCGTCGCTGCGCGGCTACCAACGCTCGTGGGTCGGGCCCGACCTGGTGGCCGGCCTGACCCTGCTCGTCATCGCCGTGCCCGAGCAGCTGGCCACCTCGCGGCTGGCCGGGATGCCCCCGATCACGGGCTTCTACGCGTTCGTGGCCGGCACGGTGGTGTTCGCCCTCCTCGGCTCCAACCCGCAGATGTCGGTCGGCGCCGACTCGACCATCGCGCCGCTCTTCGCGGCCGGCGTGGCCCACCTGGCCCTGAGCGGCAGCGCGCAGTACGCGCAGAAGGTGGCCATCCTCGCCGTGATGGTGGGCATCTTCGTGGTGCTGGTGAGCGTCCTGCGGCTGGGTTGGATCGCCGAGTTCCTCTCCGCACCGATCATCACCGGCTTCTTGTGCGGGGTGGCCGTGATCATCGTGGCCCACCAGCTGCCGGACTTCTTCGGGCTGCCGCCCACCGGCGGGACCAACCAGCACCGGGTGGGCTACGTGCTCACCCATCTCAGCCAGGCCAACGGCTGGGCCCTGGCCATCGGGCTGGGCGTCCTGGCCCTGCTCGTGGTGGGCGAGCGGATCGACCGGCGCATCCCGGGGGCGCTCGTCGGGATGGTCCTCTCCACCGCGCTGGTGGCCGCGCTCGACCTCGAGGACCACGGCGTCCCCGTGCTGGGCACGATCAAGGCGGGCGCGCCCCACCTCGGCCTCACCGGCCTGTCCTGGTCGACGGTCCAGAGCCTGGTGCCGCTGGCCGCCGTGGTGGCCCTCGTCGTCGTCACCCAGACCGCCGCCACCACCCGGGCCTTCGCCGACCTGGGTGGTTACGACGTCGACGCCGGGCGCGACTTCCTCGCCGTCGGGGGCGGGAGCGTGCTGGCCGGCCTGTCCGGATCGTTCCCGGTCGACGCCAGCCCACCGCGCACCGGCGCGGTCGCCGCGGCGGGTGGACGGACCCAGGCGGGCCCCCTGGGCGCCGCCGTCGTGATCATCGTGCTCATCCCCTTCGCCGGGATCTTCAAGGACGTGCCGCTGGCCACCCTGGCCGCCATCCTGATCTTCGTGGCCGGGCGGCTCTTCAAGCTGCACGACCTGGCGGCCATCGCCCGCTTCTCCGTGCTCGAGTTCGCGCTGGCCCTGGTCACGCTGCTCACGGTGGCGCTGGTCGGCGTGGAGCAGGGCATCGCCGTGGCGGTGGTCCTGGCCATGCTCGACCGGATCCGCCGCAGCGCCCAGTCCGACCTGGCCGTCCTGGGCCGGGTGGCGGGGACCACCAGCTGGACGCCGCTCCAGGCCGACCCCGACGCGGCCCAGCAGACCGGCGTGCTGGCCGTCCTCTTCGCCACGCCGCTCTGGTACGCCAACGCGACGCATTTCCGCGAGCAGATGGCCGCCGCCGTGGCGCAGGCGCCCGGCACCACGAGGATCGTCGTGCTCGACGCCATCGGCATGACCGACGTGGACTTCACCGGTTCACGAGCGCTCGGGCGGGTGCTCGACGCGGCGGCGCGGCGGCACATCGCCTTCGGCGTGGCCCGGGCCGGAGCGCACCTGCGCGAGTCGCTGCAGCGCAGTGGCCTGCTGGCGCGCATCGGCGAGGAGCGGTTCTTCTCGACGGTGAACGAAGCCGTCACCAGCCTGGCCGGCGGCCCGGAGGCACCTCCGGCCTGAGGACGGCGATATGAGCCACGCGCCTCGTTCGTCAGGGGCCGGGGTCGGCGCTGCCCGCGGTCGGTTCGGGGCTGCTGTCGTTCTCGGCTCTGACGGCGGCGCGGCGCATCTGGCGCAGCCCGACGATCGGATAGACCAGGACCGACAGCATGCCGGCGGCCACGAGCGCGGCGGCGTTCTGGGGTCTCATTTTGTGCTCGTCGACGCCGAGGGTCGTGATGACCACGATGAGGGGCAGGCCGGTCGCCGACATGACGGCCAGGCCGGCCAGCTCGCCCTTGGCGATCACCCCACGGAAGAAGGCCCACGTCGGCAGCGCACGAGTGACGAGGAAGAGCAGGGCGAAGATCGGGACGAGCAGGAGCACCTTGGGCTTGTGCAGCAACGCGCCCAGGTCGAAGGTGATGCCGCTCTCGATGAAGAAGATCGGGATCAGGAAACCGAAGCCGATGGCCTCCAGCTTGCTCGAGATCCGTTCGCGGTCCTCACCCTCGATGAAGAGGCGGACGACGACGCCGGCCGCGAAGGCGCCCAGCAGGACGTCGAGGCTCAGCTTGACGGCGACGTAGACCAGCAGGATCACGAGCAACACCGAGATCCGGATCGGCAGCTGGGCCGTCGAGTCGATGTGCTTGCGCAGCAGGGCGACCCAGCGCGGCGGATGAACCCGCAGGGCCAGGACGGCCGCCACGCCGGCAATGGCCACGAAGGCGAAGAGCAGCAGGAAGGTCACGGTCGGATCGCGGTTGGTCAGGAGGACGGCCACCGCGACGATGGGGCCGAACTCACCCGTCGCCCCGACGGCGAGGATCACCGGGCCGAGCGAGGTGCGCAGCACCCCGTTGTCGCGCAGGATGGGGAGCAGGGTGCCGAGCGCCGTCGTGGTGAGGCACATGCCGACCACCACCGTGTCGAGCACCAGGTGGGTGGAGGCCAGAATCGCCCCGACGCCCAGCGCGAGGACGAGCGAGGCCAACCACGCACTCCCGGCGCGACCCAGATGACCGTGGCGCATGGTATTCAGGTCGACCTCGGTCCCGGCCAGGAACATGAGGTAGGTCAGGCCGAAGTCCGAGAAGGCGGTCACCACGGAGCTCGGGTGGGCCAGCCCCAGCACGAAGGGGCCGAGGATGATGCCGAGCCCGATCTGAATGACGACTTCGGGGACGGGGACGACACGCCGGAGGAGCTCCGCGATGAGCGGGGCCAGGACGGCGGCGACGCCGATGAGGACCAGCGTCGGGATGGCCGCCTCTACACCCATGCCCGCCCTCGCCATCCTCCCGTCGGCACCCGCGACCTCCCGGGCGCCCACGCTACGCGCCGAGGCCCGACCCTGTCAGTGACCCGACGCCGCCGGTGGCGCCGTGGCGTCGACCTCGTTCGGTTGACGGTTCCTCCGGCGGCGGGTCACCATGAGCCGGCCGAGTCGAGCCGGGGGTGGAACGTGAACTTGGAGCGCTGCAGGGTCAACGGATGGAGGCGCGGGTGAGCACGTCGTTCCAGAACCCGTCGTGGATGCCGTTCTCCGTCGGCGAGGCCGCGGTGGCCGGCGACGCCACGGCGGACGATCTCGTCTCGGGGCGGGCCATGTCGCACCTCTTCGACGCGCTGCGCCGGTCGGCCGAGCTGGTGGTGGCCGAGGGCAACGCCGAGAACACGGTGGACGTCGCCTCGGGCTTCCGCCATCTCCTCGTGCTGCTCGGTCTGGGCCTCGACGCCGGCCTGCGGGCAGACCCCGATTCGGTGGTCGCCCTCAAGGTCTCGGGCGTGGACAACGTCTACAAGTGGGGCATGGACTGCCCCGACTGCATCTATACCGGGGCGTCCCTGCGGCCCGGAGAGTCCTACCGGCTCTGGGGCAACCGGGGCACGGGGCGCTACGTCGGCCTCCAGGCCATGGCCGGCATGGCCTCCTCGGCCAATGTGCTCCTCGACGAACTCGAACTCGGACCGAACGGCGAGGTGGAGCTGGTCCTCTCCGCGCAGGAGCACGAGGGGAACTGGCTCCCGCTGGCCGAGGACGCCTCGAACCTGGTCATCCGCCACTTCTTCTACGACTGGGACACCGAGGTCGCCTCCTCCCTCTCGATCGAACGCATCGGCGGGGCGGCGGACCGGGCGGCGAGGCCGGCCCAGGACCCCCGCGCCGTGGTGGCCCGCCAGATGGTGGCGCTCGGCGACTTCATTGTGGGCAACCTCGAGTTCTTCCTCGGGTTCTCCAACCCCGAGACCCCGAACTCGTTCCTGCCGCCGCTCGACGGGACGGCCATGGGCGCGGCGGCGGAGAACCGCCCCGTCATCGGGTCGTGGCAGCTCGCCCCCGGCGAAGCCCTGCTGCTCGAGGTGCCCCCGCCCGAGGGCCTCTACTGGAGCTACTCGCTCGGGAACCCGTGGTGGGAGACCATCGACTACGCCGCGCACCAGAGCAGCCTGAACGGCTTCCAAGCCGATGTGGACGACGACGGGATCGTCCGGGTCGTGGTGGCCCACGAGGACCCCGGCGTGGCCAACTGGTTGGACACGGCCGGCCACAGCACGGGGCCGATGATCCTGCGCTGCGTGCGCACGTCCACCGCGCCCGTGCCCACGACCCGAGTCCTCCCGCTGGCCGACGCCGTGGCGGCGCTCCCCCCCGAGACGCGTCGGGTCGGGCCAGAGGAGCGCCGGAGCGCCCTGGCGGCGCGGCGCCTGGCCGTGAGCAAGCGGTTCACCCGGTGACCCTGCGACCCGACGAGCTCGAGGACGAGGCCCGGCAACAGACGGGCCTGGACGACTTCGGCGACGGCCTGCACCGCGAAGGCCTCGAGCGGCTGATCGCCTCCATGACCGAGGACAGTGACCTGACCGAGGTGGGCGAGATGGTCCAGCGGGCGCGCCTGGGCATGCTGCTCTCGTCGCGCCTGCGCGTCGAGGACACGTACCGGGCGCACCCCGAGATCGAGCGCGAGCAGGTCGAGGGCCCGGTCTTCGTCATCGGACTGCCCCGCACCGGCACGACCGCGCTGAGCCAGCTGGTGGCGGCGGATCCCCAGTTCCGCTCCCTGCGGCTCTGGGAGTCGAGCGCACCCTGCCCGCCCCCGGAGGCGGCCACCCAGCACAGTGACCCCCGTATCGCCGAGACCGAGGCCGGCCTGGCCATGATGCACGAGATGTACCCGCAGATGGCGAGCATGCACCACGAGGAGGCGACGACGCCGACCGAGTGCCAGGACCTGATGGGCATGACCTTCCGCACCGTCCACTTCGACGGCATGGCGCGGGTCCCCGCCTACATGGACTGGGTCACCGAGTGCGACATGCGGATCACCTACGAGTACCACCGCCGCGTCCTGCGCCTCCTGCAGTGGCACTGCCCGCCCCGCCTGTGGCACCTGAAGACGCCGGTGCACATGTTCGCCCTCGACGCGCTGCTCGAGTCCTACCCCGACGCCAAGTTCCTATGGAGTCATCGCGACCCCGCGGCGGTGCTCGGGTCGGTCTGCAGCCTCATCCACTACATCCGGGGCTGGAGCAGCGATCGCGACGACGCAGTGGAGCTGGGGGCCGAGCAGCTGGGGCGCTGGGCCGAGGGCGTGTCGCGGGCCATGGACTTCCGCGCCCGCGTCGGTGACGACCGTTTCGCCGACGTGGCCTTCGCCGATCTGCAGCGCGACCCGATCGCGGCGATGGCCCCGGCCTACGAGCAGATCGGGCTGGAGTTCACCGAGGCGACCGAGCGGGCCGTGCGCGGCTGGGCCAGTGGGCACGAGCCGGGCGCCCACGGCCGCCACACCTACGAACTGTCCGACTTCGGCCTCGACGCGCCACAGGTGCGAGAACGCTTCGCCCGCTACCTGGCGACCTACGATGCCGGCGCCTGAGGACCTGACCCCGACACAACGAGGAGGCTGACCAGCGTGGATCTCGGACTGGCTGACGCGACCGCGGTCGTGACCGGTGGGAGCAAGGGCATGGGCCGGGCCGTGGCCCAGGTGCTGGCGGGCGACGGGGCCCGGGTCGCCGTCATGGCCCGGGGCCGCGAAGCCCTCGACGAGACGGTGGAGGCCCTGCTGGCCGCCGGCGCACCCGAGGCCTTCGGCGTCTCGGTGGACATGACCGACGCCTCGTCCATAGAGGATGGTTTCGCCGAGGTGCGGCGGCGCTGGCCCGCGCTCAACATCCTCGTCCACACCATCGGGCCCGGTGCCGGTCGCTTCGAGCAGCTCGACGACGCCGGATGGGACGAGGCGTTCGCCCTCGGCACCATGGCCTGCGTGCGCAGCGTCCGGGCGGCGTTGCCCGCCATCCGGGCCGCCGAATGGGGCCGGATCGCCATCTTCTCGGCACACTCGGTGCAGCGCCAGAGCCCGCTGATCGTCGCCTACACGGCGGCCAAGTCGGCCGTGTCGAGCGTCTCGAAGAACCTGGCCAAGTCGCTGGCCCCCGAGGGCATCCTGGTCAACACCATCTGTCCGGGCACCATCGTCACGGCGAGCTTCACCGAGAACCTGCGGGACATCTTCGCGGCCGAGGACAAGGACCCGACCGACCCGCACGACGTCATGGGCTGGATCGACGAGCACTTCCACCAGCCGGCCGACCTGGGCCGGGCCGGGCTCCCCGACGAGGTGGCCACGATCACGGCGTACCTGGTGTCGCGACGCAACGGCTACGTGACCGGCGCCTCGGTGAACGTGGACGGTGGATCCGACTTCATCTGAACCACCCGAGGCGACGGGTCAGTCCCAGGTGGAGATGGCCCGGTGGAGCTCGTCGGGGTCCTGCCACATCGCCTGCACCTCTTCGAGCGTCTTGCCCTTGGTCTCGGGCACGAACCAGCGCACGTACACGAAGGTCACGATGCAGAAGCCGGCGAAGACCAAGAACGTCCCCTCGGTCGTGATGGCGTTGACCAACGAGAGGAAGGACTGGGCCACCACCCAGGCGGCGAACCAATTGATGGCGGTGGCCACGGCCACGCCGCGCCCGCGCAGGTGGGCCGGGAAGACCTCGTTGATGACCGTCCAGACCACCGGCCCGAGCGAGAAGGCGAAGGAGGCGATGAAGACCACCAGGCCGACCAGAGCCAGCGTGGCGGCCTGGGACGCGTTCTGGTGCGCCGCCTCGGACGCGGTGACCGCGTGCAGCTCGAAGAAGGCACCGGCCACGGTCAGCAGACCGAGCAGCATGCCCGACGTCCCGATCAGCAACAGCGGCTTGCGGCCGAAGCGGTCGACCCAGAACACCGCGATGAGCGTGGCCACCACGTTCACGCCCCCGACGGCCCAGAGCGTGGCCAGGCTCTGGCTGGTGGGGTTGTTGAAGCCGGCGGCGGCGAAGATCGTGTCGGCGTAGTAGATGATGGCGTTGATGCCCGTGAGCTGCTGGAGCACGGCCAGCACCGACGCCACGACGAGCGGGCGACGCCACTCCTTGGCGAAGACCTGGCCCCAGGAGGCCTGGGCGTCGGTCGTGATGGCGACCTGGATGGCGGCCACCTCGGCCTCGACGTCGGCCGCCGGGTCGACCTTGCGGATGACCGACTCGGCCTCCGCCCTGCGGCCGACCCTGAGGTACCAGCGCGCCGAGTCGCCCAGCGGCCACATGGCCACGAGCAGCAGCACGGCGGGGATGGCCGAGATGCCGAGCATCACGCGCCAGGCGTCCTTGCCCGCGCTGAGCAACAGGTAGTCGGCGAAGTAGGCCAGGAAGATCCCGATCGTGATGGCCATCTGGTACAGCGAGACGAAGCGGCCCCGGACCCGGGCCGGCGCGTTCTCCGCGCTGTAGAGCGGGGCGGCCACCGAGGCGATGCCCACGCCGGCCCCGAGGACGAGGCGGCCGACGACGAGGACGCCGGTGTCGGGGGCCAAGGCCTCGAGCAATGCGCCCACGACGAAGATCAGCGCGGCCAGAAGGATGGTGACCCGCCGGCCGAGGCGCTCGCTCAGCACGCCGGCGAGGAGCGCGCCCGCCATGGCGCCCAAGGTCACCCAGCTGGTGATGATCTCGGTGACGACCGTGCTCGGGTGGAAGGTCTTGTCGATCCCGTCGAGCGCTCCGGAGATGACGCCCTGGTCGTACCCGAACAGCAGGCCGGACAACACGACGACGAGGCCGACCGCCAGCAGGTAACGGCTCATCTTCGGGCGAGCCGGATAGGCCGCGCGCATCCGGGTGGGGCTGGGCGACTGGCCCGAGGTCGTCACGAGATCACCCTGCGTGTGCGCACCATGTCCCTCCCTCCTCAGCTGATCATGGTGGCACGGCCTCTGCTGTCCTGGGGGGACCCGGAGCAGCACCGGGCGGGCGGGAATTCCCCGTTCGCGCGGGGGGCATCTGCCATGCTCTGCGCGGTGGCCGAGCCCGAAGACACCAACATCCCGGGCATCGACCGGCTCCTCGCGTTGACCGACGGCGTCGTCGCCATTGCGCTGACCCTGCTCGTCCTGCAGCTCCAAGTCCCGGCGACCACGGTGGTGTCGAACACGAGTTCGGCCAGTGAGCTCTGGCACGCACTCAACATCGACGGCTCGGAGCTCACGAGCTACCTGGTGTCGTTCCTGATCATCGCCCAGTTCTGGCTGGTGCACCACCGGGCGATGCGGAACATGAAGGGCCACAGCGAGGGTTTGGCCTGGCGCAACTTCGGCTTCCTGCTGGCGCTGACCCTGATGCCCTTCACCTCGGATCTGATCGGGCGCTTCGGGAGCAACCCCGTGGCCATCACCCTCTTCGCGCTGAACCTGGCCCTGATCAGCCTGGCCAGCCAGTGGATCGTCCTCTACGCGGCGCGCCACCAGCTCGTGGAGGAGCAGCACCGGTCGCGGCACGACGAGCTGGCTTCGCGCTTACGGGTGGCCATGGTGCTCGGCATCATCGGGATCTCCATCATCTTGGCCTGGACCGCCCCCGGGGACGCCAAGTACGTCTGGGTCCTGTTCCTGATCACGACGCCGATTGCCGCGCGCCTGACCAAAATGGTCGAGCAGCGCAGAGCGGTCGGGCAGGCGCCCGCACGCTGACGGGCCGCTACCTCTTCGCCTTGGCCCACCACGTGCCGTCGACGACGTCATCACCCTCGCAACCGGTGTACGGGGCAGGACCGGCCGAGCTGTTCACGCCCGTCGAGGTGAGCGTGCCCACGAAGAGACACCCGAGGTCGGACGCGTCCCCCGCGGTGACCACCATGGCGAAGGCGGCACCGGAGACCGCCCACGACCCGGTGTCGTCTTCGGCCAGGCCACTGAAGGTGTGCCCGCCGGCGTAGGTGAGCGTGCCGAAATTCGTGTCGTTGGCCCAGAAGACGTACTTGCCGGTCGCGAAGCTGCTCGACGACGACGCCAGTCCCGAGGCGGCCGAGGCGCCGGTTGGCGCCGGGTCGCCGGCCGCGCCAGAGCCCTTGACGTACCAGGTCCCGTTCACCGAACCCGGGCACGAATACCTCCCCGGACTGGCGGCGCTGTCGATCGTCGTCTTGCTGGTCAGGTTCCCGACGAAGACACACCCCTTCTGGGAGTCCTTGCCGGCCGTGACGTCGAGGGTGATGCTCTTGCCCGCGTCGATCCAACGGCCCGCGTCGTTGCCGCTGATCTCGCTCGAATACGTGAAGTTCGACGCGAACGAGATCGTGCCTGCAGCGCCGCCGTTCACGAAAACCTTGTAGGTGCCGACGGTCAACAACGCCGGCGCGACGCCAGACGCCTGTGCCGGTGCGCGCGCACCGACGGTGACGTCCCCGGCACCGCTCGCCGCGAAGGAGGGTCCGGCGAGGAGACCGACCATGGCCCCGGCGAGGACGCCGACCGACCTTGTGACGAAGCGAGCCACGCGCCACCTCCCTGTCAGGGCGGAGGTCGTGCGCGACACCCCCACCGGCCGGCTCGATGCTGCGGCCGCTCGAACCGTACCGGGTCGCCCCGCTGGATACGGAGATGGTGCACGCCTGCGAAACTTGCCGCGGGTCTCGACAGGGAGCGTGCGTGGCACTACGAGCGGTGATGTTCGATTTCGGCGGGGTCATTTCGTCGAGCCCGTTCGACGCCTTCGCCCTACTCGAAGAAGAGCGGGGGCTGCCGCCGGACTTTATTCGCACCGTGAATGCAACGAATCCGGATGACAACGCCTGGGCCCGCCTGGAGCGCAGCGAGGTCGACCTGGACACGTTCGCGCGGCAGTGGTCGGACGAGGCCCGGGCGCTCGGGCACGAGTTGGACGGCCGAGCCGTGCTCGAACGCCTGGCCGGCCAGATCCGCCCCGAGATGGTGGCGGCCATCCGGACCTGTCGGTCCGCGTACAAGACGGCCTGCTTGACGAACAACTTCGTCTCGGTCGAGGCCGAGGTCTCCGACGCGGTCGCCGCCGTGTACGCACTCTTCGACGCCGTGCTCGAGTCCCGGACGCTCGGCGTGCGCAAACCCGACCCCCGCTTCTACGAACTGGCCTGCGCCGCCCTCGACGTGAAGCCCGAAGAATGCGTCTTCCTCGACGATCTCGGAGTCAACCTGAAGCCTGCTCGGGCGCTCGGGATGCACACCATCAAGGTCACGGACCCTGGCGCGGCGCTCCGGGAGTTGGCGGGCGTGCTGGAGCTGACGTTCGACTGAGCCCCCACACGGGTCTCCACCCCCGTGGGGGCCGACGCGGCGGCCCGTTCCAACGCTATGCCGCACGCAGGAGATTGCGGTACGAGGCCTGACTAATTGCGCTCGCGCGACGACGTGTGCTGCTTGGCTCGCTCTGCGGCATGGCGACCGGCACGCCGGCCGAAGAAGGACCCGTCGCCCAGACTGATCCCACTGGCGTAGTGATGCGCGGCCAGGCTGGCGGCGGTCCTCCCCGCCGCGTAGAGGCCCGAGATCGGTCGACCGGCGTCGTCGAGCGCGGCACCGTCGCGATCGGTGCGCAGACCACCCAGCGTGAAGGTGGCGTAGATGGCGCCGTGGTCGACCCGCAGGTCGATCGCGCCGATCCCCGTGGCCGGCGGCACACCGATGGGCTGCAGGTAGGGGGCACGCTTGTGAAAGGCCGGGTCGGCCCCGTGGGCTGCGGCCTCGTTGTACTCCCGGACCGTGCGCGCCAGACCTTCGGGCGACACGCCGATGTCAGCCGCAAGCTCCTCGGGGGTGGCCGCGGCCGCGGTGACACGAAGCCCGAGCAGGTTCTGTTCGTGGATCACGTCGTCCGTGATCATGTAGATGCATCCATCGTGCTCACTGAGGGCATGGAGCCCGATGCGGCCGGTGTAGGTGTCCTCGTTGATGAATCGCTTGCCTTCCCGGTCGACGAGAATGCCCCGGGCGAGGCGATGGGGCGGCGCCAGGGGCAACGCGCACTCGAAGACACCGAGGCGAGCGGTCGCCGCGCCGACACCCGCGCCCAAACGGATCCCCCTGCCGTCATCGTTCGGGGTGCCGATGCGCCACACCGCGTCGGGGACATGGGCCAGCGGGCAGTACTCGGCCACCATGGCGTCGTTGTGGATGAAGCCACCGGTCGCCAAGACGACCCCTCCTCGCGCCCAGACGGCGAGGGCACCGCCATCGGACTGCACCTGGACTCCGACCACGTCGTTGCCGTCGACGATGAGCGCCAGCGCCTGGGCGTCGGTCACCACCCGGGTGCCCCCTCCCGACACCGCGGCGCCGAGGCGTTCCATGAGGAACCCACCCGCGGCGTCGATCCACTGTGGCTTGTGCCCGCGGGGCACGGGAGCGGCGACCTCGTCGAAGGGGTAGGTGTCCTCGCCACCACTGAAGACGAGTCCCGAGTCGTCGGCCGACTCCCGGTTCGGCTCGTCGCAGAAGGCCGCCCGGAACGGCACGCCGACCGAGACCAGCCAATCGAAGTGCTCGGGCGAACCCTCGCAGTACGCACTGAGACGATCGTCGTCGACGCCGGGCCCGAGGGCGGCGCGCAGGAAGGCCGCCATGTTGTCGACCGAGTCCTCGAAGCCGCAGGCGATCTGGAGCGCCGTGCCGCCGCCGAGATAGATCAGGCCGCCGGAGTGGGCCGAGGTCCCACCGGGCGCGGGAGCGCGTTCGACCGCCAGGACGTCCGCTCCGGCCTGGCGGGCGGCGATGGCCGCACAGGACCCGGCGACGCCCAGCCCGACCACGGCGACATCGACGGTGTCGTCGAACTGCACCCCGCTGACCTCAAGCGCCGGGATCGGCTCCATCGCGCTCCTTCCATAGGACTCGACCCTGAAGGGCATGACCGTAACGGCAATTCCGTGGGGTCGACAGATGGCTCGACCGCCTTGGCGGCACACGCGCCGTCACCGGCTCCCACTTGACCTGGTCCGCGACCCCGGCCACCGTGTGGGTGGGCGGCTTCGCCCCTGCAGTCCCGGGAGGACACACGATGTCACTGTTCCGTCGATTGGCCGTAGGGGTCGTTGGCTCGAGCCTCGTCCTCGCCGGGGGCGCGACCGCTTGGCTCACGGAGGCGACCGCGGCCGTCGCGTCGACCACGCAGGTGCAACCTCGGCTCCAGCCCAACGGGGTCAACTTCACGATGCATTCGGTGGTCGATCCCAACTTCTGCGTGGAGGACACGCCGGCTCCGGGCAACCCCGCTTCGGAGGCCGAGATGTCCCAATCCGCGGTTCGAGACAACCAGCACTGGACCTTCGCCCACGCCGCCGACGGCTCCGTGGTGATCATCGGAGGGACGGCAGGAAACTGCCTCAGTTTCTCGACCACCGTGCATGCACCGGTGTCCGTGACACCGTGCACCTTCGGCCCCGCGGAGCACTTCACCTACAGCCCAAAGGGACAGATCAAGTCGGTGTCGGGCACCCGGTGCCTCCAGGCGGAAGCGGCGAGCCAGGGCGGAGAGATGTTCAGCGCGAAGTGCAAGAAGGGTCTCGAGCTTCAGGTCTTCCAGCTGACCCACTAGTGACCGGACCCACGATCCGCCTTCCGCCGAGAGCGGCGACGAGCACGGATCTCCGCCCGACCGCGTCACGTCGATCCGCACCGGGCCGACGGGCGGCTCACCCGGGGGCCGCCGCTCCCCGACCGCAGCGACTGCCGGGTAGGGTCCTGGACTGAGCCGGGCGACGCACGGCAACGACGGGAGCGCATCGATGACGGGTCAGGACGACGGGGAGCAGGGTGAGAAGGTCCACGAATGGGGAGAGGCAGTGCCCGCCTCGGCCGCCCACCCCAAGCCCGGCGACATCATCATCGACCCCACATTCGCCGTCGCCCAAGAGCCCCTGGTCGGGCACGACGTGTCGACCCCCCTCGAAGAGGACGAGCCCGAGCACACCATTCCTCCCGGCGCGCTGTGGGCCATGAAGGAGCGGCGCCACATTCAGTGGCACCTCCTGCCGGCCCACGAGCGGCACGAGCGGATCCGCGAGTGCCTCGAGGCCGACGACTACACCCTCTACTGCATCGACGACGGGCGGCACCACGCCATGATCGGCCGTCAGATCGGCGTCTCGCCCAACGGTTGCCAGTACACGTTGCTCGGCCGTATTTCGCGCCAGCGCTACGAGGAACTGCGCGACGAGGTCGTCTTGCTGGTCAATTGCTTCGATACGGCCACCGAGCTCCGGCTATGCGGGGTGGCCATCGAAGAGGACATCCGGTCCTCCAACATCTTCGACGTCGCGGTCTACGAAAGCGTCGACGACATTCCCGGCGAGTACCGCCCGGGCGCGCCGTTCCAGCACTTCACCCACGAGCTGGCGATCACCGCCTACCAGTGAGGCGCGTGCCCTGAGACGCTCCGAGCAGAGTGGCTCAGGTGCGGCGCGTGTTCTCTTCCTCCGGACCGGCGTCCCCGCCTGGCGTCGCGTTGGCGCCGTGAGCGCAGGAGTTTCGGCCATCGCGCGGTGATGCGCACGCGCGGGGCCAGCTACTGATTCGGGGTCGGCAGCAACACCCACGAAGCGCCATTCCAGCTCTCGGAGAGATTGTCCGTGGTGTCGCTCCCCTTGCCGGTCGCGTAGCCAACGGCCATGCAGTGGGAGGCCGACACGCATGACACCCCGGCCAAGATGGGGCCATAGGTCCCGGCGGGCTTGGCGATGGTGGCCGGACTCCAACCACCGTCGACCTCGTGCTCGGCGTACGACCCGACGGCCATGCAGGTCGCGACGGCGGTGCAGTCCACGCCGTCCAACTCGCCGTCCCCGGTGACGCCGGCCACCAGGCTCCACTTCATCCCATCCCATGTCTCTATCAGCGGGGGCGTCGCCTCGTTCAGCGCCGCATACTGGCCGACGGCGGTGCACTGTGACCCGCTCACGCAGGAGACCGCGTTGAGCACGTCCTCGGAACCACTGGCGGAGTTCGGGCTGGGAAGGAGGCTCCAGGCGCTTCCGTCCCAGCTCTCGGTCAAGGTGACGCTGTCGCCGCTGGTGTCGAACGACTGACCAGCGGCCTCACACGAGTACGGGTCAGCGCACGACACGCCAGCCAGCTCACTCCCGGCGGCACCAGATGGGTTGGGACTCGGAACCGTGTCCCACGTGTTGCCGTCCCATGACTCGGTCAGGGTCAACGAGGTGCTCGCCGCGTTGAGGTAGGAGCCGACCGCCTCACAGGTGTTCACGGCTGCGCACGAGATCCCCGAGAGATTCGTACTGAGGGAACCGGCAGGCCCGGGATCGACCGCCTTGGTCCACCTCGTGCCGTTCCACGTCTCGATGAGCGTTCCGTACCGGGAGAAGCCCACCGCGACACAGTTCGACACCGTCGGGCAGGACACGGCGTTCAGGCCGCTATAGCGAGGACCACGGATGGTGAGGGGCTGCCAGCGGATCCCGTTCCACAGCTCGCTCAAGGGTCGGCTCGCACCCGTCGAATCGGCATAGTCGCCGACGGCGAGACATTTCGTCTTGGCCGTACAGACGACCGCGGTCAGGGTGAATTCACTGTTGCCGGACTGAGCCGACGCACCTCCCGGGTCACCCAGAAGCACGGAGCCGACGACCAACGTGACCACGATGACGACCGGTGACAGGCGATGCCGACTCACGAGGTTCCTCCCTCGTCCGAGGGTGCGACCGAACTCGAACCAAATTACCACTGGGCGACCCGTTTTCCTCGAGCTCGTTGCCCAAGGTCTCGTCAAAGCCGTGACCCGCTGTCGAGGCTCCGGGACCACCGTGCCCAGAAATTGGCCCGCGGGGCGGTGCTACGTTCGGGCGCACCCTGATTGATAAGGCGTTGATCAACGGTTCGAAGCCGACGTTGCGCCCTCCTTGTTGACCAGCCACCGAGCAAGGAGTCGTCGATGCCCACCAGAGTGGATGAGATCGCCCCCAGTATCTATCGGCTCTCGACCCTGGTCTCCGAGATCGGTCCCACGGGGTTCACCTTCAACCAGTTCCTGGTCGACGACGAGGAGCCGCTGCTCTTCCATACCGGACACCGTTCGATGTTTCCCTCCATCTGCGAGGCAATCGAGCGAATCCTGCCGGTCCACACTCTCCGCTGGATCACGTTCGGCCACGTGGAATCCGACGAGTGCGGCGCGATGAACGAGTTCCTTGCGGTGGCGCCGAATGCGCAGGTCGCCCACGGGGCCTTGGGCTGCATGGTCTCCATCGCCGAGATGGCTGATCGGCCACCAAGGGCCATGGCGGACGGTGAAGTTCTCGAGATCGGCAACACACGGCTCCGCCACCTCGATACGCCGCACGTTCCTCACGGATGGGAGGCGAGGGTCCTCTTCGAGGAGACAACCAAGACGCTCCTGTGCGGGGACCTCTTCACGCATCTTGGTGATGGCCCAGCGCTGACAGAGGACGACATTGTCGGCCCGGCCATGGATGCCGAAGGTCTCTTTCGCTACAGCTCACTGGCGCCCGACGCCACGTCGGTCATGAAGACACTCGGAGACCTCGGGCCACAGACCTTGGCCTTGATGCATGGCTCCTCGTTCAGGGGCGACGGCAAGAAGGCCCTCGACGAGCTGGCCGGCGCCTACGAGGCCCAGTACTCGGGTTGACCCGAGCCGCTGGAAGGAGCTGTTCGGATTCTCCGGATCAGTCGTCCTTCTTGACGTCGTCGAGCACCGCTCTGTCCGCTTGATCCTTCGCCGTGGTGGACGGATCGGAGCGGACTTCTGATTTGTCCTCGATCAACGAAGCCAGACCGACCACTCGCGCTCGAACACCGAGCAACTCCTCTTCCTCGTCGCCGAAAGTCCCGAGCGGCCATTCACCCCTTCCGTCGTCCAAGGGCGTAAAGACCAGTCCCTCCTCATCGCGGGCGAGGAAGGCGACGTCAATATCGACCGAACCCTTCCGAAACTGCGTGTACCCGTCCTCTCCCGGCTGACGGACGCGACTCCAGCCGAGCTGGGCCAGCACGTCGCCGACGCGGGCGAAGTCACTCCGCCAGATCGCAATGTCAATGTCCGCGTGCGGGCGCGTTGCACGTCCCGCATGAAAGTCCACGGCCCACCCCCCGAACAACCAATAGTCGATCCGCTCCCGCGTGAAGAGCTCGTGAAGAACGCCGATGGTCTCGAGCTGCTGATGGCCAGTCACGTCGCGCACCGTCGGCATCGTAGACAGCAATCGGACCCAATCCTTGACGCAGGGCTTGGGACAACCGCGTCCGACACCCGCCTCTCGTCGCCGTGGCGGGACCTCCGTGCAGACGCCGGGCGGCCGGACATAGCGTGGGCGCATGCGCTTCGCTTTCAAGACCTCGCCGCAGGACACGACCTGGGCCGACATGCTCGCCGTCTGGAAGGCGGCCGACGACATCGAGCTGTTCGAGTCGGGCTGGACCTTCGACCACTTCTATCCGATCTTCTCCGACAGCACCGGTCCGTGCATGGAGGGCTGGGTCACGCTGACGGCACTCGCCCAGGCCACGAGCCGCCTCCGCATGGGGACTCTGGTGACCGGCGTCCACTATCGAAACCCGGCGATCCTCGCCAACATGGCGTGCACCCTCGACATCGTCTCAGGGGGGCGCCTCGAACTCGGAATCGGGGCGGGGTGGAACGAGGAGGAGTCGGGTGCCTACGGGATAGAACTTGGAACGCCCGCCCAGCGCAGCGACCGCTTCGAGGAGGCGTGTGAAGTGATCGTCGGACTGCTCACGCAGGAGACGACCACCTTCAACGGCCGCTACTACCAGGTCCGCGACGCCCGCAACGAGCCCAAGGCGGTGCAGCGCCCGCACCCTCCGCTCTGCGTCGGCGGCAGCGGTGAGAGAAGGACGCTCCGCACGGCAGCTCGCTTCGCACAGCACTGGAACTTCGTGGGCGGCACGCCGGAGGACTTCGCCCACAAGCGCGAGGTCCTTGCGCAACACTGCGAGGACCTCGGCCGCGATCCCAGCGAGATCCTCCTGTCGAGCCATGTGATCTTCACGGGGGACCCACAGGCCACCGCAGAACAGGCCAATGCGCTCGCCGAGGTCGGTGCCCAGCTGGGCATCGTCTACCTGCGTCCGCCGCTTGATCCCCGAGTTCTCGAACCGCTGGCCAACGCCTTGCGCGAGCTCCAATGAATCCCAGCTCGACCATGAGGTCGGCCGTGCCCGTCATTCGGGCACGCCAAGGAACTCCGACCCGGTGAAGAGATCCTCGAATCGGTGGCCCTGATTCGACTGCAACAAGATCACCCCTAAGGTGATGACGGGAGACGCCCCGTTTGGGTAGGTCGGTTGGTCACGTCGCAACCGCGTGCAGGCTCGACGCCTCTTTGGCCGACCCAAGGGAGCGACATGCCCGAAATGCCCGCCAGGGGCTCGCGACTGCTGACGAGCGACGGTGTGGAGCTCGCAACCCGCACCTGGTCGTCCAGCGGCGAACCTCGGGCCATGGTCATCCTCGTGCACGGGTTGTCCTCGACAAAAGACCATCCGCACGTCGTCGGGCTGGCTGAATGCATCCGGGCTCGATCACTCGACGTTCTTTCGTACGATGCTCGGGGACATGGTCAGTCCGACGGGCTCTGCACCCTGGGTGACTTGGAGCGACATGACGTTGCCGCCGCCGTCGCCTACGCACGCGGCAGCCACACCCGCGTCGCCCTCGTCGGTGCTTCCATGGGTGCGGTCGCCGCCATGGCCTACGCAGCGACAGACCCGGAGTTGGCCGGAGTTGTCGTGGTCTCGAGTCCGGCCGATTGGCGGATACCGTTTCGAATTCGTGCGCTCATCACCGTCGTTCTCGCCCGCACCAGACTGGGTCGCTTGTTCGCCGAGCGCCATACGCACGTGCGGATCTATCCGGAATGGAATCCAACTGAACCGCCACGCTCCGTGGCGAAGAGAGTGGCCGGCACCGTTCCCCTGGCCATGGTCCACGGACGAAACGATCACCTCATCCCATTCCACCTGTCCCTCGGCGTGTCGAACACGGAATTGCCCGATGCCCATGCCGTCGTCGTCCCCGGGATGGGTCATGCCTTTGACCCGGTCGGCTACCAGTCGATCTGCGATGCGCTGGATTGGACGCTCAGCCACGCCGCACCTCGTGAGGTCGCGGTGAGCGACGACTAGATGGGTTCCTCGCGCCTGTGTCCAGGGGACGACGCCCTGCGCCCGATGGGCACGCTGAGGAGCCTCGGCTGACCGCGTAGGTTCTCACCCCATGGAGCAGCCTCTCGCCGATCTGGTCGGACCGGATCTGCGTGTGCTCTTCTGCGGAATCAATCCCGGGACGCTGTCGGGCGAGCTCGGTCTGCACTTCGCCCGTCGCGGGAACAGATTCTGGAAGCTGCTCTGTGCCGGTGGATTCACTGCATCCGTCCTCTTACCCGCCCAGCAGCACATATTGCCCGGGCTCGGCGTTGGGATCACGAACCTGGTGGGGCGGGTGACCGCCGCCGCCAGCGAACTCAGTGTCGCCGAACTGCGTGAAGGCGCAACTCAGCTGGAGGCCAAGGTGGAGATGCTCCGGCCCCGCTGCGTCGCCGTGCTCGGCCTACAGGCGTACCGGACGGCCTTTCGGAGACCCGAAGCCGTCATCGGTCGCCAGCCCGAACGCCTCGGGGGTGCCCTGCTTTGGCTGCTGCCCAACCCGAGCGGCCTTCAGGCTCACTATCAGCTGCCCGAGATGACGGAGATGTTCACAGCGCTCTTCGTCGCCACCGACACGGACTGACGGAAGTCCCTCGACCTCGATGCTGAGAGGACTCCACCGATCAGCCGCGCCCCGTCTCAGGTGTATCTGTTGGACCTCTTCGGATTGAACCGCCAGATATAGAGACCGAACGCGATCAACCAAATCGTCACCGGGTATGCAGCGATCCGCTCCATCGCTCCAGGGCCGATACCGAAGTACCGGTGCGAAGCGAAACACAACAGTGCCGCCAACGCCAGACTGCTGAACATCAGCATGGAGCGCCGCATCGACTCCGGCAGGGTGAGCACGGTACCCAGCACCAGGATCGCCACGTTTCCAATCGCGATGGCAAGAAACGCCCCGATGACATGCAGAGTCCGATTCTGGTTCTCGGGGAAGAATCCCACGAGGATCGCCCCGACCCCACCCAACGCCGTCAAGCCGAATCCGAACATCGCCGCTCGCCGCTCGCGAGGGGCTCTCTCGGTGAACTCGTGGTACAGCAGCGCCGAGCCGATCACCATGACCAGGCCGAGCAGGAGGAACCCGACGTAATCCATCAGCCACCATCGAGGAGAACACATCGGTGGAGAGCCGTAGCCGCCACAGCTGGATTCGCCCAAATCGCTGATCGAGTTCGAGATCACGCTGTAGCTCGGGGAGAAGACCCACGCCACGATGACCTGAATGACGAAGTAGAGCGCTGCCACCGTGAAAATGGCGGGCCCAACCGAGGGGTGAGCGTCGTGTCTCTCCCCGAACCACCTGACGACCCGATAGTTGCTTCGGTACGAGGTGTCCGCGGAACCGGCTGGGTCTTGCTTCTCCACTGACCCTCCTCGCCACTGGTTTCGGTGGGACCGTCTTTAGCACCTGCCCGAGCCGCCACACGTGCTTTGGCTCCGACCGGCGCCGCCGGAAAGGTCACTCGATTCAGGAGCTCCCCGAAACCATGTGAACCCAGTGACACCCATACGCTCGACTCGGCGGGCTCTCGTGAAGCCCCATCGGGACGGCGTCCTGGCCGAAGGACGCTCACGATCCCCTGATTCATCCCTGGGGAGGAACAATGGCGGCCGGCAAAGCGTTGCACCACCCGTGAAACGCATCGGATTCTTATCGTTCGGGCACTGGACGCCCTCGCCACAGTCGCAGACCCGCTCCGCCTCGGATGCGCTGTTGCAGTCCATCGATCTCGCAGTCACCGCCGAGGAGCTCGGCGCGGACGGCGCGTACTTTCGTGTGCACCACTTCGCTCACCAGCTCTCCTCGCCGTTTCCGCTGCTCGCGGCCGTAGGCGCCAAGACCAGCACGATCGAGCTCGGGACCGCCGTCATCGATATGCGCTACGAGAATCCGCTCTACATGGCCGAGGATGCAGGCTCTGCAGACCTCATTTCGGGCGGGCGCTTGCAGCTCGGCATAAGCCGAGGATCGCCCGAGCAGGTGATGGAGGGCTACCGCTACTTCGGCTACGTTCCGGCTGAAGGGGTCGATCAGGCTGACATGGCTCGCCAGCACGCCCTGGTCTTTCTCGACATCCTCAATGGAGAGGGGTTTGCCGAGCCGAATCCACGGCCGATGTTCCCCAACCCGCCCGGGCTGCTCCGGGTGGAGCCGCACTCCGAAGGTCTACGCGAGCGGATCTGGTGGGGCGCCGGGACCCGGAAGACCGCCGAGTGGGCGGCCGAACAAGGGATGAACCTGATGAGCTCGACCCTTCTCAGCGAGGACACCGGGGTGCCGTTCCATAGGCTGCAGGCCGAGCAGATCGAGCGATTTCGCAAAGTCTGGGCCGAGGCCGGGCACGCCCGTGAGCCTCGTGTCTCGGTCAGCCGCAGCATTTTTCCCATCGTCAATGATCTGGACCGTACGTACTTTGGCCGCGAAGGCAACTCGCAGGATCAGGTTGGCTTCCTCGACGGCGGGAAGGCGCGCTTCGGAAAGACCTACGCGGGAGAGCCCGAGGTGCTCATTGCGCAGCTCGCCCAGGACGAGGCGATCGCCGCCGCCGATACCCTGCTGCTGACCATTCCCAATCAGCTTGGTGTCGACTACTGCGCCCACGTCCTCGACTCGGTGTTGTGCGACATCGCGCCGGAGCTCGACTGGCGCTGAGTCGTATCGCTTGACGGTCGAGGGGTGGGGACCGGGTTGTCTTGATCAATTCGTCAAGCTCGACTCCCCTGTCAGATCTCGCCGTCCACGCGTGCGTTGGACAGCCTCAGACGGGCGGCTCCGGTCGGCGAGGCCTGACGTTCCGGGCCGGGCGATGACCCGAAACCAGACACACACGAACGCGTCATCATCAGAAATGGTGATGCCCTCCCGCTCGTAGTAACTCCGATGCCCGCTTCGCCAATGCTCGATGGAAATGAACCCTTCGCCTTCGTCGCGGGCGAACTCCCAGGGCACGTCCGAAAACCGATATGTCTCCACTCGTGTGACCTCGACGTTGGCTGCACACGTGCCGTCTGAACCGAGCAACACCTGGCGTTCACCCGGTGACTCCACGGCCTCGTCTTCATGGAGATACTCCTGTTGAAGCAGCGCGCCGGTCGCCGTCTTCCTGCCCGCGAGAACCGCCTCAGTGAGTCGGGTCCGCATTTCTCCCGGTCTTCCGAGAGAGAATGCACGACGGTGATCGACCCGGGGCCACACGCCATGACTCTATTGAAGCGTGACCGGCGCCCTCCCCCACCGAGGAAGAACTGAGCATGAGGTTCGTTCGTCCTTCCGACGCTCCCGCCATGGAGCGGCTGCTCGAGGCATTTGGAACGGCCCAACCCACATACTCCGACCTCGGCTCCACCCTCGTCGGCAGACGCCCGGACGGATTTCACCACGACCGCTACGAGCTGGAGCTCGGAAGCGGTGCCGATGTGTTCGCGAGAGCCGTGACAGGCCTGCAGAACTGGGAGGCGCATCGAATCGCCGGGGTCCGGGTCTTTTCCGATGCACAGGAGATACAAACCGGTGCGACCGTCATCGTGACCATCGGCACGCCCCTCCTGGCCCTTGCCGCGCCCTGTCGGATTGTCAGCGTCATCGATGGGCAGAATCGCTGGGGTTTCGCCTACGGAACGCTTCCCGGTCACCCCGAGCAGGGCGAAGAGGCCTTCGTGGTGTCGATCGAGGCCGACGAGACTGTCCGGTTCGAGATCACCGCGTTTTCGCGACCCGCGGACTTGTTGGTGCGGCTGTCAGGACCAGTCGGCCGGGGATTCCAGATGGGTGGAGCTCGCAACTACCTGCAGGCACTGAAGCGGTTCGTCCAGTCGAAGCGGGAGTCCGGGTAGCTCGGACAGAGGCGTCCGGGAGGTGGAGCTGATCCTCACGACGAGGCCAGGCGGCATCGCACACCGGTCGCACCGTGACGGACGATCGCACCTCGATTGCCGAGGTGGCGCTGATGGATCAAGATGCTGAGGTGACAGACGGCACCCTCCGATTCGAGGTCGAAAAGGCGAAAATCAGTTGGGGAACCTATTTGCAAAATATGATGCGATCGCGTGGGTCCGCGAGTAACCAGTTCGAGAACTATTCCGGCCGAGGGCCTTCGGTAGTAGCCCGGAATGCCAGTGGGGACACACGGGTCATCGAGGTTGCCAAGACCCTGAAACAAGCTCGGGATCGGGCGAGTGCCATCGAAGAGGAGTTCCACACGCTCAACGTGGCCCAATGGTGCGAGCGTTACGACGTGCCGGTCTCCTTCGTATCCGGTTGAGCCAGATCGTCCGGAGGAAGGACGTTGCCACGTGACGCAATCCGACGATGTGGACTTCGCCTTCGGGGCGCTCCAGGCGGCGGACCTGTCGATGCTGGGAGATTGGCTGTCGCGTCCGCATGTGGAGCGGTGGTGGCGAGAGCCGTCTGACCCTGCTTCGGTCGAGCAGAACTACCGACCCATGCTCGACGGGTCCGATCGCACGCAGGGCTTCGTCGTCCGCTTCCGCGGTCGACCGATCGGCTTCGTCCAGAGGTATCTGATCGATGACGACCCGCATTGGCGTGAGGCCGTGACGTCGGCCATCGGAGAGGAGGGTGGGATCGGGATTGACTATCTCATCGGTGAACCGAACCTCGTTGGCAAGGGCCTGGGGCGCCAGATGATCTCCGAGTTCGTCCTTGATTCGTGGAGGAATTATCCCTCCGAGGACCGAGTCGTGGTCGCGCTTCAGCAGGAGAACATTGCTTCGTGGAAGGCCCTCGAGGCTTCAGGTTTCCAAAGAGTCTGGGCGGGCGAACTCGAATCGTCGGACCCGAGTGATCGCGGGCCGAGTTATGTCTATGTCCTGGATCGACCTTCCGGCTGAGTGTCGCGACCGGATCACTCGAGAGAGGCTTCCCGCGGCTGCCGGCTCGATCCTCCCTTGAATTCCCGCGCGAGGTGAGCCTGGACCGAATTGGCGCTACTGCTCGAGATTCGTCACCTGCATGATGTCCATCGTCGAAGGCACGATGCCGACCTCTTGGAGAACGGGCATCAAGAATTTCCCGAACGCGTCGTAGCTCTCCTGGGAATCCCAGATCTCGAACACCATCAGCTGCCCGTCTTCCCCAAAGCACGAGTGGTGCTTACGGCCGTCCAGGTTGGCTCCCGAAGCATCGAGACCTTTGCGGGCCTTGTTGTACTGCTCAAGAGTCAACGACTCGGGCTTGACATAGACAGCAATCACTGTGGATCTCCTCAATCTCGTTGCGTCTCGCGCCAAACTTGGCGCCCTGCGGGAGGACCTATACGTCAGCGAGCTTTGGGATGCCCCGTCGAGACGGACCAAGTTTCGGAGTCGATATCTGCGACCAAAAAGGCCATTCACACATGTGATCCTCTCAGCGCAACGTAACAGGTGCTCGTTGTCTTCGATCACTCGGGAGATAGAGCATCGTTGAGTCGAACCATTCAGCTGAGCCTCGACTGAGCAGGCGGCCTACACATATCGTCACGTGGTCTCTCAAGGCGAGAGATCGAACGACGGCCCAGAACCAGAGTGCTTCACCATCGTGAAGCATGGTTCAACTCGCTCAAATTCCCACGCACTTCTACGCGCCAAGGTGTTACGTTCCGTTGGTCGTACAAGGGAGGGGACTCGATGAGTCTTACGGTCGAAGAGTTGGCCATGGCGTACCACGGGGCCTGGGTCGAACTCGACCCAGACGCCATCGTTGCTCTGCATTCCGCCGATTCTGTGTTTCACATGCACGGTGCCGCACGAGCTTCGTCCGGCAAGACGGCTGTGAGGGAGTTGATTGTGGCGCTTCTGAAGCTCGTCCCCGATCTCAAGTTCGAGCCCAAGAGGATCTATTCGGGAGACGATCACATCGTCTTCGAGTACGACATGTCTGGATCCTTCGACGGATCGCCTTTCGTCTGTGATGGTGTGGACGTGATCGCCATCGCCGATGGGCTTGTGAGCCGCAAGGACACCTACATCGATTACATCAAGCTCACGGAACAGATCGGCGAGATGCCGGTGATCGGCGCCGCCGTGTAGCCATGGCTCCGGGATGGCACCGAACGACCCGACACCGTCAGCAAGGCACGGACATCAGCGCCAAGTCGGGCCGAGCAGTTTCTGAACCTCTCGGCCGTCAGCGTGCGGGCAATGAGGTCGAGGGCGAGGTCGATCGTGTTGTCCTCGAGAGCGAGCAGTCCACGGCCGCGTACCACGAGTACTCCGCCTCGGGCTGTGGCCCCACCACCTCCGACGCTCTCGACCCGCATAAGCAGAACGGTTGATCGCGTCGCTGTTGGCTCCAAGTTGCCCTCCCCAGATCTCAAAGACACGGTGGCTGCAACTGGTATGTGGCCTAGGGAATCACCGGGGCGTCGATCCCTTCCGCGAACAGGACGACCGGTGACAGATTGGCGATCCCAACGCGTCCCCATCAGCCCGGTTAGACCGACATCCCAGGTGGGTACATATCCCGCTTAGGACATGCGGTGCAATGGGAGGATGTCGCGTGCTCGTCGTGCTCGTGACACGGCCGGAACACCCAACGACGTTTCCGAGATGGCCACAACTCCCTCGGGTTCGAGACCGATGAGGCCTGTGGCGGGTCGACCATCGAGAGTCATCGGTCTCCTCGGACTCGACACCCAGGGCTTGAACGCTGGACTCGTCTGCTCTTTGGATCGTGAACACCGAGCCCTGGGTTCCGCTGATCGACAAGGAGATGCCGTGCCCACAGCCTGCAGTCTTCGTCTCCGGAACGGCGCGAACCGAAAAGGGTCGGAACAAGACCGACTCCCTGGGTCGTTCGGCCATCGCGGCGTCGGAGTTCTCGTCGGCGCCATCCTCGTCGCCGGAACCATGGTGCCAGGAGTCACGTTGGTGATATCCGACCCAGCCGGAGCAAGCACTGGGGGGGCGGCAGCATTCGTGGTCAACGAGGGCGACAACACCGTGAGCGTGATCGACACGGCCACGAACACGATCAGCACCACCATTCCTGTTGGCGCTTCTCCGGTTTTCGTGGCTGTCACGCCCGATGGGACACTGGCCTACGTCGCAAACGAGGCTGACGGTACGGTGAGTGTGATCGACACGGGCACGGACTCGGTGATCGCCACGGTGCCCGTCGGGGTGGACCCCAACGCCATTGCCATCACACCTGACGGGACCCAGGCCTACGTAGCTGACATCGGCGACGGCGAAGTGAAAGTGATCGACACGGCCACGAACACGATCAGCGCCAGCATTTTCGTTGGTGCATTCCCCGCATCCATCGCCATTGCGTCCGATGGGGCTCATGCCTACGTGGCGAACATAGGAGACAACACCGTGAGCGTGATCGACACAGCCACGGACTCTGTGACCGCCACCGTGCCTGTTGGCGCGGCGCCGACCGCCGTAGCCATCACACCGGATGGGAGTCGGGCCTACGTGGCGGACCAGTCGGACAACACGGTCAGCGTGATCGACACAGCCACAGACTCGGTGATCGCCACGGTGCCAGTCGGAGCAGGGCCAAGTGCCATTGCCACCACGCCCGATGGGACCCGGGCCTACGTCGTCAACGCCTCCGACAACTCGGTCGATGTGATCGACACGGCCTCGAACTCGGTGATCTCCTCTGTTCCCGTCGGCTCGGCGCCCTTTGGTGTTGCCGTAACGCCCGACGGATCGCGAGCCTACGTGGCCAACATCGGCGACAACACGGTGAGCCTGATCGACACCACCACAAACATCGTCACCGGCACGATGGGCGTCGGGTTTGAGCCCGCAGCAATAGCCATCACGCCCGACCAGGCCCCGACCGCCTCCTTCACCGCGATGGCGGGGGCGTCGGGCTCGGCCACGTCCTTTGACGCCACGGCCTCATCGGCACCCCTGGGCACCATCACCTCGTACGCCTGGAACTTCGGAGACGGCTCTTCCGCCACGACGGCGGGCGCCACCACGGCCCACACGTACGTCAACGCCGGCACCTACACCGCGAGCTTGCGCGTCACTGACTCGGCAGGGACCTCGACGGCGCAGATCTTCACCGGCCAGACGATGTCTCGAAATGGTGGGCCTGCGGCCGCAACCAGTCGCTCTCTCATGATCGCTGCATCCGCTCCACCTCCGTCGACGGCGGACTCGGTGACCGGGGAATCTTCAACCGCAGGTTCAGCCCTTGCCGCCAGCCCAGCCGGCAAGGGCTACTGGATCTCCACCCCGAACGGTGGTGTCTTTAGCTACGGAGATGCGGTCTTCCATGGCTCCCTCGTCGGGACGGTCATCCTCAATGCGCCCATCAGCGGCATGGCCTCGACCCCCGACGGTGGTGGCTACTGGCTGGTTGGAACAGACGGCGGAGTCTTTGCCGAAGGAGATGCCTCCTACTTCGGCTCGCTCGGGGGAACGCCCCTCAGGGCTCCCGTGATCGGGATCGTCGGTACGCCTACGGGCCATGGCTACTGGCTGGTGGCCAAGGACGGAGGTGTCTTTGCCTTTGGCGACGCGCCCTTCTACGGCTCGATGGGCGCCAAGCCTCTCAACGAGCCCATCGTCGCCATGGCGGCGAGCCCCTCGGGTGACGGATACTGGCTGGTCGGAAGAGATGGTGGGATTTTTGCCTTCGGGGACGCACGCTACGAAGGATCATTGGCCGGCCAGGTCTTGGCCCAGCCAGTGCTCGGGCTCGCCGCCACGCCATCAGGTGCGGGCTACTGGCTGGTGGCTCAAGACGGCGGCGTCTTTGCCGAAGGCAACGCGCCCTTCCTCGGCTCGCTCGCTGGCTCGGCGCCCGGAGACCACAGTGTCGTCGGCCTCGTGACCCAGGCCAGTGGCGCGGGCTACTCAGTCATAGACCAGGACGGTATCGCCACGGCCTTTGGGTCCTGATCGGACCCAACGCGCTGACGAACTAGAGCCTCTGCTGCCTCAGAAGTTCAACGGGGTCTTGCATGTGCACCATGCCGAGGTAACCGCCGCCACGGCTGATGCTGTCGTGCACGGCATAGCCGAGCAGTTCTTGGGCTTGTCTTGGGAGTTGAGCGGCGATCGTCGGCGGGACCGCCAGGTAGTTGTTCTCTTCTGTCCGCAGCCAGCCCAAGCAGTAGCTGAGGTGCGCACCACGCCGAGGGACCTCGGTGGTGTTGGAGCCCCCGGCATGGATGGTCCCGCCGGTATAGACCACCGCGGAGCCGGCAGGCATCTCTGCATACGCAATCTGCTCGGCGGTCGGAGGTGGCTGAGCAAACTGCTCTGCCGGCGACAGGCTCCGGTCTGGCCAGCGATGGCTGCCCGGCACGACACGGGTGCCCCCGTTGGCGCGGGTGAAGTCGACGAAGGCGATGACAGTGGCCAGCTGGAGCTCAGGTGCCGGCTTGGGCACGTCGCTCCACACGGCTTCGTCACGGTGGAGCAACTGCTCGTCAGCTCCGGGCCCGCGTTGAAGAAGATGCCCGAGGTTCAGCTGGTACCGGGCGCAGTGTGGAAGCAGGATGCGATCGCACAAGGCCAACAGGAGCGGGTGGCACATCACCTCGGTGGCGAAGGTCGGTGAGACGGCACAGACGCCCGAGACTTGTTTCGTGCACGGTCCATGGAACGCCTTCATGATCGGGTTGAAGAGTTCTGCGTCAGGATCGGCCGCGTCGAGAACAGCTCCGACCTCGTCGTTGACCCGCGCAACGATTTCGTGGCTCAGTATTTCCTCGAGAATCACGGCCCCATCTCGACTGATGATGGCGTGGACCTCTTCGGGATCCGCGGTCGGCGCGTGAAAGCGCTCGATGCTGGCCATCCGAGTCATGGGCACACACCTCTCATGGGAGGAGGTTCCGACGTTAACCGATCGCCCGGTTTGGGGCGCTGTCCGTTTCGGCCAGTCAAGTTGCGATCGCGGAGAGTCCCAGACGCCTGGTCCCGTGCCGATGACCCATCCATCGAGATCAGATTTCGACCTGGGTCGCCAGGAATCGACGGATCTCTTCAGTCAGTTCGTCGTCTTCGGGGGCACCAAAGAAGCCGCCGTGCGGCATGGCCTCGAATACATGGAGTTGAGCCTCGACGCCGCCGGCCCGAAGCTTCCTGTGCATCCGAACGGTGTTGGACAAAAAGAGGTCTCGGGTTCCCGCTTGCAGAAGGGTCGGCGGGAAGGGGGCGGTCAGATCACCGAACAGCGGGGACAGATAGGGGTGTCGCAAATCGTGGTCGCCGGCATACAAAGCGATGGAATCGGCCAGGCTCTCGGTGAGCACATTGTCGATGCCCAGGTTTGTTTGGAACGAGTCGCCGGACTCGGTCAGGTCGACTTCGGGCGTGAGCAGGATCAGTGCGGCCGGGAGGGGCAGCCCCTCGTCTCGCGCTCGCAGAATCAGAGCAGCGGCCAAGTTGCCACCGGCCGAACCCCCGCCTACGACGATCTGTTCGGGTGCTCGAACGGCGAGTAGACCTCGGTAGACAGCGAGGACATCATCGAGCGCGGCTGGGTAGGGATGGTCGGGGGGCATCCGGTAATCGACGGACCACGTCTGCATCTCCACCTGGGCCGCCATCCTCCGCGCCATCACCTCGCACGCCTTACCCCCGCCCATCAGGAGCGAACCGCCATGGATGTCCAGGTAGATCGGCTGCGTCCCGGTATCGTCCACGCCCTCCGGGGTGATCACGAAAACCGGTACTCCTCCGACCGAGGCCGATTGGACAGACGCGCGGAGGTGCTCGACCTGTGCACCCATGACAGCGACGAGTAGCTCGTCGGTTTGCCTGATCAGAGCTCGCCATCCGGCGATATCCCTCGGTGCAGCGCGTCCAACGTCGCCGGCGAACATGTCCATGCCGAGGAACTCCTGGGCCTGGTGACTGACAGACGTCGGCACCGGTACGAACCTGGCAACCTCCCGCCCCCCGTTGCGCCCATCGTCATCCAACGCCATCCATCGCTCCCCTCTCGCAAGGCCCTCAGCCTCCCTCCGCCACGGTACAACGAGGAGACAATCACACGATGAGGCGCAGCGTGACCTCGCTTCTCCGCTGACTTCCGATGGTCGGCGCGGCCGGAACGAGCGGGCTGAATCGGCGTCTGACCGCTCCCAGCCGATGTCAACGGACTGCATGCTCACCGGCTCGTGGGGGCACGTGCACGGCTTTGCCAGGTCCCGAGACCCTTTTGGTGGATCCATCGAGCTCAGGTGCGTCGCGCCCAGGGCATCCCCTGAACGCATGACACCGGCGACGATTGTCCACGTCAGCTGCGAGAGATCAGGCGAAGAGCGCGGTGGTCCATGAGAGAAAGATGGCACCCTTCCTGATGACCTTCGGCACTCTGGTTCCAAGGTGAGGTTTCGAAAATGGCCACGCCGCAGCCGTCCGATCGACCCGCAGGTCTGACCCCATAGTCCGGCGTGGGGTCACGGTCCTCCCGCGACACCCCAGGTCTGAGCGCTCGCTGCGGAGGCTCCTGCTCGCCCATAGAATTGACATAGTTCAGAGGAGGGAGCGATGAGATCAGACCTCATTCCCAGACTGCGCCCGTCGCGGCCCGGTCTGGAGCCGCCCAGGACTGTGGAAACCCCGTCTCAAGGCGGAGCGGCGGCTGCGACTGAGCCATTACTGTCCTACTTCTTCGATGGGCCGCCGCCCGTACGCGTCGAGTTCTGGGACGGGACTTCGCTTGGTCCCGCTGACCAGGGCACGCTTCACATCCGCTCACGCGACGCCGTACGTCGTCTGCTGTGGTCGCCGAGCGAGCTCGGCCTCGCCCGAGCGTTCGTGGTGGGCGATCTCGACTTCGACGGAGACATTTACAAGATGCTGTCGGCGCTGCACACGGCATCCCCGTCTCGGCACGACACCAGCTGGCGGCTGCCGTGGCAAGCCCTCCGGGCCGCGTCCCGGCTCGGGGCCGTAGGTCGACCGATCGCTCCTCCGCCCGAGGAGGCGATACCACGGGGACGCCTGCATTCGCCGACTCGCGATGCGCAAGCTGTGAGGCACCACTACGACGTAAGCAACGATTTTTACTCCATGGTCCTCGGGTCCTCCATGACGTACTCATGCGCGCGCTTCTCGTCGGACGGTGACAGCTTGGAAGTGGCTCAGGACTCGAAGCATGACCTCATCTGCCGAAAGCTGGGACTGCTCGATCGGCCGGGACAACGAATCCTCGATGTGGGTTGCGGATGGGGCAGCTTTGCAATCCATGCAGCACGGCGCTACGGCGCGCACGTGGTCGGGGTGACCTTGAGCCGGGAGCAGGCACAGTTGGCGAGGGAGCGGGTAGAGGCATCGGGGTTGGCGCGACAAGTCGAGATCCGGCTGCAGGACTACCGGGAGGTACGGGACGGACCCTTCGACGGCATCGCGTCGGTCGGCATGTTCGAGCATGTTGGTTCAGCCAAGAGCGCCGAGTACTTCAACTCCATGCGACGCCTGATCAAGCCCGAAGGAAGGTTGCTCAATCACGCCATCTCGTCTGTCGGCGGAACGCGAATCGGATCGAGATCCTTCATCGGTCGGTACGTCTTCCCCGATGGCGAGCTTCTCGACGTAGGTCAGGTCGTCCTGGCGATGGAGCAAGCTGGCTTCGAGGTCCGCGACGTCGAGTCCCTCCGCGAGCACTACGTCAAAACACTCCGGGCCTGGGTTGCCAACCTCCAACGGCATTGGCAGGCCGCCGTTGCAGACGTCGGGATGCGACGTGCCCGAGTCTGGCTGCTTTATATGGCGGCTTCGGCCAACGGGTTCGAGGACGGCGGCATCTCGATTCACCAGGTGCTGGGCGTCGTCCCAGCACCGAATGGCCGCAGCGGAATGCCGAGCACTAGAGGCGCCTGGGGCTGACGCAGTGGGTCGATTGAGGTGGCACGCCGGTCGTTCGCTCAGTGCCGATACCCGCCCGACGATAGGGTCACTGCGTCAGGACCAACAGCGCGTGAACCGGTCGCACGGGGACACGTGGATCGAGATCCACCACATTACGAAAGGGCGCTCCCGGAGATGAGCGAGGTTTCCCAGCCTCCGGGTTGGTGGCGAGCCAGCGACGGAAGGTGGTATCCCCCGACCTACGGAACTCAGACCAGTCGCGTGAGCGGGACAGCGATCGCAGCCCTCATCCTCGCTTTTCTCGTGTGGCCCGTCGGGATCATTCTTGCCTACGTTGCCCAAAACCGGATCCGTCAAACAGGAGAAGGTGGCGATGGACTCGCAAGGGCCGCACTCTTCGTCGGGTACCTGTTGGGTGGAGTGACTGTGTCAGTTGCTGCGCTGACAATACTCGGCGTCCACCCGCAACCAGGCCCAGGCTTCAACAACATCATGTCTCTGCAGGACTCAGTGCAGCAACGGACAGATGCAAACTTAAAGAATCCCTCGAGTCGTGCCTACAGCCCGGGCACGACCGTGTCGACCTCGACGTGCAACTATGGCGGAGGCACTCACTATGTGTGCGTCGTAGGGCTTTCAAACGGCCAGGCGCAGACACTCTCGATCACGGTCTCCAAAGATGGGTCGCGCTGGAGGACGGACGGGTGAAGCAGAATCACTGAACGGTTGCCATCACCCCACATGACTCACCCAGCCATCTTTGAGAGTTCAGGCCGCGTAGCGGTGCCCGACGCGCACCGGGCAGATCGGTGCCTTGACGCTTCTGCTTAGGTCGGAGCGCCCGCTCATGACATCCACCTAGTTGGATCCCGCGTCGCCCGCCCGATTCGAACGCATGACCTCAACGTCGGTCCCGGCGAAGTCCATCCCCATTCCAGCAACCAGCTAGCTCGGGTGCTGCGCCTCGAATTCGCTCACCCGTGCCCGCATCAGCTGCTTCAAGAGCTCGGTCGGCAGATCCCGCTTGTAGGGCAGCTTGACGAACCCCTCGCCGAACTCGCAACCAGCTGCCTCGACTACAGCCTTCTGGCCGGCGAAGAACTCCGGCGAAAATCGAAGGGAGCAGTGGTGCTTAAAGTTCTGAAGCATCCACTGGTTCGTGTTCTCTCCGCGGACGTAGACCGGCAAGTTCCATTTCAGTACTTCTCGAGCCTCAGGATCGACTTCCACACTCAACCGTCGTAGCGTCTCGAGGTGGGGTCGCTGCACGTCCTCAAGCAGCGCGAAATAGTCATCGACACTTGACCGCTTCGGCATCGGCATCTCCTCAACCTACCTCCGAGACGCCGAACGGTCCCACCGTGTCGGCTGAGGAGCGCATCCTAGAAACCGGTCCTCCGAAGGAGAAGGGGATGGCCATGGGCGCGCACCAAGGTGAGTGCGTGACAACGAGGAAGCTGGTCGCCGAGATCGTCCAGATCGTCCGCCGGCGCCGCCTGTCGGAATTGTGTTGCAATGCGATAGGCCAGAGGGTCGCAGCCGACACACGCGAGGTGCTCGCGCAACAGGCCAGACGCCCGGATCACATTGCCCGTGGCGGCCAGGCGGACGACTTCGATGTGATGGCGTTCCCATGTCATCTGACCCAGACGAGGACCTCGGGCCGGTGCTCCGGTGATCGCACCGAGATCGGCTTGAGCGAGTTCGAATGATGAGTCTGCGAGTACGGCGAGGCACAGCGCGACGATGGTTCGGTCGCGGCCCACCGCGCGCTGCGCCTCCCGGTACCACGCCGCTGCCTGCCCGTTGGCCGTGACCGAGCGGCCGTGGTCCTCGCGGGCCGGTCGCGGACGCGTCTGGTCTTCAAGGTGTCTGATGTGCTGACCGTCGGTGCGCTCCATGGCACCCAGGTTGAACCGACGGCCTGACGAGGCGCTGAGGTGGTGCTGAGATCAGCCGGCACGGATCCCGCAGGCCGCCGCCAGGGCTTCGACATCGGGGTCATCGAGGGTGGACTCGAAAAAGGCGGTGGACCGGCCCGCGGCCGCCCGTCGTTCGAGGACGGCGGCGAAGCGAGTTCGGTTCTCCTCGGTCGCAGAGAGGGCGAGGGTGACGGCCGCCGCCACCGTGTCTGCGAGGATGCCGAGCAAGGGATCGGCCGCCTCCGAGGCCCTGCTGCGAGCCTCCTCTGCATACCTCTCGGCCTCGGTCAGGTCACCCACCGCCAGGGCCCACCAGACCAGCCCGATGAGCGCAGGAGTCGACCCACCAGGGAGGCCTCCCGCCTCGTATCTGGTTTTGGCCTCGTCGAGCCACCGCCGACACAAGTTGAGGTTGCCAAGGCGGCGCGTTGCGCCGGCCCGACCGATGAGGGCAGCCGTGAGGGCCAACTGAGAGTTGGTGGCAAGAGCTTCGGCGAAGAGCCGCTCGGCCGCCACATCGTCACCGATTCGGGCCCGTAGCGCGGCCAACCGGATCAGCCACATGGATTCGAAGTGCGCCATTCCGGCGACCCGGCACGCGGCGACGAGCTCTTCGTAGGCCAAGACCGCGGCGGTGACGTCGCCGTGGCTCTCCTCGACGCCGGCCAGCATTCCCAGCCCGTAGAGGATCATCCAATGATCGCCACAGGCTCTCAACGCCTCGACTCCGGCTCGAAGCCTGACTTCGGCCTCCTCCGCTCGGCCCCGCGCCGCCAAGTTTCGGGCGCTGAACATGTCATACGTGGCGATGTCCCACGCGTCGCCCACTTGCGTCACCAGAGGGAGGGCTTCGTCGAGGACCTCCTGTGACGCCTCGAAGTCACCCGCCCGGGCGAAGACATCGGACATCACCAGGAGAGCCCCGCCCAGGTCACGTGAGTGTGTCTGGCGCAGTTCGGCCATGGCTTCTCGGAAGGAATCGAGGGCCCCAGTCGGGCCGTGGATGAGGCTCCAAAAGAAAGCCTGGTAGGCGGCCGCATAGCCGCGGAGCCCCGTTGGCCGGGAGCTGTCGTCCACGGCGAGAGCGTCACTTGACCATCGATAGCCCTCGTGGAAGTCAGCCCGCAGGAACCACAGGTAGGCGACACTGCCCACCAGGGCCAACGCACCGGGGGCGTCACGGCGCCCGATGAACCAGTCAAGCGCTGCGCGGAAGTTGTCCAGTTCCGTCTCCAGCCGGATACGCCACTCGATTCCCGCGTGACCGCGAAGACCCGGTCGTCCTTCCTCGGCCAGGTCGAGATACCACCGGGCGTGTCGTTCCTGGACGTCGTCCATCTCGCCCGAGTCGGCGAGACGTTGACGTGCGTACTGCCACAGGGTCTGTAGCTGTGAGTAGCGGGCTGTCGTGAGGTTGACGTCGACCGTCACGAGCGACTTGTCGACCAGACGGCTGAGGGTATCGAGGATCTCGTGACGCGGTATCAGCTCGTCAGCGCAGATCGCCTCGATGGCGTCGAGCTCGCAGCCGCCGGCGAAGACGGAGAGGCGGCTGAAGAGCCGGCGTTCGTCCTCGAACAGCAGGTCGTAGCTCCAGTCCACCACCGCCCGCAGGGTCTGCTGGCGGGGCAAGGTGGTGCGGGCGCCACCAGTCAGCAGACGAAAACGATCGTCGAGCCGTTCCGCCATTGTGGCCAGCGGAAGGGCGCGGAGGCGAGCGGCCGCGAGCTCAACGGCCAAAGGGAGGCCGTCCAGCCGAGCGACAGACATCGGAGACGACATCGCGGGTTTCCCCTTCGGCGCTGAAGCCGGGCTGGACCGCCCGGGCGCGATCGACGAAGAGCTCGACGGCGGCCGCGCCGGCCAGGCCCGCCACCGGCACGAGGACTTCGCCGGGAACTCCGAGCGGTTCGCGGCTCGTCGCAATCAGTCGCAGACCCGGCACCGCCCCGACCAGGGCCTCGGCCAGTGCAGCAGCCTGGCCGATTACGTGCTCGCAGTTGTCGAGCACCACGATCAGCGAACGACCGGCCAGGTGATGCAGCACGAGCTCCAGCGTCGATCCCGGCGCTTGGGGGCTTCCCATGGCCGACGCCGCCGCTTCCAACGCTCCGGCCACGGCCGGGGCCACCCCTTCGGGCTCTGTCACGCTGGCCAGCTCCACCAGCCATGCCCCATCGCGATGTTCGTCCCGGACGGAGTCGGCCACCTCCAAGGCCAGTCTGGTCTTGCCCACACCGCCGGGGCCGACCAGGGTGACCAGCCGGGACTGGCGAACCCTGTCCCTCAGCTGGTCGAGCTCGGCCTCTCGCCCGACGAAGCTGTTCAACCGGTCTCTCAGATTGCCCGCCATTGTCGGCGCGGTCGGAGCGGCCACCGACTGTTGCTGCACCGGCTCGGCTGCGGAGAGGGTCGGGTCCTGGGCCAAGACGCGAGCCTCGAGCTCCCGCAACGACAAGCCGGGGTCGATCCCCAGCTCGTCGACCAGTCGGCCACGTATTTCGGTGAAGGCGCGCAGCGCCTCTGCCTGCCGTCCGGCCCGGTACAGGGCCGTGATGAGGAGCTCCCAGAGACGCTCGCGTAGCGGGTGTTCCCGGCAGAGTGCGTCGAGATCTCCGACGAGCTCAGTGTGGCGACCTAGGGCAAGGTCGGTTTCGGCGTTGGCCTCGAACGCCACCAGAGTCAGCTCGTCCAGATGCGCACGCTCGGCATCGGCGAAGCCCGCATAGGCAAATTCGGCCAGGGGCTCTCCCCGGCGCAGCGCGAGCGCTCGGCGGAACGTCGTCGCTGCCTGCTCCGCGTCGCCCTCAGCCAGGAGTCGCCGGCCCTTGGATACAAGTTGTTCGAAGCGAAAGGCGTCAACGTCATCGGCATCGACGGCGAGGGCGTAACCGGCCTCACTCGTGACGATGCCAGCCGCGCCAAGGCTGCGCCGAAGCTGACCGATCTGAGCCTGGAGGGCATTCGTCGGGTTCGCCGATTGCCCGTCGCTCCACAGTGCATCGATCAGCTGGTCGACGCCGACTGGCTTCCCACGATGGAGGGCCAGGAGAGCGAGCAGAGCCCGCTGCTTGGCCCCGCGGATCGGCACCGGAGCCTCGCCTTGTGTCACCTCGAACTCGCCGAAGAACCGGACCTGCACCTGGCCCACCGTACGACCATCGCCCCGCGAGCGGACCCGGGCGGCGGGAGATGCCTCGTTGCGTGCCTATTCGTGCGCCGACAATGTCCCTTTTGCCCTGGCCCGGGTCCGTATGCGCCGTCTCAGTGGCTCGTCAGTGGCGCCTCAGGCCCGCGGCGCAGGCTGCGTCTGCAAACCAATACATCGAGGAAAGGAAGCACGATGATCCAGGCAAAGGACCTGACCAAACGCTACGGCGAGAAGGTTGCGGTCGACGAGATCTCTTTCACCGTCCAGTCAGGACGAGTCACCGGATTTCTCGGCCCCAACGGAGCAGGCAAGTCGACGACCATGCGGATGATCCTGGGGCTGGACGCGCCGACCTCAGGCACGGTCCGGGTCGACGGCAAGCTCTACAGCGAACTCACCGACCCCTTGCGATCGGTCGGAGCGCTGCTCGACGCCAAGGCCATCGTCGGCGGCCGCAGTGCCGCCAACCACTTGACGTGGCTGGCCGATAGCAATGGCATCGCCCGGAGTCGTGTTTCGGAGGTTCTCGGACTGGTGGGCCTCGCCGACGTGGCCGGAAAGCGCGTGGGCTCCTTCTCCCTGGGCATGAGTCAGCGGCTGGGCATCGCCGCCGCCCTCCTCGGCGACCCCGAGACGCTGATCTTCGACGAACCGATCAACGGCCTCGATCCCGAGGGAATCCTGTGGATCCGTAACCTCATGAAGTCGCTTGCCTCGGAAGGCCGTACCGTCTTTCTGTCTAGCCATCTCATGAGCGAAATGGCCCAGACGGCCGACCACCTGCTTGTGATCGGCCGAGGCCGCATCATCGCCGACGCCACCACCGAGGAGTTCGTCAATCGGCACACGGCACCGAGTGTCCGGGTCCGCGCCCTCCAACAGACGGATCTGGCCGAGGCTTTGACCCGACGCGGCGCGGTGATCGAGTGCGGATCTGACGGCGCCATGGTCGTGACGGGGCTCGACTCCGCCGCCATCGGCGGAGCGGCGTCCACCCACGACATCACCCTCGTCGAGCTGTCCCCTCTCGGGTCGACGCTCGAGGAGGCCTACTTCGACCTGACCCGAGATGAAACCGAATTTCACGCCGGACAGCTGACCGGCTCGAGCAAAGGAATCTGACATGACCATTACGTACGACACCATCAACCCGGCACACGCCCACACCTTGGCCACACCCGCACGGGCGACGACGATCAGAAGGATCCTGAAGGCAGAGTGGACCAAGCTTCATACCCTGGCTTCCACCTGGCGAACTGTCGTCTTGGCGGTGACCATTTCCATTGGCCTGGGAACCATCCTCTGTGTCTCCCAGGTCCAGCAGTGGGGCGCAATGACGGCGCAGCAGCGCGCGACCTTCGACCCGACGAGCTGCTCGCTCTTCGGCATCATGATCGCCGCCGTCCTCTTCGGCGCGCTCGCGGTCCGAAGCGTCACCGCCGAGTACGCCTCGGGCATGATCCGCTCGACCTTCACCGCCATGCCGGCGAGGCGACTCGTCGTGGTGAGCAAGGCAGCGACCGTCGCGGCATTCGCCTTTCCAGCGGCGCTCGTCTCCAATCTCATCGCCTTCGAGATCGGCCAGCGGATCTTTACCAGCAAGCATCTCCAAGTGACACTCGGTCATCCCGGCGTGCTGGGGGCAATCGTGCTCGGTGCTGTGGCTGTCAGTCTTGTCGCCGTCATGGGTGTCGGTCTGGGCGGCATCATTCGACACACTGCAGGGGCGACCACCGCGATGGCAGTCATCATCGTCGGAGGGGTCACACTCGGCCAGCTCCTTCCAGCCGGCCTGCGGGGGTACTTGCCCGGCACCGCCATCCAGGCCGCCGTGACCGTGCATCGCTCATCAGGGATCCTGGACCCGGGCACGGCCATTCTGGTCCTTGGGGTCTACGCGGCGATCACACTGGCGGCGGCCTCGATGCGGGCGGCGCACCGCGACGCCTGACTCCGTGGTTCTCGGCCATCGAATCTCGATGGATGTGTCGTCTGGAGCCGGATTCCGGCTCCAGACGGCCGCGTTTGCGCGCAAGGAATCGCAGCCGCTTCCGCCACTCGAATCGAGGTGGCCATACGGAGGTCCAGAGCGAGACGGGATTTTGCGTCTCCCAAGATGTCGCACCCGCTGGGCGTGTCGCGAACTCGTTGGCTGTCATCGCAATGAGGCTGACCAGCAATTCGTGAAAGAGCAGAGCTCGCCTGAGACTGATGCATGCCGACCCATTTCCATCAATACCGCGGAACTCAACCAGGTGCAGTGCCGAGCTGATCCACCAGCATGACCAGGCGCTGGTCGTAGAAGTCTGGCCGCAGCCTCCCAGCCTGGGAGAGCGTCGCCAGGCCATGGAGAGCGCTCCAGACGAGCTCGGTGAACGTCTCTACGTCACGGTCGCCCGCCAACGGGGCCAGCGCCGCACGTAGCTCGACAAAGCCCGCATGCAGCGGAGCCGGTGTGTCGGATTGCGCGAACGTCAGGTCAACCCCCAAGGTGAACATGGCTTCGTAGACGGCAGGGTTCGCTCGCGCAAACTCCATATAGGCGCCGGCGACCGATCGAGCCTCGGCGTCGGGCGAATCGGCCCTTTCGCGGGCGTTGTGCAATTTGGCGGCGAGTTCGCCAAATCCCTCGAGGGCCACCGCGCTCACGATGGCGTCTTTCCCCTCGAAGTGCCCGTAGAGGACCGGCTGGCTGTATTCGATGCGATCGGCCAATCGGCGGGTGGTCACGGATTCCCAGCCTTCGGCTTCGGCGAGCTCGCGAGCGGCGTTGACGATGACCTGGCGTCGTTCGGCTCGCTCGCGTTCCCGGCGTTCCTGTCTGGTCACGGCATTGATGGTAGCACCGCTAGAAGATCTAGCGGTCTTGACAGCTGCCGCTAGAGTATCTAGCATTGCTAGACATAGAAGACCACTTGTCGAGTTCCAGCAAGACCAGAGGGAGAAGCACCATGACAGACACCCAAAACGATGGACGCACCCTTGCGGCGCGCTTCGTGACCATGTTGAACGACCACAATCCCGATGCAGTCGATGGCTTTGTCGATGTCGACTACATCAACCACAACCCGTTCGTGGAAGACGGACGTGAAGCCAACCGCGCCTTCTGGACGAGCTTCTTCACGGCGTTTCCTGACATCGAAGCGACGATGGACGATCTGGTGGTAGCCGGCGATCGTGTCGTTGGACGCTTCACCTACCGAGGCACGCACGATGGCCCCTTCTACGGCATGCCGGCGACTGGGAAACCGATCGAGATGCGATCCATAGACATCTGGCGGACCGAGAACGGTGAGTTCGCGGAGCATTGGGACGAGCTCAACCTCCTCGACCTCTTCCAGCAGATCGGCATGATTCCCGCTTTCAACCTCGGTGGAACTGAGAGTGCGACATGACCGGCGTTGGCCAGGTGCTCATTGTGCTGTCCGTGCTTGCCTCCGGAGTCATCTTTGGGACAGACGTCTTTTCGGCCATGGTTCTCCGTCCTGCACTTGCCTTGGTGAACGACCGGACTCTTGTGTCCACCATGGGTCGAGTGCACGACTTTGGGGACCGGAGGTTGCGCGTGCCTGGTGTACTGGGCATCGGTACCGCAATAGCGGGGACTGTGGTGTTCGCTTGGGCCGGTCATCTGGGAGAGGCGATCGCTGGCGCCATCGCCGTGTTGGCATTGGCGATCTGGCTCGTCATTTACGCTCAGATCAGTGCCCCGATCAACTCCCGTCTTACGGCCGCTTCGCAACATGGAGAAACTCCGTCGGACGCGCGGCAGCTTCAGCAGCGATGGGACAGCGTCATCAACGCTCGTGCCGGGCTACAAATGTTCGCGATCCTGGCACTCTGCACAATGCTCGCAACCTCCTGAAAACGATCGCCTCGAAACGACTCTGCCGTTTCGGTTGTTGCGGCGAGGCATTGTGAGCGAGCGATCTGGTTTGGACGACCGGGGTCTACGGGAGCACCGTGACGGCGGTGCTCACACCCACTAAGGGGTTCGAACCTCTGGTGCACGCGGAGATCCGAGCGTTGGTCCGAGGCCCTGCAAGATATGCGCCTATCCCGCTATACCCACGACGGGCTTGGCCAAGGGCTTGCCGGCCACCGACCCGAGGAAAAACGTCCCGAAGCTGAAGATGCCTCCGTCGGCGGCCACCAGGTCATAGCCCGACCCGTTCGGCGCGGCTGCGATGCCCACAATCGGGGCACGTAGCGACTGCCCGCTCATCGAGCCGTGGAAGGCCGCATCGCCATAGGCGTACACCGCGCCGCTCGCTGCAACAAGCCAGTATCCTCCGCCGTCAGCGGTGGCAGCCATCCCCACGGTCTTGGAGCTCAGTGCCTGGTTGCCGGCCGATCCGTGGAAACCAGCGTCACCGAAGCTGAAGACCCCTCCGTCTGCCGCCACCAGCCAATAGCCCCTCGCGTCAGGCGTAATCGCCATGCCCACCATCGGTGCATTCGGGTGCTTGCCCGCCATCGACCCGAGGAAGGGCAGGCCGTAGGTGAAGACGCCTCCGTCGGCGGCGACCTCGTCGTAGCCACCACCCGTAGCCCGACGCCATCCCCACGACGGGCTGGTCCAGAGCCTTGCCGGCCATCGAACCGAGGAAGGGTGCCCCGAAGCTGAAGATGCCTCCGTCGGCAGCGACCTCGTAGTAGCCGCCACCCGAGGCTGACGCCATCCCCACGACGGGCTGGTCCAGAGGTTTGCCGGCCATCGAACCGAGGAAGGGTGCACCGAAGCCGAAGATGCCTCCGTCGGCGGCAACCTCGTAGTACGCGCCAATGGTCACGATCTGGCTCAGGGCTGCTGTCGGTCCTCCGTTGTTGGACACGGTCTGGCCGGTGAAGACCTGATTGGTCGATGTGCCAGCCGAGTCGGTCACAGTCAGGGTTACCGCGTACGACCCCCCAAGGGCATAGGTGTGAGTGATGGTCGGAACGGAGGCGATCGTCGACGTGCCGTCTCCGAATTTCCAGGCATAGGAGATGATCGCTCCCACCGGGGCCGCGGCGGCTGACGCATCGAAGGAGGTCGGAGATCCGGGGGCGCCAGGGATAGCGCTGAACGAGGCGGTCGGAGCCTGGTCGGGGGAGATGGCAACTGCCTGAGGACCCACGCCGACGGCAACGGTCGTCCCCGCAGTATTGGTGGCCGTATGGATGGGAGTGACCGTTCCGTCGTTCAAGTTCGTGACGAGGGCGATCTGGCCGTCGGGGGTCACGGCGACGCTGTTCGGGCCGGATCCGACGGTGATTGTCGGCTCCGCAGTATTGGTGGCGAGGTCGATGGGGGTGACGGTGTTCGAGTTGTCGTTGGCGACGTACGCGGTTTTACCGTCGGGAGTAATGGCAATGCCGAGCGGATTGATGCCGACCGGGATCTCCGGCCCCGCGGTATTGGTGGCCACGTCGATGGGCCGTACGGCGTTGTCGGCCGTGCTGACGACATAGACCGTCTGACCGTTGGGGGTGACGGCGATGCTCGTCGGGAGGCTTCCAACCGTGATGGGTGGCTCGGCCGTCTTGGTGGTCAGATTGATCGGGGTGACCGTGCCCGGAGCGTTGTTGGCGACGTAGGCGGTCTTGCCGTCGGGGGTGATGGCGATGCCAACCGGTTGGGATCCGGTGGCAATAGGTGTCTCCGCGGTATTCGAAGCGACATCGATGGGAGTGACGGTGCCCGACTGAAAGTTGTCCACGTACGCCGTCCTGCCACTGGGCGCGACGGCGACGTCCGTGGGGTCGGAGCCGACCGGGATGGCGGTCCCAGCAGTGCCGGTGGTGGTGGCGATGGGGGTCACGTTGTTCGATGTCGTGTTCACCACGTATGCGGTCTGGCCATTGGGCGTGATGGCGATCGCATTGGGGCCGGTACCGACCGCAATAGACGTCCCCGCGGTGTTCGTGGCGACATCGATAGGAGTGACGGTGTTCGAATGGACATTGGCGACATAGGCAATGGCGCTGGGAGTCGCCGCTGCGTGCGCGGGAGACGTCTCGTACAGTGCGAAGACCGCACTACCCGACAGTGCGAGGATCACCGCCACCGTCCATCGCACTTGTCGCTTTGTGCTTGCGAACATTGTTCCCTTCAATCTTGTCAACCGAACGCGGAGATCATACGGATGGCACGATTGCAATTACGGGATAGGTGGGCGAAGCCGAGAACCGCACCGACGCTCCATGTCCTAGAGCGGTCCAGCGGTGTCCATGCCCCTAAGTTTGCGTCAGGTCACGCCGAGGGATCTCGGGCCTACGACGACACAGTGGATGGGCGGTGAGGGACTCGAACTCCCGGCCTGCTCGTTGTCAACAAGGTCGGCCGGAGCGGTGTGCTACCCCAGGAAACCGCCGGTGGGTCCCGTGCGCATGTATACAACTAATCGGTGACGAGCCGGCGGCTTGGCTCTCCACAAACTGTCGCGTAGGCCGCTGGCACTCGATCCCGTCAGTTCGGCCCTGTCACGCCGCCCGAACGACCGCCGTTTCCGCCCACCGGCTCCGATGCGGCTGATCTTTGCAGCGTGGTTACTCTTCTCCCAGCCCGCCCTGACGAGAGCGCGAACGTCAAACTGAGCGCCGGATATCCGCACTACCTTCGCGGGCCAAGAGTCCAGGGTCACGCACTGCGGCCGATACCAGAGTCTTCTCGGACGCCGTCAATCTTGGACCTAATTGTCTAGCTCGCGACCTGGCAGCTGGGAGTCTTGAGTAAGCCGTTGGTCTCAGTCGCGGCCATGGTGGGCGAAGACTCGGATGCGAGTGCCTTCGTCTTGGTGAGGCTGAGGTTGTTGGTCTCAGCCGTGAACCCCTCCGCAACGCATGTCGGGGCAGACGAGCTGGTGCCTTGCAATGTTGTGACCGGCTCGAGTTTCGAACCCGCACCGAATTTCGCTTCGGCTCCGCCCGCGTCGCCGAAGACGCCCCACTCGGTCGCGTTCCAGAACGCGGAAAGGTCGAGCATGCTGTCACCGTTGGAGACGCTCGATGCGCCCGATGGGCTCGATAGCGTCGCGGTGTCGTTGCCGCCAGATGCAACTTGTCCCACGAACGTCGTCTGGCCGAGGGTGTCGGCTGGCAAAGAACCGTAAGAGGTTGCCGGGCTGTTCACATAGCAGAACGTATAACGGCCCGACACGTCCGTGTGCCAGCCGACCGGGCACGTGGTGTCGTAGTACAGCATCCAATATTGCATGAACACCATGTTCGTATTACCCGAGTAATGGAATGCATAGACGAACTGTTGCCAGCCCAGGCACTCCGACGGGACTGCGGCCCCCGAGCAAGCCGGGGGGTCAGAGAAAAACTCGCTGTTGATCTGGAGGGTGAAAGCGTTCGCGAGGTTGTTTCCGACGTTGCCTACTTTGCCCTTTTCGGTGATCCCCGTCGTCACATGCGTGAACGTCCCCGTTGCCTTTGAGAGCGTCCCGGTTACCTGTGCCGCGTAGTCGTGGCCGTTGCCAACGACCGCAGGGACACCCTGGGTTGGCAGGTGTGGAGCAAGGGGGAGGTTCGGCGCGACGAGGCAGGCGGTGGCCTGCCATTGCAGCGCCGGATACGACGCGTGGTAGCAACCGTGGCCCGGTGTAGGAAGATTCGCAATTTCGCCCTGCCACTGAGCCTGGGCGGGAGGGCTTGCTGCGCCAGCAAAGGCTGAACCGCTACCGACGATCGTCAGTGCAAAGACGATCGTCGCCAGCGTGCAAATCTTGCGCCACAGTGTCATGACCGCCTTCCTTCCGGACGCTCGTAGAGGTCGCCAAACCAAGCCGTCCCGTAGATTCCGCCGTCGACCGCCAGTATCAGTCGAGAGACTATTGATGCAACTCTCTCGGCGCAATATGCGTTGGTCCGCTCTCTTTCCATGCGGCCACGGCGAGATCCCGGTGAGTGATCTGCCTTGCGAAGCTGGAGCCGTAGTTGGCCACTCGGATATTCCGGCTCTCCTAATTGAACAGTCGGTGTCACGTCACTGAGACCTCTCGGAAGGCGACGCCACATGGGATGGTGACAGCAATCTCCAACGAGCGATCTGGAGGCGTCGACCGATCTGTAACTCGAACGATTCCCGACCATCGTGTGCCGCCAGGCCCTTCCGGGCAACCTTTCGGGTGTTGCTCGCGGCGTGATGATCCTCCTTTGTGCCTCCGGATCCTGGCCCGGAAACGGTACGCAAACCTTGGTCCGAGATTTCCCGGCAGCGGGCGCTGGGGTGGGGCGTAGTCGCTCGTATTCGAATAGGGATCAAGTACAGAAACCGCCTGAGGTCAGCTCTGAGACGGATGTTGGTTGGATCGTCCGTTTCAAGGGAAGGAAGACTGTGTGCGCATTGCTCCCGGGTCCTTCACGAGCGACCCCCCACCCACTCGGTGGGGGGTCTGCCTTGCCGCCCTGGCCGGCGGCGCGCTGATCCTCGCCATCGTCGTCGCGGCGCCTGCTGGCGCCGACAGCCACGTGGCCACGCGCACCGGCGCCGCCAAGGTCAGCACCACCGGTGGGACCTACCCGGTAGGCGACGCGGCCACCGGCTACCTGGCTGAGCTCACCGATCCCACCGGCTCACCGCCCGGTGTCAACGTCGCGGACTGCCACCGGGCCATGGGGGGGCCCAAGCAGTACCCCGTGATCCTGCTTCCCGGCACGTTCTACGACATGGCCGACACCTGGCAGGCCCTAGGCCCGATCTTGGCCGACGACGGCTGGTGCGTCTACGGGCTGAACTACGGAGCGACGGCCAGCACCCCGCTGAGCGGGGACCGGATCTGGTCAGTGGGTGACATCCCCACCTCTGCCGGGCAACTGGCCACCTTCGTGAGGCAGGTGCTGGCCGCCACCGGAGCAAAGAAGGTCGACCTCGTCGGCTGGTCGCAGGGGGGCATGATGCCGCGCTGGTATATGCGCTTCGACGGAGGGGCCGACTACGTCCACGACCTGGTGGGACTTGCCCCCTCTAATCATGGGACCACGGTCGACGGCTCGAATGCCCTCTTCGACGCCGTTACCGCCCTTGGTTTGCCCGCCCCTCTCACGCTGATCCAATGCCCGGCGTGCACCCAACAGCTGGCGGGATCGCCCTTCCTGCAGCAGCTGAACGCCGGGCGGGACACGACGGCCGGGGTCCGATACGCCGTGATCGAGACCGAGGACGACCAGGTGGTGACGCCCTACACGTCGGCCTTCCTGAGCGGACCCGCGGTGAGCAATGTGACGCTGCAGGACCAGTGCCCCAACGATCATGCCGACCACCTAGCCATGCCCTACGACAGTGCCGCTTTGCAGGATGTGGTGCAGGCGCTTGACGACGACGCTTCGTTCTCGGTCGACTGCGGCCTTGGACTCCCAGCGCTTGGAGGCTGACAGCTGCCTGGCTGAGCGGTGGGACGGCCTGCCGCCCAACGGCGCGGTGGCCACCAGACCCAGGGGGGCCAGCAACAGGACCGCCGAGTTCAACCTTGGGGTTGACAATCAGGGAACCGCAGCATACCGTCTTATTCAACCAAAGAGTTGAGGAGGATGGGTGGCCGAACCCGCGATCGCGACTGTGTTCTCGGCATTGGCCGACGAGACGAGACTCGACATCGTGGCCCGCCTCGCCATCGGCGACGCGACATTGAGCGAGCTTGCCGAGCACTACGACATGTCCATCCAGGCTGTGTCCAAGCACCTCTCGGTCCTCGAGGACGCGGGGGTGGTGTCCCGCCGCCGCGAGGCACAGCGTCGACCGGTCCGATTGGAAGCGGAGGTGTTCGACCTCATGACCAAGTGGATCGAGCGATATCGACAGAACGCCGAGGCCAGCTACCAGCGTCTCGATCAGATGCTCGCCCAACTCAACGAACGGACACCCGACAACGACCAAGGAGCAACGACATGACGACCACGACCAACCGAGAGGCCGAGATCACAATCGACGACAAGACGCCGTCGATCGCGATCGTCCGGGAGTTCGACGCCCCGACCAAGGCCGTCTTTCGAGCACACACCGAGCGAGACCTATTCGTGCAATGGGTCGGCCCCGACAGCCTCGACGCCAGCCGCGTCGATCGCTGGGACTGCCGCACCGGCGGCGAGTGGCGCTATGTCTCCATTCGGAACGACGAGGAGCACTGGTTCCGGGGGTGCTTCCACGAAGTCCGGCCCAACGAGCTCATCGTCCAGACGTTCACCTACGAGCCGATGGCGGACAGCGTCTCGCTTGGACGCCTCGTCTTCCAGGACCTCGCGAACAGGCGCTGCCGGCTCCTCGCGACCTCGCTGGTCGACAGCTTCGAAGCGCGCGACGCGTTCGTCGCCAGCGGCATGGACGTCGGGGTCCAGGAGGGCTACCGCAAGCTCGACGCGCTCCTCCCCCGATGAAGGCCGCGGCTGCGATCAACGGCCCGAGGAGTAAGCCATGGGAGAACTGATCGTCGACTTCATCACCTCCCTGGACGGGTACGCCTCGGCGGAGGGCTGGCCGGGGTGGTGGGGTCTTGAAGGCCCCGAATACCTCGGTTGGCTCGGTGAGCGACCCGCGGCCACGCTGCTCATGGGTGCGAACACCTACCGGCTGATGTCGGGCTTCGCCGCCGGCGCCACCCCGGCGGGAATCGAAGAGTTCTCTGTCGATGAGGAGGGCTCGATCGGCGGGATCACCGGAGCGTCGAAGGTGGTGTTCTCGTCCACCCTCGAAGAGCCGCTCGCCTGGGCGAACACGACCCTCGTTTGCGGCGATGCGATCGAAGCAGTGCGGGCGATGAAGGCAGACGGTCCGGGCATCCTGAGCACGATCGGCAGCATCAGCCTGTGTCGATCGCTGCTGCGGGCCGGAATCGTCGACCGGTTCAGGGTCGTGATGTTCCCGGTCATCACCGGTTCCACTGGCTCAGAACGCATCTACGCCGGCTATCCCGACGTCGCGCTCGACATGACCGCCAGCCGAACCTTCGATGATCGGATTCAGCTCGTGGAATATCGTCCACGAGTCCTCGAATTCCCACCACTCGACGCCACAGCGTGATGGGACCAGATCAACGCCCCGTCGTCCAGACTCCGGCCGGAAGCCTGGCCTGAGGCGGCCAGTCCTCTCATCTCGATCGGTGCGGGAGTGCGGCGTGCAGACACGGTGACCCCGATGGTCTCTTATCAGAAAGGGTTCGCCGAAAATAGATTGTCGCAATTCGTGGTGGGCGCTGAGGGACTCGGATCCCCGGCCTGCTGGTTGTAAGCCAGTTGCTCTAACCAACTGAGCTGAGCGACCCGATTCGCAAGGCCGAGGATGGAGGGATTGACCCGCCGCAGCGAGACCCTATGACCCAATCGCGGCTGATGATTGACACCGAGGTGCAATTGATTCGCGAACGACGGTATGTGAGAACATCGGTTCGTTCACCCCGTTTCGAATCATTCGACAACATCCGCTTGAGATCGCGTGAGTCTCGTTCGGGACCATGCGTAGATGTTTTGTCCCGCGTGATGGTGCGCCAAATGATGTGAAAAGCGCCCATTCATTGCGCGACGGCCATTGCGCGACTGCAGACCGCGACCAAGTCACCTCTCGCTCTCACTATGCTTCGCTAAGCCGAGACCTCATTCACTGGGGCGTTGATTCGCTCAGACGCTGATCGTGGCGGGATTGTCACATGATCGTGTCGAGTGACCTGCACAGAGCGGGCATTGATCAAATGCGTCACTGGACTGTTGAGCGTTCCCCGAATGACTACTTCGCGGCTGCCGAGGAATCTCGACATCTCAACTACCTCAGAGATGACGCTCAACGTAGATCGTGTAAAGAAAGGACAGCAGATGCACGCGAACCCCCCGACGAAATATCTCACGCACGAGGGACCGGTGACCGCTTGCGAAGTGCTCAACGGAAAGGAGACAGGGCGTGACGAGTGAAGCGGGCTTGGGCATGGGGCTTGCCGGTGGTGCTCGCTGTGGCCGTCGCCTTGTATCCGTCTGTCGTTTCTGGCAACAGCGACACGGCGACACCACCAATGAAGAATGTAAGCCTGGTTACGAAACCTGAATCTGGCTCGCGTGTCCACCACTCGGCCACGCGATCGAGCAAAACCGTGCCGCCGGGGTCGACATCCAGCTCGACTCCGAAGGTTCCAACACCTACCTCGTTGCCGGTCACTTCAGCCACTACCACCACCACGACGACGACATCACCGCCGACTCCGCCCTCCTGGGTGGACTCGGTGACGCCTGCGGAGCGAGTCGCATGGAGCAGGGTTGGGCAATGCGAAGAGGCGGGGAGGAATGACCGGCGGTTCGGATACTTCGGTATCACACCCAGTTCATGGGCGTCGTATGGCGGCGCTCAGTTCGGGGCGGAGGCCGGCGAAGCCACATACGACCAACAGGTGACGATTGCCCAGCGAATTCAGCAGTATCCCCCGGATCAGGGCGGGTGCGGCGGGGGGTGGTGACCATCGAAGGCGGAAGAACAGCTGGACGGCGGTCCTCATGGGGTCACCCGATCGAACCGAAACGAATTCTCCACACAGCACCATCCTGAACTTGGAGTGCGAGCGTAAGGGCACTTCGAGGTGAGGCCGGTGCGACCTCGCCATGCTCAGTGTGCGCTCGTTGCGGGTGTGGTGGTTGCTATTGCCCCGCTACTCCTTCCCCGACGTTGCCAATCGTCAGATACGTCTCTCGATCCGACTCGCTTAGAATTTCGCGCTCCGCCTGCGCTCTGCCTGCGCTCTGCCTGCGCTCAGCTTGAAAGGCTGGAAGGTCTTTCGGTCACGACTTCGCCGAGCACGACGCCGTCTTGTTGCAGCGGACAGCCGCGATACTTTCAACCGCGATTCAACGGGTGGGTTTCTCGGTTTGAGAGGAGCGTAAGCTCCTCGACGGGCGTTCCCGGCGGCATGGTAAAAACCAGAACAGACCCACGTTGATTGGATTGGGAGTTCATGAGTTTGAAGGTCTTTTCCAGGTCCGCCCCGGCTCGATTCGTTGCCAGCCTTTTTTTCTTGGCCAGCGGCGTGATCCTCGCCACCCCCGCGTTGATCGCTGGTGCTTCGACGCAGTCGGTCTCGACGCCGGACCCGACGGTCTCTTCCTTCCAGTCCACCTCATCGGCATTGGCGTCGAGTGGTGGAACGGTGAAACTGACCGCCACGGTCACCGACGCCCAGCTGTGTTCCTTCATTTCGACCCCGACGATCACCGGGCTGCCTGCTTCGCTGGCCTGTTCGAACGGCAGTGTCAAAGAAAAGGTGGTCCTTCCTGCCAATCGAACGACCGCTACTGAGGTCTACACGTTGACCCTCAAGGTCAAAGGAATAAACGGCGTCAAGGTGAAGACAACCACGACGATTTCGGTTGCCGCAAGGAGCGCTCCGCCGTCAGTTGCCTTCGTGCAGGCCGACGACACAGGCACCATTAACGGGAACACCACCAGCATCGGTAGTGGCCAGCCCAACCGAGTTCTCGCACACGACACAGGGATCGGCCACACGGTCGTTCTCATGATCCAGACCCTGACCGACCCCGGCACAGAGACGGATACCGTCACCGATGTCTCCTCGAAGATGGGCACCTTCCACTTCGTCAACTCGTACAACGATCTTGCCGACGACGAGATATGGGTCTGCACGGACACGACCGGCGCAGCCGACACGGTCACGGTTACCACGCCGACCAATGCTTGGAACGCCTTTGCGGTGGAATTCAACGCTCCCGCCAGAGGCTACATAGACGGTGGAGGCGAGGTCATTGACGATCTGCCCTACCTCGCTCATCAGAGTTGGACCGTCTCACCCGGAGCGGCTGGAAATGTCGCTGTCATAGGAGTCGACACCCTCGATGCCTACGAGAAGGGGCCCGGGGCACCCTGGAGATTCGACAACTCCGGATATTGGTCGTTCCCCAACGGGACCTCGGCGGCCTGGCGGGTGGCTCCGTCATCAGCTCCTCTCACTGCCACCTGGGTGAGCGACGGAGGAGAGAGCAGCTCTCAGGGTGTGGTGCTTCAGTACTAGGAGGTAGCCACATGTCCGCCGAATGGGGTCAAGCCCATTTGGTGGGCGCTGAGGGACTCGAACCCCCGACCTGCTGGTTGTAAGCCAGCTGCTCTAACCAACTGAGCTAAGCGCCCGATCAGCGGGAAGACACTCGAATCGGCATGTCCATCGCTTGCCGGACGTGCCGCTGTTCCAACTCATGCGACCTCCGGCGATGCGCTGACATCCCGCAGGCACGGCCGACCCCTACCGAACGAGGCATCGACCCGGCAACGCTACCGCCCAATCAGGGCTGGATCCGTACCCACACCGCCGGCCGATTTGGAACTCCGCGATGGAGCGCCACGCCGGGGAGCGCAGGTTCAGCGCAGCAGCTCGGCCATCACCTTGCTCCAGGGCCGGGCCAGCGTGCGCAGCTCGGCGCACGCCTCGTCACCGAGGGCGACGTAGGGCGCGGCGGCGAGCAGGTCGGTCCCGTCCTCGATCTCCTGGCGGTGCCGCGCCCCCGTCTCGGTGAAGCGCAGCTTCTCCCCCGCCTCGAGCCAGCCCCGTCCGCGGAGCGCGTCGGCGGCGGTGTCCCAAGCCTCGTCGGACCAACCCCGCGTCGCCTTCAACACGTGTGCCGGGACGTCGCCGGCGGCCGCATGGGTGACCAACGCCTCGGTGCCCGAGAGCCCGTGCACGACGAGCTGTGCGATGTGCCCGTCACCGCGGTACTCGCGGAGAATCGACTGCGCGTGCCACAGCACGAGGTGCGGCGCCCCCGGCCACGCCACGTCGCAGTGGGCCGCCGCCAGCGGCCGGCCTTCGAGTCGGTGCCCTACCTGCTCAGCCGCCGCGCGGGCCAGCTCGGCCGCACGGGCCATTTCGGGCGAACGCAGCACCTGCTCGCCCAGGGCGCGCCGCCACGAGGCGTCGACCGCTTCGAAACGCGCCGCCACCAGTTCGGTCGGCGTCGCCAGGTTCCACGACTCGGGGATGGCCGACGCGACGAGCGCGGGGTTGAAGTTGAAGAAGGTCGACACGACGACGTCGGCCGGCACGGCACCCATGGGCGCCGCCCGCGACGCGAAGTATCCGGCGGCTCCGGTGATGCCGAGCCGGGCGTAGGCCTCCGTCGCCTCGGGTACGAAGTAGATGGCCCCGTGCAGCGGTTCGAGGGTGCGCCAGGTCTTGCGGGCCAACAATGCGGCCTCCGAGTCGTCGCTCACAGCGTGTTCTCCTCCCTCAGGCGTTCGACCAGCGCGCTCGTCGCCGCGACCACCGGCCGGCGCGGCGTGGCATCGCGCCGGATCAGGTCCAACCCGTCACGCTCTCCCTCCGCCGCACCCGCCTCCCGGCAGATCAGCAGTCCCGCCGCGTAGTCCCACACGTAGAGCGTGCTCCCGCCGACCACCAGGTAGGCGTCGAGCACGCCTTCGGCCACGGCGCAACACTCGAGCGACGCTGCGCCGAGGGCCCGGAACTGGCCCCAGCCCGGGTAGCCACCGGGAAAGCCGGAGATGCCGACGATGGCCGAGCCCAGCTCCTCGCACCCCGACGCACGCACGGGCGCCCCGTCGCGCTCGGCCCCCTGGCCGCGGACGGCGGCGTAGCGCACCCCGCTGGCCTGGTTCACCACCACGCCGACCAGAGGCCCTTCGGCGTCGAGGACGCAGATACTGGTGGAGAAGAAGGGGACACCCCGGTGAGCATTGGTCGAGCCGTCGACGGGGTCGATAATCGCCAAGAGACCATCACCGCTGGCGCCTGTCGCGCCCGATTCCTCCGAGAGCACGGCCAGCCCGGCGCCGTGCAGCACGGGCAGCGCGGCACCGTCGGCCGCCAGGTCGAGGCGGTACTGCCCCGGGCGAGTGCCGGCCGGGCCCCAATCGTCGAGCTCGTCGAGCGTGTGGCGCACCGCCGCCACGGCCTCGTCGAGCACCTCGAGCAATCGAACCTCGTCCACGGGGACCGCACCATACCGGCCCTGCGCTGGGTCGCACGCCCGGTAGGCTCCCGTGGTTGTGGCAGCCATCGATGTCGCCGGATACGTCGCCGACCTGAAGGATCACTCGGTCGACCACGGATTTCACGTTCACGACGAGCGTCACTTCGTCGAGACGTATTCGTTGCGCCAGGTCTGGGAGGTCGACCTACACCCCGAAGAGGGCTGCGGCGGCCCGCTCGACCTCCACCTCGCCCTCGACGTGGACCCCCGGGTCCTCCTCTCTTTCGAGGACGCGGTCGTCCTGCTCTCCGAGGAGGAGGAGCCGCCCGACGAGTTCCACTTCCCGCTGACCTTCACCTGGGCCCTGCCCCCGCTGCCGAGCGGGCCCGACCTGCTGCGCCTGGCCATCGACCTGGCCGGCGTCGGGGGTATCGAGCTGCCCCTGGAGGTCTCCGCCATCGACTCCTTCGCCAACGCCACCGACGGCTCGGAGCGCCGCCTCAGCATCGTGGCCCGCCACCCCGTCTCCCTGGCCCGGGTGCTCAGCGGCGAGGAGCTCCTGTGCGACGTCTTCGACCGGGCCCTCGCCGTCAGCCGCTTCCTGCTCGAGTCCGCCGAAGGCTGGCTTTCCTGACGTGCGATGGACCGGCGGCCTCCGCGGAGGCCGGGTCCTCGCGGTCCTGATCGTCGCCGGCGGGGTGGTCCTCGCTGCCTGCGGCGGTGGCAGCAACGGGCAGAGCCTGGCGCAACAGGCCTGCCTTCACGTGCACCGCTCGGTGCTCGACTACGAGCGCTCCGTCGTGGCCGGCACGGCCACGGGCAAGGCGGCCCAGCTCCAGAAGGAGGCCAGTGAGCAGCTGCGCGACGCCCTGCCGCTGGCCGCCCAGGCCAACTCGGACGACGGTTCGTGGAACTCGCTGATGACCACCATCTCGGAGGGCGCCGACGTCGACGAGGGCCACCTGCTCCCCTCGCTCAAGGCGCAGTGCGTGGTCGCGAACGCCAACGTCAACGTGAACCCCAACCCGCAGAACCAGAACCCCAACCCGGCCTCACCCGCGGGCTGACGAGGGCGGCGCCGTCGTCGTGGTGGTGGCGCTCGCCGCCAACTGGGCCCGACCGGCGGCCACGATGGCCGGCATGAGGTCCTTGGCCAGGAACGCACCGCCCTGGTCGGTGAAGTGGACGCCGTCGTCGCGCCGCACGGCGACGCCGTCGAGGGAGCTGGTGTACTTGCCACCGGGGCAGACCGCCGCGTCGAGGTCGACGACCGAGTCCGTCTTCGGGTGCAGCGCCGCCACCTGGCGCACCAACTTGTTGTACTCGTCGAGGCGGGCGGGATTGTCCTCGGGCCAGGGCTGGCCGTCGGGCTGCTCCCCCTCGTTCGTGCAGGGAGCGGTGAGGTAGACGAGGTTGGCCCCGGTCGTCGTGACCAGCTTGGAGGCCATCTCGAGCTGGCTCTTCACGTAGGCGGCGTAGGCGGGATGAAGAATGTTCGTCCAGTTGCCCTTGTACTGACGGTCCACCACCTCCCAACGCCCGGCGAGGACGACGACCACGTTGGGCTTCACCGTGGCCATGGCGTTCAGCCACTGGTACTGCCAGGGCTGGGACACCGGCGCCTCGCCCGGCGTCAGCGTCGAGCCGTTGCAGGCCGGTGGGGTCTCGTCCACGGCACCGAGCAGCTCGACCGCCGGCCCGTCGACCACGCCGCAACCCAGGATCCCGTGGTCGGAGAGCTGGTAGCCGTACTTGTCCTGGACCGACGGCATGGCGAGGCCCACCCCGAGGGTGAGGGCCACCGAGTCGCCGAAGAGCAGGACGCGCACGGACGGGCCCGCCGAGGCGACGCCGGCCACCGTCGTGGTCGTCGCGCCCTGGCCTCCCCCGCCGCCCGTGCCGCCGACGGAACCGGGGAGCGTCGTGCTGGCCACGGCCGAGGTGTCGACGGTGGCCGCGAACAGGGCGGCCACCACCACGACGACGGCAACGGGCACGGCCACCCAGGCCCGCCACTGGCTCACGAACGTGCCCATCCGGATCGGACGCTCGACGAGGTGGAAGGACAGCGCGGAGACGACGAGCGTGACCAGGACGCGCACGAAGAAGAGCGGGTAGCCGTCCAGCCCGGTGCGGTCGTGGTTGATCCAGAGGAAGAGCGGCCAGTGCCAGATGTAGATGCCGTAGGAGATCCGGCCGACGTAGCGCACCGGGGTGACCGACAGGAGGCGCGGCACCACGCTGCGCGGTGCGCCGACCGCGGCCAGAATCACCGAGGCGGTGCACAGGCCCACGAGGAAGAAGCCGCCCGAGTACGGGAAGGACGACGTCTCGTCGAAGAGGACCCAGATCAGGATCGCCCCTGTCGCGCCGACGATGCCGGCGACCCCGCACAGGGCACGGCCCCGCTGAGTGGCGGGCCGCCACAGCTGCCCGGCGGCCAGCCGACCCTCCTCCTGGTGGCGCTTCGTGATGATCACCAGCGCCACCGCGAGGGCGCAGCCGATGAACAGGCACTGGGCGCGGGTGTCGGTGCCGAGGTAGACCCGGTTGACGTTGGTGGGGTCGTAGAGCAGGCGCATCACTATGGCCGAGGCGACGGACGCCACGACGCAGACGCCGAGCAGCACCTTGAGGCTCTTGGTGAAACGCAGTACGCCCAGCACGACGAGCGGCCAGATCAGATAGAACTGTTCCTCCACCGCCAACGACCACGTGTGGATCAGCGGTGAGGCCGACGCGGTCTCGTTGAAGTAGTTCGAGCCCACCAGAATGAAGTGCCAGTTGCTCACGTAGAGCAGCGTGGAGAGCGCATCGAGGCGCAGCGCGCCGTAGGTCCCCTCGGGCACGATCACCGAGGCGAAGAAGGCCACGAAGAGCAGCATCAAGAGCAGCGCCGGCAGGAGGCGGCGGGCCCGGCGGGCCCAAAAGGAGGCCAGCTTGATGGTGAGGGACTGGCGCCACTCGCCCACCAGCAGCGAGGTGATCAGGAAGCCGGACAGGACGAAGAACGCGTCGACCCCCATGAACCCGCCGTTCATGAACGAGATGCCGCCGTGGAACATCATGACGGCGACCACCGCCGCCGCTCGCACACCGTCGAGAGCGGGGAGGTAGGCCAGACGAGTGTGCGAGATCTCGCTCTCGTCGTCCTGCATCGCGCGCAATCCTCCAGCGTTCGGGGGTCGGGAGCCGGCCACGCTCGACGCGTGCTCGGCGGGGAGCCATTCTCGCAGATGCGGGGGTGCCGCCCCGGGGCGGGCGCCGGTCACTACCCTTGACGCTCCTGAGTACGACCCGCCCCTCGAGCCGCCTGGTAGCCAGTTCCGCCGGGCGCACGACGGCCCGCCCCCTGGCCGCCCCCTTACCCCGGCGCACGCCCCGGGCCCACCGGCCGCGCCGGCGCCGCCTGGCCGCATTCGTGCTGGTCCTGGTGCTGGTAGGCGTGGGGATCGCCGCCTACGCCCACTGGCGCGGCCCGGCGGTGAGCCCGCTGCGGGCCCGCATCGTGGCCCTGGCCCAGAGCGAAGTGGGCTACCGCACGGACCCCTCCGACACCTATTGCAACAAGTTCAGCGCCTACTGGAACGCCGGGGTGGACGACTGCGGCGGCAACGGCAACCTCGACGAGGAGTGGTGCGCCGACTTCGCGGCCTGGGCCTGGAAGCAGGCGGGCGCCGTGGTGGCCTACCAGCTCGCCCCCGGCTACCTCAACGGCAACTCGGCCAGCTTCTACGTGTGGGGCACCCACCACGGCACCTGGCACCCGGTCGGCTCGGGCTACACGCCCCAACCCGGTGACGTCGCCGTCTACGGCCTCGACACCACGGCGGTGACCGCGGTGCACGTGGCTGTCGTCACTGCGGCGACCGGCGACGCTGCCGCGCCCGACGTGGTGAACGGCGACGGGGACCGCACCGGGTTCAGCGTGGTCGAGGACGGCGAGCGCCAGGCCGACGCCGACGTGGCCGGCAAGGGCGCGCCGCTCTCGGGCTACGTCTCGCCGCTGTCCCCGCCGGCGGGTCCCGCCTCCTCCTGAGCCCGGCCCTGGTCCTCGGCCTGCTGGGCCGCCATGGCCAGGACGACCGCCTCGAACACCTTCGCCGCGTCGACCTCGATGTGCCGCCGGGCCAACAGCAGGCAGGCGGCACCGAGGAAGGCGATGGGGAGAATGAGGAGGAACGCGGTGCGGTAGTTGTTGCCGAACTGACCCGCGATGGCCGAGGTCACGATCGGCGCGGCGGCCGACCCGAACACGACCGACGCCAGGTTGAAGGCTCCGAAGCCCGCACCGCGGACGTGGGCCGGTGCGGCGTCGGAGAGCCCGGCCCGCAGCGCCGGCACGCAGGCGGTGGCGGCCAGGAACCCGAGCAGCTGAATTACGAACACCGCCGCAGAAGGGCAGCGGAATGAACGACACCATGAAGAGCGCGGCGCTCAGCATGATGCAGACGGCGGGGATCACCACCCGGGCCCCGAGGAAGCGGTTGACCCATCTGTCCGCGATGCGCCCGCCGATGAGGGTGCCCGGGATACCGCCGAGGATGGCCAGCGCGCCGAAGGTGCCGTTGGCCGCCTGCTGCGAGAGGTGGAGCTGGTTCTGGTAGAAGTTCGGCATCCACGTGGCCACCGCGGTCACGACGAAGCCGACGGTGGACACGCCGACCAGCGCGTAGCGCATGGTGGGGATGCGCAGAATGGTGCCGCAGTCCTGGCGCAGGCCGCGGACCATGTCGCCGACGAAGCGCCCGAAGCCGTGCGGGAAGAGGGGCGGCCCTTTCTCGTCGGCCAGCTCCATCTCCGCACTGTGAGTGACGTGGGCCCGATCGGCCGTGCCGCGGCTCGGCTCGGGCAGGCGCCAGCAGAAGTACGCCACCAACAGGCCGGGGAAGAGCGAGACGAAGAAGGCGACGCGCCAGCCGTGGCCATGGAAGAGCGGTCCGATGGCGCCGCCGATGGCCAGGCCCATGCCGAGCCCGACATAGCTCAGGCACTGCTGGATGGAGAAGGCCTGCCCGCGCCGTTCCGTCCCGTAGTAGTCGGCGATGACGCTGCTGCCCGAGGGGTCGGTCACGGCCTGGCCGAAGCCGAGCGAGGCCCGGATCACCACGAGCAGGCCGAAGGCCGTGGTCGGGACCAGACCGCCCAGGGCGCTGATGACCGACCAGGCCACGATGGTGACGGCCATGGCCCGGGTCCGGTTCCAGCGGTCGGCCAGGTAGCCGGCGGGGAGCGTGATGATGCCATTGACGAGGATGAAGGCGGAGAAGAGCACGCCGATGGCGGTATCGCCCACCCCGAACGCCGTCTTGATCTGGTCGCTGCTGCCCCGGACGATGTACTGGTCCATCCCGTCGATGAAGAGGGTGAACCCGACCACCCACATGGGCCAGTTCGTGACGAGCATGCGCCGGGGCCCCGGCGGCGGCGCGGACGCAGGCGGCTCCCCCGCCACGCCGTCGGTCCCGGCGCGCGACGGTGGACGCCGCGCTTCTGCCGTGCTCACGAAAGCTCCGCCGCTTTCACCGTGTGCCTTCCTCCCCGGGTCGGGAGCCCGCCGTCAGGCGTTCATGCCCCCGCTCCCGGCGTGTACCCCGCCGGCAGGGCGATGGACTTCTTCTCCAGGAAGGACTCGAGGCCCTCGGGCCCGAACTCCCGGCCGATGCCCGACTCCTTGTAACCCCCGAAGGGCGTCGAGAAGTCGATCGGCACGGGAGCGTTGAGCATGTAGGTCCCGGTGCGCACCTGGCGGGCCACGCCGAGGCCGCGGTCGTTGTCTGCCGTCCACACGGAGCCGCACAAGCCGTAGTTGGAGTCGTTGGCGATGTCGACGGCGTTGTCGTCGCCGTCGTAGGGGATGACGACGAGGACGGGGCCGAAGATCTCCTCCTGGGCGATCTTCATTTTGTTGTCGACGTCGGAGAACACGGTCGGCTCCACGTACCAGCCCTTGGCGAAGTCGTCCCCCGAAGGACGCCCGCCGCCGAGCGCGACCGTCGCCCCTTCCTCACGCCCGCTGTCGAGATACCCCAGGATCCGCGTCCGCTGCCGCTCGGCCACCACCGGGCCGACCTCGGTGGCCGGGTCCATCGGGTCGCCCACCTTCATGGCGGCGACGCCGGACACGACGGCGTCGACCACCTCGGCGTAGCGGGCCCGCGGCGCCAAGATGCGCGTCTGGGCGATGCAGGCCTGCCCGTTGTTCATGATGGAGTTGGGCAGCAGGGTCGGGATGGTCGTCGCCAGGTCGGCGTCGTCGAGGATGATGGCGGCCGACTTCCCGCCGAGCTCGAGGGTGCAGCGCTTGAGGCGCTCACCGCAGAGGCCGCCGATGCGCTTGCCGCCGACGCCGGAGCCGGTGAAGGAGATCTTGTCGACGCCCGGGTGCTTCACCAGGTGCTCGGAGACCTCGCGGCCGGCGGGGATCACGGAGAGCACGCCCTTGGGCAGCCCGCTCTCCTCGAAGATCTCGGCCAGCCGGAAGGCGTCGAAAGGCGTCTCGGGTGCGGGCTTGTAGACCACGGTGCACCCGGCGACCAGCGATGGGGCCAGCTTGGCCGCGGCGATGAAGAGCGGCACGTTCCACGGCGCGATGGCCCCGACGACGCCCACCGGCTCCTTGGTCACGAGCACCTGGGGGTTGAGCAGGCCAGTGCGCACCTCGTCGAAGGCGAAGGTGTCCGCCAGGTCGGCGTAGTAGTTGAAGATCATCATCGGGGCGAGCACCTGGCCCATGCCAGAGAACGTGATGGGTGAGCCCATCTCGCCGGTGATGATGCCGGCGAGGTTGTCCATCTCGGCGGCGATCTGGGCCCCGACCTTGCGCAGGATGTCGCCCCGCTCCGACGGGGTCATGCGGGGCCATGGCCCGCGGTCGAACGCGGTGCGGGCCGCCGCGACCGCCTTGTCGATGTCGGCCTCGGTGCCGTCGGGCACCCGGCCGACGACCTCTTCGGTCGACGGCGAGATCACCGAAATGGTGTTGGTGCCCTCCGGGGCCACCCAGTCGCCGCCGATGTACAAGCGGTCGTAGTCCTGAATCGCCATGCGTCCCTCCCAGGAACTCGGAGGCGCCGCCCCCACCGCCAGCTGTCGGGCGGCTCCTTAAGGCTAGCGCCGCGTCGGACACGCTGTCCGATCCCACCCGGCCGGCCGCGTCAGCGGCCGAGGCGTGGGCGCCCGGCCCGCTCCCGAGCGCCTCAGCTCGTCTCGTCGAGGGGCTCGATGTGGGCGACGACGCCGTCGTCCTCCACCCAGCCCTTCCCGGCGGCATACGCCTGCATCCCGGCGAAGCCCTCGTCCCACTCGTCGGTGGCGGCCGCCCCGGCCAGGGCCCGGAGGGCCACCGGATCGACCACCACGTGCTGAGCGTCCTCCGTGAGCCGGCCCAGGCCCGACTGGTCCACCGCCCTGGCCAGGTCGCCCTGGTCACCGGCACCTTCGACGGCGACGGAGAAGCGGCCGAAGTCGTCGGGATCGCGCAGGTGGACCCGGGACTCCGAGAGGTCGATGACGATCACCACGGTCCCGGACGCTATCGCCCGGCAGTCACGAACACCCCGGTGGCCCCTGCCCTCGGTAGAGTCCCGATCCGTGCCCGACATCGACCAGCGAGATCCCGACGAGGTCGCCGCCACCCTGACCAAGTGGCTCTCGACCAAAGCAGCCGACGGGGCAGGGGCCGAGGTCTTCGACGTCCAGGCGCCGGCTTCCAACGGCTTCTCCAACGAGACCATCCTCTGCCGCACCCGCACCGCCGACGGCGAGGAGCGCCGCCTGGTCGTCCGGGTCGCCCCGACCAAGCACTTCTTGTTCATGGACGCAGAGTTCTCCACCCAGTACCGGGTCATGAAGGCGCTGGCCGACGCCGGGTCGTTGGTGCCGCTGCCCCCGTTGGGCCACTTCGAGACGGACACCCAGTACCTGGGCGTGCCGTTCTTCACGATGGAGCACGTCGAGGGCCTGGTCCCGCCGGACAACATCCCCTACACGATGGAGGGCTGGGTCATTGAGGCCACGCCCGAGCAGCAGGAGCGCCTGTGGTGGAGCGGTATCGACGCCCTCGCCGCGGTGCACCGGACCGACTGGCGCGCCGCCGGCCTCGACTGGGTTGCCATGCCGGACCGGGGCAAACCCGGGATCGTGCAGCAGATGTCCTACTACCGCGACTACCTGGACTGGTCGGCCAAGGGGCTGCGCGTGCCCGACGCTCGAGTCGACCTGGGAGTGGCTGGTCGCCCACCAGCCCGACGAGCGAGGCGAGGTCGTGCTCAGCTGGGGCGACAGCCGGATCGGCAACATCATCTGGGACGACTTCGAGGCCGCCGCGGTCCTGGACTGGGAGATGGCCTCGCTGGGCCAACCCGAGATGGACCTCGGCTGGTTCCTCTACTTCGACCGCCAGTTCACCGATCCGCTCGGCGCGCCTCGCCCGGCCGGCTTCCCGTCCCACGAGGAGACGATCGAGCGCTACTCGGGGTACATGGGCCGGCCGATGCAGGACCTCTTCTTCTACGAGATCTTCTCGGGCTTCCGCTTCGCCGTGGTCATGCTGCGGCTCTCGGACCTGTTGCTCGAGAGCAAGATCCTTCCGGCCGAGGCGGACATGCGCTCGAACAACATCGCCACCCAGCTCCTGGCCACCATGCTCGACCTCGAGCCGCCGGCCTGAAGCACCGGCCGCGAACGCCTGCGCGCAGTCGGGTCGAGGCTCAGGCCCGGGGGTCGGGCCCGTCGTCCACGATGATGTCGCCCGGCGGACCGACTGCCACCCCGGCCTCACGCAAGCGGTCGCCCAGCCACTGCGGGCCGTCCGGCGCGCTCATGTGGTCCTGCCACCCGGCGAGGATCGTGTGCAGTGCGTCCTTGGTGGGGACGCTGGCGATGATGTGCACCGTCATCTTGTGCTCGTACCCGGGCGGGGCCTTCACGAAGAGGCCGCCAAAGGGGTCCTCGGTCACGTGGGGCGCCGGCTCGCGCAGCACGTAGAGCTCGCCGGTGTCCTCCACGTAGTTGAGCTCGTGGCGGATCCCGTCCGCATCGAGCCACTCGCTGCCCAGCTCGAGCTCCGCGGAGGCTCGGCGCCTGGGGTCGGCTTCGTAGAACTCGTCGATGTCCATCGGGCGCACACTACCGCCGAGCTGGGATATCGCGAGTGCTCCACCGTGGTCTGCCCTGGGGGAGCCATCGGGGGAGCACCTGTCGCGATCGTGAGGCCATGCCCACACGCGCCCGGACTCACCACACCGACCTGATCGACCACATGAACGCCGAGTGGCAGTCCATCGGCCGCTCCCCTGCCGCTGTCCGGGCGCTGGCCCGGGTGGCCCGCCGCGACCCCGGCCTGGCCCGGCTCGTCCTGGGCTCGGCGCGGCAGCCGGCCTCCTGCCCGACCCCCCTCGACCTGGTCGAGCACATGCGGCGGGCTTCGGGCCGGCGCCAGCGGGAGGACGCGGCCCGGCTGATCCGGGTGTTGCTACGTGAGGCGGGGTCCGATCCGTTCATCGGCCGCATGCTGGTGCAGGCGCTCCTCCCCGGCCTGATCTCGGTGGCGTCGATGCTCCAGTGGGGAATCGGTGGCGAATGGTCCGACGGCGACGAGTTCTTCGCCGAACTGATCACGACGACGTGGCTCGTGGTGCGGGAGTGGGCCGGGCAGGACCGTGCCTATGCCGTCCTCGACCTGCTCTCCGCCATCCGCTGTCGGTTACGCCGTCAGCTGCTCAAGAGCAAGGAGACGGGCCTGCGCCACGTGCCTCTGGTGTCCGCCGGCTACGACCGCGACGTGCGACCCGAGACCGACCTCGAGGAGCTGGCGCGCATCCTCATCAACTTGCACTCCGAGGGCATGGATCACGAAGAGGTGCAGGTGCTCTACGCGCAGCATGTCTTGGGTTACACCATCGCCGAGCTCGCCAGCACCACCGGGCGCGAACGACGCGCGCTCTACGCGCGACGCGACCGCGGCCAGCGGCGACTCTGCGCCTCCGCCGGCTGATGCGCATCGAATGACGCGTGCGTATGGTGTGCCGGTGGCGAGTGCGGGACCCGATCCAACGGATGCGTTGGAGGATCGTCGGGCGCGACGGCGACCGAACTGGTGGGTGATCCTTGCCGTCTCCCTCGCGCTGATTGCACTGTTGGTGGAAACGTCGGGTCGTGGTGATTCCGGTCGTCCGCTCCAGGTGCAGTCGGCGGCGAGCACGAGCGGGGCCTCCCCGCACGACGCGGCGCGGCCACTCCGCTCCGGCGCCGTGGCGACCACGTCCACGACCACGACGACGTCGACGTCGACCACCGCGCCCGCTCCCGCTCCTGTCGCGCATCCCACGCCGACCGTCGACGCGCACACGATGGGGACCGACGCGCCCGCCTTGGGCTCGACGGCCAGCACGACGAACAGGCCTCTCGCGACCATCACCACGACAACCTTGGCGTCACCAGCCGCCCTGCCGGCGGATCGCACGCAGACGGAGGGCTACTTCGATCCACCTTTGCAGGATTCGAGCGGGTTCGCAGTCACCCAATCGGGTCCCGCCGAGGTCTCGGTGCTGTGGTCGACCCCGGTCTACCTCACCATGACCGTCTCGTGCCCCAGCGGCAGTCAAACCGTCGGAGGCACGACCGCGATGGAAACGTCGTTGCCCGATGGCAGCGGGTGTCAGGTCACGGTGAGTGAGCCATCCTCCGAATCGACCTCGCTGACCTACTTCATTTCGATCGGACCGGCCGGTGGCTGAGCGCGTGCCGCTTCGCCTGATGACACGCGCCACCGACGTCGCCGCCGCGCTCGCCGCCGCACTCCTCGCCTTTACTGCCGTGCCGGCCGTGCTCGTGTACGTCGTCGGCAACCCGCTGACGGGCGGTGTCGGATACGGCTGGTCTCCCCTGGCCCGTGACGCGCTGTGCGTCCTGGCCCTCTCCGCTTGGGTCGCCTGGGCCGCCTGCTGCGCGCAGCTGGTCCGGTCGGTGATCGCCCGGGTGCGCCACGACGGGGACGGAACACGACCGGACTCGTTGGTCGACTGGCTGGCCCGGCGCATCGCCTTGGGTGTCCTCGCCGTGACGCCGCTGAGTGCGCCGTTGGCGCTCTCCTCCGCCGCGGGTGCAGTGGCGCCGGTGCACGCCAGCGCACCAATGCTCTGGACCGGTCCGCACGAGGGACCCGATGCATCGTGGCCCGCGGCGGGCGCGGCGTATGCGGTGCGCGCGGGCGAGAGCCTCCGGAGCATCGCCCACGACCACCTCGGTGACGGCGCCCAGTGGACGGACCTCTTCGTGCTCAACCGCCAGCGCGCCGTCTCGCCTTCGGAGCGTCTGGTCGATCCCGACCACCTGCGCGAAGGCTGGCGGATCGAGCTGCCGCACGACGCCCAGCACCCGCAGCCGCACGAACGGCAACGCAGACACAGCCCGGCACCGGCACGCCCACAGGACCATCTCCCTGAGCTCGTCGTCCTCGGCCTCGGTTCGCTGGCCTGCGCCGCCCTGGCCCGCCGCTCCCGGCGTCGCTTTCGCACGCCACCGTTCGCCGACCCACTCGACCTCTCGCTCGCGCCGTCGGAGCGGGCGGTGGACACCGCCACCCTGCTGCAGCGCTTCGACGGCGTCTCCGCATTGACGGCATTCGAGGCAGCCAACCGGTTGCTGGGCCTGGCCGTGCTCGAAAGCGGTCGGCCTGGCCCGAAGGTGCGGTTGATCCAGGTGGGGCCGACCGGCGTCACGTTCCACCTCGAGACGGCCGAACTCGGGGCACCCGAGCCGATGCGCCCCGTCGACGACGGCCGCGCGTGGCACGTCGACCACGACATCCTCGAACACGCCATCGACGTGTGCGATCCCTACGCCCCGCTGGCCTTTCCTGTGGGTGACGACGAGGAGGGGACCTGGCTGGTCGCCCTCGGGCCCGGCGACGTGCTCCCGGTAGTGGGCGAGGCCGCGGCGGGCCTACAGCGGGCGGCTCGGGCCGCCGTCGAGTCCTGGGACTGGTCCGACCTGGTCGTCGTGACCGACGACCCCGACGACCCCCGGCTCGTCGATCCTGCGGTGACCCACCGACTCTTCCTCGGGCGGCCCGATCTTCTCTTGAGCGGACACGGCGCGGTCACGGCCGTCCTGACCACCGACACCGCACTGGCCAGCGACCTCACCGTCCTGGTCGACCGCCACGGCGCATCGCTCCACCCGCTGGGCCGCGTCGTCCGCCCGCACCTCCTCGCGAAGGCGACCGAGGAAGACGTCGCTGAGCTCTGTGCACCGGTGAGCCCCGAGCATTCTCGACCGGCCGATCCCGGTCACGGACTGCCGTGCGTGGCGCCCGATGCAGCCGCCCTCGCCCCGGGACCCATCGAGGTCCGTCTGCTGACCATGACACCGAGACTCGACGGGCTACGCGAGCCGCTCCCGCCCAACCGGGTGCGCCGGGCCGTCGAGCTCGTGGCCTACCTCGCGTTGCACTCGCCTGACGTGGTCACGAGCGATCGGCTCCGGACTCGCGTCCTCGGCTCCACCGATGCCGATGCTGCGTCCAAGACGCTGTTCAACGTCGCCCATGCGGCCCGCAGGGCGCTCGGTACCGACGCGGAGGGGACTCCCCTCTTTCCGGCGGGGACGCGGGCCGGGACCTACCAGCTGTCGGCGGACGTGACAGTCGACGTGCAGCGGGCGATCGCCTTCGTCGCCGCGGCCAAGGTCCACGACGATCGCGACCTCGCCATTGCGCACTACCGGGCCGCTCTGGACCTGGTCGAAGGTGAGCCGCTGGCCAACGCACTCTCGGGCTACGCCTGGTGGGAGACGGAGGGTCACGGAGGTCGCATCGCCGCCGAGCTGGTCAGCGCGGCCTGCTCCATGGCCACGTTGGCCGTGGCGGCCGACCTGTTCGAACTGGCGCGGTGGGGACTCGGGCGGGCCCGCCTGGTCGAGCCCTACAGCGAGGCGCTGTCGCGGACCGCCATGGAGGTGGCGGCAGCGGAGGGGGACGCCGACCGGCTGCGCCTCGAATGGCGCGAGTGCCAGCGCCGCGTCGACGCGCTCGATCCGGGAAGTACACCGTCAGCGCGGACCGAAGAGCTCTTCGGCGAGCTGAGCCGTCGGGTCCTCACCAGCCCGCGCCAGCCGGTGCGCCAGGGCGTGAACTCAGGCTGATCCGTCCCGGGTTCGAACCCTGAGAGTGTGGTCCTGCACAATACAGTCCCAACCGCCGATCCCGCTTCGCACCGGCTCGGCCTACAGGCCAAACTCCGCCCGCAGCTCCGCGACGGCACCCCCGAGTCGGCTGACCTCTTGTTGAAGGGCGTCGACGTCGGCGCGCAACGCGGCGACCTCGTCACTCGCCGGGGGCTCGTGCGCTCGATCCGGCTCACTGGTGACGTCGGTGGCGGCCTCGGGCTCCGAGGTACCCGTACTCATTGTCTCTGCCCAGCGATCCTCTTTCTGGCCGGGCCGGCGTGGCAGGCGGGCCACCAGCGGGTCGTCGCCTTCGGCCAATCGGTCCAACTCCCGCTCGACCTCCTCGATGCGGTCGAAGTCAGCCATGCGCTCTGTGCGGGCCCGAAGCTCTCCGATGGTCTGAGGCCCCCGCAACAACAGGACCGAGAGGATCGAGAGACTGCGGGGATCGAAGCCGAAACGTTCGTCGAGCACTTGGCGGTAGCGGATGGACGAGCGACCTTGGGACGGGTGGACCAGCCGAAGCAGGCCGGCCGCCCTGAGCGAGGACAGGGCCGGCTCTACCGTCTCTTGGTCGTAGGCCACCACTGGGTCGCGGTTGGTGGACTGATTGCACGCGAGCACGAGCGCGTTGATCGTCAGCGGGTACTGCTGGGGTGTCGTCAGCTGCTTTTCGGCCAGGCTGCCGATCACCCTCGCTTCAACGGGACTCAAGTCCATGAGGAGTCGATCCTATTGTGGACCGATCGGATGTGGCGAGGGAACCACGGGTCCCTGAACGGCGGGCGAGGGCCCTATCCCCCGCCGCAGTGCCTCTTGGGCTCGCCGATCCCGGGGGCAGCCGAACCGATATTCCACTCGAGTGGTTCTCCCTTCGCCCAACCGGTCACCGGAACACCCACCTGGAGCGTTGTTCCCGCCCTCACGCCTTGGGGCAGCACCTTCTGCCATCGGTAGATCCAGTTCTTAGCGAGGACTTGTCGACCGTCGATCTCGTCGTACCACGTTCCCGGTCCGGTCTTGGAGAAGTGGGACCACCCCTGGGATCGCAGGCGGGCAGCGACCGTGGCTTCGACGTCGTTCAGCGGTGCACGTGAGGTGAAGTCCATACCCACCTGGACGCCCGGGGTCGTCGACGTGCAGGAGTTGGTGAGATGAGGTTCGTCTGCGAACGCTCCACTGATTGGCGAGTGTCGGGGAACAACTCCTTTGATGGTGCGCAGCTGCTTCAGGATCGATCCGCCAGGGTCGCCCAGCGGCCGGACGGCCCGGGTAGCGGCGTGCGCCGAGACGGGGACAAGACAGAGGGCCAGGCCGGCGAGGAGTGCCGAGGCTCCCGGGACGACCAGCCATTGACGCCATGAAGGATCCCGATCTGACCGCGTCGTCATCGCCCGCACTTCCACGGGCTGCGACTCTAATTCCGGAGCCGGGTCGACTCATGGGCCGAGAGGTGTGTCGCCTTCGCGGCTGTACGGCGGACCGATTGGGGAAGGGGAATCGCTATTCGACGTAGTCGGAGCCAACCTCGCCCTTGAAGCCCAGCAACCTCAGGACGAGCCTGCCAACCCGAGTCGGCTTCTTGCCCCGTTGAGCCTCCATGGCCTCATGCTCGTGGCCCTTGGTCACATGGACCGGGAAGTTGTAGCCCTTCGGGTTGGCTTCCACGTGCAGAAATTGTAGCCCTGGCGAAGCTGGGCACACCCGCCGCTCTCTCGCCGGAACTCCAGCCAGGTGAGACGTCCCGATGTCGGGCAATCCCGGTCGGCTCGGGCCCACTATCTTCGGTCGTGGTCCCGTTCGGAGGCACAGCATGGCCAAGCTCATCTACATCGCGAACACGTCACTCGACGGGTACACCGAGGACCCAGACGGTGGCATTGAGTGGGGTGTCCCCGAGGAGGAGTACTTCAACTCCATCAACGGCCTTCAACGCCCGGTCGGCACGTATCTCTACGGGCGCCGAATGTATGAGGCGATGGTCTACTGGGAGACCGCACCCATCGCCGACCAGCCGGGCTGGATCGCGGAATTCACCAATCTCTGGCGAGCGGCCGACAAGGTCGTGTTTTCGAAGACCCTGGTCTCGACGTCGAGCGATAGGACCACCCTGGAGCGAACGTTCGACGTCGAGGTGATTCGGCAGATGAAGGCTGGCGACACCGACGACCTCACGGTAGGCGGCGCCGAACTCGCGGCTCAAGCGTTCGAGGCGGGCTTGGTCGATGAGTGCCACGTGTATGTCTGGCCGATCACGCTCGGAGGCGGCAAACACGCCTTTCCCAGCGGCGCGCGTCTCGGACTCCAGCTGATCGACGAGCACCGCTTCCACACCGGAGTCGTCCAGCTGCACTATCGCGTCACTGGGTGAGGACACATTCCGTCTCGGACCAACCGTGATGTGCCATACCGGTGGTCCACGATCGTGCTGTCCCAACTATTGGCGCGTGAGCTTGAGCGCCAAGCTGGGAATGACAAACGACGCCAGAAAGATCGGCAGAAACCTCTTTCCGGTACATCGGAAGAAGACGGTTTCATTCTCGACGGCGTCAAAGGCCTCAGCTCGACTGGAGTTTCGGCCATTGCGGACCTGCACCGTGTGATGACCAGGTTCGATCGATAGCTCGATCGTGGCGTTCATTTCAAGTGATCCGGCACTCTGACCATCGAGCACGATGTCGTACGAGCCACGACGAACTTCCGCCCCGATCGCTTTGTGTGTCAGCTTCAGAGTTGCCGACATCTGCAGCCTCCCTTCAGCTTCAGCCGATAGCTGATCCGCTCACTGGTTCCATTGTGCCTCACCCCCGGAGCCCTCATGAGGCGTGTCTCGGCGGTGCCCCGTCGTTCGTGCGTCTGCAGCACACGGGAGCAACCACGACGTTTGATGTGCAGAACTCTGCGAAGATCGTGCCAGTGGGATGGGAGGCACTCAAGTGCTGGGGTGACGACGTCGCTCGCATTGAGCCGCTCGCTGGCGGAGTCGCCAACGAGGTGTGGCGCGTGCGCGTCAATGGGCAGTTCGCGGTCGGTCGTCTCGGTGCCAGGAGCCACGCCGATCTGGCATGGGAAACCGAGCTCCTCGAATACCTCGACCGTGAAGGGCTTACGGTGCCGATGCCGATCCCGACGGCGGGCGGCCAGCTGTTTGCCGAGGGTCTGGTGGTGATGACCTACGTGGAGGGCGGTCCGCCCGAGACGCCAGCCGACTGGCGTCGGGTGGCCGACACACTCCGCCAACTGCACCGGTTGACGCAAGGTTGGCCGCAGCGCCCGGGCTGGCGGTCGTCGACCGACCTTCTCCACGACGAGATCGGGACGAAGATCAACCTCCGCGCGATGCCGGCTGAGGGTGTTGCTCGATGCCGGGCAGCGTGGGCACGGCTGAGCGGACGTCAGACATGCGTCGTCCACGGCGACCCCAACCCGGGCAACGTCCGCATGACCGCGGATCGGGTCACGCTGATCGACTGGGACGAGGCGCACGTCGACGCGCCCGACCTCGACCTGGCACTGCCCTACAACGCCGCCGGTCTCGACGACGAAGCGCACGACGTCGCCGCGCAGGCATCGGCCGCATGGGAAGCTGCTATCTGCTGGGACGACGAATACGCGGTCAAGCGGCTCGCCCAAGTACGAGTGATCTGAGGCAGCGAATCTAGAGATCGCACCTGCTACGGATCTTCAGTGCCGCCCTCGATCGACCGCCAAGTCGCCTACGAGACCCCCGACGTCGCCTTCGGGACGGAACTCAGCTTCATTATCCTCCTACAGACCAATCTCCAAGAGGCCATGGTCTAATAGGCCATGTTCTACGTCATTATCTTCAGCATCCTCGCGGTGGTCCTTGTCGTCGGAGGAATTGCAACCATGCACCAGCGGCGAAGGAGCATGGAGCACGAAGAGGTGCACGGTGCCCACAGAGATGCCAGTCGTCGTAGCCGAAAGACAAAACGGGTGCAATCACGGAACGCCAGGCGTAAGCGCCATTGACGTGATTTACGGATGTCGAGCGACGCGGGACCATCCTGGCGACACGACAGCTTTGTTTGCGTCGACGTTGCTGCCCGTCTACTCTCGAAGTTCAGTTCGTCAGGAGCGCTTTCGCGGCGCACGATCTAAGGAGGTGAGTCCGATTCTTTTCGGTCACAGTCGGGTACTCACCTCTACACGCTGGAGCCGCTAGAGCTTCGTCGTCCTCGGTCCTCGGGTGCCCGCATCTCTGATGCCCTGAAAGGGACCAAGACATGTCGCAATTTCAAGAATCGCTCCCATCGACTGGGCGCAAAGCCCAATCCTTCGCGCCTGACTCGGCGCGAGGTACGCACCCGCATGTGGCTCACAACGTTGCCCTAGTTCTCGGTGGTGGTGGGGCTGCCGGAAACGCCTGGGAGATCGGGATCATCGCAGGCCTGGCCGACGCGGGTCTCGATATGACGGAGGCCGCCGATCTGGTGATCGGCACGTCGTCGGGTGCCACCGCGGCAGCACAGCTGCGCAGCGGAATACCGCCGGCCGAAGTGTTCGCCTCGGTGCTTTCCCCGCCGGCTCAACCGGTCAGACCGAACCGCGAACGGCCGCCGGCCCTGCCGATGACGACGGTCTTCGAGCGGATGAGGGCCATCTCCGCCACCGCCACATCGGCTGCCGATCTACAACGCGCGATGGGCGCGTTCGGGTTGGAGTGCGACCCCCTGCTCGGATCGACGGCGGGACAACACCGCGCCGTGGTCGCCGCCCGGTTGCCTCAACACGAATGGCCAGCCAGGCCGATGATTGTGGTCGCCGTCGACGCCCATACCGGCGAGCTGGCTACTTTCGACCGCGACTCGGGCGTCGACCTGGTGGACGCGGTCACCGCGGGCACTGCGTTGCCGGGTTCCTCCCCTACTATCAGCATCAACGGCACTCACTACATCAACGGCGGCGTACGTTCCCCCGAAAACGCCGACCTTGCCTCGGGCTATGCGAATGTCGTCGTGCTCTCGCCGTTCGGCGGACGGACCGGGGCATTGGCCGAAGGCAAGTTCGAGGGCCTGCGCAGACCGCCGGAATGGGGCATGGACCTGGAGGGCCAGGTCGAGGCTCTACGTCAGCAGGGCAGCCGCGTCGAGGTGATCACGCCGGACGTAGATTCCCAGGCCGCAATGGGCACAAACCAAATGGACCTGGCGACCCGCATCCCCTCCGCCCGTGCCGGTTTCGCCCAAGGCGAGCTGGAAGCGACCCGCGTGACGCTTCTCTGACGATCACTCGCCGACGCCAAGTGCCGCTCCGGAGCACCTAGGGCGCATCGGACAACCTCACGGTCGGGTACCGTCCAACGCCTCCGACACTGGATAGGCGAGATGTCTTCTCGTCCACTCGATATCCGGCAATATGCGCAGGTGCCGAATGAGGGCTTTATGGACTCTCGGTCCGCAAGGGCCATACCACCGGGTCCTGCACGCGTCGTGGTCACCGGCATGGCCGGAGCGGGCAAGAGCACGTTCTCGCGAGCGCTCTCGGCCAAGACTGGTCTTCCCGTCATCCATCTCGACATCCACTTCTGGAAACCGGGCTGGGTTGAGCCCTCCGAGGATGAATGGCGCGAGACCCAGAGCGGCCTGCTGGCCAGGGACGAGTGGATCGTCGACGGCAATTACCACGCCACGCTCGAGCTTCGACTCGAGCGTGCAGACACGGTCGTGTTTCTCGATACGCCATGGTGGGTCTGCGCACGGCGAGCGCTCGTCCGCGGGATTCGCAAGCGTCCGGTCGGCTTCCAGCTGCCCAACGGCTGCGACGAGTCGGCTTTGCGACGGTTAAGCGCAGAATGGTCGCTAGTCTGGCGCATCTGGCGAAATCGCCGATCTGAGCGCGAACTGGAGCTCGAAATCCTGTCGCGACACGGGAACCGCGTCGAGTTGTACATTCTCCGCTCCAAGAGCGCGGCCTGTGACTTCCTCAACGCATTAGTCCCGCGATCGAACTGAAGGGTTGTCAGAGGAGGCTTGAATGGAAAGAAACCGCATCTCGACAGAGAACGCCCCTGCAGCACTCGGTCCCTATAGCCAGGCGATCGTCGCGAACGGATTTGTCTTTTGCTCAGGCACGGTTGGCATCGACCCCCACACCGGCGTGCTTCCCAAGGGAGTGGCTGAGCAAACCGAACGAGCATTGCTGAACTTGGCCGCCATTTTGGAGGCTGCGGGATCCTCGCTCGAGCAGCTCGTCAAGACGACGATCTTTTACGCCAACGTGGAGGATTTCGCCACCATCAACGAGGTCTATGGGCGTCACATGCCCGATCCTCCGCCAGCTCGTTCGGCTCCGGCCAATGTGGCATTGCCACGAGGTCTACTGATTTCGATCGAGGCGATTGGGGTCGTCGAAGGAGGGGGCTGATCTCACTGACGCCTGGAAGCGCCTAGGGGATGCCGGATCGGCGGCCAGGCCATAGCTCCGGACGAGTGACAGCTTGTGGCAACACTCAGGCATCCAAAGGCGGCCATGAAGTACCGTCTCGACCAACCCAAGAATCGAGGCATATCGATGAGCGTTACGACCGTCACTCGATTTCACGCCGCAGAAGGCCAAGAGGCGACGCTCCTTGAACTGCAGTCCGAAGGCCGACGGCGCATGCTGGCTGCTGAGGGATGTGAATCATTTGAGATCCTCCATGATCAAGCCGATGGACGATCTTCTGCCTTTCTCCAGACTTGGTCTTCGCGCGAAGCGCACGATGCTGCATTTGGAGAGTTGATCATGGCGAGCGGACATCTCGAAAAGGTCCTCGCAACTCTCGACGAGGGAGTTGTGCAGACCTTCTATAACGTGATCTCCTGACTAGGAAACCTGCTCAGCTCGCTGGGAAGAGGCGCACCTCCCGGCACGTTTGAGTCGATTGCGGCGATGCACGTTTGGCGCTCCAAGCGCGGACATCCTGAACCTGTGCCGGCCGATCGGGTTCGTCACTTCGAGTCGGACCGCTAAAACGGCGACCAGTCCCCCTCCGGGTCGGTGGTTTGTCCCAATTCGATGAGATAGCCGTCGGGATCGCGGATGTAGCAACGAATCTCGTACGCATGCTGCTTGGGGGTGTCAAGAATTCCGCCCCCCGGGCCCTCCACTCCTCGTACTTGGCATGGATGTCCGTGACCCGGATATTGAGGAAGCTGCTGACCCGGTCCGGGTCGCGCGGTGTCTCCAGAATCACAGTGGGCTTGTCGTCAGTCGGGCCTCCACCGGCGTTGATCACGATGAAGCTATTGGCGAGCGCAACATTCGTCGGCTCTGGGCCGAAGACGACTGAGCCGCCGAGAACTTCGGTATAGAACCGCCGGGATCGTTCGACGTCGTCCGACACAATGAAGTGGGTCAACACCATTTCCTCCTTGGACCCATTGATTTCAGCCAACTCACACCTCCAGTGGTTGAGGCACATACCCGCCTACCACCGGGCCTGCAGCCAACGTTCCAGTGAGCGAAGTATCCCCCCAATTCCTCGCCACGGCTAGAGGCCACTCCATTTGATCTCGATAGTCCGCATGTCCTGGACGAGGAGACTCCAGTGTGTCCCGGTTCGCCAGACCGGCGCGCCCGACGAACTCGGATCCCGGGACTCAAACCGCACTTCAACGCTTCCGCCGCTTCGACGTTGTCCGTGTGACGCCCGATTTCAGATGCGTAGTGCAGGTTGGGATTGGGCTCGCACTCTTATGGCAATGCCGACGGATCTGGGTGGCGTGCCGAACGATGTGCAACGGAAGGCCACCGACAATCTCCGCTTACAACATGCCGTGATCTCGACGGGCGTCAGGGACTGGCCTTTCGCAGTTGCGCGCAACCTGAGTTGTCTCGCCATACAAACGATGCGAACCCACCGAGCGATCCACGAGAGTCGGATCAGCCCGAGAAAGCAAGCACATTGAACGAGGATTTGAGCGCCATGCTCGAGCCATCCTCTTGGAACACGGCCCAATCGTCGGTGGGGCTCTGAAAGTATTCGACTCCGGTCGCCGCGGTGTCGAACGTGCCAACCTTTCCACCAGGATCGGTGTTGGGGGTCTCGAACACCACTGCGTTGGGATTGCCGTCTGTCTGAAGATTGTTCACGAAAACGAATGAGCCAGCACTATTGCCGCTCTTCGCCTTCGTCACGAACTCTGAGCCTCCATTGCTCGCCTTTGAGCCAATCATGATGTTGAAGTGGGCACCGACAGCCATTGACGAGCCGTCCTCGTTGAGAACACCCCACTTCTTGAGCGTTGGATTGTAGTAGGCACCAACAGGATGATTACTCAAGAAAGCGTTCATCCCGCCCGGGTCGTAGTTCGGAGTGATCAAAATCATCGCGTTGGGATTGCCGTTCGTCAGGGGTGAGTCGATGTAGGTCGCTCCGCCGAGGGTGTTAGCGGTAGTCGCTGTCTGGACGAAAACCTTGCTGCTTGCTTGCTGGACTACGAGCACGTTGTAGGTCGATCCGGCGGAAATGTTTGTAGATTCATCTAAGTTGTCGATTGCCCATTGGGCACCTCCGAAGAGGTTGTACACCACACCGATCGGCACGCTATCGGCGACGCAACCACAGACACCTCCCGCCGAGTAGTTGGGAGTGACGAACAGCAGAGCGTTGCCCTCGCCGTTGGTGGCGGCGTTATTGACTGGAGTCACGAAGAGTCCGTTGCCCGGAGCAACCCAAATGAAATGCGATGTGACCGTCACCGCAGATGACGCGGGCGCTGCCGGAGTTAGCGCCAGAAACAGCGGGACCCCGATTGCGCACGCGGTCACGATTGACAGAGCTCGCCGAAATCGCACGGGTCACCTCCAGATGCCCCGTTCGGATTCTCTTGGAAAATTTCTAGCGCCGTCCGCGGGCTCGTGCTGGATCGAGCAACAGGACGATTGCAGCTGCTCGACCAGCTCGGTCGACCGCATTGTGTCCCTTTTCTTACCGCAGATTGAGTCTGTCGGCGAGGGCGGCCAGGTAGTCGATGTGGCTCCCGACCGAGGCCAGGCCAAGACCCATAGTGACCACGGTGACGTGGGTCCCGCCTGCCTCGCGCCAGGCTTCAATCTCTCGGTCGAGTTCTCCGACATCGGCGCCGCTCAGCGCCACATAGTCGCCACCGAAGGCGTCGCCCGCTCTACCCAGATCACCGACACGGTCACGCAGTTGGCTCCAGGAGGCAATGGCGTGATCGGTTCCGCCGCCAAAGAAGATAAAGCCATCAGCGAGTCTGGCGGCCCGATCAAATGCCTTCTCGCCGGATCCACCAAGCCAGATCGGGATGGACCTCGTCGGCTTTGGTATGAGCGACGCTCTGTCGATTCGATCGAAGCGACCGGAGAAGTCGACGACTGGCTTGCTGAACAACTGGCGAAGCAGCTCAATCTGCTCTTCCTGCCGCGCACCGCGGGTATGGAAGTCCTGCCCGAGTGCCTCGTACTCGACGAAGTTCCAGCCCACTCCGACACCAAGGCGCAGCCGCCCGGCCGAGAGAAGATCGACATCGCTTGCTTGTCGGGCGACTAGTGCCGTTGGACGCTGCGGCAGAACCAGGACCCCGGTGGCAAAAGAGATTCGCTCAGTGATGCCAGCCAGATAGCCGAACATGACGAACGGGTCGTGAAATGGGTCACGCTCCGTATAGGGACCTGTGAGTTGCGGTGTCCGGTCGGCATGGACGGCTCCTAACACGTGGTCGTAGGCCAGAATGTGATCGAAACCCAAGTCCTCAACTGCTCTTCCGAATTTACCCACGGCAAGCGGATCGCCTCGGAGCTCGATCTGGGGATATGCGACACCAATTTCCATGGGCAACATTTTTCCATAAGAGGTTGAGAGGTCCCAGGGTCTGACTCTCCATGGGTGTCCTGACCGGCCGGGAGAGTGGGACAATTCGGCGCTTTCGGGCTAGTCCCTTCCCATGCAATCCTGACGTCCCCCACCTACCACGACGAGCAAGGAACTACCTAGATGGACCAGATCACCGAACTTGAACCCCAGGGGCTCCTTGACCGGGACCGCATCATGGCTCTGATGAATCGATACTTCGCCACAATCGACGACGCGAGTGGCCTCGACACCGAGTGGGCGCGCTCGATCTTCAGCGAAGATGTTCGCGTTGAGCACCGGGGCTTCACGCTCGAAGGCATTGAGGACCTAGCTGTGGGCAACCGCTTCGTCCGGGACGGTTGGGACCGCACCTTCCACGTCAGCACCAACGCTCAGGTCGAGCTCGACGGCGACAGAGCCCACCTCCGAGCTCAGCTACTGGCCATCCACGTACATCCGGAGTCGACCCCGCCCGAGCCGTACGTCATCGCCAACGTGTTCGAAGCCGATGTCCTCCGCACCTTCGAGGGGTGGCGGTTCCAGACGATGACTCTCCGACCGGTATGGTCGAATGGACAGTCCCACTTCGACATCGAAGCGAGCGGGCAGTGACGGCCGCACTGCCCGAAGAACTCAAAGATCTGGTCGAATCGGGCCCGCTGACGTACGTCTCAACCATCAACGCCGACGGTAGCCCCCAGGTAACCGCAATCTGGATCGGGTTCGACGGAGACAACCTCATCAGCACCCACATGCGATTCAACGCGAAGCTCCGCAACATGCAGCGCGACCCCCGCGTCGTACTGTCGTTCGCCCCGCCCCAGCGGCCCGGTGACTGGATGAGCCCGCACGCCATCATCCACGCAACCGCCACCATCGGGCCCTTCGGCCTCACCGGGCCACTGCTGACACGACTCGCCAAGGTCTACGTCGGAGACGATGCCGAGTACCCGGACCAGTCTCAGACCGGGTACATCGTGCGGTACTCCATCGATCGGATCGGCGGCGTGGGCCCTTGGGTCGGGGGTGCCAACTGACGCTCGCCTTCCGATGCTTCGATCAGACCCAGGGTGTCCCCCGCCGCCGGGAAACGGACGTGCCTCGACATTCATGTCCAGTGACAGAAGGGCCAGCTCTAGGATTTTCAACATGGCTGCGCTCCCCAGACTGATGGAGCCCCTAACCGACGGAGTGGTGACACTGCGCCGATTCACCACCGACGACGTGACTGCGGTAACACGGGCCTGTCAGGATCCGGAAATTGCCCGATGGACAGCAGGTATTCCTTCGCCCTACGAGGAGGTTCACGCCCGAGAATGGATCGGGCAGCACAATCGCTTTTGGGACCATGAGGGGCGTGCAACCTTTGCCTTCTGCGATTCGAAGCGCGGCGATCTTCTCGGGTCCATGACGCTTGCCGAGGTGGACTTCACCACCTATTCCGCCAGTGCGGGTTACTGGGCCGCCGCCTGGGCCCGCAACCGTGGTGCGACGACGCGAGCCCTTACCTTGGCCTGTCGCTGGGGCTTTGACGTGCTTGGCCTAAGGGAGATCACACTCATGACCCTCCTCGGAAACGGCGCTTCGGAACGGGTCGCCGAGAAAGCTGGATTTGTCGCAGTCGGGATCCTCCAGGACTACAAACCGCCCAAGGCTCTCGATCCCAAGGCTCGCCATGAGGTCAGGCGGTGGATACTCCACACGTGATCCTGTCGGGGAAATGAGTGGCCGTTCAGTGCTCGTGGCCGACTGCCTCCATGCCGCCAGGATGGCATTAGCCTGACCTAGTTCCCGGTGGGTCGATATCGATCCTGTCGAAGTTGACCCATGGTAATTCGATTGGCGACGAACCAATCGTGCCTTGCGTAATCAATCGGGCGACATCGCCCAAACGTGCCGGCAGGATGCGTTCGCGCGTTGTGTCGATCTCATCGATCGTCCACCATCGCCAAGCCGCGTGAACCTCGTGCTCCAGTGGCTCCCATCCCGCGGTCGAGAGCTCAAAACGATCCGTTCGCCATGCGAAGAAGGTCTCCACCGAATACAGAGGCTGACCCCGGAAAGTCCATTCACCCCTGCAGGTGGCGACAGGATCGCCAAACTCAGCGGGATCGACGAGCAGTCCAGTCTCTTCAGAGAGTTCGCGCGCTGCGGCTTCGCCGAGTGTTTCGCCCGTATTGACCCCACCTCCGGGAGTGATCCACAGGGGAGGCTTGGGGTCAACAGGGTCCTTGACCAGAAATAGCAACACGCTGTCAGTCCGGTCGATGACGATTACGCGTGCTGACGGCCGTTCGAGAGGCATGGTCACGGTCCCATCGTGACCGACGGCGGGTCCCCACGCACGGCGCCAACGTCTGGCACCTTCAATCTCGGAGAGGTTCTCTGGCTTTGACCCGCTTCGATGGCCATTCGTGCCAGCCCATACGTTCATCGACCACAATGTCCCGACCGGTGCTTAACGCCGGGACCGTTGGACCGTCGGCGCCACGGCCCATGCGAAGCGATCAGGTCCGACCGTTGAGTACTCGTAATCGCGGAGCCGGGTTGCAACTTCCATCAATCACATGTCCACGGAAGGTGAAACACTGAATCCATGAAGCTCGATGAGTTGCGGGCCCGATCTATCAGGACCGCGCTCTTCAACGATGGCTATGTGGTGATCCGCGAGGTCGTCCCGAAGGAGATGTGCGAGGCATTACTGGAAGCGTTCGGCACGGAACTCAATATCTGGATGGGCGACCCGGCCAGCTGGGACCTGGTGTCGACCGAGATCGATCAAGTCCCGTTGTGGGGTCACCAGAGCCAATGGGACATTCGCCAACTCCCCGAGATCCACCGCATCTGGTCCATGGCGTGGGGCACAGAGAAGCTCTGGGCCGATCGGAACTCCTGTCGATTCACCCCGCCGTTCCGCCCAGGTCGGGCAGATCCCCTCAGGCTCCACTGGGACGTCGACCCATGGGACATGACACTTCAGTGGTTTCCGGGCATCCTGGCGCTCACCGACGCTGAAGAGGCCGAGGGCGGGTTCTGCTGTGCCCCGCGGATCATGAGGAACCGAGACCGCTGGCCGACTGCCTGGCCGGTCGAGCGGTGGGGCACCGAGTACCGGCCTGACGGGGTCGTGCGCCCGGACGATGTGGTGGAGATCCCCTTGCAGGTCGGCGACCTCTTGATCATGGACAGCCACTTGCCCCACGGCACCGTTCGCAATGACGGCGACACGCCGAGAGCCGTCTTCTACCTCCAGCTGTTCCCAGTCGGAACCCCCGAGGAGGCGGCGACCAGAATCGAGGAGCACGAAGCAGGAATCGCCCCGGCGTGGTGGAGATGGAAGCCCGGTCATGACCGGGCGGAGCCAGGCCCAGCGGCGACACTCACAACCCACGGCCGGCGACTTCTTGGCTACGACAATTGGTAATGCGTCAGCAAGGGTTTACTCGGACAGTTTGACTGGCGGACTATGAAGCTGACAGACCTGACGCGGCACGGCCGATACAAGCCGACAGTGCTGGACGTAGTGCTGCTCTTCGTGCAGATCGTCTTCGCGATCGTGTTGGTGGTTCTCGGGCTAACTGCCTTCGTCCAACAGGGCGGAGCCACGACAATGCAGGTTGGTGTTGCTCTCGCTCTGCTAGCCGCTTTTGTCGCTTTGTGGGTAGTGCGATCCGTTCTCCTGAGCCGACGGCCTCAGCGGACGCCTAGATAGCCTTCCATACCACTCGACCGGTCTTCTGCCTGTCCCAGTTCCCGCCGGTTGTGAACCGGAGCCAGCGCTCTCAGAGCAGGACCTATGGCGTGCTGCACTCGGTTCGTCCGGCCGCTGCGAGCGGCCTCGGGTTGGAGTATGGCAATGAAATCCTTGCGCCGGACAAGGAATGAGGCGTACTGGACCGACGATCTGGCTCATCTCCCTGGATGCCAAAGAGCGAGAACGCTCAGCACGCTGCGTTGTCATTCAACACCTCCCCGTTCGCGCCTTCTGCAGGGAGAAGCCCAGGTTGTCGTTGTCAGCCGATGGGACCCTGGTTGACGGCGACCAGATCACCCTGGTCGTCGCTCCATTTCCCGGTCCCCGCGTTGTTGACATCGTGCGAGCACGCCTCTTTCAGCGTCCAAGACTTGGATGAGGTATAGGTGGCGCTGTCCACGATCTCCTGGATGTAGTCCAGTTGGGTGATCTCTTGTGTCTGCGCACTCCCGATGACATGCGCACCCGCCTGTAGCTCACAACGCACGAAGTCCGCCCCTCCGCCCCAGGAATTGTTGGGATTTCTGTAACCGAACCCGACTTCGCTCGTGATCCGCCAGGCGCCGGCGGGCATCGACTTCGACGCGATGGTCGTCAACGCGCCTCCGGTGTCGGAGATCGCCATCGGAGAGAAGGCGACGACAGTGGCCGCCGTCTTCGTGGCGGTGAGCGTGGCCCCGGCATCGATATAAGGGGTGGTGGAAAACTCGGACTCGCAGTACAAGGTGACGGTTGCCCCGCTAACCGGGACGGAAGCCTTGGCTTCGAGATCTAGATCGGCCGCTGCCGCATCGGTGCCATCGGTCCCGGCATCGGCGAAGTTATCCGAGACGGAGCCTGCCGACGTGCCCATCGTGCATGCCACGAAATCGAAGTCACTGAAGTTGACCCCTGAACCGTTGGTCTTCAACGCCCACTTCCCCTTGGACAGCGTGACCGAGGTCACCGGGACAAGGGAGTTCTCTGCCAGTGGAGTGTTGGCAGTGCTGCGCGCCTCGACCACTGTCGGCTTCGGCACAGAAGAACCGGGTCCTTCGATTGGCCCGCCCTCCACCGCCGTAATCGTCGCACCGGGGTCAATGTAGAACTGGTTTGCTGTGGCTGCATTCTTGTCGTGCTCGCAAAAAAGGCCAATCGTCGATTTTTTCGTGGTCACTACGGTGCCGGCGTTCACGATGCCAGCCACCCGGTTGGCCAGGAAGACCGTGGCACCCCCGTCAATCGTGGTCGAATTCGACTGCAAGTGACAGCGCACGAAGTCGCCGGTACCGAAGTTGATCGCGGTCAGGTTTGATGTGATGGTCCATGAGCCGGCACTCAGGACCTGCGATTCGACCTGTGTCTGGGTGGAGCCTGAGTTACTCAGGTCGACCGCCGCGGCCGTCCGCACCTGCACCACCGGCGGAGAGGTCGCCGATGCCGACGCGGCCAAGGGACCAACGACGGCGCCACCGATAAGGACCAGACCGAGCAACAGCTTCTTCATGCAGACCCCCTCCTCCGCGCCGTGTCCTCGTCGGGTCACGAGCGAGCCAGATGCGCGGTCCGGACAACGGGCGACGCAACCGGCACGCTATCGCCGTGAGTCAGCGTCGACAATGAGTTCGCGGGTGCTGCGCCTATTCGCACGTGCGGCCTATGCCGGATCTGAGTCCTCTGCTCAGTGTCTTAAGATCAACGAAAGATCGAACAGAACCTGTGGCTCACCCGAAGCTCCATTGCCGACGGCCACGGGCCGTGAGTAGTCGGCCAAATTTGAGTCCCGGAAAGTGCGATGCAGCCGCTGGGATGTCTGCACCTTCGAGCTCCTTGGCGAGAGCTTCCCGAGTCCTCTGCGCGAGCTGCCTGTCGACGTCACCGATCATCTCCCAGTCCTGACTAAGGAGTTCAGCCGGACAGTGCACCACGTCGCCGAGGAGCATGGCTCGCTCCGCTCCAGACGAGATGACCACGACCGTGCTACCAGGCGTGTGGCCTGGCGCACTGCGGACGTCGATGCCGGGCAGGATCGACGCGTCCTCGCTCCACGTCTCGAGTCGATCCACAATCGGGGGCAACAATTCCGAAGAAGATCGACCACCCATCGACGAGACCGCCAGACTGTCGTCGAACGGTTTGGATCCCATGAAGAATTCCCAATCTGCCTCGTGGCACCGGTACGTGGCTCTCTCGAAGAGGCGGCGTTCGCCGTCAGTGGCCCATCCGAGGTGGTCGAAATGAAGATGGGTCAATACGACATCGGTGACCTCCGCTGGCTGGACTCCCAGCGCGGACAAATTCCGCATGAACATCCCGGTTCGTTCGTGAGGAGTGGATCCGGGACCCAACCCCGTATCAATGAGGACGACTCGTTGTCATGGCGGACGAGAAAGCCGCCGAACTCGAGGGGCAGCATTCCGTCGTGATCCAAGAACTGGGAGTGCTGGAGCCAGTCTTGGTCGCTCTTGTTGAACAGGAAACCAGGCGGCACAGGAAGGCTTCCGTCTGAGACTCCCTCGATGGTCACAGCTCCGACTCGCATGTCGCGGACCATAGTCCTCAAGGCGCTCCGGTACGCCGGTCCGGAGATAATCCGTGAGCTGGCCCATCCGTCTCGTCGGCCATTTACGGGGCGGGGTCGGAGTGGACAGAGAGATTCAGAAGAAGCACGCCCGAGCCAACCGTCTGGGAGTTCGTCACCTCAAGCGTCGATGAGTGCGGCATGGAAGAGGGGAAGACCCGCTTGCCCGCACCGAGGACGATCGGGAAGATCATCAGGCGATACTCATCCACCAGATCGTGCGCAACCAGGGTCTGTACCAGTTGTGCGCTCCCCTCCACCAGCAGGTTCCCGCCAGGCTGCTCCTTGAGGCCGGTGACCTCATCCACCACGTCACCTCGGAGCACCGAGGTCTGACCCCAGGTTGCATCCTCGTCAGTCAGCGTGGACGACACCACATATTTCTCAATGTTGTTCATGCGCTGCCCAAACTCGTCGTGTCCCATGTTGGGCCAGGCGGCGGCGAATCCCTCGTAGGTGACACGTCCGAGAAGGAGCGCGTCCGCCTCGAACAGTTCGTCGAACTTGAATTTGTCTCCCTCGGCAGCCCGGTCGAAGTCAAATGTCCACCGGGGCTCTTCCATGACGCCGTCGAGCGAGAGGAATTCGGTGACCACAATCCTGCTCATTTCGTTTGCCTCCTATGTCGTCGGCCGGACCACGTGCCGGCTGTCAGGCTCTATACGAACGGCGTCTTGCCAAATCGACAGGTCCGACAAGATTCACCCCAGGAATTCGTGAAAGACAAGATTTCTCCGGATATGGGACCCAAGCTGCGGCTTCAGGCGGGCGAGGGACCAACGGTTTGGTTCTGAGGGCTGGTCCCCGATCTACGACACTAGGAAGCCAGGCCGATCAGGGCTCCACGACCCATTGGCCCATCCTGATCGAACTCGAACGTCAGATTGGATGCCGAGAACGCCGACTCGTAAACGGCCAGTGAGAAGAGGGTCAGCCGATGAGATTCAACCAGATGTTCGATTCCCGACGGCGAACCAACCAGATAGTGCATATCAAGAATGGACTCGGATCCGTCGATCCGGCTCTTCGTCATGCGAAGGAGCCGCACTCCGTCCGACTCCTGATCGAGCACCTGTACATGCCCCGCGACCCATTGCTCGGGCCTCAACCACGGTTCGACGATGAGGACACCGCCCGGGTTCAGATGGCGAGCCATCGACGCAATGGCGCCAGTCAGATCGCGCGTGTAGCCGATGGAGGAGAAGAGACACACGACAGCATCAAATCGCTCGTCCAACTCGAACGAATCCATTGATGCGCAGTGAACCCGTGTACCGGTTCGATGCTGTGCGAGCTCGACAAACACCGGATTGAGATCGAGCCCCTGACAGTCGAACTCTGCCCCGAGATATTCGAGGTGCTTGCCGGTTCCACACGCGACATCAAGGAGGCTCGTCGCATGAGGGACTCGGGAGTGAACGGCGTTGCGAACCCATGCCGATTCGCCCGCATAGTCCTTGAAGGAATAGGCGAGATCGTAGAGGTGGGCCGACTTGTCGAACATGATCAAAGTCTGACATCCAGGATCGGTCGCTGGACTTGCATGACCCTTGCGCCCGCCCGGAGCTGCCGTAAAAGGCCGAACACACCCAACCGGCGTGCGTCGTGCCTTCCTCCCTCGTGAGAGGGAAGATGGCGCCATGCGTTGGAGGCGGTCCGTGCCCGTCCTGATCGTCACGGGGCTCGGACTGGTCGCGATTGCGGCCGCAATACTGGGCGCTCAGGCTGAACCCCAGTCGGGCCAGCGGCAGATCACGCCACAGCAGCGGCAGATCGCAACGCGTCACGTCGAGCCCTCTCACTTCCCGGGCGACTACACGATTCCCGCTGGTACGACGTTTTCAGTCAGTACCACCCAGCTCAGTGTCGGCGAATCCTTCACCGTCTCTGGCAACAACTGCCCGGTGTCCGAACCCGTCGAGGCACCTTTTCTCGAAGGAGACGGCTACACGAGGGAGCAGACACCCATTGTGCGTAACCAAGACGGAACTTGGGAGGCGACACCAACTGTTCCTATAGGTGTCTGGGGTGCGACCACGCTGGAGGCCATGTGTGGCGGAAATCCGACCCAAGAGCTCTTCACGTACCCCCAGGTGTATCACGTCTTCATTTCGTCTCCCTATGCCCTCCAGGTGACACCCAGCGGCACCGTTGCTCCCGGCACGACGCTGAGCGTCACGCCCACGGCCAGCTTCTGTTCGACGGACGACACCATTACGGTCGGAGTCGGCACCGTTCCCTCCGAGTCTTCGGACAGCCCCTTTGAATCGCCTTTGGGGTTGGTGGCGGTCGATGCCCAACTCGACGAACCGACCTCGGAGTATCCGGTGATTTCCGATGTCCCGTGGCACGCCACCCTGACGATTCCGAATCAGGTCAATGGAGGGCAGTACTTCGTCACTGCGGCCTGCATGGCCGACAATCGCGGCTTTCCAGGCAGCTATGCCTCCCAGCCGATCACCATCACCTCATCTGGCTTGGCGGCGGTCACTCCGCTCTCGAACAAGGACCTGGTTTCCCGGAAAGATCTGCCAGGAGGATGGGAGCTCAGCCACGCGAAGAACGCGCCGTTGCCGGGCTGTTTCGTGCAGGCACTCTCCAGCGTGTACTCGGTGGCGTCTGTCCGCAGGACCCTCGTACGTTCTCACGGACCAACGGTGTCGTTCGAGGACATTACTTCGTACGCCGATACTCTCGACGCCTATACATCGATCACGAACGCACTGGCCCAGTGCACCATGGTTCTCAGTACGAGTCCATCGAATGGCAGCGACCAACCCGCCCACGACGTGCGTGAGTACCCGGCGATCGCTCCGACCTTCTTCGGGAGCGAGGGCTTCCTCGATCAGTGGACCAATGGGCGCACAAGACAATATCGGGCGTTGGTCCTGATCCGACGCACATCGTCTCTCGTCGAAGTAGCGGTGGCTGACACGGGCTCACCGGACATCTCCCTGGTGCATCGTTTGGTCAGCGAGGCGCTGCGTCACGCCCCGCATTGAGACAACCCGATTTCTTTGATGGCGATCAGCACTGGGAATTGCTCCCTGCGCTCACTGCTAGCGCAGTGGCCGTCGGGGTCTGGCACCGCGCTGCGGGCAGCGGCATGCGATCGATCCTCAATACATGCGCCGGCGAAGCCGGTTGGAACTTCACGATCTGTTCCCGCTTCGCCAGGCCGAGCCGCTCTTCCGCGAAGGGAGTGCGCGGCCATTCAGCGAGACCGGCGCGAGAGCTCCGACTTATTCGTGACCGTGATCCGACCGCGGGATAACTGGACCAGGCCATCCTCTTGGGCTTGGCCGAGAACCCGGTTGACCGTCTGTCGGGTCGTCCCGGCGAGAGAGGCGAGGTCGTCCTGGGTGAAGGGGATCGACGGCGAGACGTAGAGCGCCGCCAGGTCAGAAAGTCTTCGCAGCACCCTGGTCTCAGCGGGAAGATAGAGCGCCTCGAGCAGCGCCTGAGAAGTGGCACGGAGGCGAGCATCCAGCATTTGAGCGACGACCCTTGCCGCGGAAGGGTGGTCTGCCACCAGGGTCTCGAATTCCGAACGAGTGAAGCGCCTCGTCTCGGTTCGCTCGAGAGCCACCACGGTTGCCGAGCGAAGCGAGCTCTCGCCGATCAACGCCTGCTCTCCGAAGGCGTCACCTGGGCCGAGGACGTTGAGGGTGACGTCGTCACCGGCTGGGGTCGAAACTCGAACCGCCACCGTACCCACCTCGACGAGGTACACACAATCACCGGCCTCACCTTCATGAAAGATGAACCCGCCCCGCGAAAAGCGCTGCCGGGTGCAACGAGCCAGGAGCGCGCGTCGGTCGGGCTCTGACAGCGGGTGTAACAGGTCCCACTCCATGTCCGCTCCTCCCTGGACCGAGGTGGCCAGGAATACAGACAAACGGACCTGACCACCGACCGATGCCGGGGTCAGCAACCCAGACCGCCCCGACGTGCCGATCCTAGGGGTCGGCACGTCGGGGCGATTGGAGGAAGGTGTCCCGACCACCCAGTTCGCCAAGTTGACCTGGGCAGGTCGGGACACCCTGAGGGCGGTGGGGGGGATCCCGCCCTCAGTGGTTCCCGCCGGAAATCCGATTACAAGGCCGTCAGAAGGACGTCCTCAGGGGGTTCATTTGACCCGTCGACCAGAGAGGGGTGACGCTCGAACTGCGTGGCGATCGGCTGCTGCTCCGAAGGCAACTGCGGCTCGCTGAGGGAGAAGATGTCCCTGTGCATGATCCGGTCCTTTCTCGTTGGCGGGAGTGTTGTGAGTCCATTGTGCGCCTCCGACAGGAATCCGTCTGTCGGCTGGGCGACAGTCGGAATGTCAGTTCGGCGACACTCCACGACCGGGTTGAGCACCTCGGTGTCCCCCACGCCGTTCGCTTCAGCGTCTTCCGAGTCGGCGTGGCTCCTCGTGAGATCGGGACCCACCTATGCCGACCCCCGGCGCGGATTTCGGAATAAGGCCAGGTCGCACGACCTTCTCTTGAAGTCTCCTAGCTCTTGTGGCGCGCCTCGAGCCGGCGACAGAAGGTGACACCTGACATGCATATTGTTCCAACAGACGAGACAGAGGTAGAAGCGTGGCGGACGAATCGATCAGCGCGAACATCACCATAAATACGACGGCCGAGGCGATATTCGCAGTCATCGTCGATCCGACGAAACATGCCGCGATTGACGGCACGGGGTGGGTCCGCGATCCGCAGGGCCGCGAGATTTTGGCCGCGTCCGGGCAGATCTTCCGCATGGCCATGTACCACCCAAATCACCCGGATGGGGACTACCAGATGGCCAACCGGATCGAGGTCTTCGATGCTCCATATGCCATCTCGTGGAAGCCGGGGTACGGCCCAGACGACGACAACCTGAGCTTCGGTGGCTGGATCTGGCGCTACGACCTCACACCGCGCGGGCCTTCCGAGACAGAAGTCAGACTCTCATACGATTGGTCGGCCGTACCCGAGGAGGTGAGGAACCGACAGGACCGGTGGCCTCCCTTCTCCCCCGATCACTTGGACAACTCGTTGACGGCGCCTCGCCGCACTCGTCCTTCCCTGAGCGCGATCCTGCTGATCGGGTCAGATGCGACATCGTCGGGTACGTCCGCCGAGATCGACTCGGGTGCCTTCTCGGGCCGAGGCGTTGGCCGCAACTCGATTCCTTCTGGCCACTCCATGCGACCAGAAGGAGGAACGAGCCAGCCGCACACGACGTGGTCCCAATGTCGCACCGAGGGGGTATGGATAGGAAGAGAAGAGAAGCCGGCGAGTAAACGTGGAGGTACAGGGTGATGGACGTCCAGTTTGTCACGAGCATTGCGCCAATCGTGCGAGATCTTGAGGCCTCTCGCTCCTTCTACGGCGATGCCTTGGGTCTGAGCTTTGAGGGCCATGAGGGCGACTATGTGTTCACCCACGAGCTTGAAGGGACGAAACACTTCGGGCTCTGGCCGCTTTCCGAGGCGGCGAATGCCTGCTTCGGAACCACCGAATGGCCTTCCGAATTCCCAACCCCGCAGGCAAGCATCGAGTTCGAAGTCGCCGACGTGGCCGCTGCAGCAGCTGAACTCACCGCCAAGGGCTATCGCCTGGTCCACGGTGCTCGCACAGAGCCGTGGGGTCAGACCACCGCTCGTCTGTTGAGTCCCGAGGGCTTGCTGGTGGCTGTCTGCTACACCCCGGCATTTCAGGGCACGTAGGACAACTCCGTGTTTCGCGGGATGTCCCTGAACGCCGAAACACGAACTGGCGCGCCGAACCGTCGTCGAGGTCTACATTCCTTCGGACGGATTCCTCCCCGTGTAGGCAAGAAGCTTCGCCTGAGGAGGTGACCCGGGGCTGATCGCGATCTCCGGTTTGAAGACTCCCTCACGTTGCTCGGCGGTAAACCTGCCGTGGATCATGGAATACGCGGCTTCAGGTAAGCCCTGGGGCATCGTCGCATCCTGTCCCGTAGATACGGCCAGATCCCAGCCATGAAGCAACTGGTCGCTGAACGCGATGCCGAGAGCGGGCCCCGTACGCTCGATGACGCCTGGCGCCCCAAACGTGCGAAGCGTTTCGGCGCGCGCACGATCGAAGTCGGCGGAGGGGTGTTCGCCCAGGAGATTCGGAGGATCTTGGGAGAGAGTCACACTGTCACCCCGGGCCGACCCGACGAAGTACCGCTGCGTTTCAAGCATGTGGTTCATCAGGGTGCGGACCGTCCAACCATCACATGTCGTCGGCGCGTCAAGGTCGGATCCGGCGCCGATCACCTTGGTCCCTACCCATTCGCTTGCGTCCCCGTACAGATCCAAAAGGTCGAGGTCCATATCGTTCCTCCTCTCGGTCTCCTACTTCCTACTACCCACATATCTCTGGTTGGACAACGACTCGCGCGTAAGAATTACTGAAATTCGCCGTTGCAACGTCGGAGGGAAGGTGGGTCGTTGCTCGGCACGCTGAGACTTCACATCGATACTGCGTATGGCAGAACGCCTTTCGAAGTGAGCAGGATCGACCAAGATCTCGCGCTGAGCACGCCTGCAATCATGTACGGGATGGCCATCTCCGATCCCAAGGCCGATCTGCTGCACTACCTGAATCAAGGACGAGACGGGCTTCTCAGTAAGTTGGACGGGCTCTCGAGCTTCGACGCACGAAGACCGATGACGCCGACAGCGACCAACATCCTCGGGCTGGTGAAGCACGTCGCCGGCGTCCAGTCGGGATACTTCGGCGAAACCTTCGGGCGCCCCTTTCCCGAGCATCTTGCGTGGGAAGAGACCGATGCCGAGCTCGACGACGACTTGTGGGCTCGCCCGAACGAGTCGGTCGAGGACATCGTCGGCCTGTTCCGTCGGAGCACCGCCCATGCTGACTCCACCATCGAGTCCTTGCCCCTCGACGCCATCGGACGCGTGCCATGGTGGCCGGTGGAGCGGAGTGAGGTCACGCTTCATCGGGTCCTCGGGCACGTGATCGCCGAGGTTGCCCGCCACGCGGGGCAAGCCGACATCATTCGTGAGCTCATCGATGGCACTGCCGGTCTGGCGCGCCCGGGCAACAACCTGGCCGAACGCTCCGCCGCAGAATGGAAGGCCTATCGCGAGAAGGTCGAGACGGCTGCTCGGGAGGCCTCGGGTTAACGGTTCCAGCGTTTCGTCGTCCGCGTCCGGCGCCCCAGCTCGATGACCCGACTATGTGCCCCAATCGGCGTGCAGCGCGGCCAGGCCAGGACCCTCGAGATTCGGAAGCACCTGTGGTCGGTTGGCCACGAGGAGCAGGAGGTCCATGGCTTTGCCCCTCACCTCTGGCCCACTCCCCTTCTCCCAGGCGACATCCGTCGCGACCAAGCGGCACCCTTTGTGCGGCGCGGCATGGACCACAACTCGGCCCGTCTTCCAGAGAGCATCCAGCGCAAGCGCAGCATCGATTGGCGGCGCATCAACATCTCGGCCGATCGCCCGGAAGGCGTCGGCACTGTGCACGAGAACGTCAGCCAGACCCATGCCCTCTGGGTTTCCAGGCAGATCGAAGTGCCGCTCGGCCGCCGCACGGAGACGATCAGCAAGCTCGGGCACCGGATGGTGACGCAGGCGCTTGGCGGCGTTGCTCATCGCACGGTCAGGCCGGAACCCTGCTCGAAGAAGGTCCAGTGTCAGCGAGGTGTAGGTCCTCTCAGCGTTCTGCACGAGGTGAGCGAGCACGTCGCGCACCGACCAGCCTTCGCACCAGGACGCGGAAGACCACGCCGTCTCGTCGAGCGATTCGATCCGATCGGCGAACTGGCGGCGAAGACGAGCAACTTCTCGCCCTTTGTCCACGGTCTCCACGGACTCGAGTCTGGCAAACCCTCGACCATGCTGCCTGGGTCCGGCCACAAGAGCCTGCCGCTCGAGCCCCACCATTGTTCGCCGCCGGCCTCTTGTAGGCTGCCGACGTGCTGCGCCTGCATCATGTCAACCTCGGGGTGCCTCTTGGCGGGGTGGAGGCGGAGGAGAGGTTCCTGCTGGACGTTCTCGGCTACCAGCGGGTGCCGACGCCCCCGGACCTCGCAGACAAGTTCGCACGCCTGGCCCGGTGGTTCGAGAGCGAAGACGGCAAACAGATCCACCTCAGCGAGGATCCGGACCACCGCCCGGCGTCACGGGCGCATGTGGCGGTCGAAGTCGAAGACGGCCTCCCCGCCTTGGTGGCCAGGCTCGAGCAGGCGGGACTCGAACACACATCCTTTGACAATGGCGACATGCACGTTGTGTTCTGTCAGGATCCCGCCGGCAACCGCTGGGAGCTGCGGGGCACCGTCCCGGCCTGATCCCGGGGTTCACGTCTCGCACCACACGGGGGCATGGCGGTGGCGCCACTAGCGTCCTGAGTCATGTCAGGGCCAGCGCCGCCTGATGGACGGTTCGAGGCCGGAATCGACGCATGGCTGTCGGGAATCGGCATGGTGCGTGATCTCGTCCGCCAGGAGCTCGTCCGCCGACAACTCGCTTCCCACCTCTCGACGTCGCTTGGACCGCTCAGGGTGCTCGATGCCGGTTGTGGGCAGGGGACCCAAGCCATCGCACTTGCCCGACTCGGCCACGAAGTGATCGGCATCGATCTCTCCGACGCGCTCCTCAGGACGGCTCGGGCCGCCGCGGGCGGCGAAACGAGCGCCGTCCGGTCTCGAATTCATTTTGAGGTCGGTGACCTTCTTGCTCTCGGGGCTGGGCACGGCGGTCGGTTCGACCTGGTGTGCTGCCACGGCGTCGCCATGTATCTGCCCAGCCTCGAGGAGACGGTCAGAGCACTCGCCGGTGCCACCCGTCGTGGTGGCCTCATTTCGCTGCTGACCAGGAACCGGGCTGGCCTCGCCATGCGTGCGGGCATGAGCGGTGAGTGGACCGGAGCCATGAAGGCGTTCGATGCCCGCCTCTATGACAATCGCCTCGGTATCGAAGCGGTCCGTGCCGACGAACCCAACGAGGTGCAAGCGGTTCTCCGTGCCGTGGGGGCGACGACCGTCGCCTGGTACGGCGTCCGGCTGTTCACTGATCATTGGGGGCAGCACCATCCGGGCAACGACGTTGCCGACATTTTGGCCGCAGAAGAGGAGGCCGGCCGTCGGGATCCCTACCGCTCGGTTGCCGCTCTGACCCATACCATCGCTCGGGTTGGCGAAGCACCTCAGTGAGTCGTGCGGCCGACTCGACTGAGCGAGGCGACCGGACTCCCCCCGCCCTGAGTGGGTAGAGGTAATCTGCTTTCCGTTCATCAAGAGTGACCTGAGGGACCTGGCCCTTCGACGGTCCGGCAGCCGGCTTCGGCACGGTGCCAACGCCAGGATCGATGAGGAGGTTCTTCATGCCGCCAGAGCCCGGCGACCCAAGTGAGCCCGCTTCGACCGTGCGCTATCGCGAGGCAACTGAGCATGATGCGGATGCAATTGCTGCCCTGCACGCGGCGAGTTGGCGGCGCCACTATCGGGGCGCCTACCTCGACTCCTATCTCGACGGTGACATTCTGCCGGAGCGACTGGCGACATGGCACACTCGCCTCAGACCTCCACGGCAAAATCAGGTCACCATCTGCGCCGACGTTGACGGTGATGTCATCGGGTTTGCTCACACGATGTTTGATCACGACCCGACATGGGGAGCCCTGCTCGAAAATCTCCACGTCAGAAGCGACCTCAAGGGGGCCGGTATCGGCACCCGCTTGTTGTCGGTGACCGCTCGGGAGCTCAGTCGCAGCCGGCCCTCTGAGCCTCTGCACCTCTGGGTGCTCGCTCAGAACTCGGCGGCGCAGAGGTTCTATGACGCCCGGGGAGGCACGAGAGTGGAGACCACGCTCCGTGGTCCCTTTCCCGGAGGTGGAACGGCGCTGGGACACCGGTACTTCTGGCCAGACCCGCAGCGACTCTACGTGGCTCCAATCCGCTCGGAGGCCGACGACGTCGGAGGGCCGCCCCGATAGCAAGGCCCGACGGCGCCGGATTGATGACGGCGGCGCGACCGGGAAGGACGGTCAGAACAGCGTCGACCTATTCTGTGTAGGTGCGAAGGACGCGTGTGCCGGATCATGCACTTGTGCAACTGCGACGAGCGCGAGACCACGCCGATCGGCACTTCGCCGAGCCGCTCGATTTGGAGCATCTCGCGTCAGTGGCCGCGCTCTCCAAGTACCACTTCCACCGTCTCTTCACGGCCACCTACGGTCAAACACCTGCTGCCCACCTCTCCGAGCGACGCATCGAGCGCGCGCAGGATCTGCTCCGGTCCACGAACCTCACGGTCACCGAGGTCTGCTTCGCGGTGGGGTTCAACAGCCTTGGCTCCTTCAGCAGCCGATTTGCCCAGATCGTCGGCGAATCGCCGAGTGGGTTTCAACAACGGTATGCAGGCAACGCGCCCCGGATACCGGGTTGCTACCTCTTCATGAGCGGATACCTCGAGCGAAAAATCGCAAGCGAGGAGAAGCCGGTGGCTCACACCCCGTCGTAGCATGCACTTCATGATCACGAACGTTTCTTTGGTCAGCGTCTGGGTCAAGGACCTCGACGAAGCGCTGGCCTTCTATACCGACGTCTTGGGCTTCGAAGCTCGAGACGACATTCAGCTGGGCGACGACTTTCGGTGGCTCACCGTGGGCCATCCGAGTCAGCCTGAGCTCGATCTCCATCTGACGACCCCGAGTGGTCCGCTGTCAGACGACCTCATCGCGGCACTGACTCGGGCTCAGGCCGCCGGAGGGCTCCCCGGTGTTGGTCTGCACGTGGATGACTGCCGCCAGACATACCGGGAGTTGACGAAGAAAGGCGTTGAGTTCATCCAAGAGCCCCAGGACCGACCCTACGGTGTCGAAGCTCTCATGCGCGACAACTCGGGAAACTGGCTCGTCCTCGTCGAGCCACGGGACTTCGTGCCCGCCGACTTCGAAGGTGCCGATTTCCACGGATAGGGTTTGGGCGATCGAGCCTGTCCGCGCACACCGGTGGATGCCGGCCGCTGCGGCTGGCCGGAGATCATGCTCGGTCAGCCCGACAATCGTTCCGTGAGCCGAACGGTGACCGTGTCGCCCACATCCTTTCCGATTTTCTTTCGGATCTGAGCCTTGATCGGCAGTTTGTGCGTTCCGTCACCGAGCGCCATGAAGGAACTCTCGAAGGGCTCACCATCCACGGTCCCTCGCACTTTCACGAGGCCCCGCGTTCCGAAGAACCCGGCTGAACCCTCCATGACGACGTACGTCCACCCACCTTTGCTCGGGCTCTTCTGCAATTCAGCCCGAAAGCGCTTGTCCACGTTTTCAATCTTGCTGTGCCATGTTGCTCCCGTCCAGGGCATGTGTCCCAGCACGCCGGACCGATGGACAACACGTCCTAGGGTGGCAGAGACCCACATCCGAGCTTCGGGGTCGGGTCGAAGAACGAGTGAGATCTTCAACGATGGACGAACCAGACGAATCAGCTTTTCGTGACGTGCTTGTGATGGAGCGAGCTGCAGCGCTGGCTCGGATCCGTGCAATGCAAACGGATCTCGACGCCATCGTTGCGACCTCGGCCGGCTCGAATACGGACGACGAACACGATCCCGAGGGATCGACGATCGCCTATGAGAGAGCGCAAGTGACCGCTCTCCTTGCTGGAGCTCAAGCGAACTTGGTGGACCTTGATCATGCCTTGGCCCGGCTCTCCGGCGGCGCCTATCTGCTCTGCGAGCGCTGCCATTCCCCGATTGCGCCTGAACGTCTGGCCGCGTTACCGGCTGGGCGAACCTGCTTCGCATGCGCCAACAGCGCGATGGTGACCGAGGTCTCGGGGTTCGGGCACGCATAGCCATGCGGGTGTCCCGCTCGACTCAAAGGTCCTTCTTCATTCGAATTGCCGCAGCGGTGTAGCCCATCGATTCGTAGAGCTGTCGTGCCACCTGGTTGTGTCCAAAGACGTTGAGTCCCAGTTCGGAGGCGCCCCTGGACCGAGCTTCGGCTTCAGCGAGTTCCATGGCAGCTCGTCCGTACCCCTTACCCCGATGAGCCGCTTCGATCCGCACGTCCCACACCCAAAGGGTTCCCGGCTTGTCAGCAGGCTGGGGTCCGATCCAGAGAGTTCCGACGGCGATTCCCTCGCCATCGAGGACGCTGAAGAGAAGATGGCCGTCAGCCGGGATACCCGCAGGAAATAGTGCGCTCGACTGCTCGTGAGCTATCCGCCGAGCGGCATCTGCCTGTTCACCTGATCTGACTCGTTCTTCGACATATCGCTCCACGTCCTCTTTGATGAACTCTGAGAGCTCCTCTCCTGTGAGCGGTCGCAGGCTTGACGGCATGACGCAAATCTAAGTCCACGACACGTCCCGGTTCGGAGCGACAATTTTGCATCGGGTCGACTCGGAAGTCCGAGGAGGCGATACGCCCGGTCAATTTCCGACTGTGGCGGCGCCATGGGCGTATCCGTAGTTTCCGGCCTGGCCGAATGGATAGACCCTCCCGCCATGTGAGGACCTTCGGTCTCGGCCGATCCCACCCGTTCTGCGCGGTTTGAGAAGTGCATCCATACGCGAGGACTGCGGGACAGTCAGGTCCGCCGGAGGAGGCTCTCGACGATGAGCCTGGCGGCGGCGGGGCACGCTTTGGTGAACCCGAGGAAAGGCCCGAAGTCCCTCGTCGCAGCAAAGCCGGTGATGTAGAGACCGGGGATGCTCGTCTGGAACGCCTCATCCAGCACAGGGAAACCATCGATGAGATCAATCGCGTCGACCAGTGCGCCGAGGTAGGGCACGTTGGTCACATTGGCTTTGTAGCCGGTTGCGAAGACGATGCGGTCGACGGAGAGGCGTTCACCATTCGACAGATCGGCGACCACCGCTCCCCCGTCTTCTCTGATGTCGATGACCGATGTACCCGGCCAACGATGGAACTGGTCGGTGGCGAGGCGGGGGGCCAGCCACCACTCCAGTGTGAGGCGCCCTGCCTCCCAGAACTGTCGGGTTATCCGCTCCCGTTCGGAATGGGACAACGTCCGCCACCACCCTGGCACGGCGAGCATGGCCTCCACATGGTCGTCGACGAACGTCCAGCTCACGCGCTCGAAGAGTGGGACACCATGGCGGTGGACGATGTCGATCCGCTCGGCTCCTTGTTCACCGATCAGTGCGGCCCATTCATAGGCGCTCTGCCGGCCACCGACAATGAGCACCCGCGCGTCGCGGAGATCTTCGAAGTGCACGGAGTCAACGGTGTGAGCACCCACTCCGGGCGGCACAGAGTGGGCCCACGATGGAAGCTGCTGGAAATGACGTACCCCCGGCGCAGCCACCACGGCGTCGGCGGCAATTCGGTCACCGCTGTCGAGCAGCGCTTCGAATCCGTTGTCGCTCTGTGTGAGTTGGCGAACGAAGCTCCTCCGCGCGACGACTCCCTTGTTCGCTTGGAACCAGGTGGCGTAGTCCAGGAACACCCCGAGCGGCACAGGATCGATCTCGCTGGACGCGATCCCCTCCTCTTCGAGAAAGGCCTCAAAGGTGTGATGACCCGACGCATCAAGATGCCAATCGGGGCCCGAGCGTAAACACATCCCCTCGGGCATGTGCTCCTTCCAGAAGCCCATGGGTTCGCCGACGACGATCGTGTCGATGCCCTGCTCCAGTGCCCGAGCGGCCGTGGCCACACCGTAGGGTCCGGCGCCGATCACGAGAAGCTCTGAACTCTCCATCACAGTTTCCGCGTCCCACGTCGAGCGACTGTCATGTGGGGTTTCTCCGCTGACAGCCACCTGAGTTCGACCACCATCTGCGGATCACTACCGTCTCCCTCGAGCCCCGCCCAATCATTAGCATCAACAGCGGCACCGGATTCGCTCCGTACGAGGGCACAGGAGACGCTGATGAGCGAGGAAACGGCGATCCTTGCGGGTGGGTGCTACTGGGGCGCCCAAGAGTTGATGCGTCGCCAGTCTGGGATCGTCTCGACCCGTGTCGGATGGTCGGGCGGTGACGCGTCGGATCCCACCGACGACGATCACGGCGATCACGCCGAGGCGGTCGAAATCATCTTTGACACCGATCTCACTTCGTACCGAGATCTTCTGGAGTTCTTCTTCCAGATCCACGATCCGACGACGTTGGACCGACAGGGCGACGAAGTGGGGCGATACGTCCGCTCCGCGGTGTTCTACCTCACCGAGCAACAGAGACTGACCGCCCTCGACACCATCGCTGACGTCGATGCATCCGGCCTGTGGCCCGGGAAGGTCGTGACCGAGATCGTCGCGGCTGGGCCATTCTGGGAGGCGCAGGAGGAAGATCAGGACTACCTGCAGAAGCATCCTGAGGGCGAGACCTGCCATTTCGCTCGTCCCGGCTGGAAACTCCCTCGTCGCCCATCTGGGGCTGCCGACGACGCGACCACCGGTTCTCAAGAGAGTTTGGCGGAACGGCAGCCGATGGGGTCGTCCCGTCGATCCAGTTCCGGGTCCTGATGGCACCTGGACGTCAGCGACGACACGGCCGGTGCGATCTGCCCTCTCACCTCCAGCGAGCTGAATTGCCCGTGTTGAATCGCGTGATCCAGCGCGACCTTCCTTGCGCGCCGTCGATCGTGGCGGTCCGAAGATCGACCGAGACCACGGGGGGTGCTCCCGGACTGCGGGCAGGTGGAGAGCGGATGCTGCACTCTCCCCCAGGCGCGCGGATTGGGGAAGCGCCCACGTAGGGTCTGTCTCGAAATGGCCGCCTCCGAAAAGCCAACTGCCTCGTCGACCATCTCCTCGTCGAGACTCGAGACCTTCAGCGACGGCGTCTTTGCCATTGCGGCGACCCTGCTCATTCTCGACGTCCGCGCCGGGCCGGGTGAACTCGGAGCCCGACTTCTCCACAGCTGGCCCAGCTACGTCGCCTATGCCGTGAGCTTTCTCACGATCGGCATCATCTGGATCAATCACCACACGGTCTTCACGCAGATCCGGAGGGTTGATCGCTTGTTCCTCCTGATCAACGTTGCCTTCTTGATGGTGGTTGCCTTCATCCCGTTTCCGACCAGCCTCATTGCCTCCCATCTGCGCGGGAACGACCTCGAGCCGGCCGCCCTGACCTATGGAGCGACGCTGACGATCACGGCAACGCTCTTCAACGTGCTCTGGTTCTACGCCTCGACGGGTCATCGGCTTCTCCGAGAAGATGCCGATCCCCGAGTGATGAGCGGCATCTCTCGGAGTTATCTGCCCGGTCCGTTCATCTACCTAGGGGCGACGCTCATCGCTCTGATCAGCCCGATAGCCAGCGTCGTAGGCTTTGGGCTCATCACGATCTTCTACATCATCGAGAGTTCCCTGTTCGGTCGATCGACCTGACGACTCCGGTGCGCTGTAGATCGCTGTGCCCGGGGCCCTGAGGGATCAGGTGTCGGCGATCCACACCCGTAGGGAACCGGCGACATGGAAACCACTGCTCAGGGCAGAGGTCAATTCCTGACCACGTTCGTATCCGACCAGGGGCAGGTCGGCAAAGCATGTCCGCGCCCCGCTCACCACGGCAGACCAGGTCTCCGAGGCCTGCCCGATCGTGGTGAAGACGTTGGAGACGCCGGCGGCCTGCGCGCTCGGGCTCACGATGCCGCCGGCCACGACTCGGCCCTGTGCGAATCGACCGAGGACGTGGATGCCCTCAGAGAGCAGTTCGGGCCCGAAGAGCCCTCTCGGCTGGTCGTCATCGCACCAGGCCTCCTCCCAGAGGCGCAAGCCATCAGGGTCCGTGATCTGGGTCCACCCCGCGGGGACGGTCCAGGCGCTCTGCGGGTACGCCGCCGCGGTGATCCACTGCGCCTCGAACAGGACCCGAAAGCCGTGAGCGGTCAGGTCGAGTGCGGCGAAGCTGTCCTTGATCGTGCACCCAGCGGAGCGGTCGATCCGGGAAAGCAGGTCGGGAACGTGCGGTGACGGGATCAGCGTGACGGCATCGGGGAACAGCGGTGGAGTTCGACTCGGACTTGTCCACGCATCCTCGGCGAAGACGCCGTGCCCGCCGTGCGACGCAAGGACGAGGTGGCACCATCGAGCATTGTTGTCAGCTCCGATCTCTTGCCAACGACCCACCGTCTCGAGTGTTGCATGCTGGCGAGGATGTGTTCCAGGCTGCGATGACGACCCCAGAGGCCGGTCCGACGGAATCACTCTGCGGCGTTCCTCGAGGTCGACGACTCGCGCAGCAACCGTCTGGCTTCGCCCGGTGTCAACCAGGCCAGAGCGCCACCGGTGAATCGGCCGTCCTGCGTCACGTCGGCACGAGCCCCGTCGGGAAGCTCCAGAAGCGGTTCATCGGGTCCGAGTTCGACTTCGGCCAGGATGAGACCCTCGAGGTCGCCGCCGAACACATCGACCGAAAGCCGGTGGTGCTTCCACATCCAGTGCCAGCGGGTCTTCCAGAGCGGCGCGCCGTCGAGCTCGAGGAGGACCAGATACTCACGTTCGTCCAAGTAGATGTTCGTCATCTTGACGATCTCAGGCGAGTCGGGTCGGAGCCGGATCTTCTGTCCGAGCTTCCAGACCACCTCCTGCGGGGACTCCATCCTGCGCAGCCGCAGCTGCGTGTCGCGTACGTAGAGGTCTCGTATCTCAGTCGGGTCGACCAAGCCGGTCGGAAGCCCGTTCAGCAACCAGCGCTGCTCTCTTTCACTCTCTGAGTAGCGCCCACTTCCAGGCGTCCGAGAGGGCATCGTCTTCATTATGGCGAAGCTCCAACGCCGGACGATTGGAGGTCAAGAAAATCGCAACGCCGGCTCGCGACGCACCCCACGGGACCGCGGCGCCTCGGCCGGCGAAAGGCGCCGTCGCTGCCGAGCACTCCGGGCCTTCCCGGCCGATAATGGGTGCTCACCATCAAGCTGGAGGAGGCGCCATGGCAGTCCAGCTCAACCACACCATCGTCCCGGCTGAGGACAAGGAGGCATCCGCCAACTTTCTCGCGGAGATTCTCGGGCTCAGTCCGCCGCAGCCGTTCGGTCCGTTCCTGTGCCTCGAGACCGCCAATGGCGTCAGTCTCGACTACGACGACCGGGGTGCTCCAGAACATCATCACTACGCCTTCCTCGTCACCGAGGAAGAATTCGACGCCATCTTCACTCGGGTCAACGAACGTGGCCTCACCTATTGGGCTGACCCCGGGCACCAACAAGAGAACCAGATCAACGGCCACGGACGAGGCTTCTATTTCGAGGATCCCTCCGGCCACAACATGGAGGTCCTCACCCGGGCCTACGGCAGCTGACCCGAGACACCCGAGACACACGCCCAGGGCCCGAGTGACACCTTGCGGCAGGTCGGAGCCAGGCCGTGCGACGATCGACGTAGCCCCGCAGACCAGCGGGCGGGCTACGTCCGATCCCCGCCTGAGCCGAAGCGCTGGACGACGTCCTCCAGCCGGGCCACCCTGCTCCCCTTGACCAACGCGGCATCGGCGGGCCCGAGCGTGTGCAGGAGCGCCACCGCGGACGCCAGGTCGTCGACCCGGGCCGCGCCGTAGAGATCGGTCTGGTAGCCGACGACCTCGATCCCCAACTCCTCCGCCAGCCCCGCCATGCGCCGGTGCTCGCCGGCGGTCTCCACTCCGAGCTCGGCCATCAGCCCGAGCAGGGCCAGCTTCCGTTCGGCGCGCACCGAGGCCAGCGTGCGCAGTGCCGCCTCGGTCGAGGCCGGGTTGGCGTTGTAGCAGTCGGCCACCAGGAGCGGACCGCCCGCAGCTCGATGCACTTCCATGCGGTACGGCGAGCCCGTGGCCGCAGCCAGCGACGATTGGACCGCCTCGAAGGGCACCCCGCACCAGAGCGCCGCGGCCGCCGCGGCGAGCGCGTCGGGCACCTGCTGCAGTCCGTGCAGGCTGAGGCGGACCTCGCCCCGGCCCCACGGCGTGGCCAGATCGAAACGCGCCCGCAAGTCGTCATCGAGCGCCACCGCCTCCGCCCGCACCTCGGCATCCGCCTCGACCGTGTACCCGAGCACCGGGCAGGGGCTGAACGACGCCATGGCGCCCACCCGGGCGTCGTCGAAGTTCAAGATGGCCACGCCGCTCTCGGGCAGCGCCCGGACCAGCTCGCCCTTGGCCCGGGCCACGCCGTCGAGTCCCCCGAAGAACTCGACGTGGGCCATGGCCACGCTGGTCACGATCCCCACGTCGGGCCGGCCCACCCGGGCCAGCCGGGCGATGTGGCCCACGCCGCGCGCCCCCATCTCGAGGATGACCCACTGGGCGTCGGCCGGCGCGTTGAGCAGCGTGAGCGGGAGGCCGAGCTCGTTGTTGAAGGACCTTTCGCTGGCCGCCGTGCGGAACGTCGAGGCCATGCACTGGCGCAGAAGATCCTTGGTCGTCGTCTTGCCCACCGAGCCCGTGATGCCGACCACACCGTCGGCGACGCGGCTCCGGGCCAGCACCCCCAGGTTCATGAGCGCCGTCGCGGTGTCCTCCACCACGACGGCGGTGCCGCCGTCAGGCCCCTCCTGGGTGAGGTAGGCCGCGGCCCCGGCGGCCAGCGCGGCGCCGATGAAGGCATGGCCGTCGCGTGCGGCCACGACGGGGACGAAAAGCTGACCGGCTGCGATGGTACGGGAGTCGATGCCCGCGCCATCGACGGTCACGTCGGGTCCGACCAGCGTTCCCCCTACATGCGTTGCCAGTTCAGCTGTGGAGAATCGCACGCATCGGCCTCGGCGGGCGATTGTATAGCCTCGTTCGATGCCGGAGCCCTGGACGTTGGCCGTCATCTACGGTGGCCCCTCGGCCGAGCACGAGATCTCGTGCATCTCGGCGCGCCGCATCGCCCAGACCGCGCTCGATCGCGCCTGGCCCGTGCGGCTCATCGGGCTCACCCACGACAAGCAATGGGTCGATGCGCAATCCGAACTGGTCGACATCGAGATGGGCGAAGCGCTCGAGTCGCCCGACGAGCTCCTGGTCAAGCAACCGGACGCCGAGCTATCGCAGCTCAATGACGACCTGCCGCCCGACGCGGTCGTCTTCCCCGTCCTGCACGGGCCCTTCGGTGAGGACGGCGTGATCCAGGGCCATCTCGAGGCCCTGGGCCTGCCCTACGTCGGCGCCGGCGTGCTGTCGTCAGCCGTGTGCATGGACAAGGGCATCGCCAAGTCGGTGCTGCACGACAACGGGATCCCGGTGGCTGCCTGGCGCCTGGTGCACCGGTCCACCTGGTCGCCCGAGGTCTTGGCCGAAGCCATCGGGGCCCTCGGCCTGCCGCTCTTCGTCAAGCCGGCCAACCTGGGCTCCTCCATCGGCGTGGCCAAGCCGAGTGAGGCCGCCGCGGTCGGCGACGCCGTGTCCTCGGCCTTCGAGTTCGACGACCATGTCATCCTCGAGGAGTTCGTGCCGGGACGAGAATTTGGAGCTCGCCGTCATGGGCAACGAGACGGTCACGGTGTCTCGAGCCGGCGAAATCATCGCCTCTCGCGAGTTCTACGACTTCGAGGACAAGTACCTGCTCGGGAAGGCCGAGACCATCGCGCCCACCGATCTGTCCCCGAGCCAGCTGGCCCACGCCCGCCGGTTGGCCGAAGCCGCCTACCGCGCCCTGCGGGTCGAGGGCCTGGCCCGGGTCGACGTGTTCCTGCTCGAGGACGGCGAGATCGTGGTGAACGAGGTCAACACCATGCCGGGATTCACGCCGATCTCCATGTTCCCCATGCTCTGGGAGGCCGAGGGTCGCTCCTTCGGCGACGTCATCGAGGACCTGGTCGGCCTGGCCCGGGACCGTCACGACCGCCGGGCGGCGCTGCGCACCCACCGCCTGGCCTGACGCCGGTCATTCTGGCCGGCCTTCTGTTCGTCCCGCCGATGGGCCACCATGGGCGCAGGTCCGACGGGGGCCACTACGCGCACCCCCTCGATACCCTGCTGAGGTGGTCATGACCTTCGAGGGCATGGAAGAAAAGACAGCGACGAAGAGCGACACGGCCGACTCGTGGGAGGCCCTGCCCGGAGCCAGCCGGCTGACCCTGGCCCAGCGGGAGGCGATCGAGTCCGACCAGCCGTTGCTCTGCGTCGTGGCCGGCGCCGGGGCCGGCAAGACCCGTGTCCTCACCCTGCGGGTGGCCCGCCGCGTCCGCGACGGCTCCATCGATGCCGACCGCACCCTGGTGACCACTTTCAGCCGCAAGGCAGCCGACGAGCTGCGCACCCGCCTCTGGTCCCTCGGCGTGTCCGGCGTGCGGGCCGGCACCTTCCACCGCACCGCCCTCGGCCTCCTGCGCGAGCACCGCGAGCTACGAGGCCGCCCGGCGCCCCAGCTCATGCCCGATCGCCGCCGGCTCCTGGCCGACATCACGACCGGCGACCCGCGGCGCACCCGAGCCCTCGACGGTGAGATCGGTTGGGCGAAGGCCCGGCTGGTTCCGCCGGACCAGTACGAGGGCGAGGCACGTCGGCATCGCCGGCGCAGCGGCGTCAACCACGACCAGGTGGCGGAGATCTACGCCCGCTACGAGGAGGAGCGGACGAAGCGGCGCCTGCTGGACTTCGACGACCTCATCGTCGCCTGTGCCGACGCCCTGGCCGGCGACAGCGAATTCGCCGACTCCATACGGTGGCGGAGCCGTCACCTCTTCGTCGACGAGATGCAGGACGTCAACCCGGCCCAGTTCCGCCTGCTCAGCGCGTTGCTCTCCGACGATCCCGACCTCTTCGTGGTGGGCGACCCCAACCAGTCGGTCTACGGCTTCAACGGCGCCGATCCCACCCTGCTCGACCGTCTGCCCGAAATCCTGCGCGGGACCAAGGTCATCCGACTCGACGAAAACCATCGCTGTACGCCCCAGGTGGTGGCGGTGGCGACCGAGGTGTTGCGCGATGCGGGCGACGCCGCGGCCAGCGAGGTGGTGCCGCCACGCTCGTCCCGGGTCGACGGCCCGGTGCCCAAGGTGGTGTCGCACGCCACCGATGAAGACGAAGCCACGTGGGCGGCCCGGCAGGTCAAGCTGTCGCGGGCGCCCGGGCGGCCCTGGTCGTCCATCGCAGTGCTGACCCGCACCAACGCGCAGCTGACTACGGCACTCGCCGCCATGGAAGCCGCCGGCGTGCCCGCCGCAGTGGCGGGCGCGGACCTCGGACCGGCCAGCGACCTCCGGGGCGAAGGCTCGCACCGGGGCGCCCGGGCCGGCGCGCCGGGTACGGCGCCCCATGCCGTCGTCGGGTGGACGCGGCGTCGACCTCGACGACGACGAGGCACCCGAACCGGTACCTCGCGACCACGTGGTGCTCTCGACGTTTCACCGGGCCAAGGGCCTGCAGTGGCAGACCGTGCTCGTGCTCGGCCTGAGCAATGGGCTGATGCCCCTGGCCTCGGCCCAGACGCCGGCTGCCGTGGAGGAGGAGCGTCGCCTGCTCTACGTGGCCCTGACCCGCTCCGAGGACGAGCTCTGGTGCAGCTGGTTCGAACGCTCGGTGACCGAGCGTGGCGAGGTCGAGCGAGGGCCGAGCCCGTGGTTGGCCCCCATCGAGCGGGCCATCGAGGAGCTCGACAAGGAGGCTGCGCCGGTGGCCGCCTCAGAGGTGTCGACCCGGGTGGCGGAGCTGCGCCGCCGGCTAGCCGAGGGCGTCGAGGACTCCGGCCATGACCCTGGCTGACTAAGTGACTGGCTGACTGACCGACCGACCGACTGACCAACCGACTGACTGACTGACTGACTCACTGCCGATCACGGCTGAAGCCACCCCGGCCGACCTCAACCAGCCAGCTCTGCGACCGGTGCGAAGGGGCCTATAAGGTCAACCGGGCCCGGACGTCGAGAGGTGGGAGTGCCCTTCATGTCGGATCTCCTCGAGCAACTGCGCAAGGTGGTCGGCGAGAACAACGTCGTGGCCAGCGACGCCGTCCACGACGACTACACCCACGACGAGACCCTGGGCGCGACGCCCCAGTCACCATTGGCCCTCGTGCTGCCCGGATCCACCGGGGAAGTGGTCGAGGTCCTGCGCTGGGCCAACGAGCAGGGCATGCCCGTGATCGCCCGGGGCAGCGGCACGGGTCTGTCCGGGGCCGCCATCCCGGTGAGCGACGGCATCCTGCTGGCCTTCGACCGGATGAACCACATTCGCGAGATCGACACCGAGAACCAGGTCGCCGTGGTCGAGCCCGGCGTCACCCTGGAGCAACTGAATCAAGAGCTGGCGCCGCTCGGCCTCATTTACCCGGTCTCGCCGGGCGAGCAAACGGCGTCGCTGGGCGGGAACGTCGGCACCAACGCCGGTGGCATGCGCGCCGTTCGCTACGGCGTGACCCGACACCACGTACTGGGGCTCGAGGCGGTGCTGGCCGACGGGACCGTGCTGCGCACCGGGGGCAAGTTCGTGAAGAGCTCGTCCGGCTACGACCTGACCCAACTGCTCATCGGTTCGGAGGGCACTCTGGCCGTCACCACCGAGGTGACGGTGAAGGTGCAGCCGCGGCCGACCGACTCCGCCACCGTCCTCGTGCCGTTCGGGACCCTGGCCGACGTGACGCACGCCGTGCCACGGATCGTGGCCTCGGGCATCAACCCGACCATCCTCGAATACGCCGACGCGCTCGTCTTGAGCAGCATCACCAAGTCGGCCGGACTCGACCTCGGCATCCCTGATGCCGTGAAGGAAGCGGCACAGGCATATCTGATCGTCGTGCTCGAGCAGACCTCGGCTGCTCGGCTCGAGGAGGATGTCGAGCAGTTGGGGACCCTGCTCGAATCGCTCGCCGCTATCGACGTCTACGTCCTCCCGCCCCACGCCGGATCCGATCTCATCGTGGCCCGGGAGCGGCTGTTCTTCGTGACGAAGGCCTCGGGGGCCGACGACATCATCGATGCGGTCATCCCCCGCGCCGGCATCGCCGACTACCTGGCGCGGGTGGCGGAACTGGCGGGCGAGCACGGCACCTTCGTCTCAGGCTGCGGGCACGTCGGCGACGGCAACGTGCACCTCGCCGTGTTCCAGCCCGACCCTGAAAAGCGGCACGCCCTCGAACGAGAGATCCTGCGCACGGCAATCGACGCCGGCGGCGCCGTGTCGGGCGAACACGGGATCGGCACCGCCAAGCTGCCCTTCTTTCTCGAGCTCGAAGACCCATCTGCGCTCGAACTGATGCGGTCCATCAAGGGCGTGTTTGACCCGAAAGGCATTCTCGGCCCCGGCCGGCTGCTCGGCGAACCCGCCACATCCACCCAGTCCGACGCGGCCACGACACCAGGAGCAACCAGATGAACGGTGCCCGAGCACTCCTCTCGACACTCGTCGATGCCGGCGTCGACGTCTGCTTCGCCAATCCCGGCACCTCCGAGATGCACTTCGTGGCGGCACTCGACGACGTCCCCGCCATGCGCGGCGTCCTCTGCCTCTTCGAAGGAGTGGTCACGGGCGCCGCAGACGGTTACGGCAGAGTTGCCGGCCGGCCGGCCGCCACCCTGCTCCACCTCGGGCCGGGACTGGGTAACGGTTTGGCCAACCTGCACAACGCTCGTCGGGCCCGCACCCCGATCGTCAACATCGTCGGCGACCACGCCACGTACCACACCCGCTACGACGCCCCACTCGAGTCAGACATCGCCTCCATCGCAGGGGCGGTCTCGGGTTGGTACCGCTCGACAGCGCGGGCCGACGACGTGGCGGGCGACGCGGTCGACGCCGTGGCCGCCGCCTACGGGCCACCGGGTTGCGTGGCCACGCTGGTGCTGCCCGCCGACGCCTCGTGGTCCGAGTCGTCCACTGGCCCCTGCCCGCCCCGACCCCCGGCGCGGTACACCGTCGTGCCTTCCGACACCGTTGACGAGGTGGCCAAGGCCCTGCGTTCGGGCGAAAAGGCCGCCCTCCTCCTGGGCGGCCACGCCTTACGGGCTGACGGCCTCCACGCGGCCAGCCGGGTCGCCGGTACAACCGGTGCAGCACTGCTGGGCGAAACGTTTCCGGCCAACCTCGAGCGTGGAGCAGGCATCCCTGCGGTGGATCGCTTGGCCTATCTGGCCGAGATGGCCCAAGCGCAACTCGACGGAGTGCGCCATCTCGTTCTGGTTGACGCCAAGTCGCCGGTCTCTTTCTTCGCCTACCCCGGCAAAGCCAGCGACCTCGTGCCGGCCGGCTGCACCGTGCACACCCTGGCGCGACCAGGCGAGGACGCGGCAAAGGCGCTCGAGGCACTGGCCGAAGCGGTCGGTGCCGCGGCCGACGCTGGTACGCCCGCTCCGGCCGTGCGCCCAGATGCGCCCTCCGGCGGGCTCAACACCGAGACACTGGCGGCCGCGGTGGGCGCGACGCTGCCCGAAGGAACCGTGGTGGTGGACGAAGGCAACACGTCGGGACTCTTCGTCGCCGGCGCAACCGCCGGCGCGCCACGTCACGACTGGTTGACGCTTACCGGTGGCGCCATCGGTATTGGGTTGCCCATGGCCACCGGCGCTGCAGTGGCGGCCCCTGATCGCCCCGTGCTCTGCCTGCAGGCGGATGGGAGTGCGATGTACACACTGCAGGCGCTGTGGACACACGCTCGCGAAGGGCTGAATGTGACAACGGTGGTCCTGTCCAACCGCAGCTATGCCATCCTCAACATGGAACTCCATCGCGTCGGAGCGGACGCCGGTGGCCCGCAGGCTCGTCGGCTGCTCGATCTCACTGATCCAGAACTCGACTTCTGCGATCTCGCGCGAGGCATGGGAGTGCCCGCCCGTCGCGTCGAGAATGCGGAAGACCTGGTTACCGCACTGCAAACCAGCTTTCGTGAGGCCGGACCCAGCCTTATCGAGGTGCCCCTGTAGACCAAACGTTGTGCGGCGCGGCAATGCACTGACAACACTCCGGGCCTCACAAGTCATTAGAGCCGAACGGCTCTAATGACCTTGCAATCGCACTGTCACCATGCGGCTATCGAGACGGTGCCGGACCACTCCGACACCGCGATAGTCCAACGGAGAGCGACACGATGCGCATGAACGGCCCCACCTCAGGGACTCGGAACATCGACGAAGGCCTTGACCGCCTGCGCCACGATCTGCGTGCCACCGCCGACCCCTACGGCTGTCGGGAAGATTCGGAGATCATCAACTACGCCGCACTCGAGTTCGAGCTCGAGCGGATGAAGAAGCGCTTCGCGATCTGGCAGATCTTCATGAACTACATGCGTGACGGCGCCAAGACTTGGCCCGAGGTGCAGAACTCTCTCACTCAGAAGGACTTCGAAGAGATCGTGAGCATCTGCGACGGCGTCTCCCTACGAGACCTCCTCCTCGACGAGGGCTGATCCCCTCCACTTCCCCGCCCCCCGGCTGATCCCCCGCTGCTCCCCCGGCAGCTCTACGCGAAGTCGACGACCACAGGGGCATGATCGGACGGCTTTTTTCCCTTCCGGGCATCGCGGTCACGAAACGCCCCGGTGGCCCGCTCCACTAGGTCCTCGCTGACCAGCACCAGGTCGATGCGCAATCCGCGTCCCTGATGGAAGTCGCCGGCCCGATAATCCCACCAGGTGAAGGTGCCCGGCTCGTTGAATCGCCGGAAGATGTCGTCGAGTCCCCACTCCTCCACCCGGGCCAGCGCTCTGCGCTCGGGCTCGCTCACGTGCGTGGCCCCAACAAAGGCCGCCGGGTCCCACACGTCGCCGTCATCAGGGGCGACGTTGAAGTCGCCGCATACAGCAACTGACGAGCCCGGTGGACAGCGTTCGTCCAGGGTCTTGCGCAGCTGTGCGAGCCAGGCCAACTTGATCGGATACATCTCGTTGTCCAGAGAGCGCCCATTGGGCACATATACAGCGAAGACCGTGGTCCCCGCACAGCGGGCGCTGATGGCGCGACGTCCGTTGTCGTCGTCGGGAGTGCCAAAGCCGCGAGTCACATCCTCGAGGCCAACCTTGCTCAGGATGGCCACGCCGTTCCACCGCCCATCGCCGTAGTGGGCCGACTCGTAGCCGAGCTCGGCGAAGACGTCCTCGGGAAACTTGTCGTCTGCTTGTTTGGTCTCTTGCATGCAGAGCACGTCGGGTTGCTGTTGCTCGAGCCATTCGGTCACCCGGGGCAGTCGAGCAGTGAGCGAGTTCACGTTCCACGTCGCAAGGCGCATTAGGCAACTCCATCCACGATGACGAAGAGAAGATCGGTCTCACAGGCAGTCTGTCCGCCGACCGAAGCCACCCCGTGGCCCTTGCCGGCCCGGGCGGAGAGGCGATCCATGAAGACGTCGAGCTCCAGCGTCTCGCCCGGGACGACCTGGCGTCGGAACCGCGCCTTCTCGATCCCGCCGAAGAGTGGCAACTTGCCGGCGTAGCGCGGATCGAGCAGGACGGCGATGCCGCCCAGCTGGGCCAGGGACTCGACCATCAGGACGCCCGGCAAGGTGGGGCGCCCGGGAAAGTGTCCGGCGAAGAACGGCTCGTCCCCGGTGAGACGCCAATGCCCACGGGCCGACACGCCTGGCTCCACCGCCGTGAGCTCGGTCACGAACAGGAACGGCGGTCGATGGGGCAGGACGTCGGCGGGGTCGGGAAGCTCCATCTGCGGGACGTTAGCCAGAGCTAGGAACGTGCCGCCTTGGCGGCCTTCTTGGCCGGGGCTTTCTTGGCCTTGGCCGCCTTTTTGGCCGCGGACTTCTTGGCTGTCACCTTCTTTGCCGCCGCCTTCTTGGCCGGCGCCTTCTTGGCCGGCGCCTTCTTGGCCGCGGCCTTCTTCAGCGGTGCCGCAGACTTCGCCGTGGCCGCGGCTGCCTTCTTCGCGGCAGCTGCCTTCTTCGTAGCGGCCTTCTCCGGGGCCGACTTCTTGGCGGCCTTCTTCCCGGAGGCCTTCTTGGCGGCGGCCGACTTGGGCCGCTTCCCGTCCTCCGACGCCTCGCTCCGGACGCCGCTCCCCGCCGCAGGAGCAACCGCCCGACCATCGGCCCGCGGCGCCCGCTTCGGGGCGTCCTCCGACATCGCCCGCAAAGAGGCAGGGAGCGAAAGCTCGGCCACCCGGCGCGGCGGATCCAAGCCGGCCAGCATGAAGGGGCGCACCTCGCCCTTCTTCAGCACCTGACGTGCCTTCGTCGGCGGCGGTGTGCCCATGGCGGTCAGCGGGATGTAGCAGTGCAGGACGCCGCCTTCGGGCATCGCCACGTCCACCATGGCCCCGTGCGAGGTGAACGACACCACCTCGCCCTCCACGGTGGTCCCGACGGCGAAGCTGGCGACGAAGTTGATGAACGCCAGCGGCTCGTTGACGGCCGGTGGCGGGGTGATGCGCTTCTTGTCGACGCGGCCTGCGGCGCTGGCTGCGGACGGTGTCGTCGTGGCTACCGCTTTCTTGGCTCTGGCACTCTTTGGCGGCGCCGCCTTCTTGGCCGACCCCTTCGACTTGGACGGCTTGGCCGGGTGGAGTGCCTCCTCGACCGCTTCCTCAATGGCATTCGAGAGCACCGGATCGACCTTCACCCGGCCTGGTGGCGGGACGGTCGGCGTGATGGGCCACTTCGCCTCGACAGCCGAGACGGCCTGCTTGCTCGACTTCTTCGCCTTCGGTCCCCGCTTGGCCGCTTTCTTCGCCGCTCGGGCCAGTTCGGCCGCCTTGGCCGGCGCGGAATCGGGGTCCCTCCTCTTGGACTTGGCCTCCGCCGTCGCCGCCCGGCTCTTGGGTCCCCGGATCGGAATGCGCGGCGTGAAGATCCAACCCACTCCGGGCACCGGTTTGCCGCCGATCAGGCGGCCTTCGTCGAAGAGCCAGGGATGCTCGCCGTGGAACTCTTGGAAGGAGTCGTTCGAGAGCACGACGGCGCCGGTGCGCTCAGCGATGCGCAGCACGAACGCATCCCCACGCCCGATGGCGCCCGCCGGCGGCGAGATGACCTCACCGTTGAGCATGGCAGCGCGTACTTCGTCGCGCTCTTCGTCGGAGACGCGATGCTCGAAGGTGGCGTCGACGACCACGATGATGCTGGCGTCGGGATCCTCGGCCGCGTAGGCGCGTACCGCCTCATCGAGCTGCTTCAAGCTTGGTGAGGTTCGTCCCTCGGTGGCCAGATTGGACCCGTCCACCACGACATGGTGCGGTTCAGCCAACGGACCGCCGCAGAAGGTCGGCCTGCTCAAGAGTGTGCAGGGCGGCACTGCCGATGGCCGGGCTGGCCGACTCAGTGCGGCTGACGTGGCGCAGCTTGAGGCGGTCTGGCAGGCAGGCGTGCAATCTCGCGTGGACGAAGGACCAACCACCCATGTTTTCGGGCTCCTCCTGGAGCCAGACCACTTCGGTCGCCTCGGGGTAACGCTCCAAGGTGGCGATGATCTGTTGGACGGGCCAGGGATAGAGCTGCTCCACGCGGACAATCGCTACCTGAGTCGCGGCGCTCTCGTCCAACTGGCTCCGATGAGCGAGGGCCTCGTGGGCGATCTTCCCACTGCACAGGACGATCCGGCGCACCGTGCTGGGATCTTCGATGGCTAGATCGTCAATGAGTAGACGGAATGACCCGGTTTCGAGCTCGTCGAGGGTCGAGCGGGAGGCATGTGCCCGCAGCATGGACTTGGGCGTCACGACGATGAGCGGACGCTTGGGATTGAGTCGGGCCTGTGAACGCAGGAGGTGGAAGTACTGCGCCGACGTCGAGGGGATGGTCACCCGCATGTTGCCCCTGGCGCTCAGCGACAGGAATCGTTCGAAGCGCGACGAGGAGTGCTCGGGTCCCTGGCCCTCATACCCATGCGGAAGGAGCATCACCAGCCCCGAATACTGACCCCACTTGATCTCGGCCGCCGCCAGGAAGTTGTCGATGATGATCTGGGCACCATTGGCGAAGTCCCCGAACTGCGCCTCCCAGGCGACGAGGGCCTCGGGCGCCTCCACCGAATACCCGTACTCGAACCCGACGGCGGCGTATTCGGAGAGCAACGAATCGCGGATGGTGAAATTCCCCATTGCGCCGGGCGGGATGAGCTGGGCGGCACCAACGCGTGTCAACCCGTCCCGGATGTGGGCGAGCGGGACGTACTCCTCGGCATTGGAGTAGTCCACCAGGACGGCGTGCCGGTGGCTGAACGTGCCCCGGCGGGTGTCCTGTCCGGTCAGGCGAACGTTCACCCCTTCGTACATCAAGGAGCCGAAGGCGAGGGCCTCGGCCAAAGCCCAATCCACCGAGCCGCTGGCCACCAGCTCGTCGCGCTGGGCGAACTGTCGCTCGAGCTTGGGGTGGATGGTGAAGCCGTCGGGCACCGTGCGGACGACTGAGGAGAGGGCATGGAGAACGTCCGGCGCGATACCGGTTTCGGGTGGGTCGCTCACCGTCGGCGAGGGCTCGGTGGGAGGCAACTCGGTCGGGGCCAACGAGGGCTCCAGACGCACCTCGTCGAGGACGGTCTGCAACTTGGCGTTGAAGTCGTCGAGGGCGTGCTCGGCCTCGTCCAGGGTGATGTCGCCTCGCCGCACCAGTGTCTCGGTGTAGAGCTTGCGTACGGAACGCTTGGCGTCGATGCGCTGGTACATCAGGGGCTGGGTGTAGCTCGGGTCGTCACCCTCGTTATGCCCGTGCTTGCGATAGCAGACCAGATCGATCACGACGTCCTTGTGGAACGTTTGGCGGAACATGAAGGCGAGGCGGGCGGCCCGCACGCAGGCTTCGGGGTCGTCACCGTTCACGTGGAAGATGGGCGACTGCACCATCTTGGCGACGTCCGTCGGGTACACCGAGGTGCGCGCCGACGCCGGAGCGGTGGTGAAACCGAGCTGATTGTTGATGACCAGGTGCACGGTGCCGCCGGTGCGGTAGCCGGAAAGACCCGAGAGGTTGAGCGTCTCGGCGACGACGCCCTGGCCCGCGAAAGCCGCGTCGCCGTGGATGAGCACCGACATGCACGGAAACCCGTCCACGCCCTCCGCGGCGGCAGCCGGCGTGCCATCGGTCGGCGGGGACAGCCGGTCCTGCTTGGCCCGGGTCATGCCCTCGACCACGGGGTCGACCGCCTCGAGGTGCGAGGGGTTCGAGGCCAGGGTGATCGGCAGCTCCTCTCCGGCGCTGGCCATGTACACACCGCGGGCACCCTTGTGGTACTTCACGTCGCCGGAGCCTTGGACCGACTCGGGGTCGAGATTCCCCTCGAACTCCTCGAAGATCTCGCGGTAGGACTTCCCGACGATGTTGGCCAGCACGTTCAACCGGCCCCGATGGGCCATGCCCATGACGACTTCGGCCACCCCTGAACCGGCGGCCGAGTCGAGCAACGCATCCAGCAAGACGATGGTCGATTCGGCACCTTCGAGACCAAAGCGCTTCTGCCCGACGTAGCGCGTGTGGAGGAAGCGCTCGAAGACCTCCGCCGCGTTGAGGCGGTCGAGGATGTGGCGCTGCTCCTCGATGTTGAGCGTGGTCGGCTGACCCTCGACATGCTGCTGGATCCAGCGCTTCTGCTCTGGATCTTGGATGTGCATGTACTCGATGCCGAGCGTCCGGCAGTAGGCGTCGCGGAGGACGTGGAGGATCTCGTCGAGGGTGGCCACGTCGCGTCCGGCCAGACCGTCGGCCACGAACTGTCGGGGCAGGTCCCAGATGGTGAGCCCGTAGGTGAGCGGGTCGAGCTCGGGGTGGATGTGCGGAGGCTCGGCATCGAGCGGGTCCAGGTGTGCGATGAGGTGCCCCCGGACCCGGTACATGTTGATGAGCGTCTGCACGTGGACCTGCTTGGTCAGGCGCTGGTGCTCACCCTCCTCTGATTCCTCGCCGGCATTCGAGTCCACCTGCCAGCGCACCGGCTCGTAGGGCACCCCCATCGACTCGAAGAGATCGTCGTAGAAGCCGTCGGCCCCCGTGAGGAGGGCGGCGACCCGGCCGAGGAAGAGGCCGGACTCCGCACCCTGGATGATGCGGTGGTCATACGTCGAAGTGAGCGTCACCACTTTGCCCAGCCCGAGCTGGGCCAACACACGCGGGTCGGCCGCCTCGAAACCGGCCGGGTATCCGAGCGCGCCCACGCCGACGATGGCACCCTGGCCAGGCATGAGGCGGGGCACCGACTGGATGGTGCCCAGCGTGCCCGGGTTGGTCAGCGACACCGTTGTCCCGGCGAAATCGTCCGGCGCGATCTTCCCCGTGTGGATCTTGCGAATCAGGTCCTCGTAGGCGAGAACGAAACCACGGAAGTCGAGCGTGTCGGCGTCCCTGATGCACGGCACGAGCAGGGTGCGCGTCCCATCGCTCTTCTCCTGGTCGACCGCGAGGCCTAGGCCGACGTGCTTGTGATGGATGACGCCAGGCTTGCCCGATCCGTCGGCGTCGGCCACGAAGGCGGCGTTGAGCGCGGGTACGTCGTGGAGGGCGCGCACTACGGCGTACCCGATGATGTGGGTGAAGCTGACTTTGGCGCCGGTCGTCCGCGCCAGCTGGTTGTTGAGAATGAGTCGGTTGACCTCGAGCAAGCGCGCCGGCACCGAGCGCACGCTCGTCGCCGTCGGTACCCCGAGACTGGCCTCCATGTTCGCGACGATGCGGGAAGCCGCTCCGCGCAGCACGGTGGCCTCCTCGGCACCAGATTGTCCAACCGCGACGGGAGCCGGGGTGATCGACACTTTGGGCGCCGTCGTGGCTGCCGGCGCTGGAATGGTCAATGTGGTGCCCCCGGGAGCAACACCGTCGGTCGAGCTGGCCAGGCTCTGGGGCACGGGTCCGGCCGCCGGACGGTAGTCGGCAAAGAATTCGCGCCAGCTCTCGCTGACGGAATCCGGGTCGGCCAGGAAGCGGTCGTACATGTCGTCGACGAGCCAGGCATTGGGCCCGAACGAGCCTCCTGCGCCGCCGAACTGGGTCATGGGCCAACCCTACCGGTGGAGGTCGGGGTTGGTGGGCGCTCCGGGTAGCGTCTGCCCTGCCCATGCCCTATCCGGCCGCACTCCAGATCTTGACGCGGCCCGCCTCGGCGCCGGGCGTTGCCACAGTCGTTTTCGTCCACGGATCGCTCGACCGTGGCGAGAGTTTCCGGCGGGTCATGCGGCGCCTGCCCGACCTCACGCCCGTGGCCTACGACCGCCGGGGATACCAAGGTTCCCGAGGGGCTGGGGTCACCGATCTCGGTGGGCACATCGAGGACCTGCTGGCCATCGGCGAGGAACTCCGGGGCAGCGCTCCGGCCGACGGCGCTGGCCCGCTGGTAGCAGTCGGCCACAGTTTCGGGGGCGACGTCGTGGTGGGCGCGGCGCTGGCCGAGCCCAGGGTGTTCGACGCCATCGGGGCCTTCGAACCCCCGATGCCATGGCTGGGATTCCGACGCCAGCAGGCGAGCGGGGCAGCGGCCCAGGGCTGGCCGGCGATGTCCGAGGATCCGGCCGTCGAGGTCGAGCACTTCTTCTCCCGCATGGTGAGCCCCGAGGCCTGGGCCCGCCTGACTGATGCAGGCCGGGCCGACCGGGTGGCCGACGGACCGGCGTTGATGGGCGATCTGCGCAGTTTCCGTTCCATGGAGCCTGTCTTCGACGTCACCGCGCTGGCGGTGCCCGCCGTCTTCGGGTGCGGCGGCGAGGGTTCGACCCCGCACCATCGGCGCAGCGTCGAGTGGTTGGGCGAAAACGTGCCCGGGGCCTCGGTATTCCGCGTTGAGGGGGCACGGCACGGTGCGCACCTTTCCCATCCAGACCACTTCGCCGGTCTGACGAGGCTGGTCGTCGAAAAGGCCGCCGGCGAGAGCTAGGCCGACGAGAACGGCGGCAGGCCGTCCTGGTAGGCGTCGTGCGTCGGATCGGGCTCGGGCTCGGGCTCGTGGAGGAGCCGGGGGTGAGGGTGCTTGAGCTGGCGCGACAGCATCTCCTCGTACTCCTCGCCCTCGCCCTCACTCTTGATGCCCGTGATGAGCGGGGAGTGCGACAGGAACACAGCCCCGACGAACATGAGCAGAAGGGAGACGGCCTCGAGGGGGCCGTACGGTCCCGATGTGCGAAGGCTGTCGCCGTAGAGGGCGATACCGAGGCAGATGCTGACCAGCGGGTCCACCAGGACCAGGGTCGACTGGGAGGCGGCGAGCGGGCCGGCGTGGAACGCGTTCTGCGTGAGGAAGAGGCCGAGCAGCCCGAACACGACCACGCCGTAGGTCTGCCAGTGCTCGAAGAGGGTCACCCAGTCGTTCGCCGCGAAATCGCTCACCGTCTTGATGAGGGCGGCCGTGAAGGCGTACGTGATGGCGGCTGCGCTGCCGAACATCGCCGCCTTCCACCAGCGGGGTCCCCAGCGGGTGGCCACCACCGTCAGCACGATGAGTCCGCACGTCGTGGTGCCGACCACGATCCAACCCAGGTTGGTGGGCACCTCCTGGCCGCCGCCGGGTGCCGCGAAGTAGAGGAAGCCGGCCAAGCCGAAGGCGATCGCGCCGGCGCCGATCCATTCCCGATACGTGATCTGGAAGCGGAAGTAGGTGCCGAGGATGGCCACCAAGAAGAGCAGCTCCATGGTGAGGATGGGCTGCACCACCGAGAGACGACCGATGTGCAGCGCAAAAGATTGCAGCAGGAAGGAACAAATCATGAAGGCGAAGCCGAGGAGCCAGACGCCGCGCTTGATGGCGTGGGCCATCAAGCTCAACCGCATCGTCGTCTCTTCGGGGGCATCTTCAACGCCCATGCGCTGGAACACGCTGGTCAGCGCGTTGGACAAAGCGGCCGCTACAGCAAGGACATAGACCATCGCCTCAACAACAGATGTTAACGGGCGACCGTCACTGATCGATCAGTCGGGTCACAGCTGGCACACAGCAACACGCAATTGCTGTGTATCTCGCCAGTCACGCAGGAATTCTGTGCGAGAGGCGCTACTGAGCCGGATCGGATCTCGAGGACGTGCGTTCCCGCAGAAATTCAGATGCCCTGACCTACACAGAATGTGGCATTTAGGTTACGTTTAGCCAATCTTCTGCCGACTGGTGTTGAGAAGAGTGCAAGCTTCTTTCGACCTAATCGGGAGCAGTGCGAAGCGGTCGTCACCGGGGCGACCGGCGAGCAAGGGAGCGCAATGGGACTGAAGGGGTTATTGAAGCGGTCGGGGTATGCCGCCCTCGCGGCGGGTGCACTGACAATGTCACTTGTGGTGGTGACACCGGCTACGAGCGGTGCGTCCACCAAGGCGTCGTCCTCCTCGGGGGGCACGGCGACCATGGCACTCGACGAGAACCTGGCCGGGTTCAACATCAACACCTCGGCCTCGAACGAATTTGTTCTCCAAGAGATCATGAACATGGTGTGGCCGACGGCGTTCATTACCAACGCCAAGCTGCAATACGTCTTGAACAGCCAGTTCCTGAAGAGCGCGGTGCAGTCCAGCACCAACCCGCAGACCATCATCTACACCATCAACCCCAAGGCAGAGTGGTCCGACGGCACGCCCATCGCGGCTGACGACTTCATCTACAACTGGCAAGCCGAGAGCGGCCTCCCGCAGTACACCGACGTGGGCGGCCAGCCGTACGACGACGCGGCGAGCAACGGCTACAACCAGATTCAATCCGTCGTGGGCTCCGACCCCGCCAATGGCGCGGCATGTGACCCTGGGACCACCGCCGACCGCAACGTGGGCCTGTGCCCGAACGGCAAGACCGTGACGGTCACCTTCAAGCCGGCCTTCGCCGACTGGCGCAGCCTCTACAGCAACATCGTCCCGGCCCACATCGCCCGGACGGTCGGCTGGAACACCGGGTTCGTCGGTCCGGCCCAGGTCATCTCGGGTAGCTGGTACAAGATCCAGAGTTACAACAACAACCAGTCGCTCGTGCTGGTGCGCAACCCCAACTACTGGGCCACGCCGGGCAAGCTTGACAAGATCGTCTTCACGTTCTTCTCGGACGACAGCCAGTTGGTGCCGGCCCTGCAGAACAAGGAAGTCAACGTCATCAACCCGTCGACGGTGAACCTGTCGATCGTGCAGAACGCCAACCAGGTGCCCGGGACGACGAAGGCCACCGTGCCGGGTCTCGAGTTCGAGCACTTCGACTTCAACCAGGCCGATCCCTACTTGGCCAAGCTCCAGGTGCGCGAGGCGATCGCCCACGGTGTGAACCGCAGCCAGCTCATCCAGCGCACCGTCGGCGAGATCTCCAAGGGCATCACGCCGCTGGGGAGTCGCATGTACGTCACGACACAGTCGGCCTACAAGAACGTCCCGTACGCCTACAGCCCGAGTCAGGCCACAGGCTTGCTGAAGGAGCTCGGCTTCAAGAAGGGCTCGGATGGGTACTTCCAGCCCAACTACGGACCGCAGCAGGGCAAGGACCTGACCTTCACGATCCAGTCGACGTCAGGAAACACGATCCGAGCCCAGACGGAGGAGCTGTTCCAGCAGCAGATGAAGGCCATCGGCATCAAGATCAACATCCAGAACTACGACGCCAACACCTTCTTCGGGACGAACCTGCCAAACGGCACCTACCAGATCGCGGAGTTCGCCTGGGTCAGCACCCCGTCCGTGTCCGGTAACGAGTCCATCTACTGCTCGTACACGAGCCCGGCCAACTGCGGTCAGAACTGGACCCACTCGGCGAGCACCGACGTGGACCAGCTGATGAAGAGCGGTGCGTCGGCGCCGAGCCAGTCCCAGGAGGCGGAGGACTTCAACAAGGCCGACGCTGTCCTCTGGCACAACATGGTCACCCTGCCGCTGTACCAGAAGCCGCAGTTCTTCGCCTGGTCCAGCAACCTCAAGGGTGTCGTGCCGAACACGTCCAGCGTGGGCGTCACCTGGAACGCCGAAGACTGGCACCTGGGCTAGTCCACAGGCTTTTTGAATGCGAGGGAGGGGCCGTGCCTGAGAAAGGTCGGCCCCTCCCTCAACTTCTTTCTGCCCCTAGTACCAGCGCTTTTTCCTCCATAGAATCCATTCATGTTCGCCTACGTCATTAGGCGTTTGTTGATCAGCATCGTCGTCCTCTTCTTCGCGACGATCCTGGTCTTCATCCTGGTGGCCAGCTCGGGCAATCCCCTGTCCCTCCTCCTGGCCAACCCTCACATCCCTCACGCCACGATCGTGCACCGTGAGCAGATCCTCCACCTCAACGACGGGCTCGTGCAGCGCTACTGGATCTGGCTGACGGGAGCCCTCCACGGGGACCTGGGCACGACCATCAACGGCCAGGACGTGGCCTCCCAGGCGATCTCCCACCTCCTGGTCACGCTCCGCATGGTGGTGATCGCCACGCTCATCGCCATCTTCGTCGCCATCTTCTTGGGCGTCCTGGCGGCGGTTCGCCAGAACAAGCTCACCGACAAGACCATCACGGTGACCAACTTCGTTCTGCTCGCCACGCCCGTGTTCGTCCTCGGCCTGGCCCTCAAGGAGTTCGTGGCCATCCCGATCAACCAGCATCTGAACACGACGGTCTTCTATACGAACGGCGAGCAGAGCCCGACCCTCAGTGGTTCGTTCATCAGTCGGGTGCCCGACTACGCAGCGCACACGGCGCTACCCGTGATCACCCTCATTCTCGTCTCCTACACCTCGTGGGCCATCTACCAACGCTCGTCCATGATCGAGACGCTCGACGCCGACCACGTGCGTCTGGCCCGCGCCAAGGGCTTGAGTTCACGGCGCGTCCTGATTCGCCACGTGCTGCGCAACGCGCTCATCCCCGTCACGACGGTCATCGCCCTTGACTTCGCCGCCGTGCTCGGCGGGGCCATCCTGACCGAGTTCGTCTTCGGGTGGCAGGGGCTCGGGACGTGGTACCTCCAAGGCGTGAACACCCTCGACACCAACGTCATGCTCGCCTACCTGTTGATCACCGCCACCTTTGTGATCCTCTTCAACCTCGCGGCAGACATCCTCTACGGTGTGCTGGACCCAAGGATTCGTTATGGCTGACCCACTCCCCCGCGAAAACTTCGTCATCCAGACTCCGGAGAATGTGGCGAGGACCGAAGCCGGGTCGCACACCCTGGCCAGCGTGGGCGCCGGGCTGGAGTTGCCCCAGGACGCGTATGGCCTGGCTGGTGGCGAGGCCAAGAGCCAGTTCCGCATCGTCCTCAGCCGCTTCCTCCATCAACGGCTGGCCATCCTCGGGCTCTGCATCTTCGCCGCCCTCGGTATCGCTTCGGTCCTGGTCGGCCATTTCTGGCAGTTCAGCTACACCGAGATCACCAACAACCTCAACGACCCGCCGTCGTGGACGAACCCGATGGGGACCAACTCCATCGGCAACGACATGTTCGCCCAAGTCATGGCCGGCGTGGAAAAGGACATTCAGATCGCGCTCACGGTGGCCGCCATGGCGACGATCATCGGCGTGACGGTCGGAGCCATCGCCGGGTTCTACCGGGGCTGGGTGGACTCGCTCCTGATGCGCTTCGTCGACCTTGTCCTGGTGCTGCCGGTGCTCGCCGTGCTGATCGCCCTGTCGGCCAAGTTGTCGAAGGAGTCCAACAACTGGCTCGGGTTGGCGATCATCATCGGCATCTTGTCGTGGACCTATGTGGCCCGCCTGGTGCGCGCGGACTTCCTGTCGCTGCGCGAACGTGACTTCGTCGAAGCGTCGCGTGCGCTGGGCGCGACCAATCGCCGCATCATCGTCAAGCACATGCTGCCGAACGCCGTCGGACCGATCATCGTGAACGCGACGCTCACGGTGGCCCTCAGCATCATCCTCGAGTCGACCCTGTCGTTCCTCGGCCTCGGCGTGCAGCCACCCGCGGTGTCGCTCGGGCTCCTGGTCGATCAGGGCCAGGACTCGGCCACCACCGAATGGTGGCTCTTCGTCTTCCCGGTGGTGCTCCTCATCGTTCTCATCTTGTCGATCTTCCTGATCGGCGACGGACTGCGCGAAGCGTTCGACCCCAAGAAGAGCCAGGTCAGGGCGTAGGTGACCGACCCAGCGCTCAAGGTAGACCAGCTCGAGGTCGACTTCCCGACGAAGGACGGCGTCGTCCACGCCGTCCGGGGCATCAGCTTCTCGCTTGACCCCGGAGAGGTGCTGGGCATCGTCGGCGAGTCGGGATCGGGCAAGTCCGTGACCGCCCTGGCGGCTATGGGCCTCCTGCCGAAGGGCGCGAAGATCCGCGGTTCCATCACGTTCCGGGGCCGCGAGGTGCTCGGGCTCAAGGAGAAGCAGCTGACGGGCGTGCGGGGCACCGGAATCGCCATGATCTTCCAGGACCCGATGACGTCGCTGAACCCGGTGTACACGATCGGGTGGCAGATCGTCGAGGCGATCCGGGCCCACCAGAAGAACCTGAACAAGGAGCAGGCCGAGGCTCGGGCCGTCGAGCTCCTCAAGATGGTGGGTATTCCCAACCCCTCCGAGCGCGTCAACAACTACCCACACGAATTCTCGGGCGGCATGCGCCAGCGCGCCGTGATCGCCATCGCCATGGCAAATGACCCCGAGGTGATCTTGGCCGACGAGCCCACGACGGCGCTCGACGTGACGGTGCAGGCACAGGTGCTCGCCTCTTTGAAGACGGCGCTGGAGGAGACGAACGCCGCGCTGTTGCTGATCACCCACGACCTCGGGGTGATCGCCGGTCTGGCCGACCGGGTCCTGGTCATGTACGCGGGGCGCCCGGTGGAGGTCGGCACGGCGGAAGACGTCTTCTACAAGCCGTCCATGCCGTACACCCTCGGACTTCTCGGGTCGCTCCCCCGCCTCGACAGTGACGGGACCGAGCGGCTGCGCCAGATCCCCGGCGCGCCACCGTCGATGATGGGAGACCGGACCGGCTGTCCCTTCTCGCCGCGCTGCCCGCTCTCCACCGAACTGTGCGAGTCCGTCGAACCCGACCTGACGGTGGTCGAGTCGGTCACCTCGGCCCCCGGCGAGCATATGGCGGCCTGCCACTATGCGGAGGCGGTCGGTCGTGGGGACCACGGCCTCGTGTTCTCCGACGGCATGGTCGACAATACGGTGCCATGACGATCTCCGACACCGAGACGAGCAACGGGACCGGCTCGGTCGGCGGCCAGCGGGACCGCGCTGCTCGAAGTCACCGACCTGGTCAAGGAGTTCCCACTGCGCGGGGGAAGCTTTCTGCGCCATACCGTCGGTGCGATCCACGCCGTATCCGGCGTCTCGTTCACTATTTCCGAAGGTGAGACGCTGGGCCTGGTCGGTGAGTCCGGGTGCGGAAAATCGACCACGGGGCGCGCCATCCTGCAGCTCGTCGCCCCCACCTCGGGCACGGTCAAGTTCGACGGTGTGGAGCTCACCGAGCTGAGCAAGAGCGACATGCGGCGCATGCGGCGCAACATCCAGGTGGTCTTCCAGGACCCCTTCGCGTCGCTCGACCCACGTATGCCCGTGGGCGAGGCCATCGCAGAGCCGCTGGCCATCCACGGCGAGGGCAACCGAGCCGTCGGTGAACGCCAAGGTGGCGGACGTGCTCAAGCTGGTGGGGCTCGAGCCGTACCATGCCAACCGCTACCCCAACGAGTTCTCGGGCGGTCAGCGCCAGCGGGTCGGCATCGCCCGCGCCCTGGTCCTCCAACCCAAGCTGCTGGTCCTCGACGAGCCGGTCTCCGCACTCGACGTGTCGATCCAGGCCGGAGTGGTCAACCTCCTCGACAACCTGCAGCAGGAACTCGGGGTGGCCTACCTCTTCATTGCGCACGACCTGTCCGTGGTGCGCCACATCTCGGACCGGGTGGCCGTCATGTACCTGGGCAAGATCGTCGAGCTCGGCGACCGGGTCGACGTCTATGACCGTCCGGCCCACCCCTATACCCAGGCGCTCCTGTCCGCCGTCCCCATCCCGGACCCCAGGGCGGAGCGGTCACGCAAGCACATCGTGCTCGAAGGGGATGTGCCGAGCCCCCAGAATCCTCCGTCAGGATGCCGCTTCCGCACACGTTGCTGGAAGGCTCAGGAGATCTGCTCCATCGAAGAACCGGCCCTGATCGACCGGGGCCAGGGCCACCCCGTCGCCTGTCACTTCGCCGAGGTCGCGGCGGTCGTCTGACCAGCGGGCCCGGCCGCGCCAAGGCAGGTCGCGCACGAAGACCCAGCTGCAGCGATGGATGGTGGAAGGCCCGTAGCCCCGGAGCGCCGTCTGGTGGACGAGTGACGGGTAGCCCTTGTTCTGCTCGAAGCTGTAGACGGGATAGTTGTCGGCCTCCTGGCGCATGATGCGATCGCGCACCACTTTGGCCAGCACCGATGCCGCGGCGACCGAGGCGCACTTGGCGTCGCCGTGGACGATGGGACGGACGACGCCGGTATACGGATCCTCGGGGTGACTCAGCAGATCCCGCGGTCCGTCGATGATGAGGGCCTCGGGAGCTTGACCCAGACCCGACAGGGCACGCCGGGCGGCCACCCGCAAGGCCTCGGTCATGCCCCATTGGTCACACTCGTCGTGCGTGCTGTGGCCGACGGCCCACGCCTCGCACCAGGCCCCGACCTTCTCGAAGATCTGTTCGCGCTTGGCCTCGCTGAGCATCTTCGAGTCCCGCAGCCAGGCCGGCATGGAGCGCGTCGTGACCCGTGGGCGCAGGACGGCTACGCCCACGGTCAGTGGTCCGGCCCACGCGCCCCGGCCGACCTCGTCGAGCCCGGCCACCCACTCGTGCCCTTCGCGGCGCAGGCGCCGCTCTTCTTTCAAGTCAGGGCTGCAGACCGTCATGGAGCGCAGCACTCAATACGATGGGGGGCGTGACCGAAGGCGGGGGGGAGTCCACCGACGTCAGTCAGCGGACTCCGCTCGCTCCGGGGACCAAAGTCGACGTACGGAATCGATATCAAGGCACCTGGGTGCGCGGCTTCGAGGTCGCCGAGGTGACCGAGGACGGCTACCGCATCCGTCGGTTGTCGGACGGCAGCACGCTGGGCGAGCTGTTCGCTCGAAACGACGTGCGACGCGAACGCACGCGGCAGGGCTTCTGGTGGCACTGAGGCGGCTGCGCTAGCCCGTTCGGGCCCGCAGCACGTCCTCCACGTACCCGTCGATGGGGATGGCCACCATCGTCAGGGTCTTGAGCGTGCCCCGAGCCCCGAGGACAAGGGAGACCCGGGCCATGGTGGTCTCGTCGGGTGCCTCGAGCACGGTGGCGAAGTCGAATTGACCGAGGAGCGCCCATTGCGCCACGACCTTCACCCCCATCGCCTCCACCTCGGCATTCACGGCCTTGAGGCGGTCGGGATTCTCGGTCAGGGTCGTCGCTCCGTCTGGCCCCACCGTCGACAGCATGAGGAAGGTCGGCATGTGGTCACGCTACCGCAGGGCCGCGGCCATCCCCGGGTCCCTCAACGAAGCTGCTGGCGCACCACTTTGCCCAGGGCGTTGCGGGGCAGGGCCTCGATCAGGCGCAGCTCACGGGGCCGTTTGAACGGGGCCAGCTCGGCCTCGGCCAGGTCACGGAGCTCGCCCAAGTCGGGCGCACCGACGACGAAGGCCACCACGGTCTCGCCCCACTCGGCCGACGGCAGACCGACCACGGCCACCTCGTCGACGCCGGGGTGACGGGCGAGGACGGCCTCGACCTCGGCGGGGTAGACGTTGTGGCCACCGGTGATGATCAGCTCGGTCCGCCGGCCCCGGATGGCGACGTACCCGTCCTCGGCCACCGAGGCCAGGTCGCCCGTCGCGAACCAACCGTCTGGGTCGACGAAGGCGTCGGCGCGGCCCCAGTACCCCCGGCACAGCGAGCCGCCGCGGACCAGCAACTCCCCCACCCCGTCCTCGTCGACCGCTTCGAGCGCCGCCTCGACGCCCGGTAATGGCAGGCCGACCGCGCCGGGACGGCGCTCGCCGCTGAGCGGGTTCGACAATGTGAGGAGGGTCTCGGTCATGCCGTAACGCTCCAACACCTCGATGCCCTGACGGCGCAGGTCGTGCCAGAGGTCGGCGGCCAAGGGAGCCGAGCCGCAGACGCACAGACGGAGCCCGGCCAAGCGGCCGGCGCGGCCCGAGGTGGCCAGGCGGTGGTACATGGTCGGTACGCCGAAGAACATGGTCGCGTCGGAAGCGCTCACGACGGCCTCCTCGTCGAAGCGGTCGAACACCACCGCCGAGGCCCCGGCGCACAGCGTGCCGAAGAGACCGGCGGCCAGCCCGTGCACGTGAAAGAGGGGCAGGGCCAGCAGCAGGCGATCGTCGGGGTGCCAGCCCCAGGCCTGCACCAGCGCGCGCACCCCGGCCAGGAGCGACGCGTGTGTGTGCACCGCACCCTTGGGCCGGCCGGTCGTGCCCGAGGTGTAGACGATCAGCGCGTCGGCGCCTGGACTGAGCCTGAGCAGGTCGGGTGGTCCGGTCGAGGATGTCGCGCCGGCCAGCAAATGGTCCACGGCCACCACCGGGATGTGCGGCGGGAGGGCGTGGCGCGCCAGGTCGTCGGTGATCGCCATGGTCGGCGTACAGTCCGCCACGAAGTGGTCGACCTCGGCGCCGGTGGCCGACGGGTTGATGGTCACCAGCACGGCGCCGGCGCGCAGAACGCCGAGCAGGGTCTGGACGGACTCGAGGCTGGCCCGCGCACACCACAGGACACGATCCCCCGAGGCCACGCCGGCGGCGGCCAGGGCAGCGGCCACCCGGCCCGTGCCCTCGGCCAGGGCCGCACCGGCCAGCACCCGGGCGGGGTCCCAGCCGTCGACCAGGACGGGAGCGTCGGGCTGGGCGGCCCAGCGGGCCGACCACACGTCAGGCAGGGTGCGGCCCGGTGGCACCTCCGGGCCGGCCGGCCAGCGGCCCGGCGGAACGGGGGCCCTCACCAAAACCCTGGCGGGGTCATAGTCTGACGGTCATGACCGTTCGTCGCATCGCCATCGTGCCGCACACCCATTGGGACCGGGAATGGTACAAGTCGTACCAGGACTTCCGCCTCTCCCTGGTCGAGCTGGTCGACACCTTGATCCCGCTGCTCGAGTCGGACGCCAGTTACCCGCACTTCATGCTCGACGGGCAGATGGCGGTGATCGACGACTACCTCGAGGTGCGGCCCGAGGCGGAGGGGCGGCTGCGTGCGTTGGCCGCGGCGGGCCGGGTGAGCGTCGGCCCGTGGTACATCCTGATGGACGAGTTCCTGGCCTCGGGCGAGACGATCTGGCGGAACTTGCAGATGGGGATAGAGCGGGGGGCGGCCTTCGGCGGCGTCATGGACGTCGGGTACCTGCCCGACATGTTCGGCCACATCGCGCAGATGCCCCAGATCCTGGCCGCGGCCGGCTTTCGCGACACCGTGGTGTGGCGGGGCGTGCCCTCGTCGGTGACCAAGAACGCCTTCGTGTGGGAGGCGCCCGACGGCTCGTCGGTACGGGCCGAGTACCTGCCCGTCGGCTACGGCAACGGCGCCGCCCTGCCCGACGACGCCAAGGCCCTGGTGCGACGGACCCGGGACAACGTGGCCGAGATCGAGTCCTTCCTCATCGACGACCTGCTGTGCATGAACGGCTCGGACCACCTGATGCCCCAGCCCTTCTTGGGTCGGGTCGTGGCCGAGGCCAACGACATCCAGGACGAGTTCGCCTTCGAGGTGACGTCGCTGCCCTCCTACCTGTCCCGGGGGTCGACCGAGGGTCTGACCCGGGTGCAGGGCGAGCTGCGTTCGGGCTACCGCTCCAACATGCTCATGGGTGTCACCTCGAACCGGGTGGACGTGAAGCGGGTCGGGGCGGCGGCCGAGCGCGAGCTGGAGCGGCGGGCCGAGCCGTACTGCGCGCTCTACCTGCCGGCCGAGGCGTACCCGACGTCCCTGCTGGGGTTGGCCTGGCTCGAGATGGTGCGCAACTCGGCCCACGACTCCATCTGCGCCTGCTCGGTGGACGACGTTGTCGATGCCGTCCTGCACCGCTACGCCGAGGCCCGGGACATCGGCTCTGGCCTGGCCGACCGGGCGCTCAAGACCTTCGCCCGCTCGCTGTCGGTGCCCGGCGTGACCGTGCTCAACCCGTCGGCGCGGACGCGTGCGGGTCTGATCGAGCTGGTGGTGCCGGCGGACGGGCCGGCGTCCGACGATGTGCAGGTGCTCTCGGAACGGACGGGCCTTCCCGGATCCATGGTGCTCGACGCCGACACCGTGCGGACCGTGTTGGGGATGCTGCAGGGTCCGAAGATCAGCGATGACGCCTGGATCCAGGACGTCAGGATCGAGGACACCGAAGAGGGTATGGACATCACGATCGCCGTCGGGACCGAGGAGAAGGCCGACGTGCCCATCGCCGAGGCCAAGCAGGACGTCTACACCCGACTGGGGGCCCGGCCCGACTCCGTGGTGCGCGTGGCCATGGACCAGCCTTCGACCCGGCGCATCCTGGCCCGCACCGGCGAGGTGGCCGGGTACGGGTGGGCGGCCTTCACGGCCGCGGCGTTGGCGCATCCGGTGACGGCGGCGTCGACGGGTGATGGTGCGGGTGCGGGTGCAGGGACGGTCTCGCTGTCGAACGGGCTCGTCTCGGTCGACATCGACGGTGCCACCGGCACGTTCTCCCTCAACGGCGTGACCGGCTATGGGCGCCTGGTGGACGAGGGCGACCTGGGCGACTCGTATAACTACTCACCGCCCCGGCAGGACTCGGTGGTGGACGCGCCGTCGTCGGTGACGGTACTCCTGGACGAGCAGGGCCCAGTACGGGCCCGGGCCCGCATCTCGGCCGACTATGTCTGGCCCGACCACGTCGACGGCGGCTCCCAGGCCCGGGTGGGCGAGCACACGGTGACCGTGACCACGGACGTGGAGGTGCGGGCCGACGAGCGCGTGGTGCGGGTGACGACCTCGTTCGTGAACCCGAGCGGGGACCACCGCTTGCGCGTGTTGCTCCCGTTGCCCGAGGCGACCGACCACTCAGAAGCCGAGAGCGCCTACACCGTGGTCACCCGCGGCCTGACGGCAGAAGGTCGGGCCGACGAGTTCGGGCTCCCCACGGCGCCGGCGCATCGCTTCGTCTCGGCCGGCCGTCTGAGCGTGGCCCACCATGGGGTGACCGAGTACGAGTTGATCGACGTGGCCGACGGGGCTGCCCACACGCTCGCCCTCACCGTCCTGCGCTCGACCGGCATGCTGTCGCGCCTGGGCATGGCCTACCGGCCCTTCCCGGCCGGTCCCATGACCCCGGTCGAAGGCCTCCAGATGCGGGGCAAGACCATCACCTTCCAGTACGCGCTGGCCGTCGACTGTGACGACCCCTACGCGCTGGCCGACGACGTCCTGCTGCCGCTCGAGACGGTGGCCAGCCTGGGCGGCGGGACCCGGCCGGCGACGGGCCACGAGTTGGCCGTACACGGGGCCCAGGTGAGCGCGCTCCACCGGGTGGCCGGCGTGCTCGAGGTGCGGGTCTTCAACCCGACGCCCGAGGCGAGCGTGGTGTCGTTCGCCGGGCGCTCGGGCTGGTTGGTCGACCTGCGGGGCTACCCGCAGCAGCCGTTCGAAGCCACGTTCGAACTAGCCCCCTTCGCCATCGCCACGGTTCGCCTGCACGACTGAGCCGCCGCCGGCCGCAGCGCCCGGGTGCGCCGGGCTGGTCGCGCCGAGCAGCCGCTCCCCCACGCCTCGCAGCTCCTCGAGGTCGCGCAGCACCTCGGACAGGCGTTCCCAGCGGACGTTGCGCCGGCGGTCGGCCGCGGCGCCGGTGCCGTCGGCCTCCTGCCCGGCCCGGCCGCACCACCAGAGCTGCACCCGACCCAGGTCCTTGAGCATGCGGGGCCGGAGCGCCTGCGCGGTGAACTCGCCGGGCGCCTCGGCCTCGAGGGCGCGGTGGAACTCGTCCGACATGAGCACGGTGCCGGGGTTGCCGATGTTCACAATCCGATGGGCCAGGTTCACCGTCGGCCCGAAGTAGTCGCCGTCGCGGGCCAGCACCGGCCCGCTGGCCATCCCCACACGGACGTCGGAGAGAAGGTCGTCGTCGGCGTAGGCGTCGGCCAGGTCGAGCCCGATGCGGGCGGCGGCCGCCACGGAGTCGGTCACGTACATGACTTCGTCACCGATCATCTTGACCACCCTGCCCCGGGCCGAGGTGACGATGTCGTGCGAGATCTCCTCGAAGCGCCGGACCACGGCCGCCAGTTCCTCGTTGCTCAGATGCTGGCTGAGCAACGTGAAACCGACCATGTCGGCAAACCCGACGGCGAGGACGGGACTCTGCCCCGAGGTGAGCCCGTGGCTGCGGGCCACCATGGAGCGCTGGATCCCCGCCGCCACCTGGCGCCGCCACACGAACTCGAGGATCCGGGCCATGGCCGGGATGATGACGTCGGCCACGCCGGCGAAGGCGTCGGCCGACATGACGGGGTCGGCCTCCATCTCGGTGCTGATGATGTAACCCGGGGCCAGCTGGGCGTCGGCGATGCGTGCCAGCGACGAGCCCATGACCCGGGCCATCTGCAGTGCGGTGTCGGTGTCCGCCGCCCCGAGCGACTGCAGCCCCTGGTAGAGGCGGACGGCCTCGAGGTCGAGGTCGGTGAAGGTGCGATCGTTGTCGTCCACGCCGGCGAAGCCGAGCGCCCGCCAGAAGTGTTCGAGCTTGGGCAGCTCGACCCCGGTCAGCTCGGACACCTCGATCCTGGTGTAGCGCCGACGTGAGGGGAAGAGCATCCGCTCGGCGACGAAGAGGTCGATCACCCCGTCGTCCACGGCCTGGTCGATCTCCTCGTCGGTGGCGCCCCGCATGAGGAGGGTCTCACGAATGCGGGCCAGGGCGGCCTCCCGGCGCTGCCTCTCGTCGTCGTCGGCGGCCTCGTCGGCGGACCCGTCGGTCCGGGCGTCGGTCACGTCGGCAATCCACGCAGCAAGGTCTCGTCCCACTCGGGGCGTGACGGTCGGTTCATCAGGTTCATGAGGGCTTCTTTGGGCGAGTGCGTCCCGTCCACGATCGACTGGACCTGCTCGGCGATGGGCATCTCGACGTCGTGGGCCTTGGCCAGGGCGACGAGTGGGCCGGCGCTTTTCACCCCTTCGGCCACCATGTGCATGCCGTTGACGATGTCGTCCAGCGACTGCCCCTGGCCCAGCAGGAAGCCCACCGTGCGGTTACGGCTCTTGGGGCTGGCGCAGGTGGCCACGAGGTCGCCCACCCCCGCCAAGCCGCCGAAAGTGAGGACCTTGCCGCCCAGGGTGAAGCCGAGGCGGCCCAGCTCCGCCAGACCACGGGTGATGAGCACCGCCCGGGTGTTGTCGCCCAGGCCGAGCCCGTCGCAAATGCCCGCCGCGATGGCCATGACGTTCTTGGTGGCGCCCGCCACTTCGCAGCCGATCACGTCGGTCCCCGTGTAGGTGCGGAAGGTGCGGGTGTGCACCAGCTCTTGGACCCGGGCGGCCAACACCACGTCGGGCAGCGCCACCACACAGGCCGCCGGGTGTCCCTGCGCCACCTCGCTGGCCAGGTTGGGCCCGGTGAGCACGCCGGCCGGCACGCCGGGCAGGACCTCGTTGACCACTTGGGACATGCGCAGGTTCGTGCCCATCTCAATGCCCTTGGACAGGCTCACCACCGCATCCAACCCTCCGGCCAGCGGAGCCATGTCGGTCAGCACCGCGCGGAACCCGTGCGAGGGGACAGCCATGAAGACGACCGAGACGCCGTCGAGCGCCTCCTCGAGCGATGCCGTCACCACCAGGGCATCGGGCAGCGTGATGTCGGGGAGATAGCTCTGGTTCTGGCGGGTCGACGCCATGGTGGCGGCCAGGTCGGGCGAGCGCGCCCAGAGGGACGTCGGGTGGGTCGCCCCCACGATGGAGGCCACAGCCGTGCCCCACGATCCGGCTCCGATCACCGCCACCCGGTCGTGCATGCCCAAAGACTACGGCGGCTCCACAAGGCCGACGCCCGTACACTGGCGCGGTGTCAAGGACGACGGCGCCGGCGTCGGAATGGGCTCTGCCCACGGCGGCGCTGGGGCCCTCAGTGGTGCTGGTCCCCGTGAAGGCCTTCCATCAGGCGAAGCGACGGCTCGGGACCGCCCTGCCCGAACGGGACCGGGTACAGCTCGTGCGCTCCATGGCCACCCACGTCCTCAACGCCTGTGCGCCCCTCCCCGTTGCCGTGGTCTGCGACGACGACGAGGTGGCCCGCTGGGCGTCAGACCTCGGCGCTGCGGTCATGTGGGAGCCCGGACAGGGACTCAACGGCGCGGTGCGGGCCGGAGTGCGGCGTTTGCGTGAGGCCGGAACCGAATGGGTCACGGTGGCCCACGGCGATCTGCCTCGTGCACACGGGTTGGGGGCGATGGCCGCGTTCGACGGCATCACCCTCGTGCCCGACCGCCGCGACGACGGCACGAACGTGCTCCGGCTGCCGGCCCGGGCCACCGACTTCCGTTTTGCCTACGGACCGGGGTCGTTCCAGGCCCACCGGGCCGAGGCCGTGCGTACCGGGTTGGCCGTGCGGGTGGTGCGCAACCCCGACCTGGCCTACGACGTCGACTGGCCGGCCGACGTGGACGAGCTCATGAGGACGACGGCGCCCCCGGCGCCACCGGTCACCTGACGCAGAGACGGGGGCCCGAAGGCCCCCGTCTCGCGCTGTTCCGTTCGGAACGAGGCGTCTAGCGACGCTTCGCCGCCTTACGGGCCGGAGCCCGACGCGCCGCCTTCTTGGCGGGAGCGCGCTTCTTGGCTGCCTTGCGAGCCGGAGCCCGCTTGGCGGCCTTCTTGGCAGGAGCGCGCTTCTTGGTCGCCTTGCGAGCCGGAGCCCGCTTGACGGCCTTCTTCGCCGCTGTCCGCTTCTTGGTCGCCTTGCGTGCCGGAGCCCGCTTCACGGCCTTCTTTGTTGACCGCTTGGCTGCCTTCTTCGCAGGAGCCCGCTTCTTGGTCGCCTTGCGTGCCGGAGCCCGCTTGACGGCCTTCCGAGCGGTTGTCCGCTTGGCGGCCTTCTTGGCCGGGGCGCGCTTGACTGCCTTCTTTGCTGGGGCCCGCTTTTTGGCGGCCTTTCTGGCCGGAGCCCTTCTCTTTGCGGCTACTGCCACAGGTGCACCTCCCTAGGAGCATCGTCACTGAATAGAGGTGCAGCCCACGCCACGGCGATGCCGACAAGTCGACGCCGTGCGCACCACCGCACCGGATTTACTGCCTCATCCGACGGCTTACGCGGACTCGGGGACGCATCCCCTCGAGACGTCATGCCGTCGGTCTTGCCCTCTGCACGATGTCGTCTTGACGGTGCCACGACGTGACGCGTGACGCGGCAAGAGCGAAAACAACGCTTCGCTTTGCGCGCTCCACATCACTGTGTCGCAGTACATGTCAACCCTCCCTCGGTGCTTTGGGTACACACATTCTCAGTTGTGAACATGCTCAGGTCAAGCATTCTTTATCCGCGCACCTGTTTTGACGTCGCGCGCGCACTTCGATTCGTACCCATTTGCGCGTGCAATTGCGTCGCTTGCTGGCGCGCGATGAGCGTGCGCACTCGAACCAGTCGCTGCTTTCAATGAAATGTGCTCTGGAATTGTCGGTTCCCCAACGCAAGCATCATCGGCATGAAACGCGGTGCTGATGGCCATGTTGAGACGGCGAACACGCGTCCGATTTCGAGCGACGCGTTGCGCACTATCCACCAGAATGCGCGTGATGCGATCTACGTTGGAGTTGGTCGCGGAGGCTGGGTGTGGTCGGGCGCGCAACGCTCCACGTTGGTACTGGGACCGCCCCGTGCCGGGAAGACATCTTCCCTGGTCATACCCAATATTTTGCTGGCTCCCGGGGCCGTCGTTTCGACCTCGACGAAGCCGGATGTGATGGAAGCGACGGCGGACGCGCGCCGTCGAGATGGTTGGACGTTTCTCTACGATCCGAGCGGAGAGATCGAATGTCCGCGCGGCGTGACACGCGTCGGCTGGTCACCTTTGACGTCGGCGTCGAAATGGGACGCCGCGGTCGTCACAGCGGACGCGATGGTCCGTGCAAGCCGTATGGGCGGCGCACACGTGGGTGAAAGCCACTGGAACGAACGCGCCGGTGCGCTCCTCTCAACCCTCCTTCATGCTGCGGCCGTTGCGGATCACCCCATGCGAGAAGTAATTCGGTGGATTGATCGCCACGATGGCGCTCCAGCACTCGAAATTCTGTCCACAGGGCACCGCGAAGGCTCCACAGCGACCGATTTGCTCACCGGCATCGTGGCCACCGACAGCCGCGAACAGTCAGGAATCTGGTCGACTGCGTCAGGCGTGCTCGCTGCCTACCGCACGGACGGTGCCATGGAATCGACCCGCGCCCCGCAACTCGACCTCGATTCGTTCTGCGCAGGCACGAACACCCTCTACATCTGTTCCTCCGGACGCCGTCAGCGGCAATTCGCTCCGCTTGTGGTGGCCACGCTCGGCGAGGTGCGCGATGCGGTCTATACGCGCGCCCAGGACGGCCGGCAGGCCGCACCGACGCTGCTCGCCCTCGACGAGGTGGCCAACATCGCCCCCGTGCCTGATTTGCCGGCCATGGTCAGCGAGGGTGGTGGGCAGGGTTTGCTGGTGCTGGCGTGCCTGCAGGACCTCTCCCAGGCTCGCGGCCGCTGGGGCGCGGCGGCGGACGGCTTCCTCTCGTTGTTCGGCACCACCGTGGTCCTGCCCGGCATCGCCGACACGAGGACGCTGCGCGACGTGAGCGCGCTGGCCGGTGAGCACGAGGTGGCGTCGACGTCGACCACCCGCACGGCCGACCGCTGGGGCATGACGCGGGCGTCGGCCTCGGTGGGCACGACCCGGACCCCGCGCCTGCCGGTCGACGCCGTGGCTCGCGGCGCGTCGGACCGCGCCCTCGTCCTCGGGCCACGCAACGACGTCACCGAGGTGCGCCTCACCCCGGCCCACGAGTGCTCGCCCTGGCGCGAGATGCTCACGTCGGACCGACAGAACCTCCGGACGCGGGTGGAGACGGTGCGGGCCCGAGAGCAGAGCGAGGACCGAGCGCTCGGTCGCTGACCGTCAGCGGCCGAGATCCAGACCGAGTTCGGCCTGCCGTGGCTCGCGCCAGCCGAGACGCTGCCGGGCCTCGTCGATCCGGCGGGTCGTCCGCACATGGTCGGCCACGCGGCCGGGCGGGAGCGAGGCCAGTGGGCTGGCGCCGAGCGGCTCGGCCGACGAGCGCTCGACGCCCCAGCGCGCTCGATACCCGTCGATCGCCTGCGCCGCATCCATCCACACCCCGTGCGCCGTCGGGTCGACGGGCCGGGGACCGAGCGTGCGCTGCAGGTGGGTACCGGGCACGACGGACGCCCTCGGGTGCAGCCGCTCGGCCACGCCCACCCCCGGTTCGGGCGCCCACTGGTCGGCCAGGCGCTCCACGGACGACGCCTCGGCGCCCTGGGCCGTCCCGGCCCCGAAGGCGGCCACGACGTCGCGCCGGTGCGCGCCTCCGTGGGGCGTCAGCCCGATGACCCCGGCGTAGCGGTGCTCGTCGACCAACCCACCCCGGGCTGCACCACCCCGGGCCGCTCCGACCGACACCCGGCCTGGCCTGGCCAGCGCGGCCACATCCACCGTCACCCCGGCCGCCGCGGCTCGCCGCCCCCACTCGGGCACCAAGGCCCCGAAGGACCTGGACAGGCCCTCCACCTTGTCCGGCCGGGTGGCCGCCCACGCCACGTGCCGGCCGAGGGCCGAGCGCGCCCCGTGCTCGAAGGCGTGCCGGCGGATGTCGGCCGAACGCGACGAGAACTCGCCGAGCAGCGGCGGCGCCATCCCCTCGATCTCGGCCCGACCGTCGACCCCCGACCAGCGCACACCCAACTCGGCAGCCAGACCCGCACGCAGATGGGCCTCGTACACGGCCCCGCCCGCCGCACGATGCGCCCACAGCCCCCGGTGATCACACGCGCTCCAACGCCCGTCCGCCCCGTGCACCAGGTTCGCCATCACGACGTGGCTGTGCAGGTGCGGGTCGAGGTTGCGGTTGACCCCGTGGGTGAACACGCCGGCCGCCATGCCCGTGGTGGCGATCACCGCCTGCTCGGGCCCCGAGCGCCGCACCGCGCTCACGCCGTGCCGCTCCATGTAGGTCAGGGCACCGGCCACCGCCTCGGTGTGCACCCCGACGATCCGGCGGGCCACATCGTCACCGCCCAGGGCAAAGAGGACGCTGGCCGACTTGGGCGCGCTGAAGGTCAGGTCGAACGCGGCCACCGTGGTCCGGCCCGAGCCGAGCGGGCGGCCGGTGACGGGGTGGCGGCCCTCGAGCAGGGCGCGGAACTGATCGGGCTCCACGGTGCCACGGACGTCCAACCCGACGGCCGCTCCGCCGGCCCAGTGGCCCGGATGGGCCACGGGCAGTTCCCGGGCCAGATCGGCCAGGTAGTAGTCCGCGCCATCCCGCCCCACTCGGCGGATCCCGAGCATCCAATTCGACCTCCCGACGACCCAACACAAGAGAACGGTCGGCCCGGGGGCCGGCGTTCCCGAGAGCGGGTCGTTCGGGGTCAGGCGGTCTCAGGCGGTTCGGCGCAGCTCGATCACCGGAATCACCCGGTCCGTCGCCTTCTCGTAGTCGGCGAAGCCCGGGAAGTTCTTGGCGTGCGCGGCATAGATACGGTCACGCTCCGCCCGCTCGACCGGAGTGGCCACGGCGGTGAAGGTCTCGTCGCCGAACTCGACCTGGACCTCGGGGTGGGCCAACAGGTTGTAGTACCAGTCGGGGTTGGTGGGCGCGCCTGCCTTCGAGGCGAACACGTAGATCACATCGCCGTCTGGACGAGACACCAGCGGGTTGACCCGCTTCTGGCCGGACTTGGCGCCGGTCGTCGTCAACAGCACTACGGGCGCTCCCTCGAAGTTCCCGCCCACCTTGCCGTGGTTGGCGCGGAACTCCTCGATGATCGGCGCGTTGAAATCGTTCATTTCTGACATGCCCGGCAAATTAGCGGTCGTACCGCTCGAGCATGCGCTGCGCCGCCTCACCCACCAGGCCGGTGAGCTCGGGCGGGCTCACCACACGGGCGGCCGGGCCGAGCTGGAGCAGCAGCCGTTCGAACCAGGCCAGACCGGCCACGTCCATGACAAGGTCGGTCACCGTGCCATCGCCGTCCCGGTTGACCTGACGCACCGGGATCGACTCGGCCACCCACCCGGCGCCCGGACCGAGTTCGAGGTGGACCTCGTAGGCGCCGGGACCGGGGACGAACATGTCCTCGGCCGGGCGGGGCCGGCGCACCTCCTCGGAGACCGGCTGGTCGAGCTGGCGGGCTTGCACGATGCGGTCGACCCGGAAGCGCCGCATGTCGCCCGCCCGGTGGCAGTAGGCGTCGAGATACCAGTGCCCGTCGACGGTGATCACCTGCGTGGGCTCCACCGTGCGTGTCGTGAGCTCGTCGCGCGAGGCCGAGAGGTACTCGAGCTCCAGGCTCTGGCCCGCCTCGGTGGCGGCACGGATGAGCGGCAGGTCGGCCGGCGCGTCGACATCGAGCCCGACCGCCTCGCGGGCGCCCAGTGCGCCTTCGAGCTTGGCCAGGGCCCGGCGCAGGGCGTCGTCGTCGGACCCGGGCACGGCGAGCAGCAGCCGGGCCGAGGCGGCCACGGCGAAGCCCTCGGCCGGGGTCAGCCGGCGCGGCCGGGCGTACTCGGACGGGAGGAAGGCGCGCACGGAGTGCTCGGAGACCTCGATCTCCATCAGGGTGTCGGGCGTGTACGGCGGCGTGCCGCAGCAGGCCGCCAGCTCGAGCTCGGCCACCAGTTCCTTCTCGCTCATGCCGAAGCGCTGCGCGATGTCGGCCACCGGCGCCTCGCCCACCTGGGCCAGCCAGCCCACCACGGCGAGCAGGCGACGCAGGCGACGACTGGTCTCGGCTCCCGGCGCGGCGCGCACCGGTGCCGGTTCCGGCGACGTCGTCGTGGAGGAGGTGGAGGAAGTGGAGGCCCTGTCCGTCGTGTTGGCCGGGGCGGACCCGTCGGAGGGAGCGGCGGGGGCCGAGGCGGGAGCGGCGGAGACCAGGGCGTGGAGCCAGGCCACCAGCTCGTCGTGGAAGGCGGGGGGATCGACCACGACGGCGTGATCGAGCAGGCCGAGCAGCCAGGAGCGGATGGACGGGAAGGACGACACGCCGAGGACGACGTCGAGGGAGCCGTCGTCGTGTCGGGCGACCACCTTGTCCTCCCCCACCTCGTCGGCCACCCGGCGGGCCACCACGGCGTCGACCCGGATGCGCACGTCGACGCGGTCGTCGTCATCGGTGTCCCAGGGCTCGTCGGGCAGGGCCGCCTCGACGTCGATCTGGACGTGATCGGGCAGCGCGTTGGCCGCCGTCGTCTCGCTGCGGGTGACCTCGCCGTCGATGCGGTCCACCCGGAACGTGCGCTGGGCCTCCCGGTCCAGGTCGTAGGCCACCAGGTACCAGTGCCCGAAGCGGAACCACAAGCCGACGGGCACGACCTCACGGGGCTCGCCCCGGTACGAGAAGGACGCCGCGGCGCGGATGCGCACGGCCTCGAACAGCTCGATGAGGGCCGCCGTGGGGACCATGGCGGCGATCGGGCGGACGTCACCCAAACCGGCCGCGCCCAACTTCAAGAGCGCATCGCGACCGCTAGGGTCGCCCAGGTGGACGCCGGCGACGGCAAGGTGGAGGGCAACCTGCTCGTCCGCTTCGAGGTCGAGGTCGGGCAGATAGAAGGAATCGCGCTCGATGAGGTACCCGTACTGCTCGTTGCCGGGCAGGCGTTCGGTGCGCACCGGGATGCCCTCGTCGCGCAGGAGCCGCTTGTCGCGCTCGAAGGCCTGGCGGCGGGCCGAGTGCTCCAGCGGGTAGCCGGGGACCTGGTGCGCGATGGCGTCGAGCGTCAGGGGCTGTTGGGTCTCGAGCAGCACCAGGACGAGGTCCGTGACGCGCTCGAGCCGATCGAGCTTCGGGGGGGCCTCCATCGGGCAGAGCCTACGGCGGTGACGGCGTGCTGAGCGCCGCCGGGCACGCCTTCGACTGGCACCTGCACGTGGTGTGGCTACTGGCCCTGCCCGTGTTGGTGGGCGGGTACCTCTGGACGGTGCGGCGGCGTCCCGAGTGGGCGGCGACGGGTCGCCAGCAGGTGCTGTTCGTGCTCGGGGCGGTGGTGCTGGTCGGGGCGGTCACCTGGCCGCTGGGCGATCTGGCCACGCACTGGTTGCTCATGGCGCTCGTCCTGCAGCGGTTGCTGCTGACGCTGGCCGTTCCGCCGCTGCTGGTGCTGGGCACGCCGCGCCCGTTGATCGCACGGCTGACCCGGCCGGCCGTGGTGGACGCCGTGCTCCGGGTGGCGGTGCGCCCGCTCCCGGCGATCGGGATCGTGACCGTGGTGGCGGTGGGGACACTGACCACCGGCGCGGTGGACCTGGCCGCCCGCTCCGACCTGTTCCGGGTGGTGGTGGAGCTGCTGGTGCTCGGGTCGGGGTTCGTGCTGTGGGCGCCGGTGCTGAGCGAGCTGCCGGGGGCGCCCCACCTCTCGGCGCTGGGTCGGGGCGGCTATCTGATCGTCCAGTCGATTGTGCCGAGCTTCTTGTCGATCGTCTGGATCTTCGCCCGGCACTCGCTGTATCCGTCGTTCTCACACGAAGGAAAGGTCGTCGGGATGACGCCGCTGCTCGACCAGCAGCTGGCCGGGTTCCTGGCCAAGCTCTCGACCATCGCCGTGCTCTGGACGGTGGCCTTCGTGATCATGACCCGAGCCGAGGGGGCCGAGCGCAAGGGCGAAGACGTCGAGCCACTCCTGTGGTCCGACGTCGAACGGGAGCTGGAGCGGGCCGACCGCAAGGAGCGGAAGCGCTCGTCGTGGCGGCCGCCGTCCGGCTGGTGACAGACTGGTGCTGATGGGAAACATGGTGATGGTCCGTGTCCGCGGCCGACGGTCGACGGCGGACGGCCCGGGACGAGCGACGTCGCCGTCTCGGCCAGAACTTCCTCCTTCCTGACGTCGCCGAATCATTCGTCGTGCTGGGCTCGTTCGCCCCGGGCGAGGTGGTCGTGGAGATCGGTGCCGGCCGGGGCGCCTGTACGGACGCGCTGGCCCGGCGGGGCGTCGAGGTCGTGGCCATCGAGCGCGATCCGCGTTGGGCGGCGCTGCTCCGGCGCGACATGGCGCACCAGCACGGAGCCACGGTGCGGGTGGTGGAGGCCGACGCGCTGACGCAGCGCCTGGACTTGTTGGCCGGGGGCCGGCCGTATCGAGTCCTGGGGTCGCTGCCGTTCGGCGTGACCACGGCGCTCCTGCGCCACCTCTTCGACCACCCCGGGCGGGCCCCGTGGCGGGCGGACCTCGTCGTGCAGTGGGAGGTGGCGCGGCAAGCGGGCGGCCGCGCCGCCGACCACGCTGCTGTCGACGACCTGGGCCCCGTGGTGGAGCTTCGAGGTGGTGCAGCGCATCCCGGCGCGCGCCTTTTGCCCCGTCCCCGCGGTCGACGCCGCCGTGCTGCGGGTGGTCCGGCGCACTCCGGCGATCCTGCCCGAGGGCATGGCCGCGGGATTCGCCGAGTTCGTCCGGCGGGAGTGGCAGTAGCGTTTCTCTCCGCGATGGAGCGGAAGGCGGACGAGACCTGGACGGTGCCCGAGGTCTATCTGTTGACCGAGGGCCCCGACGGGACGGTGGCCGTGCCGGCGCTGACCCTGAGCTTCTTCGCCGCCGGTATCGAGGTCGACAAGGCTGACGGCGAGGAGGTCTGGAGCCGTTCGTGGTCCCAGCTCGAGGAGATGTCACCCACCGAGCGCTCCCTCCTGCCGGGCGGGGGCGATGGCGTCGTGGTCACCATCGTCGAGCGCGAGCAGCGCCGACTCCACCGCTTCGTGCTGGGCACGGGGGACCCCGACACCACCGAGCGGTTCATCGCGGATCTGGCTCGGGCCCACGGCATGGCGACGCATCGGCCGCCCCGCGGCGTGTCACGGCTGCTGATGGCAGGGATCCTCGTGGCCTTCGCCGCGGTGATGACGGTGCTCCTCTTGTCGGCGGCGCACGTCGTGCACCTCTGATCCGATTCCGGCGGGCCGTCGAGGCCGCCGGGCCGTCAGGCCAGAGACGCGCTCCGCAACTCGTCCAACGAGAGCTCCGCGGTCTGGTTGCCGCCGCACTGGGGGCAGTGCTCGACGTGGCGCCACGAACGCAGCAGCCGGGTGCCCTCGGGGTTCAGCAGGACCACGAACGACTCCGAAATGGGGTCGATCTCGAGCCCGTAATAGGGGCGCCAGGCGGTGGTGGCGTTATGCACATCGAGCGCCAGCCCCTTGAGCACACGGCGGAACCGGAGCTTCTCGGTGTCGAAGATCCACGTGCTGTGGCAGGACTCGAGGATGTACAGAGAGTCTTCTGTGGGGGGGACCACGATGCCAGCATGCCAGCCGGAGGTCGACGGTGCTGCATCGAATCCGGCACATCTTCGTTACGAAATAGTGACAATCTGCATCGGCGCTGGTGACATCGCTATTGCGGGCCGGCATCGTGCTTTCGGCCCATCACCAACTCCCGTTTCGTGGCCAGCTGGCGGAGGGCTGTGGTGAGGGCAATCCGGGTGTCGGCGGGGTCGATGACCTCGTCGACCAGGCCCCGTTCGGAGGCCGGCCACGGGGTCAGGAAGTCGTCCTCGTAGGCCTGCTCCTTCTGCAGGCGCTCGGCGGGGTCGTCGAGGCCGCGGTTGAGGATCTGGACGGCGCCCGACGCCCCCATGACGGCCACCTCGGCGCCGGGCCAGGCCATGCACAGGTCGTTGCCGACGCCCCTCGAGTCCATGACGATGTAGGCGCCGCCGAAGGCCTTGCGCAGGATGAGGCAGAGCCGCGGGACGGTGGCCTGGGCGTAGGCGAAGGCGAGCTCGGCCCCGTGGCGGATCATGCCCCGCCACTCGAGGTCCTTGCCCGGGAGGAAGCCCGGCGTGTCGACCAGGGTGACGATGGGCAGGTTGAAGGCGTCGCACAGGTTGACGAAGCGGGCTGCTTTTTGCGAGGCGGCGATGTCGAGGGTGCCGGCGAGGATGCGGGGCTGGTTGGCGACGAAGCCGACGGCGTGGCCGCCGAGGAAGGCGAAGGCGGTGACGATCTGGCCGGCCCAGCGGGGGTGGAGCTCTCGGAACTCGCCGTCGTCGCTGACGGCCCGTATGACGTCGCGGACGTCATAGGACGCGGCCTTGCGTTCGGGGATGATGTCTCGGAGCTCGGGGGTGGGGCGGAGCGGGGGGTCGCCGACGGCGGCGATCGGTGGGACTTCGTCGGTGTTCGACGGCAGGTACTCGAGCAGCTCGGCCACGGCGCCGTCGACGTCGTCGGACTCGACGGCGCACAGGCCGCTGGCCGTGGCGTGGGCGGCCGTGCCGCCGAGTTGGGAGAGGCCGACCTTGATGCCGGTGAACTCCTCGACCATCTGGGGGCCCGAGACGAAGGCCACGGCCTCGGACGTCATGACCACCAGGTCGCAGATGCCGAGCATGAGGGCCGGTCCCGAGACGACCGGGCCGGTGACCGCCGCAATGGTCGGGACCTTCCCGCTGCACCTGGTGAGGGCGGCGGCGGCCTTGCCCCAGCCATGGAGGGCGGCGACGCCGTCGTTGATGTCCGACCCGCTCGAGGCGACATAGAAGACGAACGGGATGCCGAGGTTGCGGGCCTGGTCGGCGGCCTCGGCCAGCCGGATGCCGTCGGCGTGGGTGATGGCTCCTCGTCGCATCGAGCCGAGGGCTCGGGCGATGACGACGTCCCGGTTGTTGATGCGTCCCACGTGGGAGGTGACGGCGCCCACGATGCCCTTGCCGACGTCCGCTTGTGCCTTTGCCTCTGCCTCTGCCTTTGCCTTCGCTGCTGCCTCTGCCTCCCGGCGTGGGTTGGCCGTGGTGGTCACTGACGGTCGAATGTAGACGACGGCGGTTCTGGGACGGACGTGGGCGACCATTCTCCCGACGATGACGCAACCGCGTGGTGACGGAGCGGCGAAGGGGCTCGAGCCCGTCGGCCCCCTGACTATGTCCGACGTGGCTGGGCTCGAGACTCCCGAGCTCATGGGGTTGGCGGCCCGGGCCTTTCGGGTGCGCTGCTCCCAAGACGCCGTGCTGACCATGGTCTGTGCCGAGCTGGAGCGCCGCGAGGACTGGCGGGCCACCGGTGGGACCTCTTTGGGCTCCTGGCTGGCCCAGCATCTGGGGGTCTCGGACGCCACGGCGCGGGCCTATGCCCAGGTGGCTGAACGTATGAGCGATTTTCCGCACCTGGCCGCCGGCTTGTCCTCGGGTCGCCTCAACCTCGACAAGGTCCGTTCGGTGGTCGCGGTGGCGACCACCGAGACCGAGGCCCAGTGGGCCGAGGCCGCCGGCGATCTCTCCTTCAAGGACCTCGGGGCGCTGGTGCGTTCCCAAGAGTTGCCGACCCGCGCGTCGGATCGATCTGACGAGGAGAAGCGTTCCGTTGCGCTTCAACGACGGCCCGCGCACCATCGTGGCCCAGTTGCCGCCGGTCTCCTACGCCGCGGTGCGTTCCGTGCTCGAGGCCCGGGTCAAGGCGATGGGCTCGGACGGCGAGACCCGCCTCGACCAGCGCCTGGCCGACGCCTTCGTGTCGCTGACCACGTCGTGGGTCCTCGGGGTCCGCTCGGGCGCCCCTGGTGGTGGCCCATGTGCCCTTCGAGGTCTTGCGCGATCCCGACTCTGAGCTGCCCGGTGAGCTCGAGCACGCCGGGCTGATCAGCGCGGACGTGGCCCGGCGCCTGGCCTGTGACGGAGAGGTGATCGTGGCCCTCGACGACGCCGAGGGCCACACCATGTACGAGGGCCGGGCGAAGCGCTACCCCACCGCGACCCAGCGCCGAGAGGTGTTCCGCCGCGATCGCCATTGCGTCTTTCCGGGCTGCGCCCATGTCCTCTTCACCAACTGCCACCACGTGAAGGAGTGGGAGGCCGACGGTGGTCCGACCGACCTGTCCAACCTGGCCCTGTTGTGCACGCACCACCATGGCCTGATCCACAGCTTGGTCTGGTCGATGTCGGGCGACGCCAATGTCGAGCTGCGCTTTGTCGGCCCGACCGGCCACGTGATGACGACGAGGCCCTCTCGGCTCTGGGCCCAGGTCAGCGACCCCAAAGTGCTGGCCGAGCGGCGCCAAGAGCTCCGGCGGGCCAAGGCGGGGCGGGGCGACAAGGCCCGGGGGTCTGACGGGGGCGGGGCGGACGGCGCGGATTCAGGAGAGGGAAGCCGGGATCGAGGGGGCTAGGGGCACGGCCCGGGTGCGGGCCAGCTCAGCCTTGGAATCGGAAGGACGGGCGATGGTCCGGGGTGATTGGCGCGCGCCTGGACGGCGGGCCGTGCCTGACCGCTGGTCGCTCAGGCGTGGTTCGAGTTTGAGTCCGGGCGGCGCCAGGGCCCGGACCGGCCGCCGGACTTCTCCCACAGGGCCAGGTGCTCGACCGTCATCGTGCGGTCAGACGACTTACACATGTCGTAGATGGTGAGGGCGGCGACGGTGCAGGCAGTCATGGCCTCCATTTCGACGCCAGTCCGGTCCACGGTCTCGACCTGGGCCTCCACTTCGACATAGTCGTCGCCGATGGAGAAATTGACCCCGATGGAGCCGACCAGGACGGGGTGGCACATGGGGATCAGCTCGGCCGTCCGCTTGGCGGCCTGAATGCCGGCGATTCTGGCCGCCGCCAGCACGTCGCCCTTGGTGATGGCGTTATTGGCGACCAAGGTGGTCGTCTCGGGCAGCATCGAGACCCGGCAGCGGGCCAGGGCCCGGCGATGCGTTGGTTCTCGAGGCGTGACATCGACCATGCGGGCTCCGCCCAGCGGGTCGAGATTGGCCAGCATGCGGTCGGACACGGGAAAGGAGTCTACGACCTGGCCGGACGGCTGTCCGACGTTGGACCGCAGCCCGGACAGGTAGACTTGGCAGTCTCAGGAAGCGAGTGCCAGAAAGCCACACGGAGGGTTCCATTGCCGACCTACGAATACGCCTGCACTGCGTGCGGGCACAAGCTCGAGGCCGTCCAGAGTTTCTCCGACGACCCGCTGACCACTTGCGAGGAGTGCGGTGGATCGTTGCGCAAGGTCTACGGCAACGTCGGCATCGTCTTCAAGGGCAGCGGCTTCTACAAGACCGATTCTCGCAACGGGAACGGAAACGGAAAGAGTTCTTCGAGCGACTCGTCCGGCACCGATACAGCCACCAAAACCGACTCGTCGGCCAAGTCTGACTCTGGATCCTCGGGCGCAGACTCCGGCTCCTCGAGTGACTCGTCGTCGAAGAAGGATTCGTCGGCGAAAAAGGACTCCGGGGGTTCAGGGGGTTCAGGTGGTTCTGGTAGCTCCGGCGGATCGGGCGACAAGGGGAAGAAGGACTCGAAGTCGACCGCGGCCGCGACCTCGAGCTGATCCAACGCCGGTCTTGGCTGAGCTGCCCTCGGGCGGGCAGCTGGGCGAGGCGGGGTTACTCGCCGCTGAGTGACATATCGGCGATGGCCAAGGTCTGACCCGCGGCAGTGCCGGGGAGCCAGCGCAGATCGCTCCCGATCTCGACGACCGACTGGAGCATCCGCTGCAGGGTCGAAGCGACGGTGATCTCCCGGACGGGCTCGGCGAGCATGCCGTCACGGATGAGCAAGCCCTCGGCGCCGACGGAGAAGTCGCCGCTGACCGCGTTCACGCCGGAGTGGATGCCGGTCACCGACTGCACGTAGAGCCCGTCGCCGACCGAGGCCAGGATCTCGTCGGACCCCTTCGACCCCGGTGTGAGCACGAGCGCACGGCAGCCGGCGGACGGCGTTCCGGCGAAGCCGCCGCGGGTGGCCGAACCGGTCGACGTCGTGCCGGCCCGCTTGGCCGAGACGGTGTCGTACACGAACATGCGCAGGTCGCCGTCGGCAATGAGGACGTTGCGCCGACAGGCCAATCCCTCGCCGTCGTGGGACGCCGCGCCGTAGGCCAGAGGGTTGGTGGGGTCGTCGACCAAGGTCACGAACGGCGCGGCGACGGTCTCACCGATTCGGCCGGCGAAGAACGAGCGGCCCTTGACGACCGCCTCACCCGACAAGGCGGAGGAGATCACGCCGAGCAGCGTCGACACGACACGCGGGTCGAACACGACGGTGCAATGCGTCGAGCGCGTCTTTTGGGCCCCGAGCATGCGGACGGCGCGGAGCACCGCGTCGTCCATGGCCTCCTTGGGGACGAGATCGCCCGGACCGCGACCGACTGTGAAGCCGGCGCCTGTCTGCGTCTCCTCGGCTTCCCCCGCGATGGCATCCACGGCGAGGAAGGCCGTCGTACGCCTCCGGTACGAAGAGATGCCGGTGGTCGAGGCGAGCGCGACTTCGACACGACTGTCGGAGTAATCGGCCGAAGACACCTGGCGGACCCGGGGATCGGCGGCGCGGGTGGCGCGCTCGAGCTCGACGGCGAGGGCGACCTTCTGCTCCATGGGGGTGCTGGCGACGGCGGGGTCCCACAGATCGAGCTCCTGGACGGTGACGCCGTCGGGCGTGGCCAACACGACGTCGGGGTCGGGGGTGGCGAAGCGGGCGTTGTCGCGGGCGTCGGCCAGGGTGGCCCCGATGACGTCGGGGTCGAGGCTGCCGGCCCAGGCGAAACCGACCCGGGTGCCGGCGGGATCGTCGACGAGGACCCGGATGCCCACGCCCGACGAGTCGGCGGACGTGAGGGACTCGACCTCGCCCTCGTAGGCGCGGACCTCGGTGTCGGTGCCCCGGGCGACGTAGACCTCGAGGCCTTCGCCCTTGTTGGCCCGGCCGACGACGTCGGTGGCGAGGTCGAGGAGTTCGGACGTCGAGGTGGTGGGGGGCGGGGTCATGCCGTGCCCCCGAGGGTGACGCCGGTGATGCGCAGGGTGGCCTGGCCGCAGCCGACCGGGACGCTCTGGCCGTCCTTGCCGCACGTGCCGGGCGTCATGTCGAAGTCGGTGGCTACGGCGTCGATGCGGCGCAGGACCTCGGGGCCGTTGCCGATGAGGTTGGCGTCACGGAGAGGCTCGGTGATGCGCCCGTTCTCGATCAGGTAGGCCTCGGTGGTGCCGAAGACGAAGTCGCCGGTGGCGGTGTTGACCTGGCCGCCGCCCAGCTTCTTGACGAAGACGCCGTGTGGGGTCTGGGCCACGATCTCGTCGGGGTTCTCGGCACCGGCGAGGAGGTACGTGTTGGTCATGCGGACCATCGGGAGGTGCTGGTAGCTCTGGCGCCGCCCGTTGCCCGAGGACTTGCGTCCTTCCTTGCGGGCCCGGAGCCAGTCCCACATGTAGTCGGTGAGGATGCCGTTCTCGATGAGGACGTTGCGGGCGGGCGCGTTGCCCTCGTCGTCGACGGCGAAGTTGCCCCACTCGCCGAGGACGGTGCCGTCGTCGACCAGGGTGACGAGCGGGCTGGCCACGAGTTGGCCGACCTTGCCTTTGTAGACGGAGGCGTCTTTCAAGATGTGGTCGGCTTCGAGGCCGTGCCCGCAGGCTTCGTGGAACAGGATGCCGCCGCTGCCGCCGGCCAGGACGATGGGGACCTCGCCCGACGGTGCCGGTCTGGCGTTGAGCTTGGTGATGGCCCGGGTGGCCGCGGTGCGGGCGACCTCCTCGACGGCATGGCGCTCGTAGATCTCGTAGCCCTCGGTGCGGGCGAGGGATTCGTATCCGGTCTGCATGCCAGTGTCGCCGTTGGCGACACAGACGACGGAGAAGCGGGTCCTGATCTGGTCGTCCTGGGCCACGAGGCCCTCGGAGTTGGCGATGAGGACCCGGCGGCGGCCGTCGCCGCAGGCGACCTGGACCTGGGAGATGGCGTCGCCGCTCGCCCGGGCTGCTTCGTCGGCCCTGGTGAGGAGCTCGATCTTGCGGGCCTTGTCGACGGACTCCGGGAGGGTCTTGGTGCCGTGGCCGTGGAGCGACGGTGCATCGAGGGCGACCGTGCGGGCCCCTCCCCCGCCTTGGCGGGCGACCGCGGCGGCGGCTCGGGCGGCGGCGACCAGGCCGGATTCGGAGAGGTCGGCGGTGTGGGCAAAGCCGGTGGTCTCGCCGTCGACCACCCGGATGCCGGCGCCCCGGTTCCGGCCAGAGGACAGTTCCTCGATGCGGCGGTCGTCGAGGGTGGCACTCGAGGTCACGGCGTCCTCGGCGAAGACTTCCGCCATGTCGCCGCCACTGGTGAGGGCGGCTGAGAGGACGCGTTCGAGCACGTCGGGTTCGATGAGGGCAGTGTCAGTCACGGCGGTATCGTAATCGTCGTGCCGGCGAGCCCCTCCGAGACCAAGACGGCCGCCGGACACGGTCCGCACGCCGGCCTCAGCGCCCAACTGGAGCTGACGGTGGCGGAATCCGACACCGCCTCGTTTTTCCGCTCGGGTGACGTGCCCGTCCTGGCCACGCCACGGCTCATCGCCCTGTGCGAGGAGGCGACGTGCCGGGCGACGGACGGCCACCTGACGGCGCTGCAGTCGAGCGTGGCGACCCGGGTGCAGTTCGACCACCTGGCGGCGGTGGCCATCGGCTCGGTGGTGCTGGCCGAGGCGACCCTGGTCAAGGTGGAGGGCCGGCGGCTCACGTTTACGGTCTCGGCGGCCCGGCTGGAGGGCGACGGGGGCGGGCTCGTCGGCGCTGGGCGGGTCACCCGAGTCGTCCTCGACCGGGCGGCGTTCCTGGCCAAGGCGAGCGCAGCCGGCAAGTCCTGAGCGCGACCCCGGAATCGGGACGGTCTCGGCCGCCCGTACGGACCGTCGGCGGCTCGGACTCTGGGTCGGGCTCGGGCTCGGACGGGGAAGAGCGTCCCCGGCTGCTGGCCGGGGCGGGCCCCGTGGTGGCCTCCTTCCTGACCTTCGGGCTGTTCTGGGGCAGCTGGGCGGTGATGCTCTTCTACATTCAGCGGACGTACTCGCTGAACGATGCGCAGCTGGGGGTGTTGCTGGCGATCGCCGTGGCGGTGGCGGGTGCGTCGAGTGCGGTGACGGCGCACGTGGCCGACCGGGTCGGGGCCCGCCGGCTGCTGTGGGTGGCCCTCTTCACTTGGTCCGGGCTGTTGTGCATCCTGCCCCTGACCGATTCTCGCTGGACCTTCTCGCTGGTGCTCGTCCCGACGATGGTCGCCGGTGGGAGCATCGACACGGCGATGAACGCCGAGGCGTCGCACCGGCTGGTGGACCACCCGTCCTCTCTCGTGCAGCTGCATGCGTTGTTCAACACGGGGGCCCTGTGCGGGGCGGCGGTGGCTGCCTTGTTGATCCATGCCGGCATCTCGTGGCGCTGGGTATGGCCGGGGATCGCCGTCATCGGCGCCGCCGTAGGTGTGTGGGCGCTGACGACGGACACGGGGACGGCGATGGAGGGCTCGACGGGGGCGACCGGCGATGGGGCCGGGGCCGGGGCCGGGGCGGCAGTCGAACGGTCCTCGCATCCGGTGCGGCGGCTGCACCAGGACGGGCTGCTGATCCTCTTGGCCGTCTTCGCCCTGGCCGAGGTCACGGAGGGCGGGGTCGACACCTGGGGCGTCCTCTACTTGCGCAACCACCTGGCGACCGGGGTGCTGCTCGGGGCGGGCGCCTACGTGGTGGGTCAACTCATGGCGGTGACAACCCGGGGTGCGGGGGGACCGCTGCTCGGCCGGCTTTCCTCCCGGCACGCGCTCATCGTCGGAGGCTGCGTGGCCGGATCGGGGATTCTGCTCGAGTCCTTGACCTCGTTGTCCTGGCTGGCCGCCGTGGGTCTCGCGCTCGGTGCGGGCGGCGCGTCGCTCTTCTGGCCACTGGTCATGAGCACGGTGAGCCGGAGGGCCACCCAGGTAGTCAGCGCGGTGGGGACGTTCACCGCCGCCGGCTACATCGGCTGGGTGGCCGGCGCCCCCATCGTGGGCTGGGTCTCCCAGACACTGGGTCCCGCGCGCGGGTTGCAGGTCCTCGCGCTCGCCTCGTTCGGGGTGGCGATCTGCACCCTGTTCCTGCCCTCACGAAATGCTGCGACAGGGACCAACGGGTAGCCTGGCCTGGCCGCCATGATCCTTCCCAGTATCGAGACGCCCGCCGACATCAAGGGTCTCAGCACTGAGGAACTCGTCCAATTGTGCGAAGAGATCAGGACGTTCATCGTCGATGCCGTGACCACCACGGGCGGGCATCTGGGCTCGAATCTGGGCGCGGTGGAGTTGACCCTGGCGGTGCACCGGGTCTTCGAGTCCCCTCGCGACGTCATCCTCTGGGACACCGGCCACCAGGCCTACGTCCACAAGTTGCTGACGGGCCGGCGCTTCGGCTTCAAGACCTTGAAGCAGGCCGGCGGGATGTCGGGCTATCCCAACCGCTCGGAGTCCGAGCACGACTGGATTGAGAACAGTCACGCCTCGACCGCGCTGTCCTATGCCCATGGGATCGCCAACGCGTTCACCCTGCAGGGCATCGACGGAGACCGCCGGGTCGTGGCCGTCGTCGGCGACGGCGCGTTGACCGGCGGCATGGCCTACGAGGCGCTCAACAATCTCGGCCACTCGGGGCGACGGGTCGTGATCGTGCTCAACGACAACGGTCGCTCCTACGCACCGACGGTGTCGCAACTGTCGCAGAGTTTGACGGCGTTGCGGCTGAATCCGACCTACACCGCGGCCCGGGAACGCCTGCGCCTGCGTCTGCGCGAACTCCCCGCTCTGGGGGGATTGGCGTACTCGGGCGTGCACTCGGTGACGAGCGCCCTGCGCGAGATGGTGACGCCGCACACGTTCTTCGAGGCCCTCGGCGTGCGCTACGCCGGCCCGATCGACGGGCACGACATCGAGCACATGGAGCAGGCGTTCACCCACGCCGCCGAGTGGGACGGCCCCATCGTGGTCCACGTCCTCACCCAGAAGGGGCGGGGCTACGGTCCCGCCGAATCCGACGACGTCCAGCGCCTACATGACGTCAGGGCGAACCCGGTGGTCGTCGAGAACGCGGTTGGGAGCTCGGCCGGGATGGCCGTGGGCAGCTCGGCCAGTTCTGACGGCGGTGGCGTGGCCTCTCCGGGGTCGATGCCCGAGCGGGCGGCTAACGAGGCACCGCGCACGGCAACGTTCGGTGACGCCTTCTCCCACGCCTTGCTGGCCGTGGCGGAGGAGGATTCCCGGATCGTTGCACTCACCGCGGCGATGCCCGGCCCCACCGGGCTGTTGTCCTTCCAGGCTCGGTTCCCCGAACGCTTCTTCGACGTGGGCATCGCCGAGCAGCACGAGGTGACGTCGGCCGCCGGCATGGCGATGGCCGGGTTGCGGCCGGTCGTCGCGGTGTACTCGACGTTCTTCTGCCGTGCCTTCGACCAGGCCAACCTTGACGTCGGCCTGCACGGGTGCCCGGTCGTCTACATGCTCGACCGGGCCGGCATCACGGGCGACGACGGGCCGAGCCACCATGGAGTGCTCGATCTCGCGCTCACCCTGTCGATTCCCGGCATGACGGTGTTCGCGCCGTCGGCGGCGGAGGAGATCGAGCCGATGATGCGTGCCGCGCTCGCGCTGCCGGGCCCGTCGTCGATTCGCTACCCCAAAGGCGTGGCGCGCCACATCGACCCGGCGGAGGCCGGGCATGGGCTCGAGGCGAAGCGGTTGCGCGAAGGTGACGGCTCGGTGTGTCTGCTCGGCGTCGGCAAGCTCGTCGGGGCGTGCCTCGACGCGGCGGCCGAACTGTCGGCCGAGGGGATCGAGGTCACGGTCTGGGACACCCGGGTCGTGTCGCCGCCGGATCCGGCGATGGTGGCCGACGCGGCCCGGCACGCGCTGGTGGTGACGGCCGAGGACGGGGTGCGGCACGGCGGGGCCGGTGCGTTCCTCCTCGACGCCGTCGACGCTCAGGCCGAATCGGCCGGGCTGCTCTCTCCGGCGACGCGACGGCTGGGCATCCCACGCCAGTACATCGCCCAGGGACGGCCCGACGACATCCTCTCTAGCCTCGGCCTCGACGGGGCCGGTGTCGCCGATAGCGTGCGGCGCGCCTGGCTGAAGGTTCCCCTCGACCGCTGACCGCTCCCCCGTTGGTTGGGGTGATCGTTCGCGGGTGATTCAGACGGCCTGGTTTGCGCCGTTCTGCCGCACGAAGTCATTGACGGCGTAGTAAGCCTCGATCGACTCGCCGGCGTCTCCCCAGAAACCCTCTTGCACGTCGTGGGCCATCACACCCTTTGAGACGTAGTGGTTGTTGACGTCGGTGATCTCGAGCTCGCCGCGCCCAGACGGCACCAGGTCACCGATGATGTCGAACACCCCGGCCTCGTAGCAGTAGATGCCGGTCACGCAGTATTCGGACTGCGGCGTCTCCGGCTTCTCCTCGATATGGGCGACCCGTCCGTCGTCGCCGAAGACCGGAACACCGAGGTGGCGGAGATGCTCTGGCTCGGGGACCCGTGACAGCAAGATGCGCGCACCCGTCGGATCGGCACAGAATGCGTCGACCATCGGCTTGATGGACCGCTCGAGGACGTTGTCCGCCAGGGTGACCAGCACAGGCTCGCCACCGGCGAAGTGCTCGGCCAACCCGAGCGCTTCGGCGATACCGCCGGCTTTCTCCTGGTAGGCGTAAGACAGCTGGTGAATGCCGTACTCGCGGCCGTTCCCGAGCAAGCGCAGGAACTCGCCGGCGTGCGTGCCACCGGTGACCAGCATGATTTCGTCGATCCCACTCGACACAACTGCCTCGATGGACCACTCGATCATGGGACGATCGAAAATCGGCAGGAGGTGCTTATTGGTGATTCGCGTCAGGGGGTAGAGGCGTGAGCCTGTCCCACCCGCCAGAATGACACCTTTCACAGCCGGACCTCCTTTCCGCGGAGTCGACGCCGCGCGCCGCGTGTCTAGTCGAAAGTCAGCACGCCGCGCGCCACGCGGCCTGCGTGCATTTCGTCCACCACGTCGTTGAAGCGCTCGAGCGGACGGGTGAGCGAGACCAGCTCGTCCAACATCAGGCGCCCGGACTTGTAGAGGTCCACCATGAGCGGGATGTCGTGGTGCGGGCGGGCGGATCCGTACCGGCAACCCAGCAACCCCCGATCGACGTAGGCCAGTGCGTTCACGTCCACCGATACCTCGGTGCCCCGGGGCGGGATCCCGATGGCCACGGCATTGCCGGCCCAATCGAGGCAGTCCAGCGCGCTGCGCAGGACGGCTGGGTGCCCGACGCAGTCGAAGGCCCAGGTGACGCCACCGAGCGGGAACAGCGCACCGGCGGCCGATTCTTTGTTGGCCGGCACCAGCTCGCGGACAGCCGCCGCGGCGTCCCCCTGGTTGGCGTCGACGAAGTGGGTGGCACCGAATTGGCGGGCCAGGTCCTCCTTGGCCGCGATGGTGTCGACCGCGACGATCCGTGTCGCCCCGGCGATGCGCAGGCCCTGGATGACGTTGAGGCCGACGCCGCCCACCCCGAAGACCGCGGCAGTGTCACCGGGACGAGCCTTGGCCCGGTTGAGCACAGCCCCGACGCCAGTGAGCACCCCACAGCCGATCAGGCAGGCGGAGGAGAGTGGAATGTCCTTGGGGATGCGCACCGCCTGCACCTCGCTGACGATGGTGACCTCCGAGAAGACCGAGGCGGCGGCAAAGTTCGACGCCGGTTCTCCTTTGTACGTGAAAGGCGTCGAGATGTTGCCCAGCGAACTCTTGCACCAGGTCGGGTGCCCAGTGCTGCAGGCCCGGCAGGCGCCGCAACTGGCCAGCGTGGCGATCACCACGTGGTCACCAGGCTTCACGGAACGCACGGCGTCGCCCACCGCCTCGACGATTCCCGCCCCTTCGTGACCGAGCACCGCGGGCGCCGGAAACGGGATGGTGCCATTGATCACCGAGAGGTCTGAGTGGCAGACCCCGGCGGCCTGAATGCGGATCTGGACCTCGTTGGGGCCCGGCGCTCGCACTTCGAGCTCATCGGTGACCTCGACCCCTTCGCCCGTGTAGACGATGCCTCGCATCTCGTTGCTCCTCTCGGTTGTACTACGACTCGTTTGCCGCGGTCACCACACGGTCGAGACCGGCCGCGTGACGATCACGGAGCTCCCGCTTGAGCACCTTCCCACTCGCATTGACGGGAAGGGCATCGACCAGGACGACGCCGCGGGGGACTTTGTAGTTGGCCATGGTGCCCCTGGACCAACTGAGGATGGATCGACCCAGCTCGTCGGGGTCGGACCCTGGCTCCACTGGCACGATATAGGCACATCCCACCTCGCCCATCCGTTCGTCGGGAATACCGACGACGGCGACCGCCGCCACGCCTTCGTGGTTGCGCAGGAGTGCCTCGATCTCGGCGGGATAGGCGTTGAAGCCGCCCACGACGTACATGTCCTTGAGCCGGTCGGTGATGGTGACGTTGCCCACGTCGTCCATGACCGCGATGTCACCGGTGTGGAGCCAGCCTCCGGCGTCGATGGCCTCCGCCGTCGCCTCTTCGTTGCCCCAGTAACCAGACATCACGGTGTAGCCCCGGACGACGATTTCGCCGGGTTCGCCGGTCGGCACGGGGTGGCCGTCCACGACGACCTGCACCTCGAGGCCCGGGATGGCCCGCCCCGACGTGTTGGCGACGATCTCGGGCGGATCGCTTCGGCGGCACATCGTCACGGTGCCGCACGACTCGGTGAGCCCGTAGGCGGTCAGCACGGTTGTGAAACCCAGCTCGTCCCCCATTGCCTTGACCAGCTCGACGGGCACGACGGCCGCACCGGTGACGCCGAGGCGCAGGGACGACAGGTCGTGCTCGGCGCGGCGGGGATCGTTCAGCAGCGTCTGGTACAGCGTCGGAGGCCCAGGAAGCACGCTGATCCGCTCGGCGGCGATGCGCTCCATCACCGCGCCCGCGTCGAAGACCGCCTCTGGCACAACGGTGGCGCCCGCCATGAGACAGGCCAGGATGCCGGCCTTGTAGCCGAACGTATGAAAGAACGGGTTGACGATGAGGTAGCGGTCGCCCGCTCCGAGGCCCACGACCGACGACCAGGTGCCGAACGTGCGCAACGACTGGGCGTGCGTCGTGGCGGCGCCCTTCGGGTAGCCCGTGGTGCCGGACGTGAAGATCAGGTCGGACGTGTCGTCGGGCTCTACGGCGTCGGCTCGGCGTGCCGTCTCGGAGGGGTCGACGGCGGCGCCCGCGGCGAGGAAGTCAGACAGGCCGATCAGGGTCACCCTGGCAGGGGACACGTCGGAGTCGGTGGCGGTGTCGCGGAGGAGCGACGATCCGTTCGAGTTCACCGATGTCCTCGCCGACGAGGAGTGCGGGGTAGTCCACGCCCAGGAAGCCGCGCACCGTCACGAGCAGGGTCGCGCCGGACGAGCGCAGGATGTAGGCGGCCTCGGCGCCCTTGAAGCGCGTGTTGAGCGGTACGAGCACTGCTCCGGCCCGGAGCGCGCCGAGTGCGGCGAGCATCCATTCGGCGCAGTTCGGTGCCCACATGGCGACCCGGTCGCCCGCATCGACTCCGGCGGCGATGAAGGCGCGGGCGTAGCGGTCGACCTCCGAGGCCAGTTCGGCGAAGGTCAGCCGGACGTCGCCCTCGACGAGCGCTTCGAGAGTGGCGTGACGGATCGCGGCGTCCTCCACCAGACGTGGGACCGTTCTCCAGATGAGGTCGGCCCTCGGGTCTTCCTGGTCGGCGGGCGTGCCGCCGATGCCGTTGTTCGAAGGGGTCATGGATGCGGGGTCATGGGTGCTGGCTGCTGACGGAGATGACTTCGCCGCTCATGTAGGAGGAGTAGTCGCTGGCCAAGAAGACGATGACGTTGGCGACTTCCCACGTCTCGGCGCCTCGGCCGAACAGCTCGCGCCGGCGGAGCACGGCCAAGTCCTCGTCAGGGATGGCCCGGTTGAGGAACGGGTGCTCGGCCAGGCTGGGCGACACCGCGTTGATGCGGACACCGGACGGGGCCGCCTCGGCGGCGGCGCAGCGGGTGAGCGCCATCACGCCGGCCTTGGCCGCGGCGTAGTGGGCCTGGCCCGCCTGGGCCCGCCACCCGAGCACCGACGCGTTGTTGACGATGACCCCGCTGCGTTGAGGCAAGAGATGCTTCATGGCGGCCCGGGTGCAGCGGAACGTGCCGGTCAGCGTGATGTCGAGGACGGTGGACCATTGCTCGTCCGTCATCTCGACGAGCGGCACGGTGCCTCCGAGCCCCGCGTTGTGCACGGCCACGTCGATACGGCCGAAGCGGGCCGCCGCGCCCTCGTAGAGCGCACCGACCTCCGCCTCGTCGGTGACGTTGCAGGCGATGGCGTGCACGCGCTCGGCGCCGTCGGCGCCCGCGTCCGCGGCCAACTGCTCCGCGGTCTCGGCGAGGCGCCGTGCATGGGCGTCGGAGACGATGACCGCCGCGCCCTCCTCGAGGCAGCGACGGGCGGTGGCGGAGCCAATCCCTGTGCCTGCTGCCGCAGTGACGATCACCACCTTGTCGGCCAGGAGGCCGTGCCCGGCTGGCGGGGGTGGCGGTGGGGGTGGGTCGAAGGGCGTATCGAGGCTCGTCACGCTGCCCCTTTCGGTTCCGCAGGAAGGCCGAGGACACGCTCCCCGATGATGTTGCGCTGGATCTCGTTGGAGCCGCCGTAGATGGTCTCGGAGCGGGCAAAGAGGAACGAGCGCTGGACCTCGTTGAGCCCGTAGCCGTGGTTCTCGGGGAGCGCTTCGCCGTCGAGGACGGTGGCGCTCGGGCCGAGGATGCTCATGGCGAGCTCGCCCAGGCCCTGGTGCCAACTGCCCCAGAAGAGCTTGGCGATGGACGCCTCGGGTGGGGCGACCGGGCCGTCGACGCCCGAGAGGCTGCGCAGCGTGTTGTAGCGCATGATGGTCAGCTCGATGTGGGCCTGGGCCAGGCGCTGGCGCATGACGGGGTCTTTGGTGCGGCCATTGCGTTGGGCGGTGGCGACGAGGCGGTCGAGCTCACGGCGGAACGACAGCTGGTGGCCGAGGAGGGCCACGCCGCGCTCGAAGGCGAGCGTGGCCAGGGCGACCCGCCATCCGTCGCCGACCTCGCCGACGACGTTGTCGACGGCGGTGCGGGCGCCGTCGAAGAAGACCTCGTTGAACTCGCTGGTGCGGGTGAGCTGGGTGATGGGGCGGACTTCGATGCCGGGCTGGTCCATGGGGACCAGCAGGTACGACAGGCCTTTGTGGCGGGTGGTGTCGGGGTCGGTCCGACAGACGACGAAGCACCAGTCGGCCTGGTGGGCGAGGGAGGTCCACACCTTCTGGCCGGTGACGACCCACTGGTCTCCGTCGCGGACTGCCTTGGTCTTGACGTTGGCCAGGTCGCTGCCGGCGTCGGGCTCCGAGTAGCCCTGGCACCAGAGCTCGGTGCCCTGACAGATGGGCGGGAGGAAGCGTTGCTTCTGCTCGGGGGTGCCGTAGTGGATGAGGGTTGGTCCGAGGAGGCCTTCGCCGAGTATCGAGACGCGGCCGGGAGCGGCGGCGCGGGCGTACTCCTCGTTGAAGATGACCTGCTCGGTGATGGAGGCGCCCCGGCCGCCGTACTCGACGGGCCAGCCGAGGCAGGTCCACTTGGCGGCGGCCAGGACCTTCTCCCAGCGCAGGCGGACGTCGAAGCCGTACGTCTCGTCGCCCGAGCCGCCCCGGCCTCCCAGCTCGGCGAACTCGCCGACGAGGTTCTCCTCGAGGAAGCGCCGGACCTCGTCGCGAAACCGGACGTCCTCGGGGCGGTCTCGCAGATCCATCGTTGGGGGAGCGTAGCGAAGCCGGTGGGCGTCATCTGACGGGGCGTCAGATGGACGGGTGGGCGCGGGTCGGGACGGTCGGGACGAGGGTCGTGTGGGGGCCGGACGTGGGTCGATTGGGGTTCAGGCGGTGCTGGTGGCGGGATCCCAGGACGGAGGGTGGGACCCGATCGGAGAGGTCGGGACGTCCCATCTGGGTGGGGTGAGGGGCATCTTGACCACGGGCGAGAGGTGGCGGAGGCGGCCGTAGGGGGTCGGGGTCGACGTCATGTACGACTCGACGTCGCCGAAGGAGGTGGGGGCCGGCGGGGCGGGTGTGGCGGGTGTGGCGGCCGCATTGGCGGCGCGGGTGAACCAGGTGGCCGTCTGACAGAGCGAGACCCGGACGTGGTAGCTGCCGCCCTCGTCGGCCCGGCGACACAGCGCAGCCAGCGTCCCGAGGGCCGCGAGGTAGCCCGTGGTGTAGTCGCAGGCTGCGGCGGGCACGAGGGCGGGATGGTCGGCGCCGCCCTGGCCGACCGCCATGCCCGAGACGGTCTGGGCCATCTGCTCCCAGCCCGGGCGGCCTCGCCACGGGCCGGCGTCGCCATAGCAATTGATGGTCACGACGACGATGCCGGGTCGGATCTCGGCCAGGCCCTGGGGACCGAGGCCTCGTCGCTCGAGCGAGCCTCCCCGGTAGCCCTGGGTGAACACGTCGGCGCCGGCGACCAGCTCTTTGAGCGTGGTCAGGCCGCCCGGCTCATCGAGCTCGAGGATCGAGGACCGCTTCCCGTGACCGGTGTCCATGACGAAGGCCGGGATGTTGACGAGGCGGGCCGAGTTCACGAGCAACACCTGGGCGCCGTGTTCGGCCAGCGTGCGGCCGTTGGTGGGCCCGGCCAGGAGGCGGCTGAGATCGAGGACGCGCAGTCCGTCGAGGGGACGGGAGGAGGAGGAGGAGGAAGAAGAGGCGACGGCGGAGTCGGTGGTCGGGGTGGTCGTGCCGCGGTGGTGCCAGGCGGGCTCGGGGGCGCTGTCGCCGATCTTCTCGATGCTGACCCGGCCCAGCGGAGCGATCGCCGCGGCCTGGGGGTGCGCGGCCCATTCGTCGACGGAGCGGGCCATGGCGCCGCAGGCGTCGGCCGCGGCGAGCGCCTCCTCGAGGGCGAGGCCGTCCCAGGCCGCCACGTGCTCGGCCACCACGTCGCTCGGACTGTCGACCGCGCAACCCAGGACCTCACAGGCTCGTCGGGCGAGGTGTGGGAACTGGCCCTGGAGGTGGATCCAGCGGCCGTCGCCACAGCGGTAGAGCTTGACCAGGGGCCGGTCGAGCGCGAACGGCGCCACGGGCGTGTCGCCGTCTTCGAGCTGCTGGAACGCAAAGCCGACGAGTGAGGCGCCGGCGTGCCCCCGGGCGACCGTGACCGGCTGGGCGGCGCCGGTCCGTTGTTCCCATAGGAAGGAGGCCGCCGCGCCGATGGCACCCAGTGCCGAGGCGGCGCATTCCACCACAGGGAAGGGAGAATCGAACGGGCGTTCCTCTCCGGTGAGGACGACGCGCTCGGCCAGGGCGGACGGGAGGCCGACCTCGGCGAGCAGGCCCGGCAGTCCGTCGGCGGGGGCGGGGGCGGGCGGGCGCGGGCATGGCCGCATCGTACGGGCGGCGGTCGGCGTGGTGAGAGGGAGGCGCAATGGTGGCGGCGGGGTGGGGCTGGAATACTCGAGGCTCCGGGGCGGTCGTCGCCGGATGTGGCGAAGGGAGGCACCATGCCCTACTCGCAAGGCCGGGTCGTCCATGATGCGGATGCCCACATCATGGAGACGCCGACGTGGTTGCGGGACCATGCCGAGGCGGCGTTCCGGGATCGCCTTCCCGTGCTGGCGTACTCGAGCGGCAACGAGCTGCGCCAGACCGGTGACCCGGCGGAGCAGCAGGCGGACATCGTGGCGGCCTTCGACCGCCTGGCGGCCAAGCACGCCTCGGCCGAGTACCGGGCGGACGAGGAAGCCGAGATCATGGCGCGGAAGAACTTCGCCGCGACGGGCTCGTTCATCGCGGCGGACCGGGGGCGGGCGCTGGACCTGCTGGGGTTCTCGAGCCAGCTGGTGTTCAACACCTTCCACAACTCACGGCTGCACGACTTCGAGCACGGCGACGACATCGAGCTGGCGTACGCGGCGGCCCGGGCGCACAACCGGGGCATGCTCGAGTTCTGCTCGGCCGACCGTCGGCTGTTGCCCTCCTTGTACGTGCCGTTGTGCGACGCCGAGCGGGCGGTGGCGGCGACGGCGGACGCCTTGGCGGCCGGGGCGGGGGCGCTGCTCGTGGCCTCGGGGTGCCCGCCCCGGTACTCGCCGAGCCATACCTCGCTGTACGGGGTGTGGGCTCAGGCGTCGGAGGCGGGGGTGCCGATCGTCTTCCACGTGGGCGGGACGGGCGACCTGATCGACCACAACTACTTCGTCAACGGGCGGCCGATCCCGCCGGACTTCCACGGGGGCGAGGAGAACTTCCGCTCCGTCGACTACATGGGGATCCCGGTGCCGCCGGCGCAGACGCTGGCGACGCTGATCTTCGACGGTGTGTTGGAGGCGTTCCCGGGGCTGCGCATCGGGGTGATTGAGCAGGGGGCGATCTGGGTGCCTTCGTGGCTGCGCCAGATGGAGTCGGCCTTCTCGGCCTTCGAGCGGCACGAGGACCGCTTGCAGTCCTTGTCGCTGCGGCCGGCGGAGTACGTCCACCGGCAGGTGCGGTTCACGCCGTATCCGACGGAGGACGTGGGGTGGATCGTGCGGGAGGGTGGTCCGGACCTCGTGATGTTCTCGTCCGACTATCCCCACGTGGAGGGGGGTCGCAAGCCCTTGGAGCGCTTCGAGGCGTCCCTGGGCGACGTGGGCGAGGACGTGCGGCGGGCGTTCTACACGGACAATTTCCTGTTCTTGATGGGGCGGGCGGCGGACGCTCTGGCGGCGTGACGGCAGAACGGTTGACGGGGTTGACCAACAGACCGGCAGACCGGCAGACCGGCAGACCGGCAGACCGATAGGGAGGGTGATGGAGTGAGCACGACACCGACGACCGAAGTCACGGGCAGCGTCGAGCCCGGCTTCGAAGGGGTACGCGCGGCGTTCGAGGCGAACTTCGAGCGTGGTCTCGAGGTCGGCGCCGGCCTCTGCGTCCACGTCGACGGGCACAAGGTGGTCGACCTGTACGGCGGCGCCTTCGACGAGGCAGGGACGGCGCCGTATGGGCCCGACGCGCTGCAGTTCGTCTTCTCGTCGACGAAGGGCGCGACAGCGGCCTGCGCCCACCTGCTGGCCCAGCGTGGGCTGCTCGACTTCGACGAGCCGGTCGCCACCTACTGGCCGGAGTTCGCCCAGGCCGGGAAGGGCGACCTCCCCGTCCGCTACCTGCTGTCGCACCAGGCCGGGCTGCCGGCGGTGGACGCGACGCTGACGACCGAGGAGTTCCTTTCCTGGGACCCGATCGTGGCCGCCCTGGCCGAACAGGCTCCCTTGTGGGAGCCGGGGACGGCGCACGGGTACCACGCGGTGTCGTACGGGTATCTCGTTGGGGAGGTCGTGCGGCGCATCAGCGGACGGTCCCTCGGGACCTTCTTCGCCGAGGAGATTGCGGGGCCGCTCGGCCTCGAGTTCTACATCGGCCTGCCGGAGTCGCTCGAGCCTCGGGTCTCCCCCATCGTCGCCGGATCGATCTTCAGCGCAGTGGCCGGGGGCGATGGAGGTGGGGGTGGCGGTAGTGGCGGCGGATTCGACTACTCAAAGACCCTGTTGGCACGAGCCCTCAACCTGGCCGGCGCCATCAGGGACCCCAACTGGATGAACCTCCCCCAGTGGCATGCCGCCGAGATGCCCGCGGCCAACGGGATCACCAACGCCGTCTCGCTGTCCCGCATGTACGCCGGCCTGACGGGGACGGTCGAGGGCGGGCCCACTGCGCCCTTGTTGAGCGCCGAGGAGATCGAGAAGGCGCGCACCGTGCTGACGTTCGGCGAAGACCAGGTCTTCGGCTCGGTCGGCATGCCGATGAGCCAGAAGATCGGTCTCGGGTACTGGGTGGCCAGCCCCGAGGCGCTCTACGGCGGCGAGCGTGCCTTCGGGCACTCCGGGGCCGGCGGTTCCTACGGCTTCGCCGACCCGGAGCGCAAGCTCGCCGTGGGTTACGTCATGAACAAGATGTCGCTCGAGCTCCTCGACCCCCGCCCCCACGACATCGTCTCGTCGATCTACCAGGCCATCGGGGCGGAGCCGAAATACTTCTGACGCTGGGGCGGTTGTACCAAGGTCAAGAAGAAAAGAGGTATACGCACCAATGGGATTGTTCACCCGCCACCACGAGACCGAGTCACAGGACAGCGTCTACGAGGTCACCAAGACCGAGGAAGAGTGGAAGGACCAGCTGTCGGCTGAGCGGTACGCCGTGCTGCGTCGGGCCGGGACCGAGCCCGCCTGGTCGGGCGACCTGCTGCACGTGGACGGCGACGGCGTCTTCCATTGCGCCGGTTGTGACGCCCCGCTGTTCGACACCGGCTCGAAGTTCGAATCTGGGACAGGATGGCCCAGCTTCGACCGGGCGAAGGCGGACGGGACGATCATCGAACGGTCCGACCGCAGCCACTGGATGGTTCGGACGGAGATCGTCTGCGCCAAGTGTGGCGGCCATCTCGGGCACGTGTTCCCTGACGGCCCGACCGAGACCGGGAAGCGCTACTGCGTGAATTCCCTGTCCCTCACCTACGAGCAGGAAGGCGGCCAGGGCAAGGCTTCGGCTTCCACGGAGTCGGAGTAGTCCAGAGCCGGGCGCAGCCCGTCCCCCGACGGGCCTGACCCGGCCGTCTGCAACCGGCTTTCGACCATGTCGAAGAGGGCCTCGAGGCGGGTCGACTCCGCCCCGAGGCCCAAGCGCCGCAACAACGAGGCACCGAGCGCAAGCGCCCCGCAGATATCGGCGATCTCGTCACGCCTGAACTCGATCAATCGGAGTGGGCGGACGTCGTTCGACGTCGGGTGGACTGGAAGCGCCACAGCGCCCCGCACCCGACGGCCAGCGTGCAGAGGCTGACCCACGCCACCGCGACGGGCACCGTCCGGAGCCGAAATGCGAGCTCCGTCGACACCCGCAGCAGGGACCCGGGCCAGCCCGACCGCACCACGAGCCAAGGCGTCACTCAGGCCTCGACTGCGACAGGCTCGGCTGACGCCGACGCGTCGACGGCGCCGTCACCGTCGCCGGTGGACACTCCCCGCCGCTCCACTCGCTGCACGTCCGCGGTCGCGAAGCGCAGGCTCGGACCGACCTCGTCCGCGGTGATCTCGACCTTGGAGCGGTGGTCCCCCTCCTCGGTCTCCCACGTGCGCTGCTCGAGCCGGCCGGTCACGACGACCCGCATCCCCTTGCTGAGGGACAGGGCGACGTTCTCGGCCAGGTCACGCCAACAGATCACATCGAAGAAGGACGTCGACTCCTGCCACTCCTGGGTCGTACGGTCCTGCCAGCGCCGGTTGACCGCCACCCCGAGCTGGGCTGTTGCCTGCCCCTCCCTGGTGTAACGGATCTCCGGCTCACGGGTCAGGTTGCCCGTGATCGTCGTCGTATTGGCCATGTGGTTCCTCGCTTTCGTCGTGCTCCTCCATGGAGGGCACGACGCAGCGTGCAGGAACCACCTTGCTGGAAACCTTGCTCAAAACCTTGCTGAGCGGAAGATTTCAAAAGAAATTCGGTCAGGGCTTCTGTTTCAGTCCCAACGTGCGCAGGATCCACGACCCGAAGCGCCCCGGTTTCCCGTCCGAGTGGTGGTCGGCGGAGTGTCCATAGCGCGACCCGAACCCGTTGTTACCGCTGCCGGTCAGTCCGCCGCCCGGAAACGTGTTGGGCTCCTCGTACTTGGGCACCTTCGCCAGCCGACGCTTGGGCTTCCTCGATTTGCTGCCTTCGCTTCCCACGTCGACAGTCTGGCTCAGATGGCCGACGGTCGTCGCCGCCGTCGTCGTCGGCCCCGGTGCCGGTTCAGGCCTGGCCCGCCTTGATGCGTCCGCCCACGTAGTAGGCCACGAACCCGACCACGAGCGCAGCCAGAATGATCCAGCGCACCACGGCAGTCTCGTTTGACGTCGGGGAACCATTCGAGCTGATCTCGGCAAAGCCGCCCCCGATGACCAGCGCGGCGAAGGCAATCACGAAACAGACCAACGAGAGCTTCCGAACGCCGTTGCACATGAAGCGAGACTGTGAGAAGTCGGGCCTTGGGCCGCGATCGCTCCCGTCGTCAAGGGTCATCGTGCGCCGGGTTCCCCGCTGGGCCCGATCGTCCTGGACAGGCCGTTCCCATTGTTGGCCGCCTGCAGGGCCTTCTCGAGGACGGCCCGCAGGTGCTCGCAGTCGAGCAGATCGGGCATCGATTCGCAGCGTACTGCAACCGTTTTGGAGATCCGACCGCACCACAACGGTCACGTCGCTCGGACGTCGGTCTGGATTCGAGGGCTCTGAATCCCCAGCTCTGCAACGTTTTTGCACCCTGACCAGCACCCTGCGGGGCGTACCGTACCCACATGGGGGATCGGGCCGGGGGGCTTACGATCGACGCGCCCGCGCCACCGTTCGGCGCGCCCTCAACGGGAACCGGAAGCGGCACCGCATCGCCGACGGGGGCGGTGCCGGGCCGCGCCGACGACGCCACGCCGCGACCCCGTGGCGCGCCTCGTCGCCGCTGGCAGGTCTGGCGCTCACCCGATGATCAACCCGCCTGGGCCCGTCCCGCCCTGCTGGTCGTCGCGGCGTTGGCCGCCTTGTCCTACGTCTGGGGCATCTCGAACGACGGGCTCGAGACCTTCTACGGCGGGGCCGTGCGCAGCATGTCCGAGAGCTGGCACGACTTCTTCTTCGGTGCCTTCGACCCCTGGGGCACCGTCTCGGTCGACAAGCTGCCCGGAGCCTTTTGGGTCCAGGCCCTCTCCGTCCGGGTCTTCGGCTTCCACATCTGGTCCGTCGCGCTCCCCCAGGTCGCCGAAGGTGTGCTCACGGTGCTCGTCCTCTATCGAGCCGTGCGACGAGTCGGGGGTGCTCTCGCCGGCCTGGTGGCGGCACTCGTCCTGGCCGCCACCCCGGTCACGGTCCTGCTGGCCCACGGCAACGTCTCCGATTCGCTGCTGGTCCTGCTGCTCGTCCTGGCCGCCGACGCCGCGACCAGTGCCTTCCTGCATGGCCGCCTGACCTCCCTGCTGCTCTCCGGCGTCTGGGTGGGCCTGGCCTTCCAGGCCAAGATGCTCCAGGCCTGGATCGTCGTCCCCGCGCTCTTCTTGGCCTATGTGGTGGCGGCGCCCGTCACCGGCTTCGCCCGTCGCGTCGGCCACATCGTCCTGGCGGGACTGGTCATCGTGGCCGTCTCGCTCAGCTGGATGTGCATCGTCTCGCTCGTCCCGGCGCACGACCGGCCGTACGTCGACGGCAGCTGCAACGACTCGGTCTTCAGTCAGGTCTTCCTCTACAACGGAGCCGACCGGGTGTCGGGCCACTCGCTCGATCAGCCCGGCTGCAGCCCTCCCCCGGTCTCGGTCAGTTCCGCACAGACGACGACCGGCGGCGCGACGACAGTGGCACTCGGAAAGGGACCGGGGCGCTTCCTCGACGGCACGCTCGGGCGCGACGCCGCATGGTTCTTTCCGCCGGCCCTGATCGCCTTGGTGGCGATCTTGGTCGCCCGGCGCAAGAAGCCCGAGACAGATCCGTGGCGGGCCGCCGCGCTGCTCTGGGGCATCTGGATGGTCTTCACCTGGGCCTTCTTTGCGTCCTCGCACTTCTTGAACGCCTATTACCTGGCCGCCCTGGCTCCGCCTCTCGGCGCGCTCTGCGGTCTGGGCGTCGCCCTGGCCTGGCGACATCGAACGACTCGTTCCGCTCGGCTCTTGATGATCGCCACCGTGCTGGGCGGCGTGTCCTACGCCATCTACCTGGTCCCGAACGACGTCGGGCTTCGCCCGCTGGTGCTGGCCAGCAGCCTCGTGCTCGCCCTCGCCGCGGTGGCGACCCTCGCCCGTTCCTTCATGGGAGCCGACCGCCCCGGCCCAGACGGCGAACGGAGGCGGGACCGGGTCCGCCGCCTGGGCTTCGCCTTCTCCGTCGCCGCGCTTGTCCTCGGGGCGGCCTGGGCCTCGGCCACCGCCGTGGGGTCAGGGCTCGGGCCGTTCGACTCGCCCTACCAGCCTGCGGCGCAGACAGCCGCCGAACACGCCGGCTGGAACACCGCGGTCGCCACCTGGCCCCACTTGGCCGCCCAGGCCGGGTCTGTCCCGCTCGGCCGCAGCGTCGAGACGGCCGAGACCTCGGCCCAGCTCAGTGAGGGGGTCTTGGCCACGGGGCACGAATACCTCCCCGTCGGCGGTTTCACCGGTCAGGTGCCGGCCACCTCGGTCGACCAGCTCGAGGCTGACGTGCGCGCCGGACGAGTTGAAGACGTCCTGGTCTCGATGACGCCACGCACCCGCAACCCCGGCATGCGTTGGGTGAGCGCGCACTGTCACGGGGGCAACCTGACCCGCCAAGACGGTGCGACGTACCGCCACTACGTCTGCCTTCCGGCCGACGCCCGTCCCTGAGGCCGTGGTTTAGACGTCCAAGAAGCGGCGGATGGCGATGGCCGAACCGATGGAGCCGATGGCCATCCCGACCACCACGATGACCACGTTGGTGAACAGGACCTCGGTGCCCGTCATCTGCATGGTGGTGAAGATGTTGCTCGTCTTCCCACCACCGGCATGGTCGATGAAGAGATACATGACGTAGACCACGCCCGCGGCCACCAACGATCCGATGAATCCCTGCAACAAGCCTTCGGACATGAACGGTATTCGGATGAACCAGTTCGTGGCTCCGACGAGCTTCATCACCGAGACCTCTCGTCGCCGGGCAAAGATGGCCATACGGATGGTGTTCAGGATCAGCACCGCCGCCGACACGATCAGCACGATGGCGATGGTCAGGCAGACCCACTTCGAGACGTTGATCACCGTCTCTTCGTTGCGAATGGTCTGCTGAGGTTCCGTCACCTGTGCAACCCCAGCTGTGCCGCTAAAGGTCCGCACCACCTGGGCCGCGTCGGAGAGCACGACGGGGGCGCACCAGAACGACGTGGGCATTTCGCTCTCGGTGGTGGCCTGGAAGACGTCCGAGGGCAGCAGCTGACGCGCCTCGGCGAAGTTCCGCTGCTTGTCCCAGTACTGGCAGGGCTGGACCACGTAGTTGAGCTGCGAGAGCTCGGTCTTCACTGCGGCGATCTCGTCCTTGCTGGCCGCGGGCTCCATCCAGACGGTGACCTTGGTGCCCCGCTCGAGCGTTCCCGTCGCGTTGGCCGATCCCTGACGCAGCAGAAGCGCCGCGCCAACCAGCGACAGCGAAACGGCCACAGTCAGAATGGCGGCGACGGTCATCAACCGGTTGCGCCACAGGTTCGATGCCGTCTCGCGGACGACATAGTCGACGGATACAGCCATCGGTTCAGCCCGCCGCAGCCACGTCGGGCGGCTGCGATGATCCGTCGAAGCCGTACACGCCGCGGGCCTGGTCGCGCACCATGACACCGTTGCTGAGCTCGAGCACGCGGCGTCGCATCTTGTCCACCAGCACTTCGTCGTGGGTCGCCACGACGACCGTCGTTCCGGTCCGGTTGATGCGGTCGAGGAGTTGCATGATGCCTTGGCTGGTCTGGGGGTCGAGGTTTCCGGTCGGCTCGTCGGCCAACAGAATCAGCGGGCGGTTCACGAACGCTCGGGCGACGGCGACCCGCTGCTGCTCACCACCGGAAAGCTCACCCGGCAGGTTGTCGCGCTTGGAAGCCAGTCCGACCAGGTCCAGCACCTGAGGCACCTGGTTGGCCACCACGTGGCGGGGGCGTCCGATCACCTCGAGGGCGAAGGCCACGTTCTCGAACACGCTCTTGTTCGGCAGGAGCCGAAAATCCTGGAAGACGCAGCCGATATTGCGGCGCAAGTAGGGCACCCGCCATTTGGGCAGTTCGACGATGTTGCGTCCGGCCTCGAGGATCTGACCGCTGTCCGGCAACTCCTCTCGAAGCAGGAGGCGGATGAACGTCGTCTTGCCCGAGCCGGACGCGCCGACGATAAAGACGAACTCGCCTTTGTCGATCTCGACAGAGATGTCACGCAGCGCGACGGTCGAGCCCTTGTACGTCTTGGTTACGTTCTCGAATCGAATCATCAGTTGGAAGAGATGTCGCCCTTGCCGCAACGGCGGGGGCACTCACCAGATGCTACTAACAGCAGGTAAGGCATTTGGGTCATCGCTTCCGGTGCAGGTCACGGCGGGGAGAGGCGGTCGAACCCCGCGCGGACCGGACCTTGGCCCCACGGGAGACCCGGGTCCTCGTGCACCCGATCGGGCGCCGAGCGTCGGGCATGGTCGACGTCGGTGACGAACCGGTCGCCCCCGAGCCGCGGACGGCACCGCCTCGCTTCAACGCGCGACTCCTCGACGAGGGAGGGCGACACGGCACGGACTCTCCTGGTGGCGCTGCCAGCGACGACGGAAGCCACGCACCGCACTCCAGGTCTTTGGCTTCCACCCCCGGCCAGATGCCTGTCGGGTGGCGCACGATCCCGACAACCCATCCCATACACCTGCTCGGCGCCCGATTGGCGCCCGATTGGCCGGTCGAGCCTGGGTGGAGCCAATCGTTCCAGGCGCTGACCTCGGCTCTGTTCGCCCGCGGTCGAGCATCACGCTTTGCGGTGATGCCCGCGGTGGCCCACGTCGAAGTCCCCAAGGCGCAAACGGTCATTGGCGTGTTCGACCGCGGCCGAGCGCGCGGCGACGGAGACTCGGTGCGGGCGTCCGAGGTGCGAACTGCCGCAAGGCCTGCTCCGACCTACCGCCACACCGTCGGGTCCGATACCAACCCCGCACGAGCCGTGTCGCGCGACAACAACCCCACACCGGCACTCGCTGTCACATGCGCCTGTAAATGTTTCCTCCGACTCACGCGAGGAGGTCACTGCATTCCCATCAGGCCGAGGCTCCGCCTACCACGCGACCGCCGCGCTAGACGGCTCCGCGCCGTCCGATGATGACCGGCCTCGGCGCGCTGCGCCGGACGATCAGAACACCACGAACACGATCGTCGGCGACAGTGACCGCGTGGGCCGGTTTCCTCCTGCCACGAATCACGGAACTCGGCCGACACGCGACCCGCTGCGATGCCTCGCCTTGCGTCGCCGCGCCGCGCGTCGCCGGCGCCGCGCGTGGCGTCGCGTTGACGCGTCGTGGTCCAAGTCCGACGAACGGACCCGTTCAACGGTTCGATTCAGCCCGACGCGTACATGAGCACGGGGCGACGCTCGGTCGCTCGACGCGGCCGCCGGGGACGTTCGACTCACCGGTCAGCTGAACGGCCGACGCCGACCGCCACCCCCGCGGCGTTCCGACGGGCCCTTGACCCACCACAAAAGGGGCTCCCGGAGTGCATGGAAGTAGGCCCGTCCAGAGGCAGAAACAGCCCTTCACCAGGGAGAACGGTCCGCCGCGACCCCCGGCACCGTGCCGCCGCCCCGCCGGGGTTAGGCCGCCCCCACCTCGCGCTGGCGCCGCAGCTCAGCCTCCATGAACGCATCGAGGTCACCGTCGAGCACCGCCTCCACGTTCCCCGTCTCGTAGTTCGTCCGCAGGTCCTTGACCAACTGGTACGGCGCCATCACGTAGGAGCGGATCTGGTTCCCCCAGGCGTTGTCCACCCGCTCGCCGCTCAACGCATCGAGCTCGGCCCGCCGCTCCAACCGGGCCCGTTCCGCCAGCTTGGCCCCGAGGATCTGCATGGCCTTGGCCTTGTTCTGGTGCTGTGAGCGTTCGTTCTGGCACGAGACCACGAGTCCCGTCGGCAGGTGGGTCAGCCGCACGGCCGAGTCGGTCTTGTTCACGTGCTGGCCGCCCGCCCCGGACGACCGATAGGTGTCGATGCGCAAGTCCTTCTCGTCAATGTCCACTTCGGCCGACACATCCTCGAGGAACGGCGTCACGTCCACCGAGGCGAAGCTGGTCTGGCGCCGGTGCTGCGAGTCGAAGGGCGACATGCGCACCAGACGGTGCACACCCCGCTCGGTCGCCAGCAGCCCGTAGGCGAAGCGCCCGTGCACAATGAAGGTCACCGACAGCAGCCCGGCCTCCTGTCCCTCCGTCGCCTCGTCGACCTCGACCGTGAAGCCCCGGCGCTCGGCCCAGCGCTGGTACATGCGCAGCATGATCTCGGTCCAGTCCTGGGCGTCGGTCCCGCCCGCCCCGGCGTGCACCTCGCACACCGCGTCGAGCTCGTCGTACTCGCCCGAGAACAGCGACTGCAGCTCCAGCGCGCCCAACCGGACGCTCAGCCCGTTCACCGTCTCGACCAGTTCGGTCTCCAACGAGGCATCCCGGGCGCCCTCCGCCGCCGACTCCTCGGTCAGCTCGACCAGCGCCCGGGCGTCGTCGAGCGCACCCCGCAGCCCAACCAGCTGATCGAGGTCGGCCGAGACACGGCCCAGCTCCTTGGTCACCATCCGTGCGTTGTCGGCGTCGTCCCACAGGTCCGGCCGAGCCGCGTCCGCCTCGAGCTCGGCCCGGCGAGCCTCGAGCTTGTCCAGCCCGAGGTAGCGCTCGGCCTCGCCCAGCCGCTCCGCCAGCGCCTCGAGTTCGGAGTTGAAGTCGCGGGGTTCTGACGCGTGCGAGGCGGCGGGGCCGTCAGGCGGCGCCATGACAGAACTTGTACTTCTTGCCGCTCCCGCACCAGCACGGCTCGTTGCGTCCGATCTTCTCGTGCTCCGCCTTGACGATCGGCGTCAAGGCGTCGGGGTCGGGCGTCGCCGGCTGCTTCACCTGGGTCCCCCGACCCCGGCCCCGGCCGCTGCCGTTCCCATTCCCTCCGCCGACCGCCAGAACCGTTCTCACCGCTGCCCGGCGTCGGCAGGATCGGCGTCTGTCCCGGCACGGCCACCCCGGCGTCGGCCGCCAGCAAGCCGGCCATCGAACTGGTCTCGACCACGGGGTCGTCGGCCGCCGCGTACACGGCCCGCTCCAAGTCGGGCTCGGCCGCCGCCTGCGGCACCGCCTCCACGTGGAGGATGTAGCGCAGGTAGTCGTTGTCGATGACCTCGAGCAGCTGGCCGAACATGGAGTAGCCCTCTTGCTGCCACGCGTTGAGCGGGTCGGCCTGGACCGTCCAGCGCAGGTGGATGCCGTCCTTGAGGTTGTCCATCTCGGTCAGGTGGTCCCGCCAGCGGGCGTCCATCAGCTGCAGGTAGACGTCCCGCTCGATCTGGCGCATCGTGTCCGCGCCGCCCGGCATCGCCTCGGAGTGGGCCTCGTAGAACTCCAACGCCTCCTCGACGATCGACTCGACCAGCTGGTCGGTCGTCGCCGCCTGGGCCAGGTCCTCGGGCGTGAACTTCGTCGGGTAGTAGACGCTCAGCCCGTCGACCAGGCCCTTGAGGTCCCAGTCCTCGTCGAACTCGGTCGGGCAGTGCTCGGCCACGACCTTCTCGGCCGCCCCGGCCAGCAGGTCCTCGGTCTTGGACTCGAGGTCGTCGCCGTCGATGATCTGCAAGCGCCGCTCGTAAATGACCTTGCGCTGCTGGTTCATCACCTCGTCGTACTTGAGGGCGTCCTTGCGCTGCTCCGCGTTGCGGGCCTCGACCGTGTTCTGCGCCCGCTCAATGGCCTTGGCCACCGTCTTGGACTCGATCGGCACGTCGTCGGGCAAGGTCCTCCCCATCACCCACGACATGGCCCCGGTGGCGAACAGCCGCAGCAGCTCGTCCTCCAGGCTCAGGTAGAAGCGGCTCTCACCCTTGTCGCCCTGGCGGCCCGAACGACCACGCAGCTGGTTGTCGATGCGCCGGCTCTCGTGGCGCTCGGACCCGAGCACGTAGAGCCCGCCCAGCTTGCGCACCTCCTCGCCCTCGGCCCGACAGCGCGCCTCCAACGAAGCCTCTCGCCGTTTGAGCTCGAGCGCCCCCTCCTCGGTGGTCACGTCGATGCCCTCGGCCGCCAACTCGTGCTGGGCCAGCAGCTCGGCATTGCCGCCCAGAATGATGTCCACGCCTCGACCGGCCATGTTGGTCGCCACGGTGACCCCGCCCCGCCGGCCCGCCTGCGCCACGACCTCGGCCTCACGGAAGTGCTGCTTGGCGTTCAACACGTTGTGCGGGATGCCCCGCTTCTCGAGCAGCCGGGACAACAGCTCGGACTTGGCCACCGACGCCGTGCCGATCAGCATGGGCTGGCCGGTCTCGTAGCGCTCGGCCACGTCGTCGACCACCGCGTTGAACTTGGCATCCTCGCTCTTGAAGACGAGGTCCGGATTGTCGTCCCGGACCATCTCCTTGTTGGTCGGGATCGGCACCACGGGCAGCCCGTAGGTGCCGGCGAACTCGCCCGCCTCGGTCTCGGCCGTCCCGGTCATGCCGCCCAACTTCTCGTACATGCGGAAGTAGTTCTGCAGCGTCACGGTGGCCCAGGTGTGGTTCTCCTCCTTGATGGAGACCCGCTCCTTGGCCTCGACCGCCTGGTGCAGGCCGTCGGACCAGCGCCGCCCCTCCAGCGTCCGGCCGGTGAACTCGTCGATGATCTTCACCTCGCCCTGGGCCACCAGGTAGTCCTTGTCCCGGTGGTACAGGTCCTTGGCCGTGAGCGCCTTGGTCAGCTGGTGCACGTAGTTGACCGAGACGGCGTCGTAGATGTTCTCCACCCCGACAGCCGTCTCCACCTTCTCGATGCCCGACTCGAGCGGGATCACCGTCTTCTTCTCTTCGTCGACCTCGTAGTCGATGTCACGCGTCAGGGTGCGGGCGATCGAGGCGAACTGGTAGTACAGCTGGGCCGCCTCGTCGGCCGGACCCGAGATGATCAGCGGCGTCCGGGCCTCGTCGATGAGGATGGAGTCGACCTCGTCCACGATGGCGAACACGTGCCCGCGCTGGGCCATCACCTCCCGCGAGTTCTTCATGTTGTCGCGCAGGTAGTCGAAGCCGAACTCGTTGTTGGTGCCGTAGGTGATGTCCGCCGCGTAGGCCGCCCGCTTCACGAAGTCGTCGTCGATGTCGGCTCCGATGCGGCCCACGGTGAGGCCGAGCCAGCGGTGGACCCGGCCCATCCACTCGGCGTCACGGGTGGCCAGATACTCGTTCACCGTCACCAAGTGCACGCCCCGCCCGTCGAGGGCGTTGAGATAGCTGGGGAGGGTCGAGACCAGGGTCTTGCCCTCACCGGTCTTCATCTCGGCGATCCAGCCGAAGTGCAGGGCCATGCCGCCCATCAACTGGACGTCGAAGTGGCGCTGCCCGAGGACGCGCCAGGCCGCCTCACGCACGACGGCGAAGGCCTCGATGGCCAGGTCGTCGAGCGTCTCGCCCTGCTCGATGCGCTCCTTGAACTCGACCGTCATGTGGCGGAGCTCGTCGTCGCTCATCGCCTGCATCTCGGGCTCGAGACTGTTAATTGGCGCCACCAACTCGGCCAGGCGCCTGACCTTCTTCCCCTCGCCGGCGCGCAGAACCTTGGTGAACACACTCATGGAGAACCGATCTTACCGGTACCGGACCCGTCCCAGCCGACGGGCGCGCCGGGAGAGGAGAAGGGGCTGCGTGCGGCTGACCTGGTCTTTGACCCCACACTCGCCTGCTGCGAGGGTGACGCACCGGCACCGGCGGCCCGGTGGCTCGGCCACCGTGCCCAACGGCGCCGTGTTGGCGCGCATCGCCTCGTCTCCGCCCGCCCCCGACAGCCGGGGACTCGACGGGCAGGGCTTACTTCTAAGCCGCACCATGCTCAGCGACCACAAGTCGCCTTACGTGGGTCGTTTTGCCTGCGACTGGCATCGACTTTCAACCACAGACCCGCACGCAGCCCGGCCCAATGCTAGGTGAGGCCGCCCCGACCGGCCGCCGGACCCGGATCCGGGAGTCGGACCCCCGCCGTGGCGGCGTCTATTGACCGGGTACGCTCGAGCCGGCCGAGCCCGAGGGCGAGCCCGCGCTGCCCGGCGTGGCGCCCTCGAGGACGGTCACGTTCGAGATCTTCCAGGTGCCGCCCAGATTCTGCAGGCTGATGACGAGGCGGACCACGTCGGCCTGGGGCGTGGTGATCTTGTTGTTCACGTAGGTCTGGTCGACCACGGCGTAGAGCGTCGCCGCGTTGGCGGACTCGCTCTGCACGTAGAGGGCCCGGGTCTGGCCCCGCGACTCGGCCAGCGCCTTCTCGAGGGCCTGGCGGATGGAGGTGTTGAAGAACTGCTTCGCCTGCGTGGCGAACTGGCCCGTGGCCATGTTGGTGACCGCCGTGAAGTCCGTGTCGACCGTCTTGGCGTTGAAGTTGAAGAAGTCGGTCAGGAAGGCCTGGGCCGCCTGGTTCACCGCCGGGTTCTGGCTCGACGAGCTGCTCCCGTGGGTGGCGAAGAGGACGCCGAAGACGAGCGTGCCCAGCACGCCGAGAGTGGCGATGAGCGCGACGAGCCGGAAGCTGCGCCGGCTCGGGCCGGAGGGATACCCGCCGGGACGACGGGCGGCAGGACGATGCGGTGGCGCGTCAGCGGCCTCGTCGCTGCCGGCATGGTCGGGGCGGCCCGGAACGGCGGTGTCCTTTGAGGGGGCGCCGACGACGCGGACGCCGTCGTGCTCGGTGTCGGGCGTGATGGTCCCGTCACGCTGCCTCGAACGGGTGGCGTCGCGGGAGGGTTTGTCGGTGCCGGTGCTCGTCGTGGTCATGGTTGGTCTCCGTTCCTCTTCATGAGAACGGGGTTGGGGCGCCTTCTTGGCGGTCGTTTTTGCCGAAGTTGTCGCTGCGACACTGGGGTTGCGGACGAAATGCAGGGGCGGTGGGCGGTGCGTGGCGATGGCGATGGCGGTGGCGATGGGCGAGGGCGATGGGCGGCGGGTCAGGCTCGGCGGCGGGTGCGGCGGCGGGCGGGTCGGGCGCCCCAGGCCAGAGCCAGAGCGGGTACCACGATCACGCCGAGGGTGAGCAGGAGGCCGATGCTCGGGCCGGGGACGCTGTAGGCGGTGCTCGTCGAGGGGGTGGTGGCGGCGGACGGCAGCTCGACGTCGGACTCCGCGGCGGTGGGCGCCACCACCTGGCCGCCGGCGGCGGGGACGAAGCCGGGTTGGCTGGCCGGGCCGACGCCGGGGCCGAAGACGGTCACGCACCCGGCGCCCGGGTACACGTTGGGGATCGTCTGCGCCGAGGCGTACGACGAGCCGGGCTCGCTGAGGATCGGCGGGATGGTGAGCCGGGTGCGCAGGAAGACCTGGCTCGGGTCCTGCCCGCTGCCGCTCGTGGTGGGCTTGGCCAGGCCGGCCACCGCGATGTGGTCGACGGCGCCGAAGAAGTACTGGTTGAACGACAGGCCCTGCGAGAGGTTGGTGAGGTTGGTGGGCTGGGCGAGGTTGGTGAGGACGTTGGCCGAATCGTGGAGGAGACAGCCGAGATTGGCCGACTCGTCCGTGACGAGCTGGTTCACCGCCCCGAAGGCCGAGGAGCCCGAAGTGAGCAAGTTGTGCAGCCCGCTCTTGTTCTGCGCCAACACCTGCACGAGGGCGGCGGTGTTGGCCAGGTCCTGGCGCAGCTCGGGCGCGACAGCGGTGACGGTGTCGAGCGCAGGGGGCGCGTTGGCCAGCAGCTCGGTGAACTGTTGCTGGTAGGCCACGAACTCCTTGGAGAACGTCGTGCCGGCGTCGACCAGCGTGCGCAGGTTGCCGGCGTTGCCCTGGAGCGCGGTGGCCAGCTCGCCGATGAGCTTGTTGAGGTTGCCCGCCGGGATGGCCTGGAGCAGACGGGTGGCCGTGGCCACCACCTGGCCCACGTCGGCCGGCACCTCGTTGCGCGCCGCCGGCACGTTGGCCCCGCTGGCCAGCGCGGGCGCCGGGCCGTCCCGGGTGGGCACGAGGTTCACCACCTGCTCGCCCAGGTCGTTGGCGATCTGCACCGACGACTGCACATCGCTCGGCACCGAGGTGCCGGGATTGATCGACATGGTGACCTCGGTCCCCCTCTTGGTCAGCGCGGTCGACGACACCGTGCCCACGGGGACACCATTGAGCTCCACCTCGAAGCCCGAGTAGAGGCCCGACGCGTTGGCGAAGTGGGTCGTGAGCGTGGTGGAGCTCTCGAGCGGGTTGCCCAACAGGCTGACGACGCCGTAGGCCACGAGGCCGAAGCTGACGGCGAAGAACACGACGAGGTTGACCACGAGACGGCGGGTGATCACGAGCCGCTCCCGTTCGCGCTCGCGGCTCCGGACTTGGCGCAGGAGAACGCGGGCTGGCTGTCGTCCTCGCCCCCGTCGGGCAGGCCGCACACGATGATGTTCTCGTAGAGCTGCACGTACCCACTGCGCACGGCTTGCGGGAGCGTGTTGTCGGCGAGGGGGATCTCGGAGAGGAGGCCGGCCAGATCGGTCTGATGCTGGGACAGCTGGCTACTCACCGCTTGGAGGGTCTGCAGCTGGGTCACGATCTGCGGGTAGTACGTCTCGAGCAGGCTGCGCCCCTGCGTCGAGAGGTCGTCGAGCGACTGCAGCAACGTTTCGAACTGCCCGGAGTTCTTGGCCAGGATGCTGACGGTCTGGGCCAGGTTGTCGAGTGCGGTCTCGGTGGCGCCGTCGTTGGGCGCCAGCTGCGACGTGAGGCTGTTGAGCCCGTCGACGGCCTGGGAGATGTCGGCCGTGTGCTGCGCGTAGCCGTTGGTCACGCTGCTCAGGTCATTCAAGAAGGCCTTGAGCGTGGCGGCCTGCCCGGTGAAGCCCTCTCCCCCGGCCTCGATGATCTGGGCCAGCTCACTGCTCGAGATAGCGCCGAAGACCTGCGAGCCGGCGGCGACGAACTGCTCGACGTCGGGGACGATCGAGGTGTGGGCGATGGTGGCGTCGTCGGCCAGCTGGGGCACGGTCGAGGCGGCCGGCCCCGTGTCGGACTTGGGCACGCTGAGCTCGACGAACTGGTCGCCGAGGATGGTGGTGCGGTCGATGGCGGCCCGCACGTTGGCCGGGACACGCACCCCGTCGTCGAAGGCCAACGAGACCTTGGCCTTGTTCCCGCTGAGCGCGATGGAGGTGACCGAGCCCACGGGCACGTCGGCCAGCTGCACCTGGGCGCCGTTGGCCAGGTCGCCCACGTCACTGAAGACGGCGGTGGCCGTGCGCTGGGACGGCCCGCTCGAGCAGCCGGCCAGGCCGAGGGCGCCGACCAGCGCGGCGGCGGGGACGGCCAGGAGACGGAGCGCGCGTCGGGCGTGGGGCATCAGAACCATCCCTCGACGTCGTGCCACCACCGGTCGACCAAGCCGCGGTGGGCGGCGCCGTGGTGCGTCCGGCTCTGCGGCAGTGGACCGAGCAGGGAGGCGGACGGGGCCGTCAGGGTCGGGTCGGAGTCGACGTTGACGTTGACGTTGCCGTTGCCGGCGGCGGTGGGCTTGGCGGTGGCCAAGGTGGCGGTGGGCTGCCGCCCGGTGGCGGCCTGATCGAGCTCGTTGGAGAGCAGGCCCCCCGACGACGTGCCGGAGTTGGCGCCCGACGAGCCGGTGCAGCCGAGGATGACATTGAGGAGACCGCAGGGGTTGGTGGTGGTCGTCGTGGTCGGCGGTGGCGTCGTCGTGGTGGTCGTGGGCGCGGACGGCGCGGTGGTGGTGCCCTTGTTCGACGGTGCAGGCGCGGCCGGTGCCGAGGCGCCGGCGTTGGTGCTGGCGCCGCTGAGCGCGCCGGCGATCTGCTTGAGGCCCTGGTTCATGAGCGACTGTTCGGTGGTGCTGCCGCCTTGGCCGGTCAGCGAATCGAGGATGGAGGGGATGGCGTCGATCAGCGGGTCGAAGAAGCTCGACGACGGGTCGCCGCACTGGGCCAGCGACGCCAACACGGTCGAGGACAGCCCCGAGGAGTGGTTGGCCGTGATGCGCCGGCAGACGCCGGCCAGCCGGTCGCGGACGAGGCCGGCCAGGTAGGCGCTGCTCACCCCCGGGCTGGTCTGGAGGTTCAGGTCGAGCCAGTTGTAGGTCGGGTCGTAGGCCCGCTCGGCGCCTTGGAAGAGGGAGTTGCCGTTGGCCAGCACGGCGTCGACGCTCGAGAGGTTGCGGTCGAGGGTGCGTCCCGCCGTCGTCACCGTGCCCACGTCCGCCTCGAGCGGCTGGAGGTTGGGCACCAGCAGGTTGACCAGCCCGGTGCTGGCGCCCGCCAGCTGCGTGATGGCGTCGTTGAGCTGACCCGAGTGCTGGGCCACGGTGGTGGAGACGGTGTCGTATTGCTTGACCAGCGACTCGATGTTGGCGGTGTCGCTGTCGAGGGTGCCCGTCAGCTGGGCCAGCGTCCCGTTGAGCTGGCCGAGGTCGTTGCCCTTCTCCGCCAGCAGCTGGACCGTCCCGGCTGCCGAGGCGATGAGCTTGTTCAGGTTGGCTCCCTGGCCGTCGAGGTCGGTGGCCAGGTTGGTGACGAGGTCACCCACGGCGTGGGGGTTCAGCGCGTTGAGTGTCCTCTGCAATTCCTTGAGGACTTCGTCGGTGGAGACGGGCACGGCGGTGTGGTCCTCGGGGATGGAGGCGCCCGGGGCCAACGCGGGGCCGCCGGTGTAGCCGGGGTTGAGGTCGACGTCGGGCGAACCGAGCAGCTGCGGCGCCACCAGCGACGCGTAGGCCGAGGCGGGGATCTTCGTGCCCTGATCCACGGACAGGACGACGTGCACCTTGTCCCCCACGTTCTGCACCTGGGTCACCGTGCCGACCTTCACGCCGAGCACGTCGACGGCGGCGCCGGTGAACAGGCCGGGTGCGCTCGAGTAGCTGACGTTGATGGGATAGGTCGGCGTCGTCCGCAGAAGCCCCACCGCCACGAGCACGCCGGCCAACAGGACCACGCACAGGGCGACCACGCGGACGGCCCTGGCGTTGAGGAGCGAGCGCAGCGTGTCCATCACCCGAGCCCGCCGAGCAATGGTTCGAGGAGTTGGGACAGGCCGCCGAGGCCCGAGTTGGGCCCGGCCGGCTCGCTCGAGGGCGGCGTGCCCGCCGACGCCGGGGCCGAGGTCGACGTGGTGGAGGAGCCCGCGGCCGCGTTGGAGCTCGACGAGGCGCCGCCCGCGACCGCGTTGGACCCCTCGCCGGGCAACGGTCCCGTCTGCTGGTCGCAGGGCAGGGGGTCGGGACCGAGCGATTCGTCGAGGACGTCATCGAGCACGCCACAGGGCCCGACGACGCTGAAGGTATTGGAGAGCGACGCCGGGTTGACGAAGATGTTCCCCCACGGGACCGGCGTGCTGCCGCTATAGGCGATGGACTGGAAGCCCTTGAGGGCGCCGCCGAGATAGCTGACCCCCTCGGCCAGGTCGTCCTGGTGCTGGCCGAGGACGGTGAGATCCGCGTGCAGGCTCTGGAGCAGCGCATTGAGCTGGGGCGAGTCCTGACTGACCAGGCTGTTGGTCTGGCTGGCCATGGAGTCCACGTTGGTGATCAGGTCGGCCAGGTCCTGGTTGTGGGCGGCCAAACCGGTCGACACCGTGTTCAGGTTGTTGATGACCGAGAGCAGCTGCTGGTCCCGGCCGGCCAGGGTGCTCGAGAGCGTGTTGGCCGAGTCGATGAGCTGGGAGACCTGGCCGCTGCGCTGGTCCACCGTGGTGGTCAGCGCGTTGAGGCCCGAGATGATCTGGGCCACCTGGGTCTGCTTGTCCTTGGTGATGGAGTCGAGCGACGTCACGAGGTTGTTGAGCGCCCGCGCATTGGTCTTCGAGAGCAACGCGTGGGCGGTGTTCTGCAATTGGTAGAACTCGGTCGGCACCGACGTGTTGGTGATGCGCGCGCCCGCCTTGAGCGGGTCGTCCCAACCGCTCACCGGATTCAGGGTGACGTCGACCACGCCGAGGAGCGTCTCGACCTCGACCGCCGCGGTCGTCACGTGGGGCAGCTGCACCGATCGGCTGATGGAGAGCTGCGCGTCGACCGCGTCGCCCTGCACCTGGACCGAGCTGACCGAACCGACGTCGACCCCGGCCACCATGACCGAGGTCCCCTTGGCGATGCCGGCCGCGTTGGGGAAGCGGGCCGACACGGTGTAGCCGGAGCTGAAGAGGCTCCGGTTCAACAAGAGGATGCCCAGGACGCAGGCGCCCATCACGACGATGGCGATCAGTCCCACCACCTTGGGGTTGCGCTCGGTCATCGCTTTCATTGCGAGCCTCCGGCCGGAGCTGCTGCTGCTGCTGCTGCGGCTGCGCCGCCGCTCACCGCCTGGAGGTCCTGGCCCAGGGTCGAGGCGGCCAGCGAACTGCCCCCGGCGGCCGGCGCGGCGGGCGAAGAGGACGAGGACAGCGGGTTGGTGAAGGGCGGGCTGCCCAGGGGACCGGAGCCCGCCGGTGGGTTGTTCGGCTCGTAGTACGCGCACACCGTCTGGTTGGCCAGGCAGGTGTAGACGGTCTGCACGGAGAACCACTGGCCCCACTGCGAGATCTGGATGTACGGCGCGAGCCCGGCGCCGAGGGTGGAGAGGCTGGAGGCCAGGTTCTGCTGGTTCGTCTGCACGTCGGCCGCCACCGCCTGCAAGTTGTCGATCGTGCTGGTGATGGTCGAGTGGTTGTTGCCGACGAGCCCGGCCAGGTCCGTCGCCACCTGCGACAGGTTGCCGACGACCTGATCGAGCAGCGTGTTCTTCGAGGCCAGCGCGGAGGAGACCGACTGCAGGTTGGTGACCAGCGTGTCGATGTCACCGGTGCGCGAGGTCAGCGCGGTCAGCACCTGGTCGAGGTTGCCGATGATGTTGCCCACCTGGCCGTCGAGGGCCTTCACCGTGCTGGAGACGGTGGCCCCGCTGTTGATCAGCTGATCGATCTGCGCCGTATCGCCCTCGAGGGCACCCGAGACGTTCTCGACGAACTCGTTGGCCTGGGTCGGGTTGATGGCGTTGAGCACCGGGCCGAGCGAGTTCAAGAACGTGTCGATGCTGGCGTCGGTCACGTCGTGACTGAGCGGGATGGTGGCCCCGGCCGGGAGCAGCGGACCGGAAGGACCCGGGAACAGTTCGATCTCCTTCTGCCCGATGACGTTGTGCCAGCGCATGCCGACGTCGGTGGAGCGGCGCAGCGCCACCGTGTTGTTGACGCTCATGGCGATGACCGCGTGGCCGTGTTGCTCGGCGATGCTGGCGACCTGCCCGACCGGAACGCCGGCGACGTTGACCGAGTCGCCCGTGGCCAGACCGGTGACGTCGGTGAGCTGCGCGTCGACGGTGTGGCGGCTACTGAACAGCGAGATGTTGCCGATCCGGATGGCCAGCCCGACGAGGAGAACGAGGCAGACCAGGGCGAAGACGGCAAACTTGAATGCGGACGAGGGCAGGGTGGGTAGCCGCACGACTCAGACCCCCCCGAGGAGCTGGTTGAGGATGCCGCCGAGGCTGCTCGGCTGCGAGGTGTCGGGCTGGCCGATGGCGCCGAAGGCCTGGTTGGCCGCAGCACCCGCCGCCGCGTTGGCCGCCGCCGTGGGTGACGAGGCGCTCGAGCTCGGCGTCGCGGCGACGGCCGGCGTGCTCTGGGGCGACGACGTCTGCAGGGCGTCGAAGGTGGCCAGCTGTGTGGAGCAGTCGAAGGCCGAGCCGGCGCCGGCCAGCGCCTGCTGGATCGGCTGGAGGAAGGACAGGCCGCCGGTCGGCGGCGCGATGAGGTTGCAGACCAGGCTGTTGACGTCGCTGAAGAGGATGAAGGTGTTGAAGTAGGCGTAGGTGCTGCCGTCGGGCAGGTGGTTCAGGCCCGAAGCCCCCTCGGCGATCTTCTGGAAGTAGTGGTAGGCGCCGTTGACCACCTGGCCGATGTCGCCCTGCTGGGCCAACAGGACCCGGGAGACGTTGTCACCCGAGGCGAGGATGGTGGCGATGTCGGGGTGGTACGTGGCCAAGAGCGAGGCCAGCCGGTTCGAGAACGGGATCAGGGTGTTGAGGAGGTGCTCGTAGTCGGCCTCTTCGGCGTTGAACGCGGGCAACCCGGCGTTGATCTCGTCGTTCAGGTTGTTGAAGTCGGCGGCTGCCGGCGCCGTGGCCTGGGCGAACCTGGCGAAGGAGTCGAGGGCCAGGATCTGGGCGTTCAAGGTCCGATCGAGCAGACCGGCGAGCTGCGTCCCGGCGCTGATGGACGCGGCGATCTTGGGCCCCTCACCCTGGGAGGCCTGGGAGAGCTCCCCCAGCACGGTGGCCAGGTTGTTGTCGTTGACCGCGTTGAGCAGCGGTGTGGCTGCGGCAAAGAGGTCGCCGAGCTCGTCGCTGCTGTCGGCCCGGGCGAACGACCCGCCCGCAGCCAGGTAGGGACCGTCGTCGGAGTTCGCGTGCGGTGTGGAGATGGCGATCTGCTCGGCCCCGAAGAGGTTCACCGGCTCGATGGTCGCGGTGGCCGTGGCCGGCACCTTGAAGGAAGGCTCGATGAGGACGCCCACCTGCGCCTGGTTGCCCGAGAGCGAGATGGTGGAGACCCGGCCGACCTGCACGCCGCGAAAGACGACGGCGGAGCCCGGGTGCAGCCCCTCGCCGGCGCTCGGGAAGGTGCCCTGAAGCCGGTAGTCGCCGGCGAAGTCGCCGTTGGCCAGACGTACCAGCGTGACGGTGCCGAAGACCAGCCCGCACAACACCGCGAGGCTGACGACCAGGCGTACGAACCGCCTCATCCGACCAACCGGGCCGTGGCGTTGACCCCGCCGAAGAGGATCAGGGACATGAAGAGGTTGACGACGACCACGAGGATGATGGAGAGCCGGATGGCGCGCCCGGCGGCGACACCCACCCCGGCCGGTCCGCCCGTCGCGTTGTAGCCGTAGTAGCAGTGCACGAACGTGACCAGGACGGCGAACACCATCGCCTTGAGGAAGGAGTAGAAGATGTCGAGCGGCGGCAGGTAGAGGCGGAAGTAGTGGGTGTAGGTCCCGGTGGAGAGGCCGAAGAACTTCGTCACCACGAGCTCGGAGGCGAGGTAGCTGGCGAAGAGGGCGGCCAGGTAGAGCGGGATCATGGTGATCAGCGCGGCCCAGACCCGCGTGGCCACCAGGTAGACGACGCTGTTGATCCCCATGACCTCGAGGGCGTCGATCTCGTCGGAGATGCGCATGGCGCCGAGCTGCGCGGTGAAGCCGGCGCCCACCTGCGCGGCCAGGGCGACGCCGGCCACCAGCGGCGTGATCTCGCGGGTGTTGGCCAGCGCCGTGATGACCCCGGTGAAGGCATCGGCCCCGATCTGCTGCAGGCCGTTGAAGCCCTCGAGGCCGACCTCGGTGCCGGTGAAGAAAGCGATGGAGGTGACGACGAAGAACATGCCGCCCCCGACGACGAGCGCGCCCGAGCCCAGGGTGATGTCCGACATGAGGACGGGGATCTCCTTGGGGTAGCGCAGGGCGCGGGGCAGGGCTCGCAGGATGCGCCCGTAGAACTTGAGCTGGTCGTAGAAGGTGTCGAAGACGCCGAGGACGGCGTCGCCCGCATCGGCCGCCTTGCCCGAGACCGCCTTGCCGGCGGCGGCCACCTTGCCGGCGTCGGGACCCGCGGGGCGCGGCGATCGCCATCAGATGCCCTTCTGCGGGATGAAGTTGAAGTAGAAGACGGTCAGGAGGAAGTTCACGAAGAACGAGAGGATGAAGGTGATGACGACGGCCTGATTGACCGCATCACCCACTCCCTTGGGCCCGCTCTTGCAGTAGAGGCCCTTGTAACAGGCGACCATGGCGGCGATGAAGCCGAAGAGCGCGGCCTTGACCAGCGCGATGGCGAGGTCGGCCATCTGGCTCAGCTCGCTGAACGTGGCGAAGAAGCTGCTCGCGGTGATGTGGATGGCGTGGGTGCCGAACCACAGGCCACCGGCGATGCCGGCCACGCTGACCACGGCATCGAGCAGCACGGCCACGACGGTGGCGGCCAGCAGCCGAGGCAGGACGAGGCGGTGCAGTGGGTTGACCCCCATGACCTCCATGGCGCTGATTTCGTCACGGATGCGGCGCGAGCCCAGGTCGGCGCACATGGCCGAGCCGCCCGCCCCGGCGATGAGGAGCGCCGTGGCCACCGGGGCCTGCTCGCGGACCACGGCGAGGACCATGGCGGCACCGAGCTGTGACTGGGCGCCGATCTGCTGGAGCAGCGAGCCCACCTCGAGCGCGATGACCATGCCGAAGGGGATGGACAGCAGGATCAGGGGCAGCGTGGTGACCCGGGCCAGGAACCAGCACTGGTCGAAGAACTCGGTCGACCGGGAGGCCCTTCAGGGGGGCCTGGCGCAACGCCTCGAAGGCGGTGGCGAACATGTTCCCGGTCTCACGGACCGTCGACATGACCTTGCCGTCGCCCCCCGGGGCCCGTTTTGGCCGGGGCAGGACGCCGAGGGCGGGATCCGGACGCCCGCTCGGGGTCCCGAGAAGGCGGGCCATCTCGTCGCGGGTCAGTGGCTGCTCGACGCCGGCCGGCAGCGGCGACATGCCGGTGCCCTCGCCCGATTCAGCCAATGCCGTCCCCCCTTTCGAGGCCTCCTTGCACGCGGTCGGGCAATCGCTGCCCTTCCCCCGTCACTCGTTCGTTGTGAAAACGAGGCAGGCCCCGATCGCCTTGCGGTAACCGTGCCTGGATGCGGGCATAATGAAGCTCACGAGCAGGTCGAGTGCGTCACGGGGCCGACTTTTGCAACGGATGGATTCCAACCCCCATTTGCTCTCGAAACGTCAACCCCTGTTTGCTCTCAATTCGCGCCAATGGTCCTGGAATTGTGCGTCGAGGGTTCCGAAAAGAATCTGGGTACAGGCATAATGACGAGACTTCCTGGGAGGAGTACTCGGAGGGGGAAGGGACAGGTACGTGGCGCTCCGCCAAGATGAGCTGACTGGCCTTTGCGACGACGTCGACCTCGAACGCGACCGAGCGCTCGTCGAACGTTGTCAGGCGGGCGACTCCGCCGCCTTCGGAAATCTCTACGCCCGCTACTACGAGCGGTTGCTCCGCTTCTGCATGCGCCGCCTCAGTGATCGCCACGAGGCTGAGGACGCGGCGCAGGAGGCTTTCGCCCGCGCCTGGAAGGCGCTGCCCCGCTTCTCGGGTGACAAGCGCTTCTACCCGTGGCTCACCGTGATCGCCGGAAACATCTGCACCGACATGCTGCGCCGGCGCTCGCGCAGCACGCCCACCGACGATCTGGAGCTGACCGCGCAACAACCCCTGGGCGCCGTGGCCGACGACACCTCCGAGGAACTCGTCCTGGCCGCGGTCGACGGCGAGCTGGTCAACCGCGCCCTCGACCGCCTCTCGGTGCGGCACCGCCACGTCCTGGCGATGCGCGAAGGATCAGGCTGGTCGTACCAACAGATCGCCGACCACGAGGGCGTCGAGATCGGCACCATCGAGACGCTGTTGTGGCGGGCCAGGCAGGCCCTCAAGCGCGAGTTCGCCGCTGTGTCCGAGTCGAAGGGCGCGCTGGCCGGCTTCCTGGTGGCGACGGGCAGCCTCTTCCGCCGGGTCCTCTTCCGTGTCGCCCACCGCGGCGCCAGCATGCAGCAGCAGGCCGGCGGCACCACGGGCGGGATGGATATGCGCAATGCGCTGGCCGGTGTCGCCGTGGCCGGTGCCGCGGTGGCGGCTGCGTTCATTGCGCCGCATGCGCTCAAGGCCAACGACAACAACGCGGCCGCTGCATCACCAGCGGCCAGCGCGCTGGCCGCACCACCCCTCGCCCTGGCGCCTGGCTCGGGAGGATCAGGGTCGGGAGGATCCGGATCGGGAGCCGGGCTCGGGCTGGCGGCTGGTGGTGGCGGCGGCTCCGACGGTGGTTCGCTTCCGCTCGGAGACGGGGGCTCGGGAGCATCCGGCGGCCGAGACGGGAAGAGCGGCGCAGGCACGCTGGCGGGTGCCACCGGCGGTCTCGGGGAGCACTGCTCGGCGGTGGCCTGACCGGGGGCAACGGCACCGGTCAGCTCGGCGGCGCGGTCAGCAAGAGCGTGAGCCAAGCCACCGGCGGACTGAGCGGCGCGGTCACCAACGTCGGCGGCACCGTGAACGGATTGACCAACGGGGTCGGCGGCGCCGTCAAGGGCGTGACCAAGGGCCTCGGCGGCGCCGTCAACGGCACGACAAAGGGCGTGGACGGGGCGGTCAACGGCGCAACCAACACGCTCAACGGGGCGGTCAACGGAGCAACCAACACGGTCAACGGCACGCTGAACGGGGTCAGTCAGGGTGTGTCGGGACTGCTTGGTGGGTCCTCGGGCTCCGGGGGGTCGGGCAACAAGTCGACCACGACAACGACGACGCAGCCGAGCGTGCTCAATGACGTCGGCGACACGCTGGGTGGCCTGCTCGGCGGCTGAGTGACCCGGCGGTGCCCGGGGCCGACGGTGCGCAAGGCCGGGGCCACTGGCCAGTTCTCCACACATGGACACGCGGCAGCAGAGCGCCCAGCCCTGGGTCGCTCCCGGCGAGCCGATCATCTCCCTGCGGGGTGTGACCAAGTCCTTCGGCTCCCACACCGTCCTCGAAGACATCACCTTCGACGTTCCCAAGGGTCGGATCACCGCCATCCTCGGTCCCTCGGGCACGGGAAAGTCGGTGTTGCTCAAGAACATCCTCGGGCTGCTTCGGCCTGAGCGCGGTGAGATCTGGGTCGACGGCGACCAGATCGTCGGCCTGCGCGAGAAGCGGCTCTACGAGGTGCGCAGGAAGTTCGGAGTCCTGTTCCAGGACGGCGCGCTCTTCGGCTCCATGAACCTCTACGACAACATCGCGTTCCCATTGCGAGAGCACACGCGCAAGAGCGAGCCGCAGATCCGCGAGCTCGTCCACCGCAATGCCGAGCTCGTCGGCCTGATGGACCACCTCAAGAAGCTGCCGGGCGAAGTGTCGGGCGGCATGAAGAAACGAGCCGGGCTGGCTCGGGCGATGGTCATGGAGCCCGAGATCGTCCTCTTCGACGAGCCCGACTCCGGCCTCGACCCGGTCCGGGTGGCCTACCTGGACGAGCTGGTCGTCACGGCACAGAAAGAAACGGGAGCCACCTTCTTCATCATCACGCACAACATCTCGTCGGTCATGCGCACGGCCGAGTTCATGGGTGTGCTCTTCCGCTCGAACCTCGTGAAGTTCGCCAGCAAGCCCGAGATGCTGGAGTCGGACAACCCGATCATCCAGCAGTTCCTCGCCGGGCGACCGAGAGGTCCCATCGGCATGGACGAAATGGCCGACTCGGGACAGGACACGAGTCGGTTCATCGAGGGCGACACGGCTGCCCTTCAGTACGGGCCGCTGGCCCGGCCGGGCGAGTCGGCGCTGGTCTCGCTGGCGCCGTCGGACCAGCCCGTCCCGCCACGCTGACGGTCCGACAACGGAGAAACGCCGCCAGCCCCGGGTGGTGCGGCCCGGAACCAGCGGCGTCCTCGATCTCGCTCGAGCTCGTGGGCGGCTTCAGTCGCCGGCGGCGTCCCCGCATACCGTCTCGACGATCAGACGGCTGACGACGTAGGGGTCCATGTTGGCGTTCGGACGCCGGTCCTCGATCCAACCCTTCTTGTTCTTTGCCGTCTGCCATGGGATGCGGATGGACGCACCGCGGTCCGAGGTCCCGTAGGTGAACTGGGTGTAGTGCGCCGTCTCGTGGGCGCCGGTCAGGCGGCTCTCGATGCCGATGCCGTAGTTCGAGACGTGCTCCTCCACCCGCTTCCCCAGTGCTTCGCAGCCGGCGATGATGGCATCCCACCCGCCGTCCTCTCGCATGGCCTTGGTCGAGAAGTTGGTGTGGGCACCGGCCCCGTTCCAGTCACCCAAGACGGGCTTGGGCTCGAGGGTGGCGTAGACGTCGAACTCCTCCGCGATGCGGAAGAGCAGCCAGCGGGCCACCCAGAGCTGGTCCGCGACGGTCGGCGGCGCGAGGACACCGATCTGGAACTCCCACTGCCCCATCATCACCTCGGCGTTGGTCCCTTCGATGCCCAGGCCGGCCTTCATGCAGGCCGCCGTGTGGCGCTCGACGATCTCGCGGCCCGGCATTTTGTCGCCGCCGACGCCGCAGTAGTACGGGCCCTGCGGTGCGGGGAAACCGGCCTCGGGCCAACCCAGGGGCCGCCCGTACTGGAAGAAGGTGTACTCCTGTTCGATCCCGAACCACGGCTCGAACGACTTGTACTTCTCCGCCGCATCGGCGCAGGCCCGACGGGTGTTGGTCGGGTGCGGCGTCATGTCGGTGAGCAGCACCTCGCACATGACCAGCTTGTCGTTCTCGGCCCGCAGCGGGTCGGCGCAGACGAAGACCGGCTGAAGGACGCAGTCCGAGTCGTTCCCAGTGGCCTGGTTGGTGCTCGAGCCGTCGAAGCCCCAGATCGGGGGTTCCTTGCCGTCCTCCACGATCTTGGTCTTGCTGCGCAGCAGCGGCGACGGTTCGGTGCCGTCGATCCAGATGTACTCGGCCTGATAGCTCATGGACTCTCCTGTGCTCCCCTTCTGTGCTGGCGATCGTTCCGCCTGGCCGGGGATGGCCCTCGGACGGAAGCAGTCTCGCCGGACCCTATTTCGCCGCCGTATCGGTTGTGTGAACCTACGATGAACTCCTACTGAGCGGCCACATCCATGTTGACCACGCCCTTGATGACGTCAAGCATCGTGGCCCGGAAACGCTCACGCTCCCGGGTGGGCTCCTCCGAGCGGGCCATGGCCAGGACACCGGCGGCCACGGCACCGAAAAGGACGTGGGCCATCATGTCCAGGTCCTGGACGACCAGGACGCCGGCTTCCGCCGCCCGGTCGAGCTGGGCCCGGATGACGCCGATTTCGTAGCGCTCACCGCAAGCCCACCAGTCCTCGAACCCGAGGGCGGCCGGGCCTTCGACCCAACAAAGGCGCTGGTAGGTGGGGTCGGAGATCGTCTCGAGGAAGGTGTCGAAGGCGGCCACGATGCCACTCCAGGCATCCGGCGCCGCCGCCCCGGCCTGGGTCACGGTCTGCGCGCTGCGCACCTCCTCGCGCTCCAGGACGGCCATGAACAGGTCCCGCTTGGAGGCGAAGTGGTGGTAGATCGCCCCCTTGGTCAGCCGGGCCCCCTTGGCCACGGCATCGAGCGACGTGGCGACGAACCCGTTCTCCAAGAAGCAGGCGGCGGCACTGTCGAGGAGGGCTTCGTAGGTGGACTCGGCGTACTCCTCACGACGGGTCCGCACCGTCTCCATGGCGGGCATGGTACCGAGTGCGGGGTCGACGGCTTCGTGGGTTGACATAGTGAGAAACCGTCAGAATACTACCTACCGTGAGTACGTACCGGCGGTATGAGGGCAGCTCCCCTGCTGGCGGCTCCCTCGTTGGTTCACCGGGCCCTGGTCGAGACCACGACGCCCCTGCACCCGGTGTCCGGCCACCGGTCGCCCTGTACGTCCTCCCAGGGGCCGCAGTGCGACGCTCCGAGCCTCGTCGCAGGTGGTGGCCGTCCCGTTTCCTGAGACGCTCGCCGGACCCTTCCGAGTCGGGGGAGCGCTACAAGATCGATCCCCAGTTCGTACCCCGAGCGCTCGAACCGGCGTCCTGACCCGGACGCGACGGAGGGCTGGAGCAGATGCTCCAGCCCTCCCCGTTGCCCCCCGGCAACTTGTCCGCCTCCTCGGAGGCGGCTCGATCGCTCTGCGCTAGCAGTTCGCAGTGGCGCCGCTGTTGATGCCACCCACGCAACTGTTGGCGCTGCTGAACAGGTCCCTGATGCCACCACCGAGCGCCACGACGGCGACCACGGCCACGATGGCGATCAGCCCGACCAGCAAGGCGTACTCCACCATGGAGGCGCCACGCTCGGTCCTTGCACGCTCGAACAGGTTGCCGTGGAAGCCACGGACCGTCAGAAATGCGTTGACAAAAAGCTCCATCATCTTCTTGTTCCCCTCCTGTGCCCCAATGGGACTCGCTGGATCACTCCCCCTTGCACCTTTAGCATCGATGAATATTCCCGGCATTTCTATAGGCCATTGTGACCATTGGCAACGGGCAGTTATTTAGGCAAATACCGAAGACTCATTTGTATCAAATCGGACCCCATATACGACGATGGGCTGGGCCGACCGCAGCCGACCCAGCCCAACCGTCATCCCATTCGGGAAGGGGGAATTTTCCCTTAGGGAATTGCTTTGCTCAACCAGCGCGGCCCGAAGCCGCCGCCGTCAGCAGTTCGCAGTGGCGCCGCTGTTGATGCCGCCGACGCAGCTGTTGGCGCTGCTGAACAAGTCCCTGATGCCACCACCGAGCGCCACGACGGCGACCACGGCGACGATGGCAATCAGACCGACGAGCAAGGCGTACTCCACCATGGAAGCGCCGCGCTCTGTGCGCGCCCGCTCGAACAGGTTGCCGTGGAAGCCACGGACCGCGAAGAACGCGTTGACAAACAGTCCGGTCATTTGATGTCCCTCCTCTGCGCCCCACTGGCCCGGACTGTTGCCCGAAACCATGTAGAGCCCCCACAGCATTTTCAGGTTTGCAACGCCTGAGTTCCATAGGCAGAAAGGACCAAATACCCCACGTGAAAGCGGGTGTTTGCTCGTTACTCGATGGTGACGAGCCCCATCACGACGGCGCGCACCAGCGCGTGCGTTCGGTTGGTGACGTCGAGCTTCTGAAAGATGGCGGCCAGGTGGTTCTTGGTGGTCTTCGGGCTGATGTAGAGGCGCTGCGAGATCTCTCCGTTGGTGGACCCCTCGGCGAGGAGTTGGAGCACTTCGAGCTCCCGCTGGGTCAAGCTCCACGGACCCCACTGGCGGTCGTCGTCATGCCGTGCACCCGTCGCAATGTCCGGGTCCCGGTAGTCGTCTTCCGGGCTCAGCCGGCCGGGTGGCTCGTAGTTGGTCAACGAGGCCCGGGAACCCCGGATGCTCTCTCCCCGGTGAACCGTCGTGCTCACCGTGGGCCCCGACACCGAGACCTGCGAGAAGAACGTCCAGCCCTCCTCGTCGCCCACTCGGCTGGCCGGCTCGGCAGGCCCGCTCGGCCATAGAACCGTCGAGACCGTGTTGGCCATTTCTCCCCCCTCATCCCACTGGGGCATCCCGCCCCTCTGCAGTAACTTCCGCCACCTCGTCGGCGTGAATCCCCTGGTCATTGTACGGACCCCGGGTAAAACGACAGTGGCAGCCAGATTGCGGCGAGGGTGCAATGGGCCAAATTGCCCATTGTCAACGGGCCCGCAACGGGGGAGGAAATCCTCAGTACGAGGAGAACGCGTGCTTGATCGGCCCGACGATCGGCCCCAGAACGATGACCAAGATGGCGGGCAGGAAGCAGAAAGCGAGCGGGAAGAGGATCTTGATCGGCACCTTGGCGGCCTTCTCCCGGGCTCGCTGGCGGCGCTTGTCGCGCATTTCGTTCGCCTGCGCCTCGAGGACCCGGCCGATAGGGAGCCCCAGGGCGTCCGCCTGGGAGAGCACCACGGTGAAGGTCACCAGGTCGTCGATGTCGGTGCGGAGCTTCATGTTCTCGAGGGCGTCGCGTCGGGACAATCCGAGCTCCATCTCTCGCAGGGTGAGCCGGAGCTCATCACTCACGGGAGACTCGAAGCGGGCGCAGGAAACCTGCATGGCCTGCTCCAGGCCAAGGCCCGCCGCCACGGAAATCGTCATCAGGTCGAGCAGGTCAGGCAGGTCGTTGGTGACCTGTTCACGCCGCACCTTGATGCGATGGCGGAGCCAGTAGCTCGGCGCCAGGCCGCCGATGATCGGGAACACGAACAACAGGACGAAGCCGATCTTCAGGCTGACCATCCCGCTGACGAGCATCACGAGACCGGCGGCAAAGCCGAGAAGCACGGAACCGACCTGCACGGCGACGAACTCCTCGGCCCGGATGGAGCCGGTCAGACCGGCCTTGAGGAGGTCGGCGTGCACGCTGTCAATCTCACTCGAGGGATACAGCTTGGACACCGACCCGCGCAGCCCGCCGCTCACTGGCCCGAAGATCCGCTTGACAAGAGGGGTCTGGACCCGGTCGGGCATCTGGACCGGTTCGGCGTAGACCACGGCGTCCTTGCCCAGGGACCGGATGAAGTCGAGACGGACCGACTGCCGGTGCGAGCGCCAGGCGGCGAGACCCACCCCGACAACGCCGGCCGCCATGAGGAGCACGCCGATCAACGGGACGACATAGGCGACGTTCATTCCACTCTCCCTCGTACCTCAGACCTTGATGTTGACCATTTTGCGAATGGCGATCCATCCGACGGCCATGAGCCCGGCCGTGATGATCAGGACGACCAGCCCCGCTCCGTGGTACATCGGCGCCAAGTAGCCGGGATCACGGAGTTCGAGCATTCCCGCCAGGAACAACGGGATCGCAAACAACACGTAGCCCGACATGCGCCCTTCTGCTGAGAGGGTCTGCACCTCCCGTCGCACCTCCTGGCGAGTTCGCATGAAGTCGGCCAGCGTGTGCAGGATCACCGCCAAACGGCCACCGGTGGATTGCTGGATGCGCACCGCCTCGACGGCCCACTTGAGATCTTCGACCCCCGAACGTTCGGCCATGTTCTCGAGCGCCACGACCAGGTCACTTCCCACGGCCACCTCTGCCATGACCCGATCGAGTTCGACCGACAGCGGCGCCCGCGCGTCCCGTCGGTACATGTCGATGGCTCGCTGGAACGTCTGGCCACCTTCCACCGATGCGGCCATGAGGCTCAGCGCGTCGGGCAGCTGGTCCTGCAGTTTCGAGATCCGCTTTTTGGCCCGCTTGCCCGGGATCATCCAGGCCACGCAGGCAACGATGAACAAGGCGATGAGGGCGCCGAAGGGCGACTGTGTGATGAGGCCGCCGACGACGGCGAGCATCAGGGCGATGGCCGAGCTGATCACCAGGTACTCGCCTGCTCTGAGGGGCATGGCGGCCCGCTCGAGCCGCTGTTCGAGGGCACCGTGGGTGTCGAAGCGACCGAAGATTCCGGCCATACGCACGGTGATGGCCGAGAGCTCACCGCGCTCGGGTGTCTCGCTGACCGCCTCCACCGGCACCTTGGCCGTTCCCATGGTGTCGTCGAGGATCTGGGCGATGGTCCGCTGCTTCGTCCGCACTCGCATGATGGCGGCGACGACGGCAAGCGCGAGGCCACCACCCACCATCACGGCCGCAAGAATCGCTTCCATCTGAGAATTCACCTGCGATGCGGCGAGGACCATCACGTTCACTTCCCGTCTCGACGCCGGGCCAGCAGTTCGTAGACCTCGTCGGGGGGTGGCTCGACTCGCCCCGGTCGGGCCGGACGGTGATGCCGCCCCTGTTGCCGACCCTGCCCCAGCAGCGAGGAGTCCACGTCGTTGCGAAACACCTGCGTCGGGACGTCGATCCCGTTGAGGAGCAGCTCGTCGAGGATCTTCGGCCGCAACCCGGTCGACACGAGCCGTCCGCCATTCTCCGACATGTCCACGCGATGGAAGATGTCCTGGAGGAGCACCGTGTCGCCCTCCATGCCTTGGAGCTCGGTGATAGAGGTCACGACCCGACCGCCGCCCGGCATCCGCTGGAGCTGCACGAGGAGTCCGACGGCCAGGACGATCTGCTCGCGAATGGCCCGTTGGGGCAGCTCCACGCCGCCCATCATCACCATGGTCTCCAAACGACTCAGGAGCTCACGAGGTGTGTTGGCGTGCACGGTCGTCATCGACCCGGCGTGACCGGTGTTCATGGCCTGGAGCATGTCGAGCGACTCCGAACCACGGCATTCTCCGACGATGATCCGGTCGGGCCGCATGCGGAGGGAGTTGCGGACGAGGTCGCGGATGCGAACCTCTCCGGAACCCTCGGCGTTGGACGGCCTCGTCTCGAGAGTCACGACGTGCGCGCCCTGAATTTGAAGCTCCGCCGACTCCTCGATGGTGATGAGGCGCTCTCCCTCGGGGATGTAGTTCGACAGGACGTTGAGCATTGTCGTCTTTCCAGTGCCCGTTCCGCCGACCACGATCATGCTGATCTTCCCCCGTACACAGGCTTCGAGAAAGACAGCGGCGTCCATGGAAAGCGAGCCGAGGCCAATGAGATCCTGCATGACCAGGGCGCGCTCGGGAAACTTTCGGATGGTGAGCACGGGACCACGTAGGGCAAGTGGCGGCACGATGGCGTTGATGCGGGAGCCGTCGGCCAGGCGGGCGTCCACCATCGGGGAGGCCTCGTCGATCCGACGACCGACCGCAGCGACCATGCGGTCGATGATGCGGCGGTACTGGTGGTTCGAGTTGAAGACGATGTCGGTGCGCTCGATCTTGCCCTTGCGCTCGATCCAGACCTCGTCGAACGCGTTGCACATGATCTCGGTGATACCGCCGTCAGCCAGGAGCACCTCGAGGGGTCCGTAGCCGAGCGAGTCCTCGAGCATCTCTTCGACGAATCGCTGGCGCTCGATCGGGGAAATTCCGATGTCTTCGCGCTCGAGGATCTCGTTCACCGTGTTGCGGACCTGGGACCGCAACTCCTCGGGTGAGAGATTGGCCGCCCTCGGTGCGATCTCGGCCAGCACTTTGGACTGCACCTTGGCCTTGGACTGCAACCACAGGTCGTTGGAGGTGGTCCGATCGGTCGACCGCCGGCGCGGCGTCGGGGAAGCCTCCTTGCCGGTACCATTCGCCACGGTGGCGGCCGGCCTCGGGGCTGGAGCCTCCACATCCGGGGCAGGCGTCGCTCCGTCAGGCGAGTTCAGTCGGTCGGACAGGCTCATGACCGTCAGGCCCTCTCGAGCTCAGGAACCTTTTGTGCGCGACCTTTCCGGCGGAACTTCCAGAAGCCGCCCCGCCCGTCTCCCAGTTCGGCGGTGTTCGAGCCGTTCCCGAGGACCGGACGTGTCTCTCCCGAGACGAACTGCTGCATGCTTCCGGCAAGCTTCTTGCCAATGTCGGAGCTGGCGGCCGAGACCAAGGCCGGCCTGCCCTTGTTGATCGATCTCATCACCTCACGGGAGTACGGCAGCGTGGAGATGATCTTGTTGTCGAGTACTTCCTGGACGTCGCCGATGTCGATCCCGATGTCGTCCTCGACCTTGTTCAGGACGACCCCGATGCTGTCGCTGCTGATGCGCAGCTTCTCGAGCGTGGTCAGGAAGACCCGCATGTTGCGGATGCTCGGAAGGTCGAGGGTGACCATGCAGAGGACCCTGGTCGAATGGTCGAAGGCCGCTAGGACGATTTCCGACAGTTGGGCCGGAGTGTCGACGACGATGTAGTCGAAGTGACGCCGGAGCGCCGCCATCACCTTGTAGACGTCCTTCGGGGCAATCATGTCGGCGTCCGCCGGGCTGAAAGGCGCCGCGAGCACGGAGAATCCGAGCTCATGGTGCTCGAGGTACTCCTCGACATGCTCGTCAAGGTTGTCCTCGTCCACCGGCTCACGGGACAACAAGTCGGAGATGGTGAAGCGGGGACGCAGATGGAGGGCCGTCGACACCTCGCCGAACTGCAGGTCCAGGTCGACCAGGCAGACTCGCTGGCCCGTCTGTGCCGCCAGGTAACAGGCCAGATTGGTGGCGTAGAACGTCTTGCCACACCCGCCGCTGGACGACGCCACCGTGAACACCTCGGCAAAGTGCGGACGCTCCACGACAATGCCTTCGGACACGACGGGCAGGGTGGCCGGGGTCACCGAGCTCGAGATATCGGCAATGTCGAAGGCACGCTGGAGGGCAGCGGCCAGCTGGCGCTTGCTGGTTGGATACTCGACCAGCTCGACTGCGCCGGTCCGGACGATATCGCTCAGGTTGGCTTTGGGCTTGGGCCCCAGGGCCAAGACGACGGCCGGCACCGGAGACGTTGCCCTCAAGGCGGACAGCCTGGCCATGCCGGCGTGGCTGTCAAAGACCGGCCCCGCCACCAGGACGTCGAAGGGGCCCTGCTCGCGGACCTCCTCGACGACGTCGATGACGTTGCTGCTGGTGGCGACCTCATAGCCCGGACCCAAGGAGGCCTGGATCGCCCGGCTCAGGGCCGGCGACCGGCTGATGACCAGAATGCGGCGGGAGATCACGGGGCGCTCGTCGTCTGGTCGGTGCCGATGCACTGACCCACCGGCGGAGGGTTGGTGTCAGTTTGCGTCTGGACCAGGGACACCGACTCGTTCTGCGAAAGGAACGAGAGCTGCCGTGCCTGCGCCGACGTCACGGCGACGAGAACCGTCTCGGAACTCGGAAGAGTTCGTCCTCCGGCACCTTTGGTGCCCGAGAGGGACGGGCTGGTGCTCGAGACGTCCATCACCTGTATATCGGCCATCGACAGTTCCGTACACGGAACGGGAAGCGTCGCCGATGCAGCGCTGTTGTTCGACACCTTCGTGATGTTGGCGTAGACGTCCACCCGGGCCCCCGGCTGGAGATAGCCGGCCAAAGCGGACGTCCCGGGCAGGTTCAGGGTCATGGCATCGAGACCGACGGGCACCGAGATTGCCGAGGTGCTGGCGTTCAACTCGGTCGAATTGAGGGCCTGACCCTTCTTCACTGCGGTCGTGAGCACCTCATCGTTCACCGCCTGCAGCGTCGTCAGGTCGGTGGCGAGAAATGACTTTGTCGACACCTGCGCGAGAGCGACCATGCCGTTCGACACCATGGCCTGCCCTGTCGTTCCAGCCGGAATGTCCTTCTTGGCCACGACCGCCGCCGTGGTTGTCGACGGCACAGTGTTCGCGCTGTTGTTCGCACCCTTCGAGGCTCCACGCACGCTTGCGTAGGCGATGACCGAGCCCGCCACAAAGAGAATCGCACCAATCACGACGAGTATGAGTGTCTGTTTCTTCACAGCTCGTTCCCCTCTCGCAACTGCTCAACAACGTGCAGAGTTCGCGAAGCATCGACCTCCGCTGGTTGCGGTTGAACGGTACGACGACGATGTGAGCAACGTACATAGGCCCTTCGGATCATTCTCCGTCTTCGCGTCCCTGGTCGCGTGGCCAAATGGTCCATATGACCTATGTACCGGAAAAACGTCGCGGCCCAGAATCAGCTCGGATGTATCCACTGCGGCTGCAATTCGAAATGTTGTCGTGGGCACCATGAGGCACAGAGGAGGTTCCACATTGGAACCACGCGCGTCGAATTCCGCGAAACGGGCGAAGACCCGTGCGCGGGACGAACAGGGTGCCGCGATGGTGGAGTTCGCCATCGTGGTGGTCCTGCTCATCACGATCCTCTACGGGATCGTCACCTACGGGTTGATCCTCGCCGCTCAGGCCACCGTCACACAGGCTGCCGCCGACGCGGCGCGGTCGGGACTTGTCGCTGGCTCACAAGCCGTGACGACAGCCGAGGGCGAGGCGGCCAACGATGTGGCCTGGATGGACAAGGGTGCCTGCGGATTGACGAGCACGAGCACCGCGATCATGACCTGCGTGGCCACGCCTGAGCCTTGCCCGTCGAACACCACCCTCCCCTCGCACAACCCCACGCAGTGTCTCTCCGTGACCGTGACCTACAAATACAGCCAGAGCCCACTCTTTCCAGAGCTGCCCGGCCTCGGATTGGTGACTCCCGCCACGATCTCCTCCACCAACGTCGTCCAGATGGGCACGGTCTCATGATCCGAGGCGCCTGGCGCTGGTTTCGAGCGCACCGCGAAGAGGAGCGGGGCGCCGTCCTCGTCCTGACCGCCATCTCGATGTTCGCGATCCTGGGGGCGGGCGCACTCGGCGTCGACCTCGGATTCACCGTCGACGGCAGCAGGCAGGCCCAGGCCATGGCCGACACGGCCGCCGCCGGCGTCGTCCAGTACATCAATATCGCATTCCAAACCCAGAATGACACGACCTTCCAAAACGAGCTGAACAACGCGTTGGGCTGGGTGCTGCAGGACAACAACTCCAATGCCCAGATGGCGGTCACCGGGATGCTCGACGCCAACGGGGTCTACACCGTGCCCAAGCAGGGCTGCCGGCCTCCGAACCCGATCCCGCAGGGGTTCATACCGTGCAATGCCGTGGCCGTCACCGCCAAGCAAACGGTGCCACAACCCTTCTGGGGTGGCTTCAACACTCTTGTCGGCAAGAGCGGCAGCGGGCTCCCGGTGGGCAGCGGATGCGGCATCGCCGGACAGACCACCGGAGGCTGCGGGACGGGCTGCAACGGACAGCCGTGTTTCAGTTGTCCGCAAGGGGGCTGCACCAGCTGTCCGGCGACTGCCTGTTATAGCTGGCTCCCACAGTCCACCTTTTCCATTGGTTCGTACCTCGTCAACCTCAACAGCGCGCAGGCTGGGCAGGACGCGGTGATCCTCTCGGACATCTTGAACACGCTCGGCGTGACGTACAACATCACGGCTGTCGGCTATCAAGGATTGGCCACAACCAACGTCACGATCGGCCAGCTCATCACGGCCTCGAACGGTCAGCTCACGTCGACCGATGTCATGACGACACCCCTTTCTCCGTCCCAATGGGTGGCCATCTGGACGCAGGCCGTCGGGACCGAGGCGGCATCACTCAGTTGCGGGAGTACGCCAACGCCGCCCCCATGCACGGCCTCCGGGGTCCTCGGCGGGAATCAGATCACCTGGGGCAACTCCTCGCCTGTGATGCTCTGCCAGATGGTCTCGATCGACGGTTCGGGCTGTGGCCCCACGAGTTCATTGCTGTCCTACGAGCAGATGTCGGCCAGCCTGAATGTCCTCCAGGAGTTGACGACGGAAGCTGAACTGGCAAATTCGACGAACCCGATCGATATCACCGCCGCCCTGAGCATTGCGCCGCTCACCTCGGCCCAGCTCACCCTGAATGTCCTGCAGCCGCCGCAGGTGGCAACGGGTCCGGTGGGGACCGTCAACACGTCGCCGTCGTCAGCCCCCTATTGCCCCATACCGGTCGCTTCAGGAACAAGCACATGCGCATCGACCGCTCAGATACAGGCCGACGTGACGCTGACCGTGCTGGGAGTCGGTGTCATCGACATTCCGCTTTCGGCCGCCGAAGGGGTATCGACACTGAACCAGATTTCGTGCGTCAACAACGCCATGACCAATACGAAAATCCAGTCATTCACTCAGACCGCGACGGCGACGGTCACCCTGCAGCTTCTTGGCGTCGGCCAGACAGCCCAGACAGTTGCTTCGCTCAGCGTGAGTGGCGCTCCCGTCACGGCGGAGTCCTATGGCGCCAGCGTCGTGCCGCCGAGCGCCTCGACTTCTTCCGCGACGCCTCCGACCAATCCGATTCAGCTCGGTACGACGAACCCACAGCTGACCTTCAGCAGCCAGACGGGAAGCTGGTCCCTGGTGAGTGGACTCTTGACGGGTGCGGTCGACAACGTACTCGGGTCGGTCCTTCAGGCCGCCGGAGTGAACGTCGGTGGTGCGGACGTGGCGGACCTGGGCACGGACTGCGACGCCATCGCGATCGCGTCATGAGCGCTCCATTCCCGCTCCTGGTCGGCGCAGTCATAGGCGTGGCGGCTGGTTCCCTGTTGGTCCCTGTCACCCGGAGGGAACTGGCCGCCGCCGTCACGCGATCGAACACCACATCGCTCGAGGCATCGCCCTCCACCGGAGACGCCACCCCACAGCTGACCCGGAGTCAGTGGGCGGGACTGGCCCTTCTCTCAGGGCTCATACCGGCCTACGTGCTGCACCGGGTGGGTTGGTCACTCAACACGTTACCACCACTGCTTCTCGTGGTGGGTCTCATTCAGCTGTCCTACTGCGACGTGACCCGTCGGCTGTTGCCCAAGACCTTGGTGTATGGGTTGACCGCCATTGTCGTGGCGAGCGGAATCTCTGTGGCGGCCGACTTCCACGAGTGGGATCGCCTCAAGATTGCTGCCATCGGTGCCTTTGTCTTCTTCGCCGTCTTCCTGGTCATCAACTTGATGAACCCCCGCTGGATGGCCTTCGGGGACGTCCGGCTCTCGTTCGTCGTCGGCTTTGCTCTCGCTTGGGTCAGCCCGATCGCTCTCCTCGAGGTCTTCGCTCTGGCCAACGTGCTCGCCGCCGTTGTCGGCGTCGGGCTCATAGTGGTGCACCGGGCGCAGCGGCGAACCGGTGTTCCTTTCGGACTCTTTCTGGGACTCGGCGCCGCCTTGGTCCTTGTGTCTTGGAGTTGAGCCGGGCGGACGAATGGCGGCAGCGGGGTTAGCGTTGTGGAAGTGGAACGCGCACTCCTGACCTCCGATCTCAAGGAGCAGTGGAGCACGGACGGATGGTGCATCCTGCCCGACGTGATCCCGTCCGATCAGCTGGCGGCAGCCCAGGACGCCGTCCACCGCTACTTCCCCACCCCCGCAGAGATGCTGGAAAGAGGCGGCACGGAGAGTGGGAAGTGGCACACGTGGGACGCCCCGTGGCCTCAGTTCCCCTTCCACAGCACGAGGCTCAACGCCCTTGTGCTGCACGAACGTGTGGTGGACCTCGCGGAAGCACTGCTCGAAACGGCTGACCTCATTCTCTACATGGGTCTCGTGACGGCGAAGTACGCCCACCAGCCTTCTGACTACAACCAGTTGCTCCATGCCGACTACCCGAACCACATGCTCGTCGTGCCGAGGCACGAAGTGGGCTACCAGCAGCTCGAGTTCTTCATCTACCTGACCGATGTCACCGTGGACGACGGCGCCACCCGCTTCGTCTCTTGGCAGAGGACGAAGGACATCCCGGTGGAGCAGCACACACTGAACTTCGTGGACTTCGCCGAGCTCTACGAGGATCCGTCGGTGGCGGCGGCACCGGCCGGCTCCGTCGTGGCCTACAGACCGGACGTCTACCACCGATCGGTCGACCACACAGATCCGACCCGATACAGAGTGATGTTGCACGTGTCGTTCCGCCAACGCGACGCCCAGTGGGGTGGCTACCAGGCCTGGCCCTTCCGCGGTCTCTCACCCGAGCTCAGCAAATACATCCAGCAGGCCACACCCCGGCAGCTCGAGCTCATGGGCGTGCCCGGACCCGGGCACCCCTACTGGGACCGGGCGACCCTCGAGGGAGTGCAACGCCGCTACCCCGGGCTGGACATGGCGCCCTGGCGCAAGGCGATGGGCTGAACCGTGCGGTCAGCCGTGGTGTGGTGAACCTGGCGCGACGAGCGGCCAGGGCATTTCCCGCTCTGCCACCAGGGCCAAATCGAGGAGCAGCTCCTCACGATGGTGTCCGGCCAGGACCTGCAGGCCAACCGGAAGATCGTCGAGAAGGGCCGCAGGAAGACTCATGGCCGGGCTTCCGTTGAGGTTCGACGGCGCAGTGAGTGCGGCGTTGTTCATGATGGCGCGGGTAAAGCCGACCTCGTTGATGAGATCGCGGCCGGGCAGCGTCGACGGTGGAGGCCCCTCGGCGACGAAAGCCACGTCAGGATGGGTGGAGCAGAACACGAAGTCGGCCTGGTCGAAGAGATCGGCCATGGCCCCGTTGAGCTGACGGCGATACCGCTCGACCGACGCCGCGCGCTCCAAGTCGTAACGCTCGCGGGCACTGTCCAGACCCGCGGCGATCTCTCGGGACAGCTGAGGAACGCTGTCGGGGTAGCGATCTCCCAGGTCGACCACGATCGACGGCTGGTTGGCCATGGCCCAGGCCCCACGCAGCGGCGGCAGCGCAGGCTCGACGACCACGACGCGCAGTCCCGCCGCCAGAGCCAATCTCCGTGCAGCATCCTCGACCAGCTCGGCCACTTCGTCTCGGACCTGGGCAATCCCGAGATCGACCACGATCGCCGCCGTCATCCCGGTCAGGTCGTACTCGCCCAATCCCGCCTCCCATCCCCCGACCACCGGCAGACTCAAGGGGTCACGACGGTCGAAGCCGTTACACGCATCGAAATAGCGGGCGGTATCGCGCACGGACCGAGTCAGACAGCCGAGGACGGTCGTCATCGGCTCGATGCTCGCCTTGGGTCCCTTTGGAATCCGGCCGTAGGTCGCCTTCAGTCCGAACAGGCCGCTGAAGCCAGCGGGTCCTCGGATGGAGCCGCCACCGTCGCTCCCGGTCGCGATGGGCAGCAGCCCGCCGGCCACGGCAGCCGCAGTGCCACCCGAGGATCCACCAGGCGTGTGCGCCTGGTTCCACGGGTTACGGGTCGTCCCATGCAGTTCCGTCGACGTGCAATTGATGCCACCGAACTCGGGTGCCGTCGTCTGCGCGGCCAGCACCGCGCCGGCGGTGCGCAACCGGCACACGGAGGTGTCGTCCTCGTCCGCCACCCGCCCTTCGAAGACGACCGAGGCTTCCGTATACGGCCAGCCCTCCACCCGTTCGAGCTCCTTCACCCCGAACGGGACGCCACCGAACGGCAACGTCACGTCGGCTAAGAGGGCAGCCTCGCGCGCCCGGTCGAAGTCCAGGTGGCTGAACGCATTGAGCGGAGACAACTCGATGGCATCGATGCAGGCCTCGAGGGCTTCCAGCGGGGAAAGCTCCTTGGCTCGATACGCATCGACCAGGCCGCAGGCATCTCCCAACCAAGGCAGACTCATCGTCGCGGACAGTACCGCCTGGTTGGCCGTCGCGCCGGTAGCCTGCCGACGATGAGGACGGCCGACCTGACGACTCCCGCCCTGGTCGTCGAGGGCGCCGGTCTCGAGGCCAACTTGCAGGTCATGAGCGATGCATTGCCAGGGTCACGACTCCGGCCCCACGTGAAGGCACACAAGTGCACCGCCCTGGCCCACCGCCAGGCCGCATGGGGGCACCGGACGTTCACCTGCGCCACCATCGCCGAGATGGAGGGCATGGCCCGGGCCGGACTGAGTGAGGACCTCCTCCTGGCGAACGAGGTGGTGGATGCCACCCGACTCGGCCACCTGGTCCGATCGGGCACCCGGGTCACGACGGCGGTGGACTCGGAGGAGACCATCGAAGCGGCGGTACGTGCCGGTGTGCCCGAGGTCCTGATTGACGTGAACGTGGGCTTGCCCCGTTGCGGTTGTTCACCAGGGCAAGCTGCCGGGCTGGCCGACGTCGCCCGGCGATCCGGCCTGGTCGTACGAGGGGTGATGGGGTACGAGGGCCACATCGTCGGCCTCGAGGATCGGTCCAGGCGTCAGTCGATGCTCGAGGAATCCATGGCCCTGCTCGTGGACGCACACACCCAGGTCGGCGGAGAGATCATCTCGGCTGGGGGCACGGGTACGTATGACATCAACACCTGGGCCAGCGAGATCCAGGCTGGCTCGTACGCCCTCATGGACACCGCCTACGCCAAACTCGGGCTCCCCTTCGTCCAGGCATTGAGCGTGCTCTCGACCGTCATCTCGGTCTCCGAGAACTGGGTGGTAGCCGACTGTGGCCTCAAGGCTCTCGCCATGGACCACGGCAACCCATCGGTCGACCGAGCGGAGGTGTGGTTCTGTTCGGACGAGCACCTGACCTTTGCGCCCGAGAACCGGTTGCAGGTCGGGGACCGCATCCGGGTCCTCCCTGCGCACGTCGATCCGACCGTCGCCTACCACCAACGCCTCTTTGTCCTCGATGGCGAGGAGGTCCTCGATCAGTGGGAGATCGACTTGCGGGGTTGGTAGGTCAGAACTCCAGGACGAGTCGACCCCGAACTCCCCCGGCTTCGAGCAGTCGATGGGCTTCGGTCGCCTCTTCAGCCGGAAGGGTCCGGGCCACCCGGAGCGTCAGCTCGCCCCGCTCGACGAGGTGTCCAAGATCCTCGAGCTTGCGTTGCTCCCTGGCGTAGTTCCGGACGAAGATCGGACAGAAGGTGACACCCGAGCCCGCCACGTCTCCACCGTCATATCCCCGCAACGTGGCGACCCGGCCACCGTCACGCACCGCGGCCACCACGAGCGCGTTCATCACCGCAGCGTCGATGAGACCGTCGACCCCATCGGTGGCGATCTGACGGACGCGCCCGGCAAAGTCGTCGCCTCGAGTGACGATTGCGTCCGCCCCCAGGACGCGGACGAGTCCTTCGTCTCTGGGCGCAGCATCCGCGATGACCTGCAGTCCCGCGGCTTTGCCCATCTGCACGGCGTAGCCACCGACCGCACCTGCCGCGCCGGTCACGGCCAGGATCTGACCTGGCTCGAGCGCCAGCTCGTCCAGAGCCTGGCGGACGGTCAGACCGTTCATGGGAACAGTCGCGGCTTCCGCATCACTGACCATGGACGGGCTCCGCACGACTGAAGCCGCCGGCACGACCACCCGTTCTGCGTAAGCCCCGTGCTGACCGAGAGGAAGCACGATGGCCATGACCCGTTCCCCCAGCCGCAGATCCGTGTCGACGCCCTCGCCAATCTGCTCGAGCACACCAGCCGCGTCCATACCCGGAACGTACGGCGGCAGGACGTCCTTCAGTCGATCAGCCCGACCCCCACTCCGAAGCACGGTATCCGTCGGATTGACGGAGGCCGCGCGCGGACGCGCATCCGGAGCTCGCCTGGGCCCGCTTCCGGGTCGGGCAACTCCACGAGGCGAAGCACCTCGGGCCCACCGAATTCCATGATCCCGACCGCCCGCATAAGGGACCGAGACTACGCCTAGACGCTCACGACGCCGAGTGCTCCACTTCAGGGAAATCACGCATGGAGCGCATGGGCGAGGCCAGCAGCCAGACCCCGGCCAGCGACTCTCCGATGGCCCCGATCCACAGGGTGGGACGTAGCCCGATCACGGTTCCGAGCACGCCGCCGATCAGCGCTCCAATCGGCAGGACCCCCCAGACAATGAACCGCATTGTTGCGTTCATCCTGCCCAGCAGGCGGTCCGGGCAGAGCCTCTGGCGAAAACTGACCTGATTGATGTTGTAGACGGTTGCGCCGAACGAGATGAAGAACATCCCGATCCCGAAGAGCACCAATGCGCCGTCAGGCTGGGTCAGAGGGAGCAGTAGCGCGCCGACGTTCGTGAAGATCCCCACGATCGTGGCTCTGGCGCCACCGATGCGGCGAGCCAATGGTCCGGCGACGAGGGCTCCGAGCACGCCTCCGACCCCGCCCAACGTGAAGAGCAAGCCGATGACGCCCGGGGATGCGTGCACGGTACGAACGAGGAACACCACCTCGACCGCCGCGGCGACGCCACTGGCCAGGTTGGCACTCGCGGTGGTGCACGCGATGGCGCGCAAGAGCGGGTTCTGAAACACGAAGCGGAGGCCTTCGGCCATGTCGTGGCGGAGGCTCGGATGGCCGCCCTCTGGCACCTCGGGTTCCGGTTCCGGGGTACGAATACCGCCGACCGCCAAAGCCGAGACCAAGAAGCTGATCGAGTCGACGGCCACGGCGTACGAGCTCCCGATGGCCTGAACCAGTCCACCGGCGATGCTGGGCCCGGCAACGGCGGCCACCTGCGCGCTCCCGGTCAGCTTGGCGTTTCCTTCGACCAGATGCTCTCGCCCCACGAGTGAAGGAAGGTAGGACTGATAGGCGACATCGAAGAAGACGGTCAGAATCCCAGTGACGAGAGTGACGACGATGAGCTGAACCATGGTCAGGGCGTCGAGCGCGTAGGCAATCGGGATGGAGCCGAGCGCGAGCACGCGGCCCACATCGGCCGCGATCATCACCCGACGTCGGCGGATGCGGTCGACCCACACCCCCGCCGGCAGGCCGACGATGAGGAAGGCGGCTGTGGAGGCGGCGGTCAGCAGCCCCACCTGGAATGTGGTGGCGTGGAGCGTGCGGACTGCGAGCAGCGGAATGGCCAACAGACTCACCTGAGACCCGACCTCGCTGACGGTCTCGCCCGCCCACAACAACCGAAAGTCCCGATGCCCGCGCAGCTTCCCCTGGACCATCGCTGCGGACCTTACTGTCCCAGGTGAGCAACGCACACCGGCGCTATACCGGTACCATGCCGAGCCGTCGCGTCCTCGTGGTCGGAGGAATTGCGCTCTGTGCGTGGTGCGGTTGGGTCAGCGGATTCCGCACGGACACGGCAGCCGCCGTTGCTACCTGGGGTGTCTCCCTCGCCTGTGTCGTGGGCATCGACGCCATGCTGTGGTCGAGGGGACGGAGGGCGGACTCGGCGGCATCGTGGCCCTCGCCGGCAGCGCCATGGCCACGACCGGGGCGCGGCGGAACAGGTCCGGCGCTGCACGGTCTCTCGCCTTGGTTGATCCTGGTCGCGGTGGCCGCAGCCTGGGACGTGCTGGGCATCGACACCGGTGCACGTCAGGCTCACCTCACGATCAGTGCGCTGGCACAAGCCTTCCGACCCGTCAATGCCGCGTTGTTGCTGATCTGGATTCTGATTGGGACTGGCTACGGCATGGCTCGGGCGCGGGTGCCCCATGCAGCGAAGGGGACCAAGCCCACCGAGCCGCACGTCCTTGCGGCGTCCTTCGTGCCATTGAGGGGGCATCCCGAAGTACCCGCCCTTCTCCTGCCTTCCAGCAGACCTGTGGGCCTGATCTTCTGGGGCGCCACCTGCATCGCCGGAATCGTGATCGACCAAACATCCCGGCGATCCCAGGGTACGTTCGCCACATCGGGTGACCTGGTGCGCTTCATCTCGAACGCTGTCGGGGCGAGGATCGTCCTGGCCGCAACGTGGACGTTCGCTGGGTACCACCTGTTCGCCCGATAGCGCGACTCGTCGGTTGCAGGATCGCCTTCGCAGCAATCCGCAGTCTGCTGTGCCACCGTAGAGCGCCATGGCACTCACTCCGGAGCGACGAGCGGAATATGCCGACGTGCTGGAGTTCTCGTTCAACTGGGCTACCACCCGTTCGGATATCCGGGCCCTCGCCTTGGTCGGCTCATGGGCCCGCGGCGAGGCCACCATGTCCTCCGATATCGACTTGGTCGTGTTGACCGACGACGTCGAAGCGTTCACCGCCAACGTCGATTGGGTTCGAGCGGCCACCGCTCAGGACGGGCAGATCGTGCGGAGCAAAAAATGGGGCCCCGTACACGAGCGTCGGGTGGAACTCGCCTCCGGTCTGCTGGTCGAGTACGGCTTTGCTCCTGCGAGCTGGGCCTCGACGGAGCCACTCGATCAGGGAACGGCAGCGGTCGTCGCCCACGGCTTTCGGATCCTCTATGACCCAGAAGAGACCCTCTGGGAACTGGCGACCGCGGTGCAGCGTTTCTTGGCGTGAGGGATTCGGACCCAGACACGCGGCGCAATCCGTCGATCTCCCGCGGTGGTCGGGCAATGGCGCTCCTCAAGTCGTCGCTGATCGACGGTGCGATGATGAGGCATGGCGCGGGGTGACGTGACGGCCCGAGGGAGGAAGCCTGTATGAGGCGGCTGGCGCGCATGGTCATCCCGACGGTGCCGTTGGTGGTGATCATGCTGGTCCTGGGCACGGCGCCATCGGAAGCGGCATCGAATGGCCCCGCGGCCCGGGATACATCCCCAGTGGATCTGGCCACCCCGATCAGAATGGGGGCGGGACTGGCCCGGAGCTCTGCGATCGTGCACGTCGGGCCAGTGCGGGTGGAGGTCCTGACTCCGAAGCTGCTCCGCCTCGAGTACTCGCCTGCACAGCACTTCGAAAACACCCCCACGGTGAACGCCCTCAATCGGCGGATGGCGGTCCCGCCCTACTCCTTCTCCACCTCCGGAGGGTGGCTGACCGTGCGGACGGCCAAAGCCACGCTGCGCTACAAGATCGGCTCGGGACCGTTCACACCGCTGAACACCTCCCTACGACTGACGGATGGAGATCGGACCTCGACCGTCGCGCCGACGTGGGAATGGGAGTGCACTTTCGCCGAGGTGTGCCAAGCCGGAGCCGCCACCCTGGGGGGAGGCGCCGCCCTCAGTCAAACGTTTCCCGGCTACCAGAGCACCGCGGGTTATGCAGGCTTCTTCACCAAGGCCGGAGCCAGCATCACCTGGCGCGTCATCGGAGCCACAACAGGTCCGGCCGTTGTGTCGCTGCGCTACTACAACGTGGCGAGCCCACCGCTGTCACCAGCCCCGAGCTCACTCGACCTGGACGTGAACGGGCACCTTCGACAGGTCTTCACCGCCGCTCCGACGACGACGGCACAACCTTGGACGACCTTCACGACCACCGTTCCCTTCCGGTCGGGGACAAACACCATCAAGGTGATCAACACGACCCCGAACAGCTTTGACCTCGGTATCGACACCTTGGCCGTCGGTCCGAGCTCCAAGCCTCTTCCCGTACCCGCGTCCAGCGGTCCCCTCGGCGGATGGTTCCGAGGGTTCGACACCGACACGTACAACGTCACCCCGACCTGCGGGCCTGGTCAGTCGGGCGCGACCTGCCAAGCAGGCATTCAACCCCTGAACACCGACGGGCTGCTGGTCACAGCGGGATGGCGCCTGCTCGACGACACACAGAGTGCACAGTGGACCGCGAACGGATGGATCCAGCCCCGGCCCGCTGCGGGTGACGTCGAGGACGGATACCTCTTCGCGTACGGAACGGACTACACCGGAGCCCTGCAGACCCTGGCCAAACTCACCGGTGCCGCGCCATTGCTCCCGCGGAACGTCTTCGGCGTGTGGTACTCGGACTACACGCCGTATTCGAGCAGCGCCATCGAGAACACCGTCTACCCCGAGTTCGCCTCCAACCAGGTTCCCCTCAACATGCTCTCGCTCGACACTGACTGGAAGGCGCCGAACGACTGGAACGGCTGGGAGTGGAACCCATCCCTGTTCCCCTCCCCGTCGTCCTTCCTCAGCTGGGCCCATGCCCATGGCATCGAAGTGACCTTGAACATCCACTCGAGCATCGAGGACAACGACCCGAAGCTGCCCGAAACGGAGCGGCTGGCCGGACACACTCTCGCCACGTCGTCCTGCACGTACGGGAGCTGCAAGGTCTGGGACTGGAGCTCAATCCCACAGGCCGAGTCCAACTTCGCGCTGCAGCAGAGTTTTCAACACCAGGGCGTGGCCTTCTGGTGGCTTGACTGGTGCTGCGACAACTCGGTGGTCTCTGCGCCGGGCGTGACCCCCGACGCCTGGATCGACCACCTCTACGCCCAGGACATGACCAACCTCGGCCAGCGCGGCTTCGTGCTGGCCCGAATCGGCGGATCCAACGGCGCGCCGCAGGAGGTCTACCCGGCTGGCCCGTGGTCGAACCACACGTCGACCATTGCCTTCACCGGGGATGCCTGGGGAACGTGGAACACACTGGCCACCGAAGCGGCCTTGGTGCCCGACGAGGCTTCGATCGGCGAGCCCTACGTGAGCAGCGACATCGGGAGCTACCTCGGCCCTCCACCCACCCAGTCAGGAGTCGACCCGCCCGACCTCTACGACCGCTGGGTCCAACTCGGGACCTTCGAACCCATCCTCCGGCTCCACTCCAACAACGAGGATCGCCTGCCCTGGCAGTATCCCCAGCCCGTGCAGGGAATCACCGAGTCCTTTCTCCGGCTCCGCGAATCGCTGCTCCCCTACACCTACACGCTGGCCGCCGAAGCCAACCAGACCGGCATGCCGATGGCCGAGCCGCTCTACCTGCAGAACCCTGGTCAACCGTCGGCCTACCAGAACCCCACGGAGTACCTCTACGGACACGACATGCTCGTCGCGCCGGTGACGGCGCCTGGGAGCGTGGCGTCGACCACGGTCTGGTTTCCGCCGGGGCGGTGGGTCGACTTCTTCACCGGAGCCACCTTCACGGGGCCATCGAGCGCAACCCTCTCTGTACCGCTCGACCGCATGCCGGTCTTCGTGCGCCGAGGTGGGATCGTGCCCGAGCAACCGACCGGCGCGGGAGCTGGGCCACCTCACGCGCTCACCGCGCTGGTCTATCCCGGAGCCCCAGGGTCATTCGACCTCTACGGCGACGCCGGATCCGGGCTGGGCTACACCAAGGGTCAGCGGACATCGACCCTCATCACCACGTCGTCCGCGCCGGACGACGGCCACCCGTCAGTACGGGTCACGATCGGTGCAGCGCGGGGAAGCTATCCGGGTGAGCCAACCTCCGTTTCCACCACGATCGAAATGATGGACGTGACCCGCCCCGACAACGTCACGCTCGATGGCCGGCACTTCAGCACGGCGAACGGCTCCGGTGTCGGCTGGACCTACCAGACGGCCACCGAGACCCTCACGGTTCGCCTGGGGCCGCACGTGGTCGCGAGCAAGGCGAACATTGTGGCAATCGGAACCAGGCCAACCAACCACAGCGAGCCGGCGGCGACATCCGCCACTTCGTGAGTATCCATCCGCACCCGGACCTCGAACGATTGGACCTATCCGTAGACCTTGAGGGACGCACCCGACGCGCCCCGCCCCACCTCTCTGCTCAGGCCGGGGGCGTGTCCTCGGTGCGCCGACGAGCCTGGTCTGCACTGCCGGTTCTCCGGGCGAGAAAGGTCTCGATCGCGAGAACCGCCGCCCGCAACGACCGCCGTTGCGCATCAGCCCTCTCTTCGCGCGGTTCCTCCGGGCGTTCAGGCTCCATAGGAGTGAGATACCCAAAAAATGGGGCGATTCACGAGGTTTGCACCCGTTTGGCTTACTACTTCCGGCGCGAACCACCGGGTCAGGCCGCAGGCTGCTAGAGGTTCCGAACCAGATTCAGTAGGAACTACAGCCCGGCCACAGCAGCGACCCCGAAGCTGGCGCGCCGAGCACCCGGTTCGGGTGAGGTGCGGTCAGGAGGCGGCGAAATAGTTGGTGGTCACGGAGAAGGAGTTGGAATTGGCCTTGATTGTCACGGTGTTCGGCGTGTACCAAACGCCGTACGTGTTGTCGAAGATGGTGTTGCCCTTGATGGTCACGGTATACGGCGTGGCAGCCGACCACACCAGGATGCCGGTCGTCTGCTGGTCCGCCGGGCCCGGCGGGTCCGCTCCGTCGGCGAGATCGACGTTGTTCTGTCCGATCGTGTTGTCGTTGAAGACGTTGCCGTTGACGTCAGCGTTCGCCTGGTGGCTGTGCACCGATATGCCGGCGAGGCCGTTGCCTTGGATCAGATTGTCCGTGACCGTATTGTCGTACGAAGCGGTAAAGGTCTCCGGGGCGAAGATTCCGACACCAGCGCCGAAGCCCTTCACCCCGTTGCCTGTCACCACATTGCGGATGACCAAGTTGTCGTACACGCCCCCGAAGGTCGGATCAAGCTGACCAGTCGCTGGATTGAAGGCCAGATTGTGTCCCGGCAGGGTGATGCCACAGTCTTTGGTGTTGTCCACGACGTAGTTACGGCGCACCTGGTTGTTGTGGTTCGGGCCGTACTCGTCAGTCAGGAGAACCCCACCGGAGTTTCCGGCCACTCGGTTGCCACGGACGAACGAGTCGGCGACGCTCAGGAGGTGGATGCCTTCGCCGCAGTCCTCACCACCGTTCGGAGTGCACGGGAAATACGGAGAGTTCGCCTTGTTGAAACCTCGGTCATTGTTCTTGACCCTGTTGTTCTGGATCACGATGCCGGTTAATGGCGTTCCCGTATAGAGCTGCATTCCCCCGACCACCGGACCCGGGACCGGGTTCGGATTGACCGCCAGAATCCCCTCGCCCTCTGCGCCAATGACCTTGAACCCCTCCACGGTCACGTTGGAGGATTCGATGGTGATCCCGTTGTAGGGAGCCTGGCCGAGGATGGCCCCGATCGGGGCACCCGGGAGACCAGTGGCGTCGATGGTGGCCGACTGGCCGACCAGCGTGAGAGGGGTGGTGATGACGACATCTTCGGTGTAAGTACCCGGACAAGCCACAACCGTGTCACCGCTGGCCGCACTCGCAACCGCGGCGCTGATCGTCGAGAAATTCGCCGTGGCACACGAGGTGCCGGCGCCGCTCGGCGTGGCGCTCGGCGACGCGTACAGCGTGGGGAGCACGGCGGCCGACACAGCCGATGCCTCGACCAGCCCGGCACCACCCATCGCAACTGCCGCAATTCCTACCAACAACAGCCGCCTGATCTGGAATCCCGCCGAGATCATTGTTCCCACCTTTTCATCGCACGAGGGGTCACTTACTCTTACACCAGGATTGCAGCTTCGACAAGGACCCAATTTGCCGAACTGACCTCGGCCCCATCCGTCCGGGCCGTCCTAGTAATCCAACGTCGGAATCCGATTGGCCTGGCTCCTCGGCTTCCGGGGCGTCTCACTGACAAGGTTGTCGGTGCCGCCGGCACGGTACCGGCCAGAAAGAGCGCCGCCCTGGCTCTTGAACGTTCGACCCAAGTCGGCCCGGCGGGAGACAATCGCCGTGCCAGAAATGACGCCTCGGAGTCCCGGTCCCGTCCACCACGTGAGCCGCTCCTCCAACGCCAAGCGTCGTGATGAGCGTCTCCACGCGGCCGAGATCACGCTCATGAATGTGCTGTTGGACTGGACCAGCCCCGTCGAGTTGCCAGCCGAGGACGTGGGCGACTGGATCGCGAACTCGTTGACAGCAATGACAGCAATGCGGTCCGACTTGACCGGCCTCGCTCGTGCTCCGAAGACCGAGATCCACGGATCCGCGAACGGTCACGCTTAAACAAGTTGGGACTTGTCGCCGTCACCTACCTACTCGGGAGGTGGTCGTTGCTGTTCCTCGGGAGGTTTTGTGTTCTCGTGACTAATGCTCGCGGTAAGAGACGTTGCGCCAGTGGTGAGCAACGTCGCAGCGCCAAGTACCGTCGGCGTTCGGAAGCATGACGAAACGTGTGATGGTCCGCTGTCCATCTTCGAGGTCGCCATACCATAGGTCGACCGTGAGGCGACCGTGGGTATCAAGGGCCTGCTGCACTGTGATATAGCTCGGGCTGGAAGTATCGCGAGAGCGGCCTGCCAGAAGCCGGTCTCGCCCGAGGCGATGTAGAGGTCGCGCTGTTGTTCGACGAAAGTGGCAGCATCGGGGGCTCGGTCCCCGCGGCGGTGCCGGGCTGGGCCAAGCGGGTCGGTTTGCACGCGGTCGGCTTGCTCGGCGTCGAGTTGGTAGCCTTGGATCTGAGCAAGGCCGCTGCCGGTATTTCGCAGTGGGATCGCCAGGTAGATAACGTCGTTCTCGTGGAAAACAGCGCCTGAGCGGAGGGGCAGTCCAGCACTCGGCCATCGGCGAACTGGATCTCCTGGGCGGGATCTTGCTGGCGAGCCAAACGAGCAACGGACGCTGTCCCGCCAGCAGCGCTCGTTCGGCAATCCGGGCCGAACGGTTGGAGGATCGGATCGATACGAAGGTCGCACCGGCGAGGACCAGCGTTCCTACAGTGGTGCCCCACGCGGCCCAGTCGGTCATGCGTTGCGGCTTTGGGGTTGGATCATGCGTGCTCTCTTGGTCACCGGGACGCGGGTCAATAGGGCGTGGATACCCGGCCCGGCCGGTCTACTCGTGCGCCTCGTGCACTCACGCCGAGTCGGCGGTCAGCGACTTGTGGTCTCGGCGCCCAGTCTCGGTCCATGGCCTGCAGATAAACGAGAGCGAAAACGGGCGCGCACCCACACCATGCCCACCCCCGGATGGGCACACACACACACACACACACACACCATGGAGGATTGAGGACCGCCAACAAATCCAGACGCGGGCGCCGATTGCCATGACCATCTCGTCGCCGACCTGAACGTGGTGGATGACCACCGAGCGATGGATGCATTTCCATGCTTTACCGACGACACACAGATCGCCGCTCGCGGTCAGCACCTGAACGGTCGCGAGAGATCGGCCGCTTTTTCGCCGAGCGCCAAGCCGACACCGCACGCCACACCGCCCACCTCATTGTCAATGAGGTCTTCGACCAAGTCGATGCTGACAGCGTAGAAATGGATGCCCGAGTTGTTGTGCTCCTGCAACAGCCTGCCAACCGCTACTAGGTCGACCAGATTGTCGAAACCGCCCAGACCTTCCGATTAACGGTCGACGGATTGCGCACCTCCCAACGTATCGAGTCGCCACTCCACGCCCATCAATAACGATGAGCGGCGACTCAGCGCCACGCCAGGTCACCTAAAGTTACTCCGACTCAGGACGCAACCTTTGGGGGATCCCACCTTGAGCTCGTGACCTGGGCTCTTGGTGGAGGTGAAGGGACTCGAACCCTCGGCCTCTACATTGCGAATGTGTGGCTCTCAGGGCCATGACCAGGTGCCCTCCGAGGACCTTCCTGATAGCGGCGTTGCGATCCCCTCAGGTTCCCTCCCCTTCTCTCTCGATATGGTCACGTAGGTCACGCGTGAAACGGAGTCAGACGGTGGCCGCGGACTGTGCCCAGGTCTGCGCATCGGGACGCTTGGTCTCAGAACTGAACGAGGCTGATGCTGGCAGGCGGTGAAGGCGCACTCCGAGGCTGGGACCGGCGGGGCCGCATTTAGCTCGCGCCGCCGACCCGCTCTCGAACGCACCGATGTCGCAGGCGGGGCCCTGGGGCGAGGCACCCCGCGCTGGTCGGTCGCCGGGCAGCCCGTCGCAGCCGTGCCCCCGTGGTCGATGGCGGGGCTGCCGGCCCGGAGGGCCATGGTCATCGTCGGACCCCCGTTGGCACCGAGCGGGCCGAGCCGGGCGTGCGTGGACGTCCGGTCTGTCGGGAGACCGAGCGCACACGACGTAGCACTGTCGAGGTTGTAACCGGTGGTCTCGGTCGGAACCGCGCCAGGGCAGTTGGCGCCGTCGGTGGAGCCGGCGAGGATCGTGCCCGTGACGTTCACGTCCGAGCACGACAGGCCCGCGTGTTGGTATTGCGGGTGAACGTCACGAACGACACCGTGCCTGTACCGCAGGCGAAGGTCTGCACGGCCCCTTGACCCGGATCGGCCGTGTTGGCGCTGACCGTGCTGTCGGAGAGGGCGAAGCTCGATCCGCCTTCGATCTCGATCGCGGCGCCGATCGGGGCGCTGTTGCCCGAGAGGGTGCTCTGGGTGACCGTCACCGAGCCGGTCTCGTCCAGCGCGCCCCCGACGCAGCCGTGGTCGTCCGAGAGTGTGCTCTGGGTCACGGTGGCAGTGCCGGTCGTCCCTCCGGTGAACAGCTCGATCCCTCCGCCGTAGCAGGCCGAATTGTCGTTGAGCGTACTGAGCGCGACATTCAGCGAGCCGTAGCTCGAGATGGCCCCCCCGATGGCCTGCCCCGCCGAGTTCGAATCGAGCGTGCTCCCGGTGATCGACGCTGCGCCGCCGTCGTTGGCCACCGCACCCCCGGCATTGCCCGGAGCGGTTGTCGCTGAACGTGCTGTCCTTCACGCTCAGCACGAGGCCGGCCGCCGCCTGCCGCGGCGCATTGCGGTCTCGCTCGGGCACCAGGGCCGGCGCCTCGACCGTCGCCGGATGACCGTTCTGGCCGTTGAGGATCGCTCCGCCGTCGCCGTCCGAGATGTTGTCGACGAACATGCTCTGTGCGACCGTGACCGTCCCAGGCACGTTGCGGATACCCCCGTTGTTGATCCCGCCGCCGCCGTAGTCCCTCCCGATATTGTCCGAGAGATCGCTGCGGGAGACCGTCAGCGTCCCCCCGGCGTTAGTCAGACCACCGCCCGCCGTGGCCTGGTTGCCGGTGATCGTCGAGCGCTCCACGGTGAGGGTGCCGACGCTCTCGATCCCCCCGCCGAACCCCGACTCCCCCGTGTTGCCGCCTGAGATCGTGATGCCCTTGACGGTACCGTGGTGCCCGCGCCCCACGAACAGGTCCCGGTTCGCGCCGCCCGCGGTCACCACCGTGGCGGCCCGGCCCGCGCCCGAGATCGTCACCTCGTTGGCCGTCGCCTCGAGGCTGCCGAGCGTCAGGCCGTATGTCCCAGCCGGCACGTCCACTTTTATGATGCTCCCCGCCGGGAGGGTATCCGCCTCCTCGAGAGCGGCGCGGAGCGTGCACGTGTCGAACGACGTGGCGCAGACCCCGTCGCCCGGGCTGGCGTCGTGGGCGTCGTCGGTGCTGTCGACCTGGAACACGAACTTCGTCGAATGCGCGGAAGCGACCGCGGTCGGGGCAAGGCACCACAGCGCCGCGCCGGCCACGAGGACCGCCACCGAGCGGAGCGGATCGGCCACGACCAAAGGGTACGCCCGAAAAGAGCCGCTGGCGAGGCCCGGTCGACAGCTCGCGCCGCAGCGGCCTGACACACACCTTGCCGTATCCACCCTCGCGCCCAGAGACAATGGAACGGCCGTCCCGATTCCGCATAGACGTGGGTTGTCCGCGATGACGTGGACACCGAGCCAACGCGCGGAAGGAGCGGACCGTGTCCAAAGCCAACCCAGGTAGACGGCCTGCCGATGCTCCTCCCACCGCCCAACACGGTCGCCCGACGAGGATTCGGCGATCGTATGTTGGCCAGGCTTCGGCAGTTGGGGTGCCGAGGCCAGGGTTGGCAGGCTGACGAAGCTGGCTCTAGCCGGGCAGCTGCCCCATCCGTTGCTCCATCTCCTCCGGTGTGAGGTCCTCGATGTGAGATGCGATGCTCCATCGATGACCGAAGGGATCCTCGAACTCCCCTCCCCGGTCCCCGTAGAACTTGTCCTCCACCGGGCGCAGCGTTTTAGCCCCGGCGCCAAGGGCCTTCTCGAACGTGGCGTCCACGTCGTCGACGTACACATGGATAGCCACCGGCGTGCCGCCCACCGACTTCGGCCCACGGACTCCCATCTCGGGGAACTCGTCGGCCAGCATGATCACCGAGTCCCCGATACTCAGCTCGGCGTGACCGATCCTGCCGCCGGGGCCGGGCATCGTCATCCGCACGGCGGCGCCCAGCACGTCGGTGTAGAAGTCGATGGCGGCCTGCGCCCCATCGATGTAGAGATACGGCATCACCCGGGGATAGGTGTCAGGAATCGGTTTGACCATGATCTTCTCCATTCATCTCGGTCGGTAGGGCGAGCCGCAAATTACCCGCTCGGCTGTCCCCATCATTGTTGCCCTGTGGGAGATTCGCCAAGGGTTACCGGTTCGAGCAGGTCAGCGACTGCGGGTTGGTCGAAGTAGCGGGCCCAGCCCAGGGGGGTCGACTGGTAGCGCTTGTCGGGGATGTTCGGGTCGGCGCCCAGATCCAAGAGCGTCCGGGCGAGGCCGAGGTCACCTTTCTCTGCCGCGACGTGCAGGGCGGTGTGCCAGGGCAGGTTGCCAGCAACGTCGCTGCGGCCACGGGCGTTCACGTCGAAGCCCACCGAGACGAGCAGCTCCACCGCGTTGGGCGCTCCCTGGGCCGCGGCCCAGGTGACCAGCCCGGTCCGCTTTCGTCGCACCGCCTCGACAACGTCGGGAGGAGTGTGCGCGACGGCGTCGGCGTCACCGGCCATGAGGGCTGCGACGAAGGCGTCGGTCGCGCTGAGCCGAGGTGGCCGGGCGCCCAGCGCCGTGAGTAGATCCGCCAGCTCATGGTGGCCGCTGGTGAGCGCGACTTCGATCGGGGTACGGCGTCGAGGGGCGCGCCCTTCGCTGAATGGGCTGACGATGTCGACGCCATGCTCGGCGAGCATTGCGACCCGCTGGCGTTGGTCGTGGGTGACGGCCCAGGCCAGCAGGACCCGCAGCATCTCAGCCGGTGACTCGAGGGACTCGCCGAGCAATCGGTGCCAGGGGCCGGCGGTATCGCTACCCAGGCCGTACTCGAAGAGCAGGACCAGATGGTCGTCGTTGGCGCCGAACATGCGGTTGTACAGGGTCTGCCCGTCGTTGGGATCAGCACCGGACTCCAGCAGCAGCCGAGCGAAAGCGATCGCGTGCCGATGCCAGGGTTGGCGGTGCTCGCCGTAGCCGAGCACGCCGGTGAGCACCGTGAACGGGGTGGGCAGGCGCGTGCCAGAACCGGCCGTCGTTCGGGTCCGCGCCGGCGTCAAGCAGCAACCGGGCGGTCTCCAACGTGGCCTCCTGCTCGACGAGGGGGTTGTGGCGCGCGTAGGCCTGGTAGAGCAGCGGCGACCAGCCATGCGGCCCGCCCCTCACTCTGGCTGCCGCCTGCCGTCCGCCGAGATGCCGGCGCACCGCCGTCGTATCCGCGCACGCGGCCGCGACGAACAGGTCATGTCTGGGAAGCTCAGGATGCTCAGCGAGAAGCTGAGCGGCCGCGGCGCGATCAGCGGGTTGGTCGTCGCCGTAGGTCAGGCAAGCCAATCGGAGGAACCGATCGGCCAACGACTCGTTTGCCGGAGCGGGCTTGCCGGGGGTCCAGGCACGGTCGGTCACGACCTGGACGTAGCGGCGTAGACGGGCCCAGCTAGCGAAGCCGTGCTCGCGGGCCAGTACAAGCTGGGCCGCGGTCAGCGGGAACCTGTCGGGCGCCGGTGGTTCGGGGTGCCAGCGAGACACCCGGGCAAGCGCGGTCGGCTCGCCGCCGCGAACCGCGCGTTGTAGCTCACGGGCCTGGTTGCGGAGTTGCCCGAGGTCAGGATCTTGAGGGAGCGCAGCCGTTGCCATCGCAGCCTCCTTTCGCTACCAGCCGGTCCGCGAAGCCGGTCGAAAGGACGAACGTGAACAACGACGCACAAGTGCTGCTCTGTCGATGGGTGGGCTCAGCCCTTTCCGCGGACCTGGAGGCGTCCCATACGCCCCACCGACCATATCCGACGGTTTCGCACAATCCCACATTGGGGAGCAGAAGGGACTCGAACCCTTGGGCCTCCTTGCGAACGTACAGTTCTCAGCGTTTTGACCAGACTCTTTCCGACGAGATCGTGATAGTCGCGTTTCGATTTCCTCAGGTTCTGAGTTCGTCACCCACGGAACCGTGTAACTGATACCAACGTGACGAGCTCACATGAGGCCAATTCGCTCGGGATGTGATCCGATAAAGACACGTACAGACACGTCGGAGAATTTGAACTTCTGGGGATCCCACTTCGCCCATCTGACCCGGGCCTTTGATGGAGGTGAAGGGACTCGAACCCTCGGCATCTACATTGCGGGAGGGTGGTTCTCAGTGTCTTGACCAGGCCTTTCCCGAGGACATTCCTGGTAGCAGCGCTGCGATCCCCTCAGGGTGCCTCACGATCCCTCCCTTTCCCGCACCGTAAAGACATGTAAAGACACGCTTCGGACCGACACGTGGTGGGCCTGTTCATGGATCGCTACTCACATCCGATCGACAGCTCTCGCAGTGCGCGGACACCGGCGTTGATCCGGTGCACACGGACCCGCCATCCGTGCCTAGTTGCCCAGAAGGACGCTCGATCAGCTGCGCGACCAGTACCTCGGCTGCTTACTCCGACGACATCCAGCCGCTCGTCGGCGAGGAGCGTTTGGACGAGCCGTATTGCGATCGAACCCTCTCCCACAGCGGAAGCCTCGCGCTTGACTGAAGAGCGCCTCACGTCGCCCGCTGCGAACACGCCGGGCATGCTGGTCTCAAGTGAGTAAAGTCGGCGATCCAGCGGCCAGTTAGAGGCTTCCGATAGCTCTTCGCCAGTAAGGAGAACCCATTCGGATCTCTCGCTATCTGCCGCGGCAGCCAATCGGTGTGGGGATCGGCACCGATCAACGCAAAAAGCGCGTCAGCGGCGACCGTCTCGTGTTCGCCGGTGCTTTCCCGCAGCACCAGCTGTTGGAGGCGTCCTCACCATTCCCACCGACGACTTCGGTACAGGTACGCACATCGAGGTCGGTGTGGACACGATCTCTTGGATGAGGTAGCGCGACATCCTCGCCTGGAGTGACTGTGCACGAACGACGAGAGTGACCCGTCCTGCATACCTGGCGAGGTGCAGAACGGCGTGGCCGGCTGAGTTTCCTCCACCAACGACACAATCGTCTTTGCCGCCCAGCGCGGGCGCCTCTGAGGCTGGTCCCCCGTAGAAGACACCCGCTCCGGTTGAGTCCTCCAGAGCGGGAGCACCCAGGCGACGGTAGGTGGCGCCGATGTCTTCAAGCTGTAACCGAAGACGGCCGGTGCGGGCGGTCGGCTACGAGCGGCGGCGGATGTGGACTGTCTCACGTGTCCGGGGCCGACCCTCCCTCTGACAAAGGACCTACAACGGCGAGGAGCCACAAAGGATCTTTGCTCCATGCCTCGCGACTGTCTACTGGTTGCCGAGGCCACTCGAACGTCGCTACAGTCCGAATGGCGATCGACAGGACCGCAAGGGGCCTGGAATTGATTGCGTGGGGTGGAGGTGCCGTTTGGGTCCGACGTGAGCAATGGGCATCAGTGAGGATTGCATCTCGCCAATCACCTTGACCGACGATTCGAGCCATCCGCTCGACGACCTCGTGCCAGGCAGAAGAATTGGGACCAATTCTCCTATGCGTCTCCTTCACACCTGGCCTGAATTCGATTGGGCATCGATACGTATCTGTTAACTCCCGGAAAGGGGATGGCAACATGGGCAAATCTGAGCCTTTCGAGGTGGACCCGAAGCAGTACGACGTCTCGAGGCGTCGATTCTTGCAAGTCGGCGCAGCCGCAGCATCCATCCCCCTCCTCGGAGGAATGATGGAAGTGCTGACCGAACGTGGAGCGGCGGCGCAGAGCTTCAGAGATGAGTCGATGGAAATGTTCGCCTCGCACCCCGCCTACAAGTTCACGTTCGTCAACCACGTGACCACCAACACCTTCTTCACCGCCACCCAGTACGGGCTGCAGGACGCCGCTTCGATCCTCGGCATTCCGAAGCCCCAGTGGACCGGTTCGACGACTTCGGCGACCTCCGACATGGTCAATGCCATCGACATCGCAATCTCCGGGAAGGTGAACGGCATCGCGACGACGCTCATCGACCCGACGGCATTCAATAGCCCCGGTCGACCGCGCGCTGCACATCGGCATTCCGGTCGTCGCCTACAACGCCGACGAGCCTGGGAACAACCGCATGTGCTACATCGGGCAGAGCAACACCACTGCCGGTGCTGCGGCCGCAGCGAAGATCGTGAAGCTCATTCCGAAGGGAAGCCTCATCGGAATGGTCATCGCCACTCCCGGGACGGGCAACATCCAGCCGCGGATCGACGGGGCCCTGCCGATCTTTCAAGCGGCGGGGATGCAGACAGCCACCGTTGCCGGTGGCGCGCTCCAAGCAGCGGAGACCACGGCCGTCCAGGCGTGGTGGGAAGGCCACAAGGACGTCAAGTTCATGTACGCGGTCGACTCCGGTGACTCCATTGCCGTCGCCCAGTGCATCGCGAACAACAACTTGGCGGGCAAGACACTCGGCTCCGGATGGGATGTGGGCACCCAGGTGCTCCAGGGGGTGTCGAAGGGTCAGCTCGCCTTCACGATCGACCAGCAGGCCTACCTGCAGGGCTTCGTACCGGTGATCCAGTTGTTCCTGTACAACATCTCGGCCGGTCTGCTGAAGCCATCCGACACGGACACCGGCCTCGGCTTCGTGACGAAGACGAACGTCGCTCCGTACCTCAAGAACAACGACACGGTTCGAAGGAAGCACCTCGAAGGCGACGGCCTACAAGCCTCCGGCGACGCATCTCCGTCTGATCGGTGCTCGACACGACACCTGACGAGGGGCTGATCCCCGCTCCGCGCTATGCGGAGCGGGGACGGCTCCGGTCGGTGTCGGATGTGATCTTTCAACGCCCGGAGATGACGATCTTCATCGTCGCCGTTGCGCTCATCGTCTACTTCTCAATCAGAAATTCAGCCTTCTACTCGTATACGAACATCGTCACGATGGCGCAGTACACCGCGCCGATCGCGGTGATCGGCGCCGGCGAAGTGTTGCTCCTCGACCTCGCTGAGATCGACCTCTCCGCAGGGCAGGTCTATCTCACCGCGCCGTGGTTCGTCGTGCTGCTCGAGCAACACGGCTTCCCGCTCGGGTGGGGGATCGCCATTTCATTGCTGCTCTGTGTCGCCATCGGCCTCTTCAACGGGATGGTCGTCGTCGGGCTTCGCGTCCCCTCCTTCGTGGCGACGCTCGGCACGAACTTCGTCCTCGCCGGATTCGTCCTCATCGTGTCGAACGACATCCAAGCTGACATGGTCGGCACGACCGGGAGCTTCGGCCGGGTCCTCGGCATCAGCAATTGGTCAGAGGGGCTGTGGGGATTGGCGATGGTCCTGTTCGTTTGGGCACTGCTCAAGGGGACACGATTCGGGCTTCACACGACAGCGACGGGCGGCAATGAGCTCGCTTCTGCCGAGGCCGGAGTCCCTGTGCGGCACGTGAAGGTCTGGTGTTTCATCATCATGGCCATCCTCGCCGGCATGATCGGCATCATTGACGCGATCCGGATTGGGAGCCTTGATCCTGCGGCACCCGGGTTGAACGAGATGCTGAGTGGGGTGTCGGCCGCGGTCATAGGGGGAACAGCCCTCACCGGTGGCAAGGCCACGGTGCTCGGGACCCTGATCGGAGCGATTGTGCTTGGCGTTCTCGAAGATGGATTCAATCTGATCGGTATCAGCGCGAACTGGTTCATCCTCGTCGAAGGGGCCGTGATCCTCGTTGCAATGGCGGTCAACGTCCAGCTCGGACGGTGGACGGTGAGGACAGTGCGGAGATGAACGAGACGCGGCCAACTGACACGATCGAGCCGAGCAACGGCGAGACACACGACGTGCCGGCGAGTGGTGCCGGCCTCAGGGCCGACGAGGGTAAACCGGACGAGGACGAGACCGACATCATCCTTCGGACGGAAGGGATTACGAAGAGCTTCGGCCCCCTCATCGTTCTGCGGGGCATCGACATCCACCTCAAGCGCGGCGAGGTACTCGGACTCGTCGGCGACAACGGAAGTGGCAAGAGCACGCTGGTGAAGATCCTCTGCGGCTTCCAGCGCCCCGACTCTGGGCGGATCTTCGTCGAGGGCAAAGAGATGAGTCTCCGCACAGTAAAGGAAGCACGTGCCCAGGGCATCGAGACCGTCTATCAGGACTTGGCGCTGGTTCCTGCGCTCACGGTGTACCAGAACCTCTTCTTGAACCGTGAGCTGACCAGATTCGGGAGGATCAAGTGGCTGAGGAACAATGAGATGCGCCGGCTGGCCCGCCAGTACCTCAGCGACATCAAGGTCGACATTCCCAGCGTCGACGCGCTTGTCGAGACGCTTTCCGGCGGCCAGCGACAAGCCATCGCGTTGGCGAGAGCCACGCGCCAGGAGGCGAAGGTACTCCTCCTCGATGAGCCCCTCTCCGCTATGGGAGCGAAGGAATCTGCTCTTGTCATAGAGCTGGTCAAGGACCTGTCACACAATCGCGATGTCTCAATGATCGTGATCGACCACAACTACACGCACCTTTTCGAGCTCTGCGACCGATTGAACGTCATGCAGGAGGGACGCATCACCTACGATCAGAACGTAGAGGAGACGTCGATTGAGCAGCTGACCGAGCTCATGGTGGCGGATTACCGTCGCCGCGTCATGGCGGGCAGGGTGGAGCTCGAGCGTTGACGGAGACAATCTGCGTCATCTGGCCCGGTGTCCACAGTGCCGTTCGGAGACCATGGTTCGAAAGGACCACCCCACCGAGGTAAGGAGCCACAGACATGGAGTACCGCCAGCTCGGCTACACCGGAGTGCGTGTCTCGGCGCTCGCCCTGGGCACCATGACATTCGGCGGTCGCGGCAAGTTCGCGATGGTCGGAGAGGTCGACGTCGATGCCGCCCGGCGCATGGTCGAGCGGTCGCTCGATGCCGGCGTCAACTTCATCGATACGGCGGACGTCTACTCAGATGGCCGGTCCGAGGAGATCGTCGGAGAGGTCATCAAGGGATCCCGTGACCAGATTGTCCTCGCCACCAAGGCGCGCTATGCGATGGGTGACGGCCAGAACGATGCCGGGCTGTCGCGTCGTTACCTCCTGCACGCCTGCGAGGCGAGTCTCCGGCGCCTACAGACCGACTACATCGACCTCTACCAGGTGCACGAACGGGACGGCGTCACCCCGATGGACGAGACCCTCGACGCCCTCGACACCCTCGTCCACCAGGGGAAGGTCCGCTACATCGGGTGCTCGAACCATTCGGCATGGCACGTCATGAAGGCGCTCGGCATCTCCGAGCGCCGCGGCTTACAGCGCTACGTGACCCAGCAGATCTACTACTCCCTGCTCGACCGGGACGCCGAGTACGAGCTCATCCCACTCGCCGTCGACCAGCAGATGGGGATCCTGACCTGGAGCCCGCTTGCTGGTGGCCTGCTCTCCGGAAAGTACCGCAGGGACAAGGACCGCCCCGAGGGTGCGCGGCAAACGACGTCCTGGGGCGAACCACCTGTCTACGACGAGGGTCGGATGTACGACATTGTCGAGACCCTGGTTGAGGTGGCGACCGCTCGCGGAAAGTCCCCCGCCCAGACCGCGCTGGCGTACCTGCTCGGGCGCCCGGCGGTCACTTCGGTGATCATCGGGGCGCGGACCGAGGAACAGCTCACCGACAATCTCGGCTCGGCCGAGTGGACGCTCACCGAAGACGAGCGCGCCACGCTGGACAAGGCCAGCGCACCACGTCTGATCTATCCCTATTGGCACCAGGCGAAGACCGCCCCGGAACGGCTCAGCCCTGCGGACGAGGTGCTCTTGGGGCCGTTCCATTGAACGCACCATTGCGATGCGAAGGTGACGACGGTAAGAGCGAATCGAGGAGCACCCCGCGTCCCCGAGCCCACCAGAACGTGATGGGCTCGGCCGCCGTGTCCAAAGCCAACCCAGGTAGACGGCCTGCCGATGCTCCTGCCACCGCGCAACCCGGTCGCCCGACGAGGATTCGGCGATCGTCTGTGAGCCAGGCTTCGGCGGTGGGGGTGCCGAGGCCTGGGTTGGCAGGCTGACGAAGCTGGCTCTAGCCGGGCACCTGCCCCATCCGTTGCTCCATCTCCTCCGGTGTGAGGTCCTCGATGTGAGAGGCGATGCTCCATCGATGACCGAAAGGATCCTCGAACTCCCCTCCCCGGTCCCCATAGAACTTGTCCTCCACCGGGCGCAGCGTTTTAGCCCCGGCGCCAAGGGCCTTCTCGAACGTGGCGTCCACGTCGTCGACGTACACATGGATAGCCACCGGTGTGCCGCCCACCGACTTCGGCCCACGGACTCCCATCTCGGGGAACTCGTCGGCCAGCATGATCACCGAGTCCCCGATACCCAGCTCGGCGTGACCGATCCTGCCGCCGGGGCCGGGCATCGTCATCCGCACAGCGGCGCCCAGCACGTCGGTGTAGAAGTCGATGGCGGCCTGCGCCCCATCGATATAGAGATACGGCATCACCCGGGGATAGGTGTCAGGAATCGGGTTGACCATGGTCTCCTCCATTCAGCTCGGTCGGTGGGCGAGCCGCAACATTACCCACCTCGGCTGTCCCCATCATTTTTGCCAGTGGGGGATTCGCCACGGGTTGCCGGTTCGAGCAGGGCGGCGACCGCGGGTTGGTCGAAGTAGCGCGCCCAGCCCAGAGGCGTCGACTGGTAATGCTTGTCGGGAATGTTGGGGTCGGCGCCCAGATTCAATAGCGTCCGGACGAGGACGAGGTCACCTTTCTCGGCCGCAACATGCAGGGCGGTGTGCCAGGGCTGGTTGCCAGCAACGTCGCTTCGGCCACGCGCGTTCACGTCGAAGCCCACCGAGACGAGCAGCTCGACCGCGGTGGGCGCTCCCTGGGCCGCGGCCCAGGTGACGAGCCCAGTCCGCTTTCGTCGCACCGCCTCGATAACGTCGGGAGCGGTGCGCGCCACGGCGTCGGCGTCGCCGGCCATTACGGCTGCGACGAAGGCGTCGGCCACGCTGAGTCGAGGTGGCCGGGCGCCCAGCGCTGTGAGTAGATCCGCCAGCTCTCGATGGCCGCTGGTGAGCGCGACCTCGAGCGGGGTACGGCGCTGGGGGGCGCGTCCTTCGCTGAATGGGCTGACGATGTCGACGCCGTGCTCGGCGAGCAGGGTGACCCGTTGGCGTTGGTCGTGCGTGACGGCCCAGGCCAGCAGGACCCGCAGCATCTCAGCCGGTGACTCGAGGGCCTCGCCGAGCAATCGATGCCAGGGGCCGGCTGTGTTGCGACCGAGGCCGTGCTCGAAGAGCAGGGCCAGGTGGTCGTCGTTGGTGCCGAACATGCGGTTGTAGAGGGTCTGCCCGTCGTTCGGATCCGCCCCGGTCTGCAGCAGCAGCCGGGCGAACGCGATCGCGTGCCGATGCCAGGGTTGGCGGTGCTCGCCGTGGCCGAGCACGCCGGTGAGCACCGTGAATGGGGTGGGCAGGGCGTGCCAGAACCGGCCGTCGTTCGGATCCGCGCCGGCGTCGAGCAGCAACTGGGCCGTCTCCAGCGTGGCCGCCCGCTCGACGTGCGGGTCGTGGCGGGCGTATGCCTGGTAGAGCAGCGGCGACCAGCCATGCGGCCCACCCGTCTCGGTCGCAGCGGATGGTCGCGCAGTAAGGTGCCGGCGCACCGCCGTCGGATCCGCGCACGCGGCCGCGACGAACAGGTCATGTCGGGGAAGTTCGGGATGCTCGGCGAGAAGCTGAGCGGCCGCGGCGCGATCAGCGGGTTGGTCGTCGCTGTAGGTCAGGCAAGCCAATCGGAGAAACCGATCGGCCAACGACTCGTCTGCCGGAGCGGGCTTGCCGGGGGTCCAGGCACGGTCGGTCACGATCTTGACGTAACGGCGTAGACGGGCCCAGCTAGCGAAGCCGTGCTCGCGGGCCAGTACAAGCTGGGCCGCGGTCAGCGGAAACCTGTCGGGCACCGGTGGTTCGGGGTGCCAGCGAGACACCCGGGCAAGCGCGGTCGGCTCGCCGCCGCGAACCGCACGTTCTAGCTCACGTGCCTGGTTGCGGAGTTGCCCGAGGTCAGGATCTTGAGGGAGCGCAGCCGTTGCCATCGCAGCCTCCTTTCGCTACCAGCCGGTCCGCGAAGCCGGTCGAAAGGAAGAACGTGAACAACGACGCACAAGTGCTGCTCTGTCGATGGGTGGGCTCAGCCCTTTCCGCGGACCTGGAGGCGTCCCATACGCGTCACGACCATACCCGACGGTTTCGCACAATGACACTTTGGGGAGCTGAAGGGACTCGAACCCTTTGGCCTCATTGCGAACGTACAGTTCTCAGCGTTTTGACCAGGCTCTTTCCGACGAGATCGCTGATAGTGGCGTTTCGATTTCCTCAGGTTCTGAGCTCGTCACCACACGGGACCGTGTAACTGATGCCAACGTGACGAGCTCACATGGGCCAATTCGCTCGGGATGTGATCCGATAAAGACACGTACAGACACGTCGGAGAATCTGAACTTCTGAGGATCCCACTTTGGCCCTCTGACCTGGGCCTTTGATGGAGGTGAAGGGACTCGAACCCTCGGCCTCTACATTGCGAATGTGGAGTTCCCGGCCTCTTGACCAGGCACTTTCCGAGGACATGCCTGGTAGCTGCGTTGCGATTCCCTCAGGTTCTCTCACGGTCCCTCTCCTTCCCGCACCGTAAAGACACGTAAAGACACGCTCGGACAGCATGTCGTGGGCCGTCGACCGATCGGTACCCACCTCCGAGCGGCAGGCCGCCTACGAGGTGGCCAGCATCACACTGTGAACCGCCCCGGGATGTGCCCACAAAATTTCCAAGATTGAATCTGCCACGACAGTGCCCCGTGTAGGCGGGACCCTCTGTTCATCGAGCAACTACTCATCCCAGGGTCTCAATGGAAACCGACTCCTTACAAAATCCTGAATCCGTGTGAGGTAGGCCGCTGGTTCAGCTTCCACTGCTGCGGTTGAGGTCCCGACCAGGCCATGGTGGTGGCATCTCTCAGCACACCGGCCCGGGACCAGCAGCCCCCGCAGCATGGCGTCAACCTCCCCAGCGGCCCCCTTTCAAACCGTGCATGCCGTTCTCCGGCACACGGCTTCCCGACACCGTTCACCCCGGTGCATGCGCAGTCCTGTAATCCACCGTTCCACTCAGCCGGTAGATCCCGAGGCTCGTGAGCCACCCGTAGTTGAACCGGGTGGCCCAGTTGCGCCCGGAAAGTCCGTGCTTGTTGCTGGCCAGGATCGCCATCCGTTGGTGGACGTAGCTGTTGACTATGGCGAACTTCTTCGATGAGTTTCCATGTCGGAAGTAGCCGGCCCAGCCCCGCAGCACGGGGTTGAGCCGATCCACCACGGCGTCGAGCGATGACCCGGCGAATCGCCGTTGGGTCATCTCCTTGACCTTGGCCCTGATGGAGGCCATGGCCCGCTCCGACGGCCACTTCTGGAGGTAGTAACGGCCGGGCCACTTCACGGACTCGCACATGTGATTGTGGAAGCCCAAGAAAGTCGAAGCCCTCTGCCCCTCTGGTGAGGTTGACGATCCTGGTCTTGTCGGGATGCAGGCGCAGCCCGAGCGTGGCCAGCACCGTCTCGGCAATGGAGCGGGCCGTCTCGGCTCGCTCCTTTGTCGGACAGAGGACGACCCAGTCGTCGGCAAACCTGATGAGCTTTCCTGTCTGGCGTCTCGCCTTGGTCAGTTCCTCGTCGAGGACGCTCAAGGCGATGTTGCAGAGCAACGGTGAGATCGGAGAACCCTGTGGGGTTCCCGACGAGACGTCCGAGTACACGCCTCCTTCGATGATCCCGGCCCGCAGCCAACTCCGCAGCAGCTTCAACATCGCCCGGTCACAGACCCGGCGCTCGATCAGGACCATGAGTGCGTCCTGGTCGATCTCGTCGAAACAACTTTTGATGTCGGCGTCGAGCACCCAGTGCGCCCCTGAGTTCGCACTCTGGCGAATGACCTCGAGTGCGTCATGAGCTGACCGCTTCGGTCGGAAACCGAAGCTGGCCGGGCTGAAGTCGGCCTCGAATATTGGTTCGAGGACCAGCTTCGCCGCACTCATGAGCACCCGGTCACGGAGGGCTGGGTATGCCGAGCGGCCTGGTTTCCCCAGGTTTGCCCGGCCTTGGGGATGTTCACCCGTCGCAGTGGTTGGGGGCGATAACTCTGTGCCTTCACCTCTGCGGCGAGCGAGTCGAGGAAGGATCTGACCCCTTCTGTCCCCCCGGCTTCGACCGAGTCGATAGAGACCCCGTCGATGCCGGGCGCACCGTGGTTGGTGGCCACGTTGACCCACGCCTGCCACATCACGTCACTGCGGGTGAGCTTGTCGTAGAGGGCGTGGAATCTGCCGTGTTGGATCCTGCTTGGCACTGCGGTAGAGCACGCGTTGGAGGGCTTGGAGATTACTGACGCCTTCGTCGCGGGCGACGTCTCTGGCCCGAGTGCGGGTCTGGTGGTCGCCGTCTTCGTCGGCACCGGTTGGCTGATCTAGTCGCTCTGACACTGACCTACTCCGTCTCATCCTCTACGTGCATCGGTGAAGCAGGGGTCCTTCGCTCGGGGCGGGTTGTGTTGTCCCGCCCGTCATCACTACTACGACCCCCTCCGACTCCCTCTCGGCTGCCTGTCACTTCCCGGGTTCGCCGGTTATAGACAGACGCACTCCGCATCCCCGCAGGACGAGGGCCGAGGAGGGCCTCTCCAGTTCCCACGACGGCCTGCTTGACGTTCCACGCTCCATGCGCCGGGGAGTTCTTGAGCACCCGCTCCAAGATCTGAGGTGCCTTCCGTGGCCTTCGCCCAAATCCCATGAGCTCGGCTCTCCCTTTCCCCTGCTTTCGCAGGCCACATAACGACGCTGCAAGCTTCACTTCATGTTGCGGACCGCCAAGTTGCTCCACCCCGCTTCGGACCCGGCATTTCGGCCGACCCCGGGGGTTTCACTACCGGGGACCTTGGCGTCTCCCCGGACCGGACTTGCACCGGCTGGTCGTCGTGAGCTTGTCGCTCGGTTACGTCATGAGCTGCTCCTTTGCAGTCATGGCGCCCCGAGCTGCTGGACGCACGGGATTTCTGTGGGATCCCACCGACACCTTCGGGCAACTTTTCGGGCGATCTCGACGGATCAGTGCGACTTGCCCGGCGCCGTCTGAAGTCAGGGCAGGTAACGATCCCACTCGTAGGCAGCCACGCTGTGAAAGGGAGCTGCCAAAAGTGGCTCATTGCCAGATGTCGACCAGCGCTGCTCGAGTCGAGGTCGAAGGCGCTCGGCCACCTCGGCAGGTTCGTCGTCGAGGAAGAGATAGCTGGCATGAAGGCCTGAATTGTCCCGGGTGGTGAAGGGGGGTTCCAGTGGTTCTGCCCGTCCCCACCAGGCGCCACCTACGCCCGGGACGTCGAGCAGGTCGGCCACGGGAGTCCCGCCGCGTTCGATCATGAAGTAGACCCCTTTGGCGGACCACCAGAGCAGGACGTCGGCGCCGACCTTGATCCGGGGGGCGGCGGCGATCCCATCGACTCGGTAGACACCGCGTTCGACTAGCGGCAACAGGTACGGGGCCCGCCCTGCATTTCGAAGTGCAGTGTTCAGCTCGTTGAAGCTGTTCATGGCGGAGAGATTCGTGAAGAAGTAGCTCTGGAGGTGGTCGGCCTCGTCGTAACGTTCATGGCTCGCTGCTCGTGCGGCTCGGCACGCCGGGGTTGAGACCATCCGGAACGAGGCTCGGAGTTGAGCCAGACGGTGCTGCTCGGGCCGGTGGTCGAGTGAGTGCCACTCGAGATAGTCCGCGTCGAGGCCGTCAGGGTGCCGCTTGGAGAGCGACGTATAGATGGTTGTGACGTCGGTCCGTCCTGTCGCGAGGATCTCTGGACAGTCGTCAGACGCTTCTCCGACGAGAGCAGACACCTCACCACCGTCGGGCTTCCTCATTGCCTACGTTCTTTCCGGGAGCGTGCCACTACGACAACGTTGTCCGGCCGCCGTCGACGGCCAGGGTCTGGCCGGTGATGAACGTCGACTCGTGCGAGAGCAGGAAGAGCGAGGCGTAAGCCACTTCCCAGGCTGTACCCCGGCGCCCAAGCGGAACTGGGATGTTCTCTCTGCCCGGCATGTTGCGATCACCGTCACGGCCAATTCCCGTGTCGATCATCCCCAGCATCACGATATTCGCCCTGACGGCGTCATCCATTCGGGCGATCGCCGTGGCTCGAACCAAAGCAGAGAGACCGGCCTTCGATGCATCGTACGCGATCATCCGCCCGATACCTCGCACAGCACCGATCGAAGAAATGAACACAATCGATGAGCTCGGCTCCATCACGGGCAGCGCGGCACGAGCGGTCAACATGGCTCCACGAAGGTTTACGTCCAACGTGATGTCCCATGCCTCGGGGGTGTTCTCCTCAAAGCCCACCGGTCCAGGGATACCCACGTTGTAGACAAGTCCGTCGATGCCGCCGAGCTGACGCTTCGCGGCAGTGATCATCTCCTCGATACTCTTCGGTTCTAAAACATCGGCCACCAGGGTTTCGGCGATGCCACCCTCTGCCCGGATCAACTGAACGGTGTCATCGGCCGAAGCCTCATCTCGATCCGCCACGACGACATGGGCTCCCTCCCGGGCGAGGAGAACTGCCAGGGCTCGACCGTTGCCAATGGGCTGATCTTCAAGCTGGAAGTCGGTTTGGCCCGCACCGACGATCACGACCCGCCGTCCCACCATGCGACCTCGACCGGGAGCGGCGCCGACCGCTTCGCTGGGGAGGCCTCGCCTTTTTTCACCGGCTCCCGGCGAGGGATACACAAGCAAGTTGGCCGGGTTCTTCGGAACGAATCCGGAAGCGATGAGGACGTTGCACTCGGCGGCGGCCCTGCGAAGGTTGTGCGCTTCTTGAACGGTCTCGGACTCGTACCAATGCCGAGCGACCTCCGGCGACTCGAATTCCATGATGGCTAGCCGGCTGCCGTCTTCCCAGGTTCCCTCACGCACCTCGTAATCCGCGTCGACGACAAGCATTTTGGCGCCGTGCTCGACGAGGGAGTCGTAGGTGACAGCTCCGTGAGCGGCCATCCCCGCCGGGTCGTGGATGACCTCAGTCATGATCACGTAGCCCCTGGGCATGACTCTCCCTCCTACCGGATCAGCTCAGTGCCGAAGATGTTGGTCCGCAGCATCTCGCGGGGTGAACCCGCCGGATAGGGAGTGGCGCGGTGCATCACACCTGTGTTGTCCCACATGACGGTGTCTCCGATCGACCAGCGGTGGCTGTACACGAACTCGTCCTTCGTCGCTCGGTCCATGAGCTCGTCGAGCAGTGCTCGACTCTCATCGGGAGTCATGTCAACGACGTGGTCTGCATGGGCACTGATGAGCAGTGACTTGCGCCCTGATTCATGTGTCCACACCAGGGGGTGGACCGACGTCGGCCTGGCCCGCCAGCCCAGTACCTGTTCGGGCGTGGGGTCTGGGTAGACCAGCCGCTGCGACGCTTCAAGAGAATGGACGACACTCAGCGAGGCGAAATGCTCCTTCTCGTCATCGGTGAGGGCCTCAAAGGCTGCATAGGTACTGGCGAACTGCGTCTCTCCGCCCGACTCCGCTACTGCCTTGGCGCTCAGGACCGACGCCTTCTGAGGTGGCTCACCGTGGAGTGGGGTGCATCCGTCAATGTGCCAATGGAACGTGCCTTTGAGGTATTCAGCGGATGAATTCTTGGTGGCGTCCCGCGTGACTCGGTAGATGCCGGCGACGGGGTGGTGGCCCTCTGAATAGTCCAGCTCTCCCATTCTCCGGCAGAACGCAACCTGGGTCTCGGGACCGAGATCGAGGTCGCGGAACACGAGGACACCGTTTTCCTCGAGCGCGTCCATGACGGCGGCAACGATCGACTCGTCCTGCAGGAGGTCATTTTGTTCAATACCGGTGACCTCAGCGCCGATCGTCTTCAACGTCGGCGTGACAACGAGGGCGCTCACAAAGCGTCACCAACATCGTCAGGCTCCAAGTCACGCCACGACTCGTCCGGTCCGAGGACGGCGTCGTACGGGTCCGGAATGCGGACGGTGCCCAGAGCTCGCGCGCTCCCCGGAGGGAGCTCGCCCCTCTCGTAGGCGGCAAGCGCGTCGAGAAGAAGAAGTCGGGCGTTGGCGACGGCGCCGTCACTGGCCGAGAGATTGTCCTTGGAGCGGTCGACGATCGGCCCCATGCTCACCTGTACCACGGAATCCTCGTCGACCACGCTGCGATCGAATCCAGAGTGGTGACCAGCGTCCATGAGTGCTCGGTCCTGGCCCCAGCGATTGGCTCGGTCACCGCTGACCGTCGAGAAGTTGCGTGGGTCCGGGTCGAAGTCCTCCCGTACCGCTCCGAAGTCCTTCTGGGACACCGGCGCTGTGCCATAGCTCCCAAAGAACAAGAGGTGATGGGTGTCGTCGACCGGGGCAAAAGCGAAGACGTGATACCTGTCGATGAAGCCGGTGGCAGCAACGATCACGAGCGGGAAGAAGAAGTTCGTCACCCTGGCGTATGTCTTTCCATCGTCTTGCTTGCGCAGCGAGGCGGCCCGCATCCCGAAGGAGGCTTCGCCCACCTCGTAAGTCGGGACCTTGGTGAAGGCGATTGCCGCTTTGCCCTCGTCCATCGAATCACTCTTTTCGTCGATGACCTTGCGAGTCCAGCTCTGGTGAAGGATCCCCGCGTGAACAGAGTCCAGGCCCCCTTCGAGCGCTTGGAGCCAGTTGACAGGAAGGACCGAGAAGGTCACCGCTGTCTTATTCCCGTGTTCGGCAGTAAATGGGAGGTCTGGGAAGCGAGGCGGATCGATGCCGCCAAGCCACACCCAGACGATGTTCCCCGCCTCGTGCACCGGGAAGTGGGTGACCTGGATGCTGGCGCAGAACCGGTCATGCCGGACGACTTGGGTCGGTGCCTCGACCACCGCGCCCGACACGTCGGTCTTCCAGCCGTGATAGATGCAGCGAAGCCCATCGCCCTCGACGTGCGCCAAGAGCAGTGATGCCTGTCGATGGGGACATGCCTCGGCGAGAAACCCGATCCGGCCGTCAGGCGCACGCCAGGACGCGAAATTCTCGCCCAAAAGTCGGACGGCCGTCGGCGCCTCTCGCGCCACGAGGTTGTCCGAGAGGGCAAACGGGATCCAACAGTTCTCGCGGATGAGTTTCCCCATCGGGGCGTCGCCTTCGACGCGGGTGATCAGCTCGTTCTCCTCGCGAGTCACCATCGCTCGCTCCTCACTTGTCCCTGTCGCTCACGGCGCTGCCCGACACACCGGAATCAGGTTATTTCGTCAAGTGACGAAACACAACCGTGTGTCCTGGCGCTGAGCTGGTCAGGGCGTAGAGAGCCGATCGCCTTCTATGGCCCGGATGCAGCGTTCAACGAATTCGAGGACCTCGGCGTGACCGATGTCCAGGTCGAAGGCATTCTCGGTGATGAGAAAACGAGAGACGGCACTAAGGAGCAGAACGAGGGCCTCGGGGGAACTCGAAGCATCAGCGGATTTGGGTGTCTTGATGACGCAAGCGAGCGCGGCGAGTTGGGCGCGCCGGAAAGTGCGAGACGATTCGGCGATCTCGGCTCGGATTGCCTTGCGGTGGTTGGCCAGCGCGATGAACTCAGTGTTGAGGTCTCCGTTCGAGCGGTCCAATAACAGATCCCAAAATGCCCAGACCGGCTGAGGCGAGGCAAGCACTTCCTCTTGTCGCGCCAAGCTTCGAGTGGCTCCCCGCCGGAACAACTCAATGAACAAATCGTCCATCGTCTCGAAGTAGTAGTGGATGGCGTTGGGAAGCCCCGCTTTGCTGGCGATCCGTCGAGAACTGACAGCCGCGTACCCCTCCTCGAGCATGAGCGCCTCGGCAGCATCGAGGAGCGCCGTTCACGTCGCAGAATCATCATGTGGTCTTCGTCGGCGTGCTGGCATCTGTCTCCACCCTCCCTCTCCAAGATCGCCACGAGTGATTGTTTCACCCG